>QWII01000013.1 GCA_021405325.1 Caldilinea sp. CFX5 | reverse complement strand
GAGGTTGTCGGAATGCTGATGGAAGCCGAAGTCGAGTCGTACTCGGTCGATTACCGTGCGGCCGTCGCGACCTATGTCGATGCTCTGGCCTGGCAGACGCTCACCTTTACCAAGCCGATGACGATTTGCGGCTACCCCGGCTTTTGGTCCGAAGCGTGGGAGCCGGTGCTGGATTAAGGCGCAATGGCGCCCCATAACGCTTCAACCGATTCGCCATGCAACGTAACCTGGCTAAGCTGACTTACCAGTGTGGTTTTGTTGGCATTGCCATCATCCTGCTTGCCACCATCGCCGCCGCCCTGACCTTCCAAGATCCCCAAGGTTATCCCTATTCGATCTTGAACCGCAATATTTCGGACCTGGGCAAGCCTGCTGTCTCGACCCTGGCTTGGCTCTTCAACGGGGGCCTTGTATTCGGTGGTCTCTTTCTCCTGGGTTTTATGGTCGGGTTGAGCTTGTGTGTGGGCAATCCGGGCATGCGTTTCGTGGCCTTGACCGGCGTCATTGCGGCGGTTGCCGTTATTTTTGTCGGCGTTTTTCCCGTAACGCAATTTTACTATCATCGCAATGCGGCCATGACCTTTTTCATTGGCGGTTCCATCACCTTTGCCCTCTTTACGCTGATGATTCTCGCAACCGATCAGCACCGCTTTGCCCGCTGGTTGGCGTTGCCCAGCTTTGCCGCCACCCTGGCCTTTGCCCTCTTTTTAGCGCTGCCGCTTTACTTGTATGAAAACCCGTTGCAAGCCTACGTGCTTGGCCCGCCGGGACCGGATCGCCCCATCTTCTGGCTGCCTTCGCTGCTGGAATGGTTGGTCTTTGTTACCGTGGCCCTCTGGGTATTGCTCTTCTCCGCCTACTTGTATCGGCAGGAGAAGGTTGTTGAACCTCTGTGAGCTATCGCGCGCGGGGAACAAACCGGGTTTCTACAACAAACCGGGTTTCTGCCAGAAACCCGGTTTGTTGTAGAAACCCGGTTTGTTGTATCAGTATGTCTTTCCCCTATAACTTGATATAGGGCGGCAGGGTCCTCTTTCTGCTATGGTCTCATCACCCGAATTGATTGGCAGCACAGTCATTTCGCTGGCAAACCGCCAGTAGAACCGTAGCGGCCGCTGACGGCCAAAGGAGCAAAAGCGATGACTCACCACACAACCCAGCAGGCGCATGACGTCATGGATACAACCCAGGAGCAGAGCATTCTCAATGATATTCACGAAGGAATGACTGTTTACGACGCCAACCAGGAGAAGATCGGCACGGTCGATTATGTGCAGTTTGGCGCCGCCAGCGACAGCCAACGCGCCCAGGGGAGCGGTCCGGCCACTGTTGCCCCTGCCGACAATGGCTATGATCAACCGCTGGTCGATATGGTGGCCTCGGTCTTTAACCCCAGTGATATGCCGGATGAGATGGCGCAGAAACTACAACACAGTGGTTTCATCCGCATCGACAGTAACAGCCTGTTTGCGGCGGATCGCTATGTCATCCCGGATCGGATTGCGCGTGTGGATAGCAACGGCGTTTATTTGAAGGTCACGCGTGATGAATTGCTCAGGCGCACCTAAGAGCCGAGTGGAAGAAAAGCATAGGAAAGGCCGCTGCCGCCGCTGATGGTTGTAAAGCCATGGCGACGGCAACGCCGTTGCGCGACAAACCAGGTTTCTGCCAGAAACCTGGTTTGTGATTGCAGTCTACTGATTGATGAACCTATGGTATCCCCGGCGCCTTTATTGCTGTTCGGCGGCCCATTCTGGTCATTAGCGCTTGCCGCCACTTTAGATCGCACCCGCTGGATTGCCACCCTGTTGGCGGATTGCAAGGCGGAATGAAAATAGCCGACAGCGATTACACTTGCCAAAAGATCTTCATGCCGATGAGTAGGGCCACAAAGGTGACGAGCGCCATCCCCAACCCAACTTTCAGAAAATCACGGGGAACATAGCCGCCCGGCCCCATCATGAGGACATTGACCGGATGGGCAATGGGGGTTAAGAAGGCCGCTGAACAGGCAATCGCCACGGCGACAGCCACCGCTTGGGCATTCATGCCAAGCTGGAGGGCAGCCGTGACGGCAATCGGGCCAATCATCAGCGCCGTCACCTGGCCGCCGATCACTTGGGTGATCACCATTGTTAACAGAAACAGGCTGCCGACTAAGGCCAGCGCCCCATAAGGACTGACAACCGTCACAATGGCCTCTCCAATGCGGGCCGCCAGACCCGTGTTGGTCATCGCCAGGCTGAGCGGGAGCATACCGGCGATCAGAAAAATGACGCGCCAGCCAATCCCGCGATAGGCGTCATCCAAGTTAATGCAACCGCTTAACGCCATCGCTGCTACGCCCAACATCATCGCTTCGCCGGTCGGCACAAGGGAAAAGATCGAAGCGACTAAGACCAGCCCGGTAATCAGCAGCGCCCATCCCGCCTTTTGGGGGCGTGGCGGACGCGCCGTATGGGTGCTTTGCAAAATCAGAAAGTTGCGATCCTTGGCCAATGTCTGAATATGCTTCGGCGTGCCGACCATCAAGAGTGCGTCACCGGGTTCGAGGGGAATCGTGCCGACATCATTGCGAAAACTGAGTCCCTCCCGCCACAAAGCGACACCCGTCAGGTGATATTTCTGACGGAAGTTCAATTCGGCCAGGGATTTGCCGAGAACCGTCGAACGCGGGGGAATGATCATTTCCACGAGATCAACGAAATAGTTTTGCTCCTGACCATTGTTGCCATTGCGTCGCCCAAGTTCGGCTCCCCATTCGACAAGACGGGCCACCCGATCTTCTCTGCCCAAGAGCACTAAGTAGTCGTTCGCCTCGATCACTTCGGTCGGTGAGGGATTGAGAATCGCCTCTTGATTGCGCCAAATAGCGATCACCGTAAGCCCCAAAGCTTGCCCGATCTTACTTTGCGCCAGTGATAGACCGGCCAATTGGGAGTTGGGCAAAACGCGCACTTCCCACAGTTGCTCGTCTAGCTGGTACATCGCGCGCAAATTTCGCGAAAGCAGATAGGGGCTGGCGCTTTGCGCCATTGATTCGCGCTCCGGCAGCAAATGCCGCCCCACCAAAGCCATAAAAAGCAGACCGGCCACCACAATCAATCCGCCCGTCGGCAAAAAGCTGGTCATCCCCAAGGCGGCCTGCCCCTGGTCGCGCAGGATACTGCTGAGAATGATATTGGCTGTGGTGAAATAGGTGGCCATGCCGCCGATCAAGGTGCCAAACGAAAGAGGAATTAAGAGCTTCGAAGGGGCGACATTGGACTCACGCCCCACCTGCACGGTCGCCGGCAGCAGGACGGCCCCTGCCGCAATGTTGTTCATCACCAACGAAAGCGCGGCGCCGGCCGCCATGAAGAGCAAAATCAGCCGCACTTCCGAACCGGCGCCGATGGTTTTCATCCGCTCGGCGATCCATTGCACTACTCCTGTATCTTCCAACACCTGCGTAATGATAAAGAGACCGATAATGGTAATCACGACCGAACGGCTGAAGCCCGAAAATGCCTCTTGTACGGTAACGATGCCCGTCAGCGGTAAGATGGCGAGAACGAGAATCGCAACCAGATCAGCTCGCAATAGATCAAACACGATGAGCAACAACGTAACGGCAATAATGCCGATCAAAACCAATTCTTGTCCCGTGAACATAACGATATAGCCAAATTCTTTCTCAGAAAACCGTCCCGTATGTGCGCCACTGTTGGCCCTGGCGCTTGGCGTGGCGCCCATCCTCAAGTAAGCACAAGCTGTGTTGCGCCCTTTGATACAAGTCCAGCCTATCATAGTAGATCCATTTCGCGCACCGGCCAAATCTCAGCCGCGCTTGTACTGCATGGTGATGTCGCTGTTGGGAATGCTTGCCCGGCGTTCGCATCGACCAGCTTCATGACGAGCAGCATTGCTCACCGCACTGTCGATGGGGCGCCTATCGTTGATCGCTGCCTGGAAGATAGGGGAACTAGTGAATGTGGAAGTTGCTGCGCCGTGGCGCCGAAGGCGCCACGGCGCAGCAGATAATTGGCGCCGTTTCGTTTGGCGTAGAAGTCAAACAAGCACAAGTATAAAGTGAGCCAATCCAAAAGGGGACAAGGGCTACTGAATTACCCTTTGACCGACCCCAACGTCATCCCGGCCACAATAAAGCGCTGCACCACAATAAAGAGGATCACCGGCGGCAAGGCGGTGATGATTGCCGTGGCCATGAGCGGTCCCCAGAGGAAGACATCGCCCAGGATGTAGCTGCCCAATCCGGTCGGCAATGTCATCAATTCGCGCCGGCTGACCAGGGTGACGGCGTAGAGAAATTCATTCCATGAGTTGGTGAAACCAAAGATAAAGGCGGTGACAATCCCCGGCGCGGCCAGCGGCAGCACAATCCGGCCCAACACCCCCAGACGGGAGCAACCGTCAATGCGCGCCGCATCTTCCAGTTCTTCGGGAATGCTGCGAAAGTAACCCAGGATCAGCCAGGTGCAAAAGGGTACATTAAAGGAAAGGTAGGCCAGGAGCAGCCCCCAAATGCCGCTGGTCAGCCGCAGGTTGAACATGAGAATAAACATGGGGATAAAGAGCAGCGAGGTCGGAATCAGATAGGTAAAAAGCACCCCTTTGGCAATGGTACGGTTGCCCCAAAATTTGAGTCGCACAATACTATAGCCAGCCAGCACCCCCACCACCACCGAAATCGCGCTGCTGCTAAAGGCCATAATGATACTGTTGCGCAACCAGCGGGCTGTCGGGCGTTCCTCAAAGACAAACTGGTAATTTTCCAGCGTCAAATCGCGCGGCACCAATACCTGTTCTTTGACATAAACCTGCTTGCCCTTGCGCAGCGAAGTCAATCCCATCCAGTAAAAGGGAAAAAGCGCGCCGATGAGCAACCCCGCCAGCGTGAGATAGGTGACAATGGCCAAGAGGATTTTTTGCTGTCGTTTGGTGTTGGTTGTACTCATTCAGCCTCTCCACGCAACATCAAGGGGGACAGAATCATAATAATCGCAATCAGCACGGGCGCCAGAATGACGGAAACGGTTTGCCCATAGCCCAAGCGCGAGGTGACAAAGCCCAGTTTGTAGGTATAGGTGGCAAAAATATCGGTGGCATGACCGGGGCCGCCGCCGGTGAGCAGCCAGACAATGCTAAAGTCATTAAAGGTCCAGATGGTCGAGAGGATCGTCACCACCAGGATCACCGTGCGCAGGCTGGGCAGGGTGACATAGCGAAAGCGTTGCCAAACGGAGGCGCCGTCAATCTCCGCCGCCTCATAGAGTTCTTGCGGAATGGCCTGCATCCCCGCCAACAGGGTAATGCCAAAGAAGGGAAAGCCGCGCCAGGTGTTGACCAGAATCAGCGAAAACATGGCTGTGCCATACTGGGCCAGCCAGGGAATCGAGCTGGTCATCAACCCCAGGTCGCGCAGGACAAGGTTGAGAACGCCGGTCAGGTCGAGCATCCAGCGCCAACTAAGCGCCGTCACCACCGTCGGCGCCACCCAGGGCATCAGCAGCAGCCCGCGCCAGAGACCACGAAAAACGAGCGGCTGGTTCAGCACCAGGGCCATGATCATGCCCACGAGCAATTTGAGCAGCACCGAGCCAATGGTAAAGATAAAGCCGTTGCGCACCACCTGCCAGAAGAAGGGGTCATTGAATAACAATTGACGATAATTTTCCAGCCCAATAAAGCGCCCCACCATACCAATTGTCTTGTCCTGTAAGGTAATCCAGATGGCCGAAACAATTGGATAGGCCAGCAGCAAAAACAAGATCAAGATCAAGGGGAGCAGCAAAACATAAGCCAGCACAAAATCCCGCCCCAACCGCTGCCACAGCAAGGAACGCGACTTTGTGACGGGCGCGATGGTGCGACGCTCAACTTCAACAGCCATGCAAGTATGCTCCTTATTTCACCGGTGATAGACAGTAAGACAGTGGGACAGTAAGACAGTGAAATAGCGTACTACAATACTAACTCACTATCTTATTGTCTCACTGTCTTACTGTTCTACTGTCCCACTGACCTACTGTCTCACTACCCTACTGCTGCCACTGATCATACCACTTCTGCAACGCCGCTTCCGCCTCGGCGATGGCGTCGTCATTGCTCCAGCCATCGACCAGGACGCGATTGAGCATCTTCGCCATCGTGTGATCCATCCAGGCATCGAGAATCCAGGGGGTGGTCAGGCCGGGATAGCCTTGCGGGCGGGTGTTGGGCACCATGTCGGCCAACACTTTGCGCACCGGGTCTTGCCACATCTCATCGTTGAGCATCTCTTTGTAGACCGGTAACATGTTGCCGCCGCCGGCTTCATAGAAGGGACGCAGTTGATCGGGCGCAAAGAGATGTGCCAACAGATCCAGACATAGTTCGGGATGGGCGCTGGTGTTAAAGACGCCCCACTGATAGTAGTAACCGGAGATAAAGCGCCCGGCCGGACCGGCTGGGACCGGAATCACGGCGGTCTTATCAAGCAGCGCCTGATCTTCCGTCTGGAGATAACGCAAAATGCTGCCTGTGTTGAGCGTCATCCCAACAATTTCGCTCTGGTAGGCGCGATTGTTGCCGCCATCATCCCAAGTGGGACCGTCCGGCGGGATGACGCCGGCGTCCCAGGCGCTCTTGATAAAGTCCAGGAGTTGGCGGGTTTCGGGTGAGTTGATCGCCGGTTTGCCCTCCTCATCCCACGTTTTGCCGCCAAAGGCCCAGAGCATGGCCGTAAAGGAGACTTCCGAGTCCCAGGAAGGAGTGCCCATCTGCTTGCCCCAGCCCCAGAATTGGTTATCCGGGTCGTTGATTGCCTGAGCGATGGTCAGCACATCTTCCCATGTTTCGGGCAGCGCTAACCCTTTTTCCTCCAGCTTGTCCTTGCGCACATAGAAGACTTCCGTGGAGCTGAACGACGGCACTGACCAATGCTTGCCATCTGCTGTGCGTCCGGCCAGGAAGGCGCCATCGGTAAAGCCGCCTTCGAGTTCATTTAACTTTTGCATCACTTCGGTGGTTTCGACCAGCACCCCTTCTTGAATAAACTTGGGCAGGTCCGCCTGTTCAATGGCCGCACAGTCCGGGAACTGCTTGCTCTCAATGGCCGTTTGCCAGCGGGGGGTGCGCTCATCTTGCGACATGCGCGCCAGGTCGATCTCGACGCCATTGGCCTCGCCCCAGGCTTTGATCTGGTCGTCCTGTGTTGTATCGGCGTCAGGGGTAAAGGTGGTGGCCGCCCAAACCGTTAACTTGGGCTTTTCGGTGGCGGCGGCTTGTCCACCGGAACCGGGCGCCGGCGCTACACAGGCCGACAGCAGGAGGGTGAGCAATGCAATCAGCACAAAAGGGACGCGCAATGAATGTTTGCGGTGAAACGCCATAGGATGCTCCTTGTTTTATGGTGATCAGTGAGTGAGAGTACGACCAGTCCGCAGGGGAGGCGGAAATAGTAGTTTTATAGAACCATCTGATTGTCCTATAAAGTTAGTGTAAATCACTCGTGTCAAGTTGTCAACTGACTTTTACGCAACGGAGGCGGTCTCTTTCTAAAACTGGTCATCTGGGTGGGGAAAAAACTCAACCAATAGGGGGGAGGATAACTCATCTAGTGGTGCGTCTGGTAAGTAATGCTTGCTGGTACAATAGATAGATAGCGAAGCAATTGTTCGGAGTGGGGAAACTTGCAACCGAACAATTCTCCTATACATCTGTGGTTCGATAAGAAAGGAGAGCGTATGTTTACGCGGATCTATCGACCCATTGCCATCGCCGTTGTCACCTCTCTGGTTCTGCTGGTTGCGCTCGTGACGCCTATCACTGCGGTGTCAGAGCCGGCAACCGGCCAAGGTGGCGCCGGTGCCCCGTTGCCGGGCTGGATCACTCTGGCCCCAGGCGCCTCGCACTGGTACAAATTCACCTATGACTATGATGACAGCGACGAGCCGCCCCAAGCAATTGTGATGGTGAAGGAAGAGATGCCAGATGCCATCGGCTTTACCATTGAGACCGCCGCCAACCTGGCGCGTCCGAAATATGATGAAGACGGCAACTGGCGCAACCCGGTCGGCGTTGGTTCACTGATTTGGGTCAAAACCCACAACCATGACGGCACCGAGAAGGAGATCGCCGCCAGCTTCGACGCTCAGAACGAACATGGCTTCTATGTGCGTGACGAGATGATGTTGAGCTGGGCCGGCAGCGCCAAGGCGACCGAGACCTTCTATGTGATTGTGACCAACCATCATGATCACCCGTGCGCCTACATGATCAACATCAGTGGGAAGCTGGTTAAATATTAACCCTGGGGTTGCTCTCTAACGCGTCCGTAGAATTTGCTGCAAATTTGAACAAGAGTCGATCCGGTGTTGAACCGGGTCGGCTCTTGTTTTTTATCTTCCGTGTTCCTTCTATCCGTGTTTAGGCTTTTCGCGTTTCCCAAAGACGAAACACGGATAGAAGGAACACGGATTTCTCTTTTTGCTGCCGTCCCGAATCACGGCGTTTTAACTTCCCCACCCCCGCTTCACCAAACTCGCAACACCGCCTGCCCTTGCCACTTCCCTTCGCCATACTTGCCCCACGCCAGCAACTTGGTCGGCGTAATTTCCAACACCGTGTTGTGCGTGTTGTCACTGGACAGATCCCACTTATATTTTTCCAGAAAGAGCGGGCGCAGCGTCTGACGCAGATGATTCGCCGCCGTCGCCCACCCTTCAATGATCAATACATTCATGGGGTCGGGGTGGGTCATCACAACGTTAGGATTTTCAGCAATGTTGTTCACCTTGACACTCTGCGCCGGCGTCACCACATAGGCCCGCCCCTGATACCAGACATGCCAGAGCGGCGCACTATGGGCGCGACCATCGGGCCGTACACTGCTGAGCCAGGAGCAGGGTTCGTCGGCAAAGCGTTTGACCAACGCACGCAAGACCGGATCGTTGGTTGCTGCCGGTGGTGACGTAGCGGCAACCGCGGCTGCCGGCGCCAGATGCCGTTGGAACCAGTCGCCATTGATGATGCGCTGGCGGCCCGTGGTCAACCCTGGCGGCGCCCAGTAGATCCAGGCGTCCACCGCCCCGGTTGTCGTCTGCACAGTTACTTGTGCGCGGCGATAATAGCCGGGGTGGCCCTCGATCCGGTCAGCAATGGGCAATGCGGCTTCGTCCACCTGCAAGAGGTCGCCCTGAATCACGCCAGCGCCAGGGGTCGCGGCCGGGTACGCGCCCAGATCGTAGAGGGCGGCGTTGGTCAGGGTAGCCGGTTGGTGGTGGCGGATGTAGTCGGCAATGGCCGGGTAATAGCGCACATCGGGCGGTGGTGTGTCAGGGCGTGGTGGGCGCAAGGTGCCGTAGACGAAAAGGTAATGGTCGGTCACCGCGGTTTTCTCCTGTCGCAGTGGGCTTTTACTCAAGAATTCGCTTGATGATTATAACACCGCTACCCACGCCCAACAAGTAAATGACCACTTACCATCAGGCTCATACTTGAGTCCTTCAATGCGCGCGTGTAGCTCAAAGGTGTAGGGAAAGAGAAAAAGCCAGGGTTCTTTGACCGTCTTTTGGGCCAAACCACCAGCAGCCATACTGCATCGTCGGTTACGCCTGTAGATTTTAACGCATATAATACTAAACTGCCACAACACCGTTTGAATTTGCCGGTATATTGCCTTGCGCGCACGCCGGTGACCAATGCCCAATTTCGACCTTTTGTGGTGGCAAATGGATATACTACCCAAGCCTTTTGGTCGGCGGCAGGATGGGAATGGCGCACACAAAACAAGATTAGCGAGCCGCGCTTTTGGAATGACAACATGTGGCTTGACAATTATGCAAATTATGCCAACATGGCAGATAATAGTCCCGCAGGGAACGCTCGCCGGGTGGTACGCGGCGGCTCGTGGTTCATCGGTCCGAACATCGTGCGCGCTGCTTCCCGCCGCAGGTACGCGCCCGACTTTAGGAACGACTCCCTCGGTTTCCGTGTGGTGTTGGTATTGTCTCCCCGGTAAAATGTTTCTGATTTCTGTTTGCTGAATTCTGCGGGGTGTGCGGGAACACAACAGCGGATTTAGGTAGCAACGGATTTTTGGACTGGGCAGAAGCCTTTTTATCTTCGATAAGACTCCTGTTTTCTAACACTTGTCGGTCCGGTGACAAATCCGTTACTACCTAGATCCGTTGGTGTGTTGTTCGGACGCATCATCCAATCGACGACGATGAAAAGTAACAATCCAACGTGCGATGAAGATAAAGGAGTGGTAGAATAGCGCCAAGAAAGGAGCGAATGATGAGTTCAACTGTTCTAACCGCCAACGAAATAACCTTAGAGCAAGTACTTTCCCTGGCGCAACGATTACGCCCGATTGATCAGGTTCGATTGGCAGTGCGGCTTGCCCCCAAAGTCGAATGGGCGCTGACGCAAATGGAGATTGAGCCTACGCTTACCCGGATTCCACTACGCGGATTATTATCCGATTTGGGAGCAGCGCCATCTGCTGAGGAGATAGACGAAGTGCAGCGCGAGATGTGGGCTGAAAGGGGAAAATCCACATCGCTTCATTTGAACGCGTTGTAACTGCCCTAGCGCAAGTCAATGCCAGTCTAGTCGAAATTCCGTTTGATCGAAGCGTAGCCGATACCATGCGGAAAATAGAGCGAAGTCAAGTTCCAGATTTTCCAGACCGAATTATTGCAGCAACAAGTCTACTCTTGGGTGTACCATTAATCAGCCGTGATCGCAAGATTCAAGCTTCTATCGTGACGACAATCTGGTAAGAAATGCGTTGAAACAAATTGATTAGCCTGACCGACCCTCATACAGATAACAAGCCGCAAACTGCCTCTCCCCCACCGGATAAACCGGCGGCGGACTGGTCAAACAGCGCTCCATGGCGTGTGGACAGCGCTGGTAGAACTTGCACCCCTGGTTGGCGACAATCGTAACCTCTTCCGACGCCGACGAAACCGTGCGCCCCTCCCAGCGGATCGATGGATCCGGCACCGTAATCGAATTGACCAACAGTTGCGTATAGGGGTGTTGCGGGTGCTGGATCACGCCGTCGATGGCACCATACTCCATCACTAACCCGCCATAGAGAATATAAATATCATCGCTGATTTGGTAGGCGGTCGAGAGGTCGTGGGTGATGTAGAGGAACGAGATGCCGTACTCTTCCTTCAAGTTACGGAAGATGTCCAGAATGCGCATCTGGAGCGAGGCGTCGATCATCGAGACCGGTTCGTCGGCCACAATTAGTCGGGGTTTGAGCAAGAAGGCCCGCGCCACCATGATGCGCTGTCGTTGACCGCCACTCAACTCATGGGGATATTTCCCCAGAATTTCATTGGGTCGCAGCCCGACCACTTCCAGCGCTTCCTCGGCCAGTTTGCGCGCTGCTTGGCGATTGGGCGCCAGTTTGAACTTCTGGATCACCATGTTGAAGACGGCATCCACCTTGTAAAAGGGGTTGTAGGTGCCGAAGGGGTCTTGAAAGATGGCCTGGACTTCGCGACGGAATTGCAGGCGCTCCGGCTGGGACATCTGGGTCAGGTTGCGACCCTTGTAGAGAATCTGGCCGGAAGTGGGGTGGATAAAATCCAACGCCAGATTGGCCAGCGTGGACTTGCCGCTACCACTCTCGCCGGCAATAGTGGTGATCTTGGCTTCGCCTTCGGCAAAGGTGAGGGAAAAGTTGGCCAGGGCCGGCGTCGCCTGGCGACCGAGCAGACCGCCGCCATAGGTTTTGGTCAAGTTGCGAATTTCAAGCAGTGGTGTTGACATGGCGCTCATTCTCATATAACAAAACCACCCCCTCCTAACCTCCCCCAGCTTGGGGGAGGAACAGTTCCCTCCCTTATCAGGGGAGGGGTGAGTTGGCTCATTCTCATAAAGATGACAGGCGGCGAGATGGCCTGTTTCTAGTTGACGGAGAGGCGGGCTGACTTGCCCACAAACCGGCAGCGCATGGGGGCAACGGGGCTGAAAAAGGCAACCCGGCGGCGGGTTGAGCAAAAAAGGCGGCAACCCCGGAATCCCGCCCCCGCGCTTTTTCGCCTGAATCGAGGGCAGCGAAGCGATGAGGGCTTGCGTGTAAGGGTGGTGTGGCGTGCCAAACAACTCACGGATGTTGGCGACTTCCACCAGTTTCCCGGCATACATCACGCCCACCCGGTCCAGCACTTGGGCCGTTAAGCCCATATCATGACCAATCAAGATCATGGAAGCGCCCAGCCGTTCTTGCACACCGATCAACGTCTGCATGACCGCTTTCTGCACCACCACATCGAGCGCACTGGTCGGCTCATCGGCGATGATCAGGGCCGGTTCCAACGCCGTCGCCATCGCAATGCAGACGCGCTGTTTCATGCCGCCACTCAACTCGTGCGGGTACATGTTGGCGACCTTGGCCGGCAGTTCGACCATGTCAAGCAAGGAGACAATTTCCTCCCGCAAGACATTGCTGGGGACATCGCCCTTGTGGGTGAGGATGGTATCGGCAATCTGGTCACGCACCCGCATGATCGGATTGAGCGAATTCATCGCGCCTTGGGGAATGAGCGAAATGCGGCTCCAACGGGTTTGGCGCATCTCTTCTTTGTCGAGTGTCAGCAAGTCACGGCCATTGAGCAGAATGCGCCCACTTTCAATCCGGCCCGGCTGTTTGATCAGCCGCAGAATCGCCATAATGGTCGTCGTCTTGCCGCAGCCGCTTTCGCCGATAAAGCCAAAGCGTTCATTGCGCTTGACCGTAAAGCTAATATCATCGACCGCCTTCACCGGGCCGCGCGCCGTCCAGTAGTAGACACGCAGGTTTTCCACCTGTAGGGTAGGGACATCGGTATAATCGTTCATTTATTTGGCGCGCTCCCGTAGACGCGGGTTTGCCAGCTCATCCAGCGCGATGCTGATTAAAAAGAGGCTGATAAAGATGATCATCAAGGCAACTGTCGGCGGCCCCCACCACCACCACATGCCCCGGAAGATGGCGGCGCCCAGGTAGGCGGATTGGAGAATCATCCCCAGGTTGGGCGTAAAGAGCGGCCCCAAGCCCAAAATCTGGATGCCGACCAGCGACAGGATCGCGCCCGATACCGCACCGACAAACCCGGCCATGATATAGGGCAACAGGTTGGGCAGGATCTGGCGAATGGCGATCTCAAAGTCACCTTGACCGGAGAGTTTGGCCAGGGGAATGAAAGCCCGCTCGCGCAAACTCAAGGTCTGGGAACGCATAAGGCGCGTCGGTCCGGCCCAGGCAAAGATGGCAATGACCAGGGCGGTGAACTCAATTGTCGTCGTGCGGATGTGAGCTACCCAAGCCTAAAGGCGTTGGGCTTCAAGGGCAAACAGCAAAAGCTGGCCTTGAGATTTTTCCGGGGCTGAGTGCCTGACTGCGCTACTCATGTCGGCATTGCTGCCATCCCAACCGGCGTTACTTCCCGCGGCTCCCGCGGTACTCTTTGGTACTAGATTTCTAGCAGCGTTCTCATCCCGATCATGGATAACGCCGCAAGATGGACAAACCCAAGTCCGGTCTGCAAGTTTTAACTCGCGGTTGATAAAACCGCAGTCGTTACAAGTTTTGGAAGAGACAAACCAGCGATCATGTTTGACGACTTCAGCACCCGCCCAAGCCGCTTTGTACTCGACGTAACTGACGAACTGCGACCAACCCGCGTCCGCTATCGACTTGGCGAGGTTGCCGTTCTGCATCATGCCCTTGACGTTTGAGTGTTTCCAGTCCGATGATGCCAAAGCGATCAACGACGGATCGACTCAACTGGTGGTGAAAGTCTTTTCGCCGGTTGGCGATCTTCTCATGGGTGGCAGCAACAACCAATCGGGCTTTTTTCTGACTACTGCTGGCTTTAACCTTGCGGGAAAGCCGACGTTGGCGAATTTTCAACAGGTTCTCAGGGCATGGTTCATTTACGGAGAACAGATTGGTTAACAAATCGTAGGTGCGGTTACAAACCGCACCTACGATAACCCGCATTTGTAAACCAGTTCGTGAACCATGCCGTTCTCAGCTTTACGCAGATGCTTTGGTGGTTCAATCTTCTCACCAGTAGAAAGAATGGCAAAGTCTTTCAAGCCCAAGTCAATCCCGACCGCTGAGGTGTTTTCGGTTGGCTGAATATCAGTTTCGATCAAACATTGGATGGCGGCGAAGTATTTGCCGGCTTTGGTTTTCGACACAGTAACGTTTCGCAATTTGCCCTCAATGCGGCGATGACGGTTGATCTTGAGCCAACCGACTTTGGGTAGGAACAGCAGTCCATGATCAAGCTTGCAGTCTTGCGGAAAGCGGATCGACTGCTTGTCAAACTTGCGTTTGAACGTCGGGTAGCCGAGCGGCATCCCGTCTTTGCGTGGCTTCTGCCCAGGATTCAACAGCGGTTTTGGCAACTTCCCATTGCACATATCGAAGTAACGCGAAAAAGCCTTGTCCAAGTCTTTCAGCGATTGTTGCAAGACTTGCGCATTAGCCTCACGCAAGAAAGAAAGTTCGGGGCGATCCCGCTTTACCTGTGTCAGAACATCTGCGCAATCGAAGTAAGTAAAGCTGACGCCATGATCAAAAAACATGGTCTTGCGCAAGTCGAGCGCCGCGTTATATACGAACCGTGCATGACCAAATTGCTTTGCGAGTTCGACTTTCTGTTCTTCGGTTGGGTAGATGCGGAACTTAAAAGCTTTTTGCATTGCTGTTCGACTGCTCTTGTTGAACGCGTTCCAATTCTGTTTCAGCAAGACGATGAAGAATCGACACGATGCTCTCACCTGTTAGTGCGTGAAGCATCCGCAATATCCTTATCGTCTTTGTCCATATTCGTGTTGTTGTATATTGCTCTGTCATGTTGCAATTTTACAACAATCTTACTGTTTACGCAAATTCAACATGGCTTGGAACCGTATCGACCTAAAGAGCCTGCCCTTGTAAGGGTCACGCTGCATTGCAGCGCCGGCGAGTACACCGGTAAGCCCTTATATCCCAACCCTAAAGAATTGGGTTCTACGAGCTATTTCTATAGTTGTTTTTGATGATTTGATTGCAAAACAGCTCTGTTTTATACTACCTTGCGTCCTTCACGAAACAGCATCAGTAGTCCGCAGTCATATAGTCGTGTAGTCCAAAGTCAGGCGGTTGCACGTTTCGCTACGTCACAGTTTACTGAGCATAGCAGCTTTCACAAAACCACAAACAGAGCCTAGGGGGAATCAGCATGAACGAACGCGAAAAATTTCTCTATGATTTGCAGGGCTTTCTGAAGGTCGAAAACTTTCTCACCGCCGCCGAAGTGGCGGCCCTGAATGCGGCGGTGGATGCCAACATCGCCAGGCGTATCGATGATGGCAACTCGGCCCCCGACGGGAACATGGCTGGGGAACGGAAGCGCGATCTCTTTCATGAAATGTTGACGTGGGAACAGCCGTGGTGTCAGCCCTTCCGCGATCTGTTGGCCCATGTCAAGGTGATCCCCTATCTGGATACCATGCTGGGGCGGGGGTGGAAACTGGATCATTCGCCCTTTATTTTGGCCGGAGGCGCCGGTACAGAGGGTTTGCGTCTGCATGGTTCAACGAGCCGCTATTTCGATGGCGCGCAATATTACCGCTATGCCAATGGTCAAATGCGCTGTGGCATGATCGTCTGCCAATATCAACTAGCCGATGTGAATCCCGGTGATGGCGGGTTATGTGTCGTTCCTGGTAGCCACAAGGCGAATTTTGAGTGTCCTGAGGATATTAAGCGTTGGGAAAGCAATCAAGAGATCGTCTACAACGTACCCGCCAAAGCCGGCGATCTCATCATCTTCAATGAAGCGACGATCCATGGTACGCTGCCCTGGCGGGGCAAACATGAGCGCCGTTCGCTCCTCTATCGCTACTCGCCCAAGTATCTCCACTTTGCCGGCGGCGTCTATCAGACCAACATGCCGGCCTGGGTGAGGGAGTTGACTGAGGCTCAACAGGCCGTTTTGGAGCCGCCTTATATTTATCATCGCCCATTGGTTGAGGAGGATGGCCTTACCGTAATTCGCCCGCGGCGGGAAAATGCCGATGGGACGCTTCGGCTATAAGGGGGCCGAAACGTGGCGCGCTCGACTATCAAGCGGTGATGGCTGGCTCCGTTCTGATCTCGTTGCCGCCGTTGATCGTCTTCCTCATCTTTCAGCGCAATTTTGTGCGCGGCATTGCCTTGACCGGCTTGAAAGGCTAAGACGCCGATGCGACTCGCCAACAAAGTCGCCCTGATCACTGGCAGCGCCACCGGGATTGGGCGCGCCATCGCGTTGCGCTTTGCGCAAGAAGGCGCACAAGTGGTGGTGGCGGATATTAACGACCTGGATGGGCAACAAACCGCCGCTGAAGCCAAGAGTCTTTTTGTCCATTGTGATACAGCCGCAGTCGAGCAAGTGCAAGCCGCCGTGGCCCAGAGTGTTGCAACCTATGGCGGACTCGATGTGTTGGTCAACTGCGCGGCGCACCTGGGCGGGATGCACGATGTGGCGGCCATGCCCGAAAGCGAATGGCGCGCCGTGTTGAGCGTCACCCTGGATGGCGTCTTCTACTGCTCCAAATATGCCATACCGGCCATGTTGGCGCGTGGTGGCGGCGCGATCATTCACATTGCGTCGGTCGAAGGGATGATGGGTGTGGCCGGTCACGCCGCCTATGTCACCGGCAAGAGTGCGCTCTTCGGTTTGACCCGCTCAATGGCTATTGACTACGGCCCGCATAATATCCGGGTCAATGCCATCAGCCCCGGCATCATCGATTCTGGCCGGCCCGATATTCAACGGTATAAGCAAGACCCCGCCATCATGCAATTCTGGTATGACATGACTGTTCTCAAACGCCTGGGGCAACCGGAAGAAGTGGCGGCCACGGCGCTGTTTCTCGCTTCTGATGAGGCGTCTTACATTACTGGTCAAAATTTAGCCGTCGATGGCGGCTGGACGATTGGACATCCGCCGTTGCGGTTGCCAGGGTAGACAAATCCAAAATTGCGTGACAAAATTGACTTGATATGGTTAGGAGTTACGCAGTTGGACAAGACCTGTCAGGTTTGCGAAACCTGACAGGTCTCTGGTAGCGCCCGTCAACTGCGTAACTCCTAATGGTATAGTGACCAGCAGGAATTTGGTTAGAAAGAGTGGCAAGGAAAACAAGATTAAAATGACGACGATTACTTTTGATACGCTTACGCCGGAAAATGTTTTAGAACTCGCGCAGAAACTCTCTTCTTCTGATTTGCAGTGGTTGCGTGAACAAATCGAATATCTTCTGGAAGAGGAACAACCATTGCCCGAACAGGCAACGGTTGAAGAGGCGATTGCCCTGTTTCTGGCGGATCAATGTAGCTTAGGCCGCGCTGCTGAATTGGCTGGTGTAACACGCTGGGATATTCAGGACATTTTAAAAGAGCGTGGGATTCCAATCATGATCTATAGTGGTAAGAGTGTTGAGGAAATGGATCAACTAGCCGAACGATTGCGTCAAGAAGGTTTGCTGTGTTAATTATTACGTTTGTTTTGGGTTGAGCGGGTTATTTCTGTTGCTCAAGTTGAACAACTCATTGCCCAAATGGAACAAGTAGAAAACTTTGTACTCAGCCCAAGTGACCGAGCCAAAATTTTTGCACCAAAATCGAGCCAAAGCCGCAGACGCTGAAAATCATCACTGATATCGAATTGCCAAAAGCTAAGGAGACAGTTATGCAAGCAACACAAACATCCGCTCCTACGCCCTACAAAACCCTGACCCAAGCCCAGGTCGATAGCTTCTGGACCAACGGCTATCTACCCATCGGCAAGATTCTAAATGATGAAGAGATCGAAGTCTTGCGCCACGAGTATGATCGCGAATTTGACCGCGCTCGCGCCGGCGAAACCTCCTTTCGTAACCTGTCCATTAACAATACCGACGATCTGGAAGCCAAGAACAAAGCCGAAAAACAGATGTTGCAGATTATGCAGATGTGTGAGCGCAACATTCACTTCCGCAAACTGGTTTATAACGACCGCATCCTGGATGTCATCGAAGACCTGCTTGGCCCCAACATTCAACTCTTTCACGACCAGGCGCTCTACAAACCGGCCTTTCACGGCGGCGCGGTCTATTGGCACCAGGACAATGCCTACTGGCGCTGCACGCCGCCTAACCTGATCAGTTGCTGGCTCACGCTGGATGATGTGACGCTGGAAAATGGCGCCATGCAATTCATCCCCGGCACCCATTTCAAAGCAGTCGAACATGATCGCGCCAAGACGACCAATACGCTGCTCGATTCCGGCGATCAAGTTGGCGACGCCCAGCCCGTCGTGGTCGATCTGCCGGCGGGTGGTGTTGCCATTCACCACTGCCAAACCCTCCACCAAACCGCACCCAACACCACCGACCGTCAACGGCGCGCCTTTGCCATTCATTACATGGTTCCCGGCACCCGTTCTCTGCGCACCGGCGACTATCTGGCTGTTTCGTTCAGCCGGCCTATGTTGCGGATGCGAGTTTAGGTGATTGGGTTATTAGGTGATTCGGTCATTTCGACAGGCTCAATGACCGAATCACCTAATAACCCAATCACCCCGTCTCTTTTTGCTAGAAAGAAGTTGCTCATGAAAGACATTGGCGTCGGTATTATTGGCCTGGGCATGGGACGCAACATGTTGGCCGTAAACAGCGACCCCGCTTCACGCATGGAAGTGCGCGCCCTCTGCGATACGAATCCACTGTTGTTAGAAGAGGTGCGCACGCAGCATCACATTGGCTTTGCCTCGCTGCACTATCAAGAATTGTTGGAGCGCCCTGATATTCAGGTAGTCGGCATCTATTCGCCGGATCATCTGCATTTTGCCCAGATCGAGGCGGCGGCGCAGGCGGGAAAACATATCATCTGTACCAAACCGATGGTGGTATCATTAGAACAAGCACAGCAGACAGTCCAACTGGTGCGGCAAGCCGGCATCAAATTTCTGGTGGGGCAGACCTGCCGCTTTATGCCGGCCTTTCAAGCGGCGAAAAAGCTCTATGACGATGGTGACTTGGGCCGCCCCCTTTTTGCCGAGGCGCATTATGTCCACGACATGCGTCCAGTGCTGGATCGCACGCCGTGGCGCCACGAAGCGCCGCAGGATGTACTCTATGGCGGCGCCTGTCACCCCATTGATCTGCTCTGTTGGTTCCTCGGGGATGTCGAGGAGGTCTTTGTCTATGCCTCATGCAGCGGAATGGATGCGCGCTATCCAGTCGATAAACACGACAATTTTCTGATCAACCTGCGCTTTCACTCTGGTGTCATTGCGCGTGTGCTGGCGGTCTTTGGCCTGGTGGAGCCGCCGTTGCCCATGTTAGGCTTGGGCATTTATGGCGACAAGGGGTCGATAATCAACGAAAAAGTGGTTCTCGACAAAATCGACGGCAAGCCCACGCTGGAGCTAAAATTCCCACGGGAAGCCGGTCACGGTCGTGAGGTGTGGCGGTACATGCGCCATTTTGAGGAATGTATCGTGCAAGACAAACGCCCGTTGATCGATGAAGTGGCCGGCGCTAAGGTGATCGCCACCGCAGTCGCCTGCTGGGAGTCGATCCGCATGGGGGTACCGGCCAAAGTCGCAGTGATATAGTCTTCCAACGCTGTACCAGCTTGGGTGGTTTTTGATTTTGTTTGACACCCCATAAAGTGCCATGTTACAATGATGGCAGTTTATATAAGCTGGAAAACACAGGGGGAGTGGCTCGCGTGATTGAAGATTGGGCGAGAAACTTGAAACTGAACCCCGACTCGCTCACAACTCAGCAACTTTATGAGCATCGTCACCTGACTGTTGGAGAGTATGTAAGCAAATTTCGTAAAGGACGCATCATTAGGGTATTTCCCTCGGAAGCGCTCACTATGTTGGTTGAAGAAGTGCTGCGTAAGAAGATAGTTGGTGGTGTAAACTTGCGCAAATTGCTAGAATCGAATCGGGAGAAGTTTCGGAAGTGAGAATGTCATGACACAAGTAATGCCAAAAGATCGAGTGACAGAGCAATTACGCAAAAAAATAAAAGGTCAATTCGCTTGGGTGCGCGAAACAGAAGAGGCAGAAACATCGCTCTGTGCATTATCATTCCAAAGCACCACCCATCCTGAACGCCATGTTTGGATCGATACGGATTTAGAGGGTATCGGTTTAGATCTGGAAGATTGGCAAAGGAACGATGATGGGGATGACGCTGTCGCCCGCGTAAAAGCGACATCAATCAACGCCGCGGCTGATATTGTGGGTGTTTGGTTGTCTGGCGCCAGATTATCTGAGTGGTATACGAATATCAATCAGGAATATATGGTGATGCAAGCAGTAAAGCCATTTCGTTACTCAATAAGTAAAATGGTTGCCTGACAGGTTTCTATACACTTTCCCGTTTTCCATGTCCTCGGCACAAGTTGGCTGGGGATATTTTTTTGTTGTAAGGAGGAACCTTATGTCAATTGCCATGACAGAGCAGCAGAAACACGACTTTGACGAAAAAGGCTACATTCTACTCGAAAACTTCTTTACCCAGGGGGAACTAGAGCGCCTACTGGACGCCATTGACGAGGTAGCGGCCAGAGTACGCCAAACCAAAGGCTTGAGGCCAGGTGATCCCTTTGCCATTCGCAATGCCCTCGCCCATCATGACGCCTTTCTTGACCTGATCGACCATCCGCGCATGTTGCCGCTGGTGGTCGATGCCATTGGTTGGAACATTCAGATTCGCACCACTCATTTGGATTATCGCCCGCCTTACCCCAAGGAGATGGAAGCCGGCGCTATTGGCACCGGCAAGGGCGCCGACCACAAAGCCGGCTATCGCAACGTCCTCTGGCACCCCGACCTGGCGGATCTCTTTGAACCGACTTCGCTCGATGGCCGCTTGCCTTTCATGGAACTCAAGGTTTTCTACGTTCTCTCGGATCTCACCGAATCGAATAGCGGGAACTTGTGGATCGTGCCGGGCAGCCACAAACGCAAGCCGCAGGAACTACGCGATATGGATTACCAAGTGGCTGATGCTGAAGCGGTGGAACTCCGCTTGCCGCCAGGGACCGCCATGATCTGGCGCACGGCGGCGTGGCACTGTGTCGGCCCCAACCTGTCACAAAAGACGCGGAAGATCATGCACGTCGGCTATCACCACCGCTGGATGCGCCCCACTGATTATTTGCAACAAGAGCCGGCGCTCGTGGCCCGTAGTTCACCCATCCGGCGGCAATTGTTGGGCGCCTTGCCCAGTGGCGGCAACCCGTTGGGCGATGATGCTGATTTTCATCCCTCGTCACAATACTGGCTCACGCAGAATCGGGATGATGTTCCTCTGCGCGCCTGGTATGAAGCGCACACCACCGACAACGGCGCAAGCAAAGAAACAATGCACCTCTGATGCTAGCGGTTGTGGCTGGCAAGCCGCTGTAAAATGCGGTGCGCTATTGCCTGAAAATCCAGATAAGCATCGCGCACGGCCAAGGCATGGTTCCCGATGGCGCCATCGGCGACGGTTAACAGGAAAATTGGTTTACGCGCTTCCTGCCCTAGCGCAACCAGACTACGATAATGTTTGAGGATCGCCAGACAATAGGGGTCATCAACCGGTCGTACCCCTTGGGGGGGCTGGGGGTCATTGAGGAAAGTGCGGCGATATTCAGCCGGAAGCAAGTTGCTCCAGCGCTCATCAGCTTGCAACGGACGGCGGAGACGGAGACCCGGTTGTTGAACAAGGTAGCCTAACGCTTGCATGTGTCCTAGTGGTAGCGGGAAGGCTGGTTGTGACCAATGGGCCAACCGTTTCTGCCATTCACCCCGCCAGCGTTGGATCGTCGGGCCAAGATTGTGCAGGCCCTGGAACGAACCGAGATCCGCACCCAACGGAACAAGGATGGTATCGGCAGCGATTAACACCGATCGATTAATGGCGCCTAGGTTCGGACCGACATCAACCAAGATCAAGTCGGCATCCATCGTCTGGGCGCCGAGTTGCATCACTTGCCCAAAAGCTGTCAAGAGGCGCAAAGGGTGGTCGAGGTTGGCCTTCCCCCGGCTATTGCACCATGCTGCCGAAAGCTGATCTTCAAAGCCGGCTAACGCCAGATCACTGGGCAGAAGCGCAAGACCCTGTGTGATAATTTTGAGTTGGGGGGCATGTAGATCACCACCTTCAGCGAAAGGTTGTAGACAACGGTAAATCGTCGATGGCGCACGATCTTTGCCTTGATTGACCCAAAGGTCAACCAATTCATCTTCAGTGAGCAAGGTCGCCGTCAAATTGGCTTGTGGATCAAGATCACAAACCAAAACACGATGACCAAGTTCGGCCAGCATCCAGCCCAGGTGATAGACCAGCAATGTTTTGCCGACACCGCTTTTGTTGTTAAAGAAGGTTAGCGTTGGAATGTTCATGGTGTGCTTCGACTAAACAGACGACACAACACCGATTGTGGTGTAAGCGCGAAAACCGGCGGCGGTTGACCATTCTTGCGCAACTCAGCCGTGGCAATTTGAATGCCAAAGCCAAAGCGCTGGACAAAGCCCAACACCCGCATCGCTTCGGCCAGATTCGGATTACGGTAATCAGTCACACCGGGAGAACCAAAATTTTCCGACGTCACGATCCCAAAGGGACCGCCAGGGCTGATAATCTCAAGGCGATCCTGAAACCAATAAACGCGGGTCGGAGTATTGGTTGCTTCATAGGTGCGGTGCATCAAAGCGTTGCGCGTCAATTGTTGTAAGGCCACAGTCGGATAGGTCGCTTGCCGTTGTTCCGTCGCGCCCGAAGTAAAGTCAACGGCCACCCGATTATGTGCGGCTAATTTTTCGTCTAATTGCCGGATAATCTGGGCGAGCGGGCCATCGAGCAGCGCATTATCAATCACGGCGTCCGACCATTCAACGCCGTTGATGCGGATAAATTCAACATAAGCACCCGGCAGGAAATCACGAGCGCGAATTCCTAGCGTTAAGAGACCCACGACGGTCGGTCTGGGGTCATCGGCAGCGGCGATCATTTTTGTGGCTGCCAGTCGCTGCTCATATGTGCGCTCATTGGCGGCCAAGATATCGGGGGCAAAAGCCGAAGGTAAATATTCTTCTTCAAAGAAACGGCGGTTTAAGTCGGCCAGTGTAGCCGAAGTTACCGGTTGTGCGTCAAAAGGCAAATCACGATAGCGCCGTTTCTCATTCAGAATGCGCTCATCTTGCGCCGTGGCAATCCCACGGTGGGGGCCAATCCGAATATAGATCCGACCCCGATAACGCACCGGCGGTGAATCGGACGGCTGGACAAGAATTACCGCAATGGCTGTGCCTAGTAGGATGCGTTTCGTAACGGTAATCGTCGGTGGTGGTAAAATATTCCCATCGGTCTTGATGTCGGCTAACTGGGTCAGAAGTTCATCGGTAATTGCCAACCCCGCCGGCGCGCCATGGTCTGTCGCGCCAATGAAGATTACACCAGCTTGTTGATAATTGGGGAGATCATTGGCAAAGGCGCAAACTGTCTCACGTACCTTTTGCGGTGCGTCGCCTTTGAACGATTCTTTCCGTTCAACGCGATCCGATTCAAGATCGGTGAGCAGTGCTTCTAGCGCTTGATCACGATAATTCAGCATACATGGCATCCTGGCGCAACTCTGCCTGACAAAACACATGGCCGTCACGGCTTAGGTACGAGTATAGCACAAAAACAAAAAATTAGAAGGGAATTAGCATGACGAAAACGATCAAAGTTGCCTTTTCGGGCGCACGCCGTTCCAGCTCTTTTTTCCGCGCCTTTCAGGCCCACCCGGAAACGGAAGTTGTCGCCCTTTGCGATCCCCATGAAGAAACCTTAGCCGAAGCCGGCAAGGCGACCGGCATCAACCAACTCTTTACCGTCTATGAGCGCATGTTAGACAAAGCCAAGCCGGATATTGTCGTGGTCGCCTCGCCCATGCACTATCATGCCGCCCAGTCGATTGCCGCCCTGCAACGGGATATTCATGTACTCAGCGAAGTCACCGCTACGGTGGGCATTGACGAGTCGCGCTGGCTGGTGCAAGCCACCAAGGCCAGCAAGGCGATCTACATGATGGCCGAAAACTATATCTACATGAAGCCCAATGTACTCGTGCAGGCAATGGTGGAAGCCGGCCTCTTTGGCGAGACCTACTATGCCGAGGGTGAATATATCCACGAACTTTCGGTATTGCATCACACGCCGGAAGGCAAACCAACCTGGCGCTACTACTGGCAGGTCGGCGTCAACGGTTGCACCTATCCGACCCACAGCCTTGGCCCCTGTTTGCAGTGGATCAAGGAACGTCCGACCCGCATCAGTTGCGTCGGCACCGGCATCTGGACGGACCCGGAACATGCAATGGAAGATACGGTGCTACTCCTCTGCAAGACGGTCACCGAAAAGTTGATGCGCGTGCGCGTCGATATGCTCTCCAAGCGTCCTCATTCGATGACCAACTACACCCTGCAAGGCACCAAAGGTGCGTATGAAAGTCCGCGGCGCAAAGGCGAAGGCCACTGGGTCTGGCTGGAAGATTATTGCAAAGACCCCAACGAGTGGGTGCCACTTTCCCAATTTGAAGCCGAGTTCCTCCCCGCCATTTGGCGCAACCCGCCGCCCGAAGCGCTCAGTGCCGGTCATGGTGGCGGCGACTATTTTGAAGTAATGGATTTTGTCGATGCCGTCCAAGGCCGCAAAGCACCCCGCATCGGCATTCACGAAGCAATGGACATGACGCTGCCCGGCCTGGTCAGCCAGGAGTCGATCCGCCGGGGTGGTGAGTGGTTGCCGGTGCCGGATTCGCGAAGCTGGTGATTCGTGCTGCGTGATTCGTGTTGCGTGTTGCGTGAACCGTAATCGAGTTTCTACATGATTGACAACCTATGCTTAGGCAGGAGTTCAGATTATTTGGATAATGCCGGGTTGCAAATAGTGTTACAATAGCAGTTCACGAATCACGAATCACGCAGCACGAATCACGCAGCACGTAAACAGAGGAGCGCATCCATGCAACGATTTATCAATGAAGTCGCCATTGTCACGGGGGCGGGCAATGGCATTGGGAAGGCCGCTGCGCTACGGTTAGCCAGCGAAGGGGCCAGCGTCGCCGTGGCCGACCTGGATCAGGCGGCGGCCCAAGCGACGGTTGAAACAATAACGGCAAGCGGCGGGCAGGCAATGGCCGTTGTGGTTGATGTGACGGCGCGTTCTTCCGTGGAAGCGATGGTGGAAACGGTCTTGGCGCGCTATGGGCAAGTGGATGTCCTCTGCAACATTGCCGGCATTGCCGTTGGCGAACCATTTCTGGAAGTGACTGATAAGAACTGGCAGCGAACGTTGGATGTTAACCTGACCGGCGTCTTTCTCTGTTCACAGGTGGTGGCGCGGCAGATGGTGGCAAAAGGCATTGCCGGGCGCATCGTCCACATGGCCTCGACCAATGGTCTGGTTGGTGAAGCTAACTTGTCCCATTATAACGCCTCCAAGTTCGGTGTCGTCGGTTTGACGATGACGATGGCGATTGATCTGGCCCCCTATAAAATTCGAGTGAATAGCGTCTGCCCCGGTTTGATCAAAACGCGGCTGACGGAACGTAGCCGCAATGACCCAGCCTGGACCGGCGAATATCTCAAGAAGATTCCGCTCAATCGCTTTGGCGAACCGGCAGAGGTTGCGGCGGCGGTAGCCTTCCTCGCTTCCAAAGACTCCGGCTTTATCACCGGCCACCAACTGGTGATCGATGGCGGGCAATTAACCTTCTAACGGCGAATTGGTCTATACCTCGGCGGCGTAGACCAATTCCCACCATCGCATCCATGCCGCTATTTATACCACATCCAATGTTAAGCTGGTTGCGCCAGAAATTGCATAGTAGCGGTTGCGGTGAAACCCAGTTCACGGTCAATGGCGGACACGTCATAAGCCGAGGCATACTCGTTACCGGGTTGGGCAAAGTACGTGAGATCAACCTCCTCACCCCACCAGTTGCGTAAAATCGCCGCGGTCGGCGCACTGGCCCAGGCTCTGGCCGCCGTGGCGTTGAGGATGCGCACACCCGGTTTATGGGGCGCTTCGGCGGCTACCGTAAAGGCGCGAACCGCATCAGCCAACACCATCACCGTGATGCCACCTAATGCCCATTGCCCCAACGGTCGCACACCCGCTGGTTGACCGGGGTTCTCATCCGGTCGCACGGAAGAAAGGCGCAGGTTGATCACATCGAGTGTTTCGTCCTGCCGTTGATAGTAGCGCGTAACCTCTTCCATCAGATATTTGGATAGCCCATAGCCATCGCGGTCGAGACAAGGATGTTCGTCGGGTATCGGCAGTTGTACCGGGCGGAATTTGGTGTTTTGAAAACCGACTGCCGCAATTGAACTCGCCATGACAAACTTGCGGCAGCCGCGATCCATCAAGTAGCGCATGAGCGCGCGCGTTCCCTCCACATTGACCAAAATGCCATCGCGCTCCAGACAGCCGCCGGTGACGGCGGCCAGATGAATCACGACATCAATGGCGTACTGGTCAAGCTGGCGCAAATCCTCGAATGAACCGAAATCACCGCGCACAAAGGGAATCGCGGGCAAACCAGGCGCGCGACGGCTCATGGCAATCACCTGATGGTGTGGCGCCAACGCGGCTGACAGCGCCTTGCCGATAAAACCGCTGGCGCCGGTGACGAGAATCGTACTCATAATCGCTCCTTCTTGAGTGGGACAGGGTTGCTGAGATGCTGATCTTATCACAAGCCAATCGCTTCCCCAATTCGCCATAAAATTACCCGCCACTCGCCACTTGCTACTTACCCCTTTTTCCACAATTGCTCAGATCCGGCAGCCATGCTATACTACCATCGGACGGATACTCCACCCGTCCAAGCGATTACACCATTACTCCAATTGATACAACAAAAGAAGCAAAATCGGTTTTTGTGCTGGAACCAGTAGGAGGTCCAAATGCAAGCCACGTCTGTCAGTCGTCGAACGTTTCTCAAGAGCGCCGCCTTTTCGGCCACGGCGTTGGCCCTGGCTGCTTGCGCCGTACCCGCCGCCCCCGCGGCCAGTGAGGGTGGGCAGGCTGCACCGGCTAGTGAAGCCGTTGAGATCATTCACTTTGACCGCAACATTCCCCAGGACATTGAATTCCGCAAAGAGTTGGCCGAGCGTTTTAGCCAGGAGAACCCGAACATCACGGTCAAGATCGAAGTGATGCCCGATGACTATGCCGCCACCTTGATTGCCCGTATTGCCTCCGGCACGGCCGGCGACTGCTTCCGCTATGGCACCCACTATGGCATGGCGAACTGGGCCTTGCGCGGCATTTTGCAACCGTTGGACGATTTTGTCGCCCAGGACAGCTATGATCTTTCCGTTTATTTCCAAGGCGCGATGGACGCCTGCAAAGTGGAAGGGAAAGTCTACGCCCTGCCGGTCAACGGCCATCCGGGCTGGTCGGCCATCTATTATCAACCGGAACTCTTTGCCGAAGCGGGTGTCGCCGAACCGACCGACACCTGGACCTATGACGACATGACCGAAGCGGCGCGCAAGATGACCAAAGGCACCGATCAATATGGCTTGTGGGTCGCGCCTTATTACGAAGCAACCCTGACCCCCATTTCGGCCTTTGGCGGCTGGCCCATGGACGACACCGGCACCAAAGCCCTGTATGACGACGAAAAGACCATTGCCGGCGTGCGTTGGATCTATGACATGATGCAAACCGATAAGGTCGCGCTGCCCAACCCTGGTTTTGACACCCGTGTCCAGCTTTGGTCATCGGGCAAGGTGGCGATGGTGCTCTCCGGCATCTGGGAAGGCTCCTACCTGGGCGACGCCACCCCGGCCGACAAGACGTTGAAGGTTGCCTCCGGCCCGATCGGCCCTTCCGGCCAGCGCGGCGGCTTTATGGGTTGCAATGTCTTCCCGGTGATGCAGAGCAGCAAACATGCCTACGAAACCTGGCTTTGGCAAAAGTTTATTTGCAGCAAGGAAGTGGGCATTGAAAATGTCAGCCGCATCGGCGAACCCGGTCTGCGCACCGATGTGTGGGAAGATGCCGCCCTGATCGACGACCCCGTGGTCAAGCCCCACTATGAACTGCTCAAGATCGCTAAACCGATGCCGGTGCCGGCCAATGGTCGCCTCTCGGAAATCGCTGAACCAGTGACGCAAATCTACTCTGGCATCTTCCTGGGCGAGATCGAAGTGGAAGCGGGTTGTGCGGAAATTCAGGAGAAGTTGCAAGCCATTTTGGATCAACCGAAGCCGGGGGCGTAAAGGAGAGTTACGAATTACGAGTTACGAGTTACGAACACGGCAAGTGCGCGTAACTCATAGTTCGTAATTCGTAATTCGTAACAGGAAAGTGTTATGACACAATCAACAACAATGCGGTTGCCAACGACGCCGGTAAAGACAGGCCAGAAGCGGAAGTTGAGCCGGGTGGCGCGTTTGGAAGAGTTGTGGGGCTATCTGTTTATCATGCCCTGGATCTTGGGGTTTCTGATCTTTACCCTGGGGCCGATGGTGGTCTCGCTCTATTGGAGCTTTACCAAGTATGAATTTCCTCTGCCGCCCCGCTGGTATGGCGTCCAGAACTATGTCAATGCCTTTACACAGGATGATCTCTTTCCGACGGCGTTATGGAATACGGTCTACTATGTGATTTTCTCCGTACCGCTGGGGTTGGCGGCGTCGCTCATGTTGGCGCTGTTGTTGGATCGCAAGCTGCCGGGGCGGGCCGTGTTGCGCACGGTCTATTACATCCCATCGATTGTACCGGCGGTGGTCTCGGCCTTTCTCTTTAGCTATCTCTTCCAGCCGGATTATGGGTTGATCAACAGTCTGCTCAAAGGGATCGGCATTACCGGGCCGGGGTGGTTTAATTCGGTGGACTGGGTCAAGCCGTCGCTGATCCTGCTGGCCTTATGGGCTGCCGGCGGGCCGACCATGATCATCTTCCTGGCCGGTCTACAGAACATCCCGACCGATCTCTATGAAGCGGCGGAGGTGGATGGGGCCGGACGTTGGCATCAGTTTTGGGGCATTACCCTCCCCATGCTCAGCCCGACCATCTTTTTTAACTTGATTACCGGTATCATTGCGGCCTTTAAGATTTTTACGGCGGCCTATGTCGCTACCGCAGGCGGCCCCTACTACGCCAGCTACTTCTATGTGCTGCATCTCTTCAATGTTTTCTTCAAATATTTGAACATGGGCTATGCCTCGGCGCTGGCGTGGATTCTCTTTGTGATCATCATGATTTTCACCGTGATTCAGTTGCGGGGCGCGCGACGGTGGGTTTATTACGAATCAGAGACAGCAGGATTTTAAGATGACGGTACAGCTACAAACAGCCGGGGTGCGCACGCCCAAACGCTTCAAATTTAGTTGGTTTAACTTCTTTGCCACCATGTTGACCATTGCGTTGGCCCTGCTCTTTTTCTTCCCTTTTTACTGGGCAGTGGTCGGTGCGCTCAAACAGCCGAATGAGTTACAGGTGGTGCCGCCGCTGCTCTATCCGCCGGTGCCACAGTGGAACAACTTTATCGAAGTCGGCAATGTGCTGCCCTTTTATCGCTACCTTTGGAACACGGTGGTGTTGACGGTGGTCGGGTCATTGGGGGGCTTGATCTCGTCTTCACTGGTGGGTTATGGCTTCTCGTCGTTTCGCTTTCGGGGGCGTAACACCCTCTTTATCATCCTGCTCTCGACAATGGTGTTGCCGGGCGAAGTGACGATGATCCCGACCTACATTCTCTTTGTCAATATTCTGGGGTGGGGCAATAGCATTCTGCCGCTGGTGGTGCCTTCCTACTTTGGGGGCGGGGCTTTTTCGATCTTTCTCTTTCGCCAATTCTTTGCCAGCATCCCCAAAGAACTGAACGACGCCGCCAAGATCGACGGCTGCGGCCCAATCCGCTACTATGTGCGTATTCTGCTGCCGCTCTCCATGCCGGTGATCATCACGTTGGCGATTCTCTGGTTTCAGTTCTACTGGAATGATCTGCTGGGGCCGCTCATCTACCTGACCGACCAGGAGAAATCAACCATCACCACCGGTCTATTGGCGTTGCGCAGCACCTTAGGTGGCTCCTTTAGCCGGCGCGGCCAGGCGATGGACCATCTGCTCATGGCCGGCTCACTGATCGGCATGTTGCCCTCCATTGTGATCTTCTTTGCCCTGCAACGCTACTTCATCAAGGGCGTCGTGATGACGGGGATCAAGGGGTAGTAAGGCAGTTAATCAGTGGGACAGTAAGGCAGTCAATCAGTAAAAACTGTTCTACTGTCTCACTGTTCTACTGTCTCACTGTTCTACTGTCTCACTGTTCTACTGTCTCACTACGCCACCTGTTGTTCCGCCCACGTTTTCACCGGAATATCTTCCAGTGCAGGTCGCCAGTAGCGCGAGGTGGGGTGGACGAGTGGATCATCGCCATTGTAGTTGGTCAAGCCAGTGCCGAGTTCGCCCAGCAATTGCAATTGAACCGGCGTGCAGCCCGCCAACGTCGCCGGCTCCTGATGATCATAATCCGATGGGCGAATCCAGCGGTGATGATAGCCGTAATACATACATTTGCGGGCATGGTCGGAGAGGTTCGGGGTAACGCTGTGTAACAACGATGTGCGCCAGACCAATGCCGTACCAGGCCGCACATTGACTTCAACAACGTCCGCCGGGTCGATGATATAGTTGCCTTGCTCATCCTTTTGCGCACGCCGGTGGCTGCCCCGCACGACACAGATGGCCCCGCTGTTGTGTTGGGTCAAATCGGTGAGGTAGATGCCGATCTTCATCTCCATAAAGGGGATCACGCCATCGACCGTGGGCCAGCCATAGTTGGGCGCATCGGAATGCCAGGGGAAGAAACTATCCTTAGCGCCTAACGCCTTTTGGGCGTTTTCCGGCGTCATCGGCGGTCGTACATCCAGGTGCGAGGTGCGCAATTGAATGTTATACCCCATGACATCAACCACCAGCGGCAGAATCGCCGGGTGGTCGATCAAGTCGCGAAAGATCGGATGTAGGGCAACAATATTCCGCCACTGAAATGGGTCATGTGGTCCTAAATGGCGTTCCTGTTTGTATTTTGCATAGAGATCATCAATCACGGCGATCAAGTCGTTGACCTCACTGGGGGAGAGCAGATCCTCGACCAGAAAGAAACCATCCTCATCAAAGCGCCGCCGTTGCTCGGCGGTGAGCTTCAACGGTTTCATTGTTGCGCCGGCATTGGCCACCGTTGTCATACCCATGGTTTGCTTCCTCCCTATCTGTGTAATCTTGGTAAATGTTGGTTCTGTTACCGCACGCGCCCGTGATAGCGTGCGACAATCGCTTGCCCAGCCGGACTGAGTGCGAAGTCAATAAATTGTTGTAGCGCACCAGTGGGGCGCACCCGGCTGACCAGATATAGGGGCTGGATCAGTGGGTAGCTTTGGGTCTGAATGGCTTGTTGTGTTGGCAATTGATCTTCCAACACAACGACTTTCACCCCAGGCGTGTCAGTTGGTTGCGCTGCTGCCTTCGCCACCGGTGGGTTTGGGCTTGCCTGTTCGATGGCTGCGCTGACATAAGCCCGCGAAACATAGCCGATGGCATTGGGGTGCGCCGCAACGTAGTCAACGACATCGCGATTCGTCGGCATCACGACCGCTGTTAACGACACCCGTTCCTCTCCCATCACACGCGTCTCAAAGAGTTGCCGGTTACCGCTGCCCTCTTCCCGGCTGATCAACAGCACCGCCAGTGGTGGACCGCCCACCGCCTCCCAGGTAAGGGTGCGCCCATTGTAGAGCGCTTGCAACTGCGCCAGCGTGAGCTTTGCGACGGGATTGTCAGGATGAACAATGAGGGCCAGACCATCAAGGCCAATCGGGATACGAATGGCCGCGCTTGGGCGCACCCCTTGGCCGCCGGCATCGGCGGCGGTTGATGAAATCAAAGTGCTGGCGGCCAGATCAACTTGCCCGGCCATCACTTGTTCTTCACCAGCGGTGCTCTCGCCGCCGGTGAATTCAAAAAAGATGGTCGGGTGTTGGCGCGTAAAGGCGGCGGTCAAGTCATAAAGAACCGGTTGCATGGCCGTTGATCCCGCAATGCGGAGTACAGTTGTGCGCCGCGGCGCCACATCCGGTGGTTGACAAGCCGCCAGTAGTAGAAGCAGGAAAAAGGGTAGGATAGCTATGGCATTGGTGCGCCGGTAAACGCCAACCCGCTTTATCATCGCAACGCTCATTTGCTCCGCCAGGGTCAAGACAACAATCTCTGCCCCATTCTATCGCGCATTCCAATCAACGGCAAGGCGATAAAAATCAGCGGTCATTTTTAGTGGTTACGTCTCTATACCCTCTATGTTTTAGAGAATCAGTTGGGGTAACTGGCGCACCAACGGTAACAGAGCTTGGTAAGGTAGCGTTGTCATTTTGTTTCTCGCACTGACTAGCGGCCAAAGCAACCATTCGTGGTGAGCGCTCTTGTTTCCCGATGACGAGGGTAAGTTTATGGTTGTAAAAAGCGATCATAACGGCTGAATGCACCTTCGGTTATTTTAAAGGTAGACCACACAGGGCAACTATACCGAGAAATAGCTGTCCCTGCACGCACCTGACTGTTCATTGCTTTGCACTTGAGTGCGTTCACCATCATTACCTACAATTTACTAACGACGATCCATTCGATCCCATCCGATAATTTGGGCGCTTGGCAAAGAGTGGGGTAGACTATCGAAGACATTTTGTGCCAGTGTTTATGATTGCATCTTGGTGATTCGTTCAAGAAGTGTCATTTAGTGGGACAGTAGGTCAGTATATCAGTAAGACTGTTTTACTGACTCACTGTCCTACTGACTCACTGTGGTTCATTCATCTGTAGAAATAGGTCTTTGTTCATGGGTAATGCACAAGCGCGGTCCGTTGACTTTCTGGAGTTGCAAACATCGGCTCGGCCAGAAAAATTTATTCCCATCTATGAGCCGATGTTGGGCGAAGCCGAAGAAGCGACCGTGATGGACGCCGTGCGCAGCGGCTGGATCAGCAGCAACGGCAAGTATATCCGTGAATTTGAAGAACGCTTTGCTGCCTTCTGTGGCGCGGCCCACGGCATCAGCACCAGCAATGGCACCACAGCGCTCCACCTGGCCCTCCACGCCCTGGGCATTGGCCCCGGCGACGAGGTGATTGTGCCGGCGTTGACCTTTGTCGCTTCGGCCAACGCCGTGCAATATACCGGCGCGACCCCCGTTTTTGCCGATGTCGATCCGGTCACCTGGACGATTGACCCGACGGCGGTCGAACCGTTGGTGACGCCAAAGACCAAGGCGATCATGCCCGTTCACCTCTATGGTCATCCGGCGCCGATGGCGGCGCTCAAAGCACTTGCCGATCAACATGGCTTGCTCTTGGTGGAGGACGCCGCCGAAGCGCATGGCGCCCAAGTGGGCGAGCAACGCACCGGCGCCCTGGGGCGAGTGGCGGCCTTTAGCTTTTTTGCCAACAAGATCATCACCACCGGCGAAGGGGGCATGGTGACAACCAATGACCCAGCCTTGGCGACGCGCTGTCGCCTGTTGCGCGACCATGCCATGCCCCCCGAACGGCGCTACTGGCACGATGAGGTTGGCTTTAACTACCGGATGACCAATCTGCAAGCGGCGGTCGGTGTGGCGCAGATGGCGCGCATCAATGACTTTATTGCCCGCAAGCGGGCATTAGCCTGTCTATACGGTCAGCGACTATCCGATCTGCCAGGCGTGACATTACCCGTGGAACTGCCCGGTTACACGAATATCTACTGGATGTACTCAATTCTCATCGGGGATGACTACGACTTGACGCGTGACGAGCTGATCCTGGCGCTGCGCGAACGCAACATCGACAGTCGCCCCTTCTTTCATCCCCTGGACACGCTGCCCCCCTATCGTCGTGGCGCGCCCTGTCCCACCGCGTTGCGCCTGAGCCGGCAAGGGCTAAATCTGCCCAGCGCCCCCTCGCTCACCGACGAGCAGATACAATACATCGCTCACACCCTGCGCCTTCTAAACCGACGTTAACTGACTACATGACCAACCGACTACGCGACTAACTGACCAACCGACCAAGAGACTGAACTATTCATGACCGACGCTCTACCACAGCCGACGCTGACCAGCCCCGTTGTATCGATTATCTTACCAACCTACAACGAACGTGATAATATTTGTGACCTGATCGACGCTATTGACCGCGAGTTGGGGCCGTTGGCCTGGCCCTTTGAAGTGCTGGTGATGGATGACAACAGCCCAGACGGCACGGCGCAAATTGTCGCCGAACAGTATAGCTTGGATCTCACCGCTGCCGAGGTCGCCGGTTCTACCGGCCATAGTCACGGTGTGGTGCGACTCCATGTGCGCACCAAAGACAAAGGGCTGGCCTATGCCATCCGCGCCGGCCTGGAATATGCCCGCGGCCAAACGTTGGTGGTGATGGACACCGATTTCAACCATGACCCGGCCATGATCCCGCAGATGGTGGAGTTGTTGCGTTACTATGATCTGGTCATCGGCAGCCGTTTTGTCATGCGCGGGGGGATGGAGGAGAAGTGGCGTTACCGCGCCAGCTTGCTCTACAACTTTTTTATCCGGCTACTTTTTATGACGCAAATTCAGGACAACCTGAGCGGCTTTTTCGCCGTCCGCCGCGAACGTTTCTTCCAGTTGACGCCGCTCTTTAACGCCATCTTTTATGGCTATGGCGACTATTTTATCCGCCTGCTCTATGTCGCCTGGGGCAAGAACTGGAAAATTTTAGAAGTGCCGGTCTTCTATATCCTGCGCCGGCATGGCGACAGCAAAACCGGCTTCTGGTCGATCTTCCGTGATTATACGGGCGCGGTCTTGCGTTTGCGTTTCTTTGGCCTACGTACTTAATCTCTGAATCTCTCAATCTCTGAATCTCCTTTGGTAGAGATTCAGAGATTGAGAGATTCAGAGATTGAGAGATTGTGTTGTGATTGCTCATGTCGAATCGTGCTTTTGGTCTTTGCGTACTCGTGGCGCTGCTCTGGTCGGTCTATGTCCTGACGAGCGCCGGGAAATTTCATATTGTTGATGAGGTCAGTCTCTTTGCCGTGACGGAGTCGTTGGCAACGCGTGGGCAGGTGGACACCAATGCCATTGCCTGGACGCAGTGGGTCAACAGCCCCGGCGAGGTGTTGGGCGCCTTCGGGCCGGATGGTGAGGTCTATAGCAAAAAGGGGCCGGCGCCCGCACTGTTGGCTGTACCGTGGTATTGGCTTTTGCGCACCATTGCCCACTTCAATGTGGGGATTGGTCTGTTACAAGGCACGTTGCTCTGGAATGGTTTACTGACCGCGCTGACGGCTGCTCTGCTCTGGCTGACGGTGGTGCGCCTGGGCTATGATGACCGCACCGGGATGGTGATCGCTTTGCTCTTTGGTCTTGGCACCATTGCCTGGCCCTATGCCAATCACTTTTTTGGCGAGCCATTGAGTGCGCTCGGTCTGCTGACGGTTTTTTATGGGATATTGGTTTACCGCGAAAGTGGGCGAGTCGGCTGGATGTGGCTGGTCGGTGTGGGCGCAGCGCTGGCAATGGGGACAGTGGTAGCCCATACGACGCTCTTGCTGGTCTTAGGTATGTACTGGCTCATGGGCGTTTTGACCGGCGCACCCCAAAGTGAAGGGAAAGGCAGCCGCACCTTCTTACGGCACCTCGGTGCTGGGGTTGGCTTTCTCGTGCCAGTCGCCATCGTTGGGCTGTTGTTGTTGGCCTATAACTTTTTGCGCTTTGGCAGCCTCTTTGACACCGGTTATCACTTTGACCGCGGCGAAGGCTTTACGGCGTCCGCTATTGACGGCGCCTGGGGCTTGCTGCTCAGTCCCTACCGGGGCGTCCTTTGGCATACGCCGTTGTTCTTGGCCGCGCTGCTCTTTTTCCCTGCTTTCCTCCGCCGCCATTCAACTGAGGCGACGGTGATTCTGGCCCTCAGCTTCTTGCTTATCGGTCTTTATAGCCGCTGGTGGATGTGGTGGGGAGGCTTTGCCTGGGGGCCACGCTTCCTAGTGCCGTTGACGCCCTTTTGGGTGCTGGCGCTGGCGCCGACAGTTGCCTATCTTACCAAAACCCTGGCGGATGAGGCGGATATGCGGACGCCGTGGACAAATCGGCTGCTGCGTTTGGGTGGGCAAGGGTGGCTGTTGGCGGGCATTGCGCTGCTCTCCTTTTTTGTCCAGTTGCTGGCTGTGAGTGTCAACTATGTGAATTATGAGATCAAGTTGCGTTCGCTCTTTCCCACCGACTGGGCAGACCCGCTACGCTATGGCCCGCCGGCCCAGGGGGTAATGGACTGGCGCAGTAGCCCGGTCTTCGGCCAAGTCCAATTACTGTGGGAGAATTTTCGTGGCAACACGGATCTAGCCTGGTTGCGCGCCGATGGCGTGACCAATCGCCTGACCATCTTTGTCGGTATCGCGGCGCTGGTGACATTGGGGTTGCTGCTGGCGAATCTCTACCGCACCTTTCGCCCCGGACGCAAAACCGGTAACGCTAGTCTGCTCATGGTCGGCATGACGCCGCTGATTGCGATTACCTTGACCAGCGTCTGGTTAGGTCAAACCGCCGCGGACCCCCACTATGGCGCGCCTGACCAGGGTTATCGCGCCGTGTTGACGGAACTCTGCCAGCAAGCACAGCCGGGGGATGCAGTGATCACGATTGCGCCCTTTGCCTATCAGGTGCCGATGAACTGGCTGGGCGGGCAGTGTGCCACGGCGCCGCCGATCTATGGCTATGCGGCTGATAGTATGCAACACCCTGAAACCATGCAGGCATTGCTACGCCTGTTGCAAAGCCGAGAACGGCTCTGGATGATCACCGGCGGTCTACCGGCCAACGATCCGGAAAACAGCATTGAGCGCTGGCTGGTGGAAGTGGCTTACGAAGCGGATGATCGCTGGTTTGATGACTATCGGCTGGTGCGCTATGCCACGCCGTTGCGCCTGTTGGATGGCGTCACCAACCAGCTTGATATGCCCCTGAGCAGTACAGACGCCCCGCAAGTCACCGTCATTGCCGGCCATGCTCCCACCCGGATTCCACCCGGCGCCATCTTGCCGGTGGAAATTGCTTATCAACTGGAGACCGCGGTGGCGACCGATCTGCATTGGTTTGTCCAATTGCTATCGGCTGACGGTTATGCGGTGGCGCTGGTCGATACGCCGCCGGCGCACGGCTATCGCCCCTTCTCCACGTTGCCGACAGGCGAACTCTTGGTCGAGCGGGTGGCTTTGCAAACGGAGACCACGCTGGCGCCCGGCGTCTATCAGTTGATCGCCGGTTTGTATGATCCGACCGTGCAGGGGGGGAAACGGTTACAGTTGCCGAACGGTCGGGATCACATTGAATTAGGCGTGATTGAGGTTGGGCCGTGATTGGGGCGCTTGCTCAAAGCCGTCAGGCTGTGCGCCGCCACGGGCCGGCCTTGCTCGCCTTTTTCCTGCTGGCGGCGCTCTTCTACGCGCCTCTGTTGCTGGGCATCCGCACCTTTCCAGATGGTGATTTTACCCATCATTTTTTGCCCTTTAGCTGGTATCAACAGCAGGCGTTGACCACTGGGCAATTACCCCTCTGGAACCCCTATACTTACAGCGGCCATCCCTTCCTGGCCGATACGCAAGCGGCGGTCTTCTACCCGATCAGCAACCTCCTGCTGTTCCTGACCTTGTCCTGGACAACGGTGGGGGAGCGGCTCTACTGGCTGCAGGCGGAAGCGGTGGTGCAGGTGGCGTTGGCCGGCTATTTTGTCTACCTGCTGGCTCATGCGTTGACCAATCGCCGATTGGCCGCCTTTGCCGCCGGCTGCGCCTTTGCCTTTTCCGGTTATCTCACCGCCTACCCGCCGTTACAACTTGCGGTGCTGCGCACGTCGATCTGGCTGCCGTTGTTGCTCTATCTGCTCTGGCAGGCCATGCACGAACCGCGACGTTGGCGCTGGTGGATTGGCGTCAGTGTCGCTTATGCGGTTGCCTTTTGCGCCGGTCATCCGCAAACTTTTCTGCATATCAGTTATACGATTGCGGCCTGGGCGCTCTTTTTGTTGATCGCTACCCAAGGCAAGAAATTTGACTTTTGGAAAAAGTCGAACTTCTTTGCCCAGCTCACCGGCTTACTTTTCTTCCTCCTGCTGGCGCTGGGGCTGAGTGCCGCCCAACTATTGCCCAGCCTGGAATTTAGCCGGCTCAGTGTCCGCGCCAATGTCGATTATGCTTATGTCAGCGGCGGTTTTCCGCTTCAAGATACGTGGCAATTGCTGCTCCCCGGCGTCCTCACCCAGTTTTCGCCGCTCTACATTGGCGTGGTGGGCGTAGGGTTGGCGTTGATTGGGTTTGGCTACGGGAGATTGAGAGATAAAGAGATTGAGAGATTGGCGCGGCAGCAACCAACAATCTCTCAATCTCTCAATCTCTCAATCTCTCTTTTCTTCGGCCTGCTCGCCGTTATCGCGCTCATCCTCTCCTATGGCGATAACAGCTTTCTCTACCCGCTGGCCTACCACTACGCGCCAGGGTGGAACCTCTTTCGGGGGCAGGAGCGGGCGGCTTTTTTGGTAACGTTGGCGCTGAGCGTTTTGGTGGGGTTGGGGTTGGCAGCTTTGCCCACATTGCGTTATCCGGCGCGGCGAATGTTGGCCTTGTTCTACGCCATGCTCGTGGCAGGGGGAACGTATTTCTTTGGGCTGTTCTGGCAGTTGATGGATCACAGTGCCATCAGTGACGGACAATATCTGCTGATTGCGGCGACGACGGTTGGGCTGGCAATGAGTGTGGTGGTGCTGCTCTTGTTGCCGGGCTGGCGACAGCGGCGGTCGATAGTGGTGGTTGGATTGGTCATTGCCAATCTCTTCTGGGCGAATTTTACCACCAACCTCGATCAATTCGGACCGAACCGCAAAACAATCCTGGCGCCGGAGATGGAAGCGTTGGGCAGGGCAGTCAGCGCGGCTGGTGTTGATCCAACTGGTTTGAACGGTCGGGTTTACAACGAATTTCGCATCTATGAAGATTATGGAATGCGCCAGGAAATCGAAGATGTGTGGGGCAGCAGCCCGTTGCGGCTGGCGCGTTATGCGGCGCTCTTTGAGAACTTCCCGCTGGATCGACTCTGGCGGTTGACCGGCGTGACCCATGTCCTTACCTGGCGGCGTGAGTTGTTTGAATCCAGTGAACTGCTGGCCGAATTTCCCCAAGCCACCGACACCACCTATTTGCATCGACTGGCGGAACCCAATCCACGGGCCTGGCTGGTGCAGGAAGTGCAGCCGGCCACCGATGCAGAAGCGTTAGCGTTGTTGGGTGATCATGCCTTTGACCTGGAGCAGGTGGCGTTGATCCCAACGGAAACATCCGCCACCGGGATGACGCTGCCGACAGGCGCAAGCAAAATTCAGGTGACACAGCGTGCGGCTGGGCAATTGTATGTGACGGTTGAAAGCGAACGCGGTGGCTTGCTCCTTCTGAGCGAAAACTGGCTGCCGGGCTGGCGTGTCAGCAAGGCGACCTGTGGCAGCAAGGGCGCGGCCTGTCCGACCAACTTGTCAAGCAACCAACAGTTAGCCACATTAACGCCCTATCGGGTGAACTTGACATTGGTTGGTCTGCTTGTGCCGTCTGGGGTCGTTACCTTTGATCTCGTCTACTGGCCGACGAGCGTGCAGCTTGGCCTGGCGATCAGCGGCGGCACACTCTTGCTGTTGGCGCTACTCGCCGGCTGGCATGGTTGGGCGCGCCGGCGGAGTCGCCACCCATGAGCCGTACCATTGTGCGCTGGTGGTTGCTCGTGACCCTGCTGCTGGGTTGGGGCTTACGGCTCTGGCGGCTTGACTACCAGGAGTTGCGCGGTGATGAGGTCTTCGGCTACTTTTTCAGTCTGCGCCCCTTTGCCGAGATGGTGCAGGCGACGGTCGATCTGCAAGAACCCCATCCGGTCGCCAGTTATGTGGTGCAACAGTGGTGGCTGGGCTGGGCCGGGCATAGTGAATTTGCCTTGCGTTTTAGTAGTCTCTGGTTTGGTTTGTTGGCGGTCGCGCTGCTCTGGCGACTGGGGCAAGCCTTGGCATTGCCGGCAGGGGCAGCGTTGCTGGCAACCTTGTTATTGGCGATCAGTCCCTATGCCATCTGGCACAGCCAGGACGCCCGCATGTACAGCATGAGTTTGGCCTTGACCACAGCCAGCACCTGGTTGATGATCGGTTGGTTGCAACGGCAACGGCGCGCCTGGGCGATTGCCTACACCGTGGTCAGTTGGCTGGCGCTCCATACCCACTATTTCAGCGTCTTTGTGCTCGTGGGGCAGAATCTGTTTGTTGTCCTGCGGCTGCTTCGTAGGGGCATAAACTATCATGCCCCTACGAAGCACGCGCAGGTGACTTCGTTGCAATCTCCCTTCCAAAGCATCTTGCTCAACTGGGTAACCTTGCAGGCAACAATCGCCTTTTTCTATGGTCCGTGGCTGCTACGTGTTCAGGAGACGTTAACCAACTATCACGGCAATGGTGATTCACCTAGGTTGGGCGACATGGTGCAACGGGCCGGTAGCGTTTTTCTCGTGGGCGAGAGTGTGCCGGTAGAGCAACGCTTTTGGTGGGCATTGCTGGCTGGTGTGCTATTGGGCTGGGGCGGGTTGAGTTTGTCGCGCGCCGGCGCGAATGGGCGGCGCGCATTGCTGCTTTTGAGTTTCTATCTGGGTGTTCCCTTGTTGGCGACCTGGTGGAGCGCGACGCAACGACCGATCTTTAACGAACGGTATCTGGTGGCCGCCGCGCCGCCCTTTTACCTGTTGTTGGCAGTTACGCTGGCCGTTGGCTGGAACGGGGGAGCGGCAGGGTGGGGGGAACGCCGGTTTCAACCGGCGTTTGATAGCCAAAGTGCGTTGAAACGTACTGGCGTGGCGGCGACGCTGGTGGTTGCCTTGCTGTTGATCATCATGGGGATGGCTTTGTCGTTGGGGCGACACTATGGTGATCCGGCCTATAGTAAGACGCGCGGGTGGCGGACATTGGCAGCGACGCTGGCGCAGTGGAGCGCCGGTTTACCAACAGAGCGTGTGCGCATTGCCCAGAATTTTCCCGATCCAACGCTCTGGTATTATTACCGTGGCGACGTGGCTCATGTCGTCTTGCCGCCGGGGGCGCAGGATGAAGCCGGGGCGCGGGCGGCAGTGCAAGAAATGAGAGCCGGCAAAGTGGAACGGGTACTGTTGCCGCTGCAACCTGCGCCGAACTGGGACGATCGCGGACTTGCCGCCGGCGCGTTGGCGACTGAATACCAATTGCTCTATGAAGCGCCGGTTGGCGTCTGGCCGGTGCAGCTTTATGTCGCACCGCTGACAAACTTGATGCCGGTTGACGTAACGTTTCAAAATGGGGTGGTGTTAACCGGTGTTGCCACTCAGCCAACTACCGTGACGCCGGGGAATGTGTTGGCGGTACAGCTTCGCTGGCAGGTCGGCGGCGCTACCTTGAGTGGCACAGAAAAGGTCTTTGTGCAATTGTTGAACGATAACGGCCAGTTGGTTGCGCAAGATGATCGACCATTAACGGTAGCGACAAGTCAATCAACCGTGCGAACGTCGGCGTTTTATGGTATACTACTCCCGGTCACGCTGCCGACCGGTGACTATGGGTTGATTGCTGGTCTCTATGACCCGGCGCAACCGGGTGCGCCACGGGTGTTGACAACGGCAGGTGTGGATCATATTGTCATCAAAACAGTAACAGTTGAAGCGCAGGAAACAGAATGACCCTCGAACTTGGGCAAGTGGATTATTCCGCGCACCATTTTGCAAAAGTTATTGAATGACAGCCCACACCCGATGACGTTGGAAGCCTTACTTGATCAACTGACGCCGGCAATGATTGACAAACTGCGCCGACATCAGCTCTTACAGGAGATCGTGGCATTTCTGGTGCAAACACCAGCCTTGCAACCGGTATTGGTCTAAACACGCAACTGATAAATCCTTATGACAACTGCTGTTCACACGCTCCAAGCCCTCGTTTTTTCATCCAACCGCCTGACCCGCTGGTTGATTTTCGGCCTGGTTTTGTTGGCCGGAACTTTGATGATCAGCCTCTTTGTGGGCGTGGTCGGGCCGATCCTGGCGCTGGCGGCGGCGGTGGCGTTGATTGGCGGCATCCTGATTCTGGCCGATACGCATTGGGGCTATGTGGCGTTGGTGGGCGTGACCTTTGGCTTGCCCTTTGCCAGTCTGCCCTTTGACCTGGGCTTCAAGCCGACCTTTCTCGATGCGGCGTTGGGCGCGCTCTTTTTTGTCTGGCTCTTGAAGCTGGTCATTGGGTTGGAGCGGGACTTTATTGCTTCGCCACTGGGGATCTTGGTCGGCTTATTTATGTTGATGGCGGTTTTTAGCTTTGCCTATGGCTTGAGCCACAGCAGCGCCAACAGCTTTTTTATTCGCCGCTTTGCCGAGATTTTGTTGGGCATCAGCCTCTTCTTTGTGGCGATCAACACGGTGCGCAGCGAAGCGGAGTTGACTTGGGTGGTGCGCTGGTTGACGCTGGCCGGTTGGGGCTGTGCAGCGATTGCCGTGCTTTTCTACTTGCTGCCACAGGCGGTGACAGTGGAAATCTTGAACCGGCTGGCCCGTTTTGATTACCCCGGTGGCTACGGCGCCTTGCGCTTTATCGAAGACGACCCCAACGGCACCATGCGCGCCATTGGCACCGCGGTTGACCCCAATGTCTTGGGCGGCATGATGATTCTGGTGACCGGGCTATTGGCGCCCCAGTTGTTTGCCCGCGTTCGCCTCTGGCCGCGCTGGTTGACCTGGCTCATGCTGGCGACGGCGACGCTGGCGCTCTATTTAACCTATAGTCGCTCGGCGTTAGTAGGCATGGCAACATCCTTGGGCTTGTTGGCTGTGTTAAAATATCGCAAGCTGATTCCGCTGGGGATTGTCGGTCTGCTGCTCCTGCTCTTGTTGCCCCAAACCCAGGACTATGTCGCCCGCTTTCAAGAAGGGCTGGCCGGCGCTGACCTGGCGACGCAGATGCGCTTTGGGGAGTACAAAGATGCCTTGACGCTGGTTGGTCGCTACCCGCTCTTTGGCGTCGGCTTTACCGGCGTGCCTGATATTGACATCTATCTCGGCGTCAGTATGCTCTATCTGACCATCGCCTCCAACATGGGGTTGGTGGGGCTGGCGATCTTTGTGCTGATCATGATCGGCTTTTTCGGCATGGTGACGGTCTCGTGGCGGCAAGGCTACCCGCCCGGCTTGGAAGCAATTCTGCTAGGGTTGGCGGGTGCAATTGCCGGCGCATTGGTGAGCGGCATCTTTGATCATTACTGGTTTAATATGACCTACCCGCACATGACGGTGTTGCTCTGGTTGTATGTGGGGCTGGCGACGGCGACGATGTTGATTCAACGCACCGGTAAAGAAGCATCTCCGTAGTAAAGACTTTTGTCTTCGGGGCGCCGGGGGAAGACTAAAGTCTTTACTACAGTGCTAGCGCTTCCGTTCCTGTTGCAAGGTGTGGACCGCTTTCTTTAACGCCGCCACTTCTTCCGTCAACTGCTCGACGGTCATTTCTCCCTGCGCCCACAAGGAACGCAACTTTTCCACTGTATACGTCGCCATGCTCTGCTCTCCTTTTTGCCGATGAGCCAACGCGCCTGCACCGTCCGCACAATAAAAAAGCAGCCGCCTACGTCAAGGTAGCTGCCGCTTTTGTCTCATCAGCAAGTTGAGATAAAATCATGTACAGCCAACCAGACTCGTCACAGTTTGGTAGGTCAGCCGCCTTTGGGTGATGTTCCACCTAGGGGCGGCGCTTTTCGATTGCTTGTTCGCCCGCTGCACCAGAGCCTGGGTGAAGGCGGGCCGCGTCTGAGCGAAGCGCAACCGTTGCTCGATCTGTTGGAACAGCACAACGGCTTGATCATCCTGGGCGACCCCGGCGCCGGTAAAAGCACCTTTCTGCGTTATCTGCTGCTGGTCACGGCCTTGCAGCGAGCGACGGCGCCCGCCTTGCAGGGGCGGATTCCTTTTCTGTTGCCGCTGTCGGCCTATGCCAATCGGTTGGCCGAAAGCGATCTTTCGTTGCGCCAATGTCTGGTCGATTATTATCAGGACAGCGGTTTTGACCAGGAGGCGTTGGCGCTTGGCCCCCTCCTTGATGAAGCGTTGCGCACGGGCAAGGCGCTCCTGCTCCTGGATGGGCTGGACGAGGTGCGCCAGGCGCAGCAACGGATGAATGTGGTCGATCATGTCACCAACTTCTTTCTGGCCCACAGCGCCCAGGGCAATAAATTTGTGCTGACCAGCCGGCTGGTCGGCTATGATGAGGTGCGCCGGTCGGTGACGGGGCTGGTGGAGTGCCGCTTGACCGACTTTACCGACGAAGAGATCGAACGCTTTGTCGAGCAATGGACCCGCGCCATTGAAACGATGAGCCAGGGCGCCACCCGCACCGCGGCCTACAACGCTGAACGCGAACGCAGCCAATTGCTGGCCGAGATCCGCCGCAACCCCGGCGTGTGTAAATTGGCGGCCAACCCGCTGCTGCTCACCATTCTGGCCCTAATGAAGCGTAGCAACATCACCCTGCCTGAACAGCGCGCCGAACTCTATGAAACCTATGTCAAAACCTTGCTGGAGACCTGGGAACGGGCGCGCAGTTTGGATCATGCGCCGGCGCGCGATCTCAATGCGCGCGAGACGCGCAAATTGCTGGCGCCGCTGGCGCTTTGGATGCACGAAGTAAACCCCGGCGTTGGCCTGGTCAAAAAGAGCGCGCTCGATGCTTATCTGGTGGGCCTCTGTCCGGTGCAAAAGCTGGCCGACCCTGAAGCTGCCGCCGAGCAATTTATGGGGGATGTCCACCGTGAACGGTCGCTGTTGGTGGAACGGGGCGGCGAGCAATATGGCTTTCTCCACACTACCTTGCAAGAATATCTGGCCGCCGTGGGCGTGGTGCTGCGCGAGGGCAAACGTGATCTACCGGCAGTGATCGACGCCCTGGCCGTGCATATCGACGATCCAAACTGGCATGAGGTGAGCCTGCTGGCCGTTGGTTATCAGATGCTGTTTGTCTTCCTGAAAGTGTTGTTTTTACCACTCCTTGCGTCGTAGACTAACATCCGTTGCCGCCTTCATCCGCTGTAGTGTCTTCCTCGCACGCTTCTCTTCGCAAGTAAAATGCATCCCTTTCCCATCCCAACGTAGACGAAAATAACAAAAAGGGGTATACTATAACTATACGCTTCTTGTCGATCAGAGCGCAAACGGGTAAGGAAATCACTATGTCAGTCAAAGAACTGGTACATGAGCTAGAACAACTAGATGCTCATGAATTACAAGAAGTTGCAACCTATATTGCCTTTTTACGCTTTCGGACGTGGCAAACAAAACCATTGAGTGGTACTGAAGGTGTCGATTTGGCCGCATTGTATGGTGAGTTTGCCGCGGAGGATCGCGCCGAAGCCGAAGCTGGTATGCAAGAATATCTCACATTGCTTCAGGCAGAGGATGGAGCATGAACATCAAACGCGGTGAGATATGGTTGGCGGATTTGAATCCCATTCGTGGTTCTGAACAAGCGGGGATTCGTCCGGTTTTGATTTTTCAAAATAATGCCATTAATTCCTATACGACTACGGTTTTAGCTATTCCTTTTACCTCCAACCTACGGCGCGCTGCGCTGCCCTCGTCTGTCCGTGTTGCTGTTGGTGAAGGTGGATTAACTGTTGATTCCGTCGCACTTTGTCATCAATTACGCGTTCTTGACACTTCCCGTTTGACCCGTCGTTTGGGAAATTTAGAAGCCAAGACAATGGTAGCCATTGAACAGGCCGTGCTTTTTACGATGGGTATTACACTTGGCCCTAACTTTATCAACTAATTTTGGTGTAATATGAATCAACCAAGTAGTAACATTCAGAATCAATACGGTGTCATCACCCTCGACCCCGCGCCGGTGCAATTACCTGAAGCCAACGGCTTGACCCGTGGTCGGCGACCAGCGTGGTTGCGCGTCAAAGCGGCGGATAGCCCCAAATATCAGGAGCTACGCGGCCTCTTCCGCGGTAAACATCTGCACACGGTCTGTGAAGAAGCCATGTGTCCCAACATCGGTGAATGTTGGGGACGAGGGACGGCGACCTTTTTGTTGATGGGCGACACCTGTACGCGCAGTTGCGGCTTTTGTAAGATCAAGACCGGTCGCCCTGGCGCGCTCGATCCGGACGAGCCACGGCGCGTCGGTGAAAGTGTGCAGGCAATGGGGTTGAACCACGCTGTCTTGACCAGCGTCAATCGCGACGAGCAGAAGGATGGCGGCGCTTGGGTCTTTGCCGAGAGCATCCGCTGGATTCGCAAGCTGGTTCCCGGCTGCACCATTGAGGTGTTGATCCCCGATTTCAGAGGGGATGGGCCGGCGCTGCAAACCGTGATGGATGCCAAGCCGGAGATCCTCAATCATAATACCGAGACGGTACCGCGCCTGTACAAAACGGTGCGCCCGCAGGCCAAGTACATGCGCAGCATGGAACTCTTGCAACAGGCCAAAGCCATGGACCCACTGGCGCTCACCAAATCGGGCATCATGCTGGGTCTGGGTGAAACGTGGGAAGAAATTTTGCAGGTGATGGACGACCTACGCGCCCATGATGTGGACATCATGACCATGGGGCAATATTTGCAACCTAGCCGTTTCCACCTGCCGATTCAGCGCTACTATCCGCCCGATGAATTTGAACGCCTCAAGGAAGAAGGCGAACAGCGCGGCTTCCAGTGGGTGGAGAGCGGCCCGCTGGTGCGCAGCAGTTATCACGCTGATGGGCAGGCGCATTTAAGTCGGCGTAAGGATATTGTTTGAGCAGGGAACGCTGCCACTTACTTTGCACAATTTCGCAAATTGCCTCTTGACACGCTCATCAAGGCATGTTACACTTTGCACAAATCCAGCAAAATGTGATGATGGAGCAGAGTAGTCGTCGGAACGTTCTAACAGCGAGCCTGGGATGGTGGAAGCCGGGTGAACCCTCCAGCGATGAAGATCCCTCCGGAGCAGCGGCCTGAACCGAGCAATTGCAGTAAGCGCCGCCGGTGTCACGAACCGTTATCTTTGTGGCGAACTCAGGAACGTGTTGCGTGATTCGTGGCTTCGACGTGAGCTCAGCCGAACGTTGCGTGAACCGTTGACATGAATCTTCTGGCAATACAAATATGGCTTCGCAGTGAGGTGCCTGTCGATTGACTGTTATCGGTCAGTTGGTGGGAACTGGGGTGGTATCGCGGACTTATTAGCCCGTCCCCGTTTGGGGGATGGGTTTTTTTATTGGCGGCGTTGACAGCCGCTTCGGCCTGTAGAGAGGTTGATTCCATGACAAGATTACTTTATTACGAAGACGCTTATTGGCGTGAATTTGGGGCGGCGGTGACAGGTGTGGACAGCAGCGGGGAGAGCTTGCGGGTGACATTGGATCGCACCGTGTTCTATCCCGGCGGCGGCGGTCAGCCCAATGACGAAGGCTGGCTGGAGATCGCCGGTGTCCGCTACTGGGTGAGCGCGGTCAAAAAAGAGGGGGAGCAGGTTTGGCATACCTTGCAAATGAACAATGAGCCGGTGGAGATCGCCATGGGCGCCCATGTCATCGGCGTCATCGACTGGGAACGGCGTTATCAACTCATGCGCACCCACACCGCCATGCATATTCTCTGTGGCGTCGTCTGGCGCGATTATCTCGCCAGCGTCACCGGCGGCAACATGGATCCCGGCAAAGGGCGCATGGACTTTGAATTTGCTTCGCTCACCCGCGATCTGATCAGCGAGATCGAGGCCAAGTGCAACGCCGAAATTGCCGCCGCCCGTGAAGTACGCGCCCAGATTCTGCCCAGAGAGCAAGCCTTCCAGATTCCTGATCTGATTCGCACCAAGATCAACCTGCTGCCGGAAGGCATTGCCGAAGTGCGCACGGTTGAAATTGTGGGGCTGGACTTACAAGCCGACGGCGGCACCCATGTCAACAACACACGCGAGGTCGGCCAGATGAAGGTCGTCGATTACAAAAGCAAGGGCGCCATTAACAAGCGCGTCTACATCGAACTGGCGAATTAGGACGTGACTCGTGCTGCGTGATTCGTGGCCTGAGCCTGTCGAAGGCCACGAATCACGCAGCACGAGTCACGCAGCACGAATCACTAATCATGGTTACGTACACTGATCTCTTCACCCCTCACCTCTTTCTCGTCACCAATCGGACGGTTGGTGGGGAAGCGGTATTGGCGAATGAGATGATCATGCGGGTGTTTCGGATCGCGCTGGACGCTGTGCAGAAAACGCAGCGCTTTCGGTTGGTTGGCTATGTCTTTCTACCGGAACAGGTGCAACTGTTGCTGGAACCGGCAACCGGTGTCGTTCTCAATCAACTGATGGCGGCAACCCAGCAACGCTTCCAGGTCGATTACCAGCAGTTGATCGGCATGCCGGGTGAGTTACTGTTGTGGGAGAAGCATTACCGGGCGCAGCGCTTAAAGGATGTCGCTGACTTTGCCGCCCAACTTGACCAGTTGCACTATGCACCGGTGCAACAGCGGCTGGTGGACAAACCGGAACAGTGGCCGTACAGCAGTTACGGCAATTGGCTGGCGCAAGGTCTCTACCCTACGGGCTGGGGTTGGACGCCGCCGGTTCATCTGAAACGAGGTGAAGCATGAGTTTTACCATTCGTCGCTTAACACCTGACGATGCTGCCGCCTATCAGCCTGTGCGCTTGCGCTCCTTGCAGGAACACCCGGAAGCCTTTGGTTCGGCCTATGAGGATGAACTTACCCGTCCGCTGTCTGCCGTCGCCGAACGCTTGCAAGCGCTACCCGGTCGCTTTACCCTTGGCGCCTGGCAGGCCGACACACTTGCTGGCATCGTCACCTTTGCCCAAGCCGTCGGCCGCAAAGTCTGCCACCGGGGCGGCGTGGGTGGCATGTATGTTGCCGCCGAAGCGCGCGGGCTGGGCATCGGTCGCGCCCTCATGACTGACCTTGTCGAACGCGCCGGTCGTGTACCAATGTTGGAGGAGATCATCCTGGCGGTCACGGTGGGCAACGTGGCCGCCAGATCAATTTATCTCGCCGCTGGCTTCCAACCCGCCCATGTGGAAAAACGCTACATTAAAGTGGCTGATTGTTATTATGATATTGAGTGGATGACATTGCTTTTAGAGAAATCAAGAGTGTAGAAGGACTGGGTGATTGGGCGATTCGGTGAGTTCGACAAGCTCACTCACCGAATCGCCCAATCACCCAGTCCCCAAGGAGCAGCTATGACAACGGAGACACAAAAAACAAAATTCACCCCCGTTCCCTCTTCCGTCAACTATCCGGCGCTGGAAGAGCGGGTGATGGCAATGTGGGCCGCGCGCAACATCTTTGAGCGCACGCTGAGTGAACGGGCCGATGGGCCACGCTATGTCTTCTTTGAAGGGCCGCCGACGGCCAACGGGCGTCCCGGCATTCATCATGTGCTGGCGCGCGCCTTCAAAGATATGTTCCCCCGCTACAAGATCATGCAGGGCCACTATGTGCTGCGCAAGGGCGGTTGGGACACGCATGGGCTGCCGGTCGAGATCGAAGTGGAGAAACAGCTTGGCCTGAGCGGCAAGCAGCAGATCGAAGCGTATGGCGTCGAGGAGTTTAACCGCCGCTGTCGCGTCTCGGCCATGGAATATATCAAAGATTGGGAACGGCTGACCGACCGCATGGGCTTCTGGGTGGACAAGGAAGAAGCCTATGTCACCTTCCGCCCTGATTATGTCGAGTCGCTCTGGTGGATCTTGCGCCAGTTCTGGGATAAGGATCTGCTTTATCAAGGCTATAAGGTCGTACCCTATTGCCCACGCTGTGGCACGCCCTTAAGCAGCCATGAATTGTCGCTGGGGTACAAAGATGATGCGGTCGATCCGAGCGTCTATGTGAAGTTTAAACTTAAGGATCGGGCCAACGAATATCTGCTGGCCTGGACAACCACGCCGTGGACGCTGCCGGGCAACGTGGCGCTGGCTGTTGGTGAGAAGATCAGCTATGTCAAGGTCAAAGATGTCAGCGGCGACATCCTTTATCTAGCCGCCGCACGGGCCGAAGCTGTCCTCAAACCGGGGTATGAAGTATTGGCGACCTTGCCCGCTAGTGAACTGCTTGGCCTGCATTATGAACCGCTCTACCAGTTCTACCCGGTCGAACAGGATTACGCCTATGTGGTCAGCGGCGACTATGTCAGTACCGAAGACGGCACCGGCATCGTCCACATCGCGCCGGCCTTTGGCGCCGAGGATATGGCTGTTGGCCGCGCCAATAAACTGCCGTTGATCATGACCATCGACCTGGCCGGCAAGTTCAAGCCGGAAGTGACCTGGGCCGGGCTGTTTGTCAAAGACGCCGACCCGCTCATCGAGCAAGATCTGGCGAGTCGGGGGCTGCTCTATCGTAGCGGCACCATTGAACATACCTATCCCTTCTGCTGGCGCTGCGGCACGCCGCTGCTCTATGTCGCCAAGCAGACCTGGTATATCCGCACCAGCGCGCACAAAGATGAACTGGTGGCGCTCAACCAGCAGATCAACTGGGTGCCGGAGCATGTCAAGGATGGGCGTTTTGGCGGCTGGCTGGAAAACAACATCGACTGGGCGCTTGGTCGCGACCGCTATTGGGGGACGCCGCTGCCGGTCTGGCGCAGCGACGCACCGGGCAGCACTTACATGGAGTGCATCGGCAGCCGGGAAGAGCTGTCGCAAAAGACGGGCCGTGATCTGAGCGATCTGGACCTCCATCGCCCCTACGTCGATGAAATCACCTGGCCCGCGCCCGATGGCGGCACCATGCGTCGTGTCCCGGAAGTGATCGACGTCTGGTTTGACAGCGGCGCCATGCCGGTGGCCCAATATCACTACCCGTTTGAAAACCAGGCGGTATGGGAAGAGCAAAAGCAGGCCGACTACATCTGTGAAGCCGTCGATCAGACCCGTGGCTGGTTCTACTCGCTCCACGCCGTCAGCACGCTGCTCTTCCACCGGCCGGCCTTTAAGAATGTCATCTGTCTCGGTCACATCCTGGCCGAAGATGGCAGCAAGATGAGCAAATCCAAGGGCAACGTCGTCAACCCGTGGGAGGTCTTCACCGTCCACGGCGCCGACGCCACCCGCTGGAACATGTACACCGCCAGCCCGCCCGGCAACAGCCGCCGCTTTAGCGTCAACCTGGTCGGCGAAACGGTGCGCAAATTTATGAACACGCTGTGGAACACCTACAGCTTCTTCGTGACCTATGCCAATCTCAGCGACGAGTGGCAAGTCGCAAGCGCCAACGGCTCCCTCCCCTATCAGGGGAGGGCTGGGGAGGGGTCTCTGCTGGATCGCTGGGTGCTATCCGAACTGAACAAACTCACCCGCGATGTCACCGTCGCCTACGAGAGCTACGATGTCCTGGGTGCAACCCGCCCCGTGGCCGACTTTGTGGACAGCGTGAGCAACTGGTATGTCCGCTTGAGCCGCCGCCGCTTCTGGGAAGGCGATCCCATGGCGTTGAGCGTACTCTATGAGGTGCTGGTGAAGGTAAGCCAGGTGATCGCCCCGGCGACGCCCTTTATCGCTGAGGAGATCTACCAGAATCTGGTGACGAGCAACAACCCGGCGCTTGCCAGTGTTCACTTGAGTCGTTGGCCGGTGGCGAATGAAGCGCTGATCGATGAACAACTGAGCGCCGATATGGCGCTGGCGCAGAAAGTGACAAGCCTGGGCCATGCGGCGCGGCAGAATGCCAACCTCAAGGTGCGGCAACCGTTGGCGCAAGTGGTGGTGCGCACACGCAACGCCGAAGAACGGGCCAGCCTGGAACGGTTGTCCGGGTTAGTGCTGGACGAGTTGAATGTCAAAGCGCTCACCTTTGCCGATGCCGCCGGCGATCTGGTGGATGTGGTGGTCTTCCCCTTCCCCAAACAGCTTGGGCAGAAGTATGGCAAGGGCTACCCGGTCATCCGCAAGCTGTTGGGTGAGTTGGATCAACTAGAGTTGGCCGGTAAGTTCCAGGCCGGCGAAACGGTGACGGTGGAGGCGGATGGCACAGCCTATGCCATCGCGCCGGAAGATGTCGAGGTGCGCAGCACCCCACGCGCCGGCTTTAGCGTGGCGCAGGATGGCGGCTATCTCGTCGCCGTCACGACCACGTTGACGCCGGAACTGGAGCAGGAAGGCAATGCCCGTGAACTGGTGCGCCGCATCCAGCAACTGCGCAAGGATGCCGGTCTGGAGATTAGCGACCGCATCACCCTCTACGTCTCCGACTCGCCGCTGACCACCGGTCTATTGGCGACCTATGGCGATTACGTCAAGGAGGAGACGCTGACGGTCGAACTGTTACGCAATGGCGTGCCGGGGGATCTGCCCCAAGCCAGCTTTGAGTTGGGCGAGAGTGATGTGACGGTGGCGCTGCGGAAGCGATAAAGTGAGTCAGCCGGGTTCGCAAGAACCCGGCTGTTCTATAGCGGTCATTGTGCAATGGGCAAATGGGAAGGTAACATGAATAGAATGTTACAAAACGAGCAGGTTGATCCACAATTGCAATCAGTTCTTGCTGCCCTCTCACCCTATCAAGTTGCTCATCCTGCCGCCCAAATTGCTGTACGCCGTCGTCACGGCGTTTTTCTTGCCATTCGGATTGTTGATCCGGCTTTTTACGGCGTCTTCTGGGCCGACCGTGAAGACGAAGTCTGGTCCCTTTTGCAGCAGTTGCCTGACGAGATTTTTGCGAATATCTCGCTTTTATTGTTGCTTACGCCGGACGAAGTGGCGACTTCAGGGGCAAATATAGAATTTGAAAATCCGACGCCCTGGTCGTTGAAAGAAGCAGCCCTGCATGGACGGAAGGTTATCGGGATGCAAGAACAGAAGAGCGAGGACGTACAAGTCCAAGAGATATACAATGCCCTTGCCCCTTATCAGGCAGCCCACGTCAATGCCCAAATTGATGTGCGCCGTCGTCATGAAGTTTCAATTCATTAGGAGTTACGCAGTTGACGGGCGCTACCAGAGACCTGTCAGGTTTCGCAAACCTGACAGGTCTTGTCCAACTGCGTAACTCCTATTCATATTCGTGTCATCGATCCGGATTTCCGTGGTATGCGTCGAGTCGCGCGTGAGGATCTCTTTTGGCCTTTGTTGCATCAATTGCTCTATGAGACGCTTGCCGACGTCACCATCCTGCTGCTCTTAACGCCAGAAGAGACGGCGACCTCGCTGGCAAATATGGAATTTGAGAACCCGGTTACCTGGCCCCTGGAAGAGGACCGCTTGTTCGTTGCCGCCGATGACTGATCGTACAGACCACCCTAATGCTCCTTAAGCGCCATGTGGGGGACCGGCAATGGCGTTGACCGGCGAAATATTGACAATCCTGCTAGGCTTCGGCTTGTAGTTGCCGCATCGCTTGCAAGCAACGATCCACATCCGGGCTGTCCAAGATAATATCACTGGCGCGACTGCGTTGGGCTGGTTTCACCGTCTGTAAGAGCCGGACCAATGCCAGTGGCGCAGAGGTAAAGCGATGTTCTAAGACTTTCAACATTAATTCCTGCCATTGGCGTGCGGCTTCCGCTTCCGCTTCGCGACGTGCGGCTTCCGCTTCCGCTTCGCGACGTGCGGCTTCCGCTTCCGCCACCCGTTGTGTTGCTAACGTTAACTCTTCTTGTAATTTTTGCTCTGCCTTTTGCGCCTCGGCGGCAATCTTTTGCGTTTCGGCAGCAAGCTTTTCCCCATAGGCACGGTCAAACAACTTGGCAATCACCGGGTTATCTAGATCCATCGGATCCTCCTTGAACAAGGCCCACAGAAAGTCACTGCTAAACAACTTTGACTGGGCGGCAATCAGAATCGCTGTCGTCAATAACGTGCGTTGCCGATCCGTGTCTTTTTCGTGGGTTAGAATCAACGCCCGCTCTTCAATCAACAGCGCTTCATCCATCGGTTGCGTTAACACTGGCAATAAAGGTGCAAAGATGTATAACTCGCCGCTGCGAATCTGATCGACGTAGCGCCACAAGTTGATTGACCGGTACGTGAACTGATGAAAGACCGTTTTGTCGAGCTTCACTTCATACTTGTTGGGCGGATCGGAGACGCGCCGACGAATATAAACCGGCAAGGTGATGATGGGCGTCGGCTTCTGCAATTCGCTCAACATGGCGTTATAGACAAAGAAGCGGCGTGGGCAGTCACCGTCATGCTCCAATTGGAAATCAATGTGCAAGAACGCCGTTTTCCCCTGCAATTCGATCTTGTGCAAAAAGTCTACCCGGTCGATCTCTAGCGCCAGTTCTACATTGGCCTGCTCTTCCAACAGGCGCACTGATTTGTTGGGAAAGCCCAAGCGCAGGAATTCTGCCGGGTAGGTGCGCGCCAGGATCTTGAGTGCGTGATCATAGGGATTTTGAATGCTCATTGCCGCTTCCTGCGTTGCTCCGCTTTATTGCTCACTGCTCTTGATTGTACCATCGTTCCCCCATTCCGTCAACGCTGTACCGCCACACCGCGGGTGTATTTCCAGTTGGGGGCGTTTCGCCCGAACGGCAAGCGTTAGCGACCCGCTGTCGGGTCGCTAACGCTTGCCGTTCGGAATTGTGGAGCGCTGAGATGTAAAGCGTTTTGGCGCGCTTGGAAAACAAAGAGAGCAACCCTGGCGTAACGAATCAGCAAGGTTGCTCTACCGAGGGACGCCGTTTATTCTGTGGGCATCGTCAATTGTGCCCCAAGCGCCTGCAAAATGGCCCCAGGTACGCCGATGTGCTACGCCTCGACGACCTTGCCGTCTTGAATCCGATTGATGTCTACATGTGACCAGGTGATCTCTTTGCCCGTGGCCGGAATGCCGAGAAAGTCGGCTTAATGAGTGCCGGTGAAGGTCGCCAGCGCCATGACCATGTCCCCTTCGGCAATGATAAACTCCGCTTTGGCCTGTAGATCAGGGAAGGCGGCTCTCATGCCGGCAATCGGCCCCTTAAATGCCTCTACGCCCCGTAATTCTGGGAAACCATGATCAATGGCATCGGCTGCAATGACCTCATCCAACAGTTCCAACTTGCCTTCACTGAAAATTTGATCGTAAGCCTGACGTATGATTGCTTTGTTATTGGCCAGGGTAATAGCAGCTTCGAGTCTACCGAGTGAATCCTTGTCCATGATCCAGGTGTCGGATTGGATCAGCCCGTCTTGAATTACCGCGACGCCACTGAATTTGATGGGAAAGACGCCAAGCTCGCGAAAAACATCTTCCACCAACAACAAGGTAAAGCTGACGGTGTCGCCGTTGACCTGAAAATCGACAAATTCAATCTGGGGACTTCTGGTCACAAAATCCGCTGTGGCCGCACGGATGGCGTCCTTGCCGATAAAGACGCCGGTTGTGCCTGGCGGCGGCGGGAGGGCAATGCTGACGGCGCTCTCAGCAAAAAAGGCCATACTGGCTTCGACATCGCCGGCATTTTGGGCCGCATAGGCCGCCCGGTAGACGGCTTCGGGATCTTGCGGCGGCGGGGTCTCCTGGGCCTTGGTCGCTGATGGCAGCGCCAACAGGATAACCAGGAGTAGGCATGGCATAAGGCATCGAATCTTGCGCTTCATCTCAATTTTCCTTTCTGTTGTCATGCTTTGTTGCCTGTAGCTGTTGTTCGAGAAAGGCAAACAACGCCGGCAAACCGACAAAGCCCCACCGCTCGTGCGTCTGCACACTTTCGACCGACGCACGCCAGACGCGGCGGCCATTGCACTCTTCTTGCCAGAGCCGTAAAAGATACGATTGATAGCGGTCTGTGGGCTGTTTTATCAAGTTACCGGGTTTCCTTTCCCTTCCAGCATAAGCGGTGCCCGTTGACGCAACGGAGAGAATGATGGCTCAAAACGTTGAGAACGCGTTGAGAAAAGGGAGGTGCGCCAGATACTTGAAATGGTCAGGGTGCGTGTGCTATAATCAGCCCACGGCAACGCCCGCACGGCGAGCGTTACCCAAAGCCGACCGTATTCGTAACGTGATGTCCATTCTCCACCCAAGTCCATGACGAAAATCATTCGGCTGCTTGGCGGCTTCCAAGTCGATGACAATGGCTGCGCCTTGACCGGCTTTCAGTCCGACAAGGCGCGCGCCTTGCTGGCTTATTTGGCCGTCGAGGCGGACCGACCGCATCGGCGCGCCCAACTGGCTGGTCTCTTTTGGCCCGAATGGCCGGAGCAGACGGCGCTGACCTACTTGCGTCATGCCCTGGCGAATCTGCGCAAGGTCTTAGGCGAAGGTGACGCCCAAGCGCCGCCGCTCCTGGTGACGCGCCACACGATTCAGTTCAACCCCCATACGGTCTATCAAGTTGATCTGGCCCAGGTGACAAAGGCCCTCCAATCATTGACTGCGCCCGTTCGCGCGATTGATCACCTGCAACAGGCCGTCGCCGCCTATCACCATGTCTTTTTAGAGGGCTTCTATCTCAATGGGTGTGCGGCCTTTGAAGAGTGGCTATTGTTGACCCGCGAACGCCTCCAGCGTCAGATCATTGATGCCTTGCGTTATCTGGCCGATCACTTTGAGGGACAGGGCCACTACCAACCAGCCTGCGCCTATGCCCAACGCCGGGTCGAATTGGAACCGTGGCTGGAAGAGGCCCACCGGCAGATTATGCGCCTACACGCCTTGAACGGACAACGCAGCGCGGCCCTGGCCCACTATGACCGTTGCCGCCGCCAACTGGCCGCCGAGCTAGGCGTTGAACCGAGCGCCGAGACAAATAGACTCTATGAGTTGATTCGCACCGGTCAATTTGACAAGGTGAGGGGGTGGCAAGGTGACAAGGTGACACAATTACCCACTCACCCTGTCACCCTGTCACCCCCTCACCTTGTCACCCCATCACCTAAACACAACCTGCCCGCGCCGACAACGCCCCTGCTGGGCCGCACCAATGAACTGGCGACGCTGCAAGGGTTATTACAACGGGAGGCGGTGCGCTTGGTGACGTTGACCGGGCCGGGTGGCGTGGGCAAGACGCGTTTGGCTTTGGCCGTGGCTGGGCAAGGATTGGCGGACTTTGCCGATGGCGTCTTTGTCACCTTCCTGGCGCCCCTGCGCGAGCCGACGCTGGTGCTATCAGCGCTTGCCCAAACGCTGACCGTAGGGGAGATGGGCAGTCGTCCCTTGTTTGAGCGCCTGGTCACAGCGCTGGGTGAACGCCGCTTGCTGTTGGTGCTAGATAATTTTGAACATCTCCTGACCGCCGCACCTGTGATCGCCGACCTGCTCGCTGCCTGTCCGCGACTCAAAGTGTTGGCGACCAGCCGCGAGCGGTTACGGTTGCAAGGGGAGCATGAATATGTTACATCGCCCCTTGCTGCGCCTACCTTCACCACTGAACTTACCCCAGCGACGCTCCAGCAGTGGCCGGCCATCGAACTTTTTTGTCAACGCGCCGCAGCTGCCCGTCATGATTTTGTCCTTACCCCGGAGAATGCAACAGCGATTGCAACCATTTGCACGCGTCTGGATGGCCTCCCGCTGGCGATCGAATTGGCGGCGGCGCGCAGCAAACTCCTTTCCCCACAAGCGCTGGTAAAGCGCCTGACCGATCCGAACGGCGACTTGCCGCTCCACTTTCTGAAAACCGACACGCGCAATGTCGAGAGCCGCCATCGTTCGCTGTGGGATACCATCGCCTGGAGCTACGCCCTGCTTGACCCGGATGAGCAGCGTTTCTTCCGTCAGTTAGCGGTCTTTGTTGGTGGTTGTACGCCGGAAGCAGTCGCCGTTGTCTGCGACGTCATAGAAGAGCGCGCACTTGACGGGCTGGCGACCCTCGTCGATAAACATCTCTTACAAGTAACCCCCGATGAGAACCAGTTGCGCTTTACGATGTTGGAGACGCTGCGGGAATTTGGGCTAGCACAGGTAACGGCGGCGCAGGAACTGGCGGCGATGCAAGCGCGCCATGCCCACTATTTTGTCCAATTTGTCGCCGGCCAATCGCCCCGGCTGATGGATGCAGAGAGTGCTGATGCATTGGCGCAGTTACAGGCGGACCATGCCAATGTGCGGGTTGCGTTTCAATGGTTGCTGGCTGCCGGTGACACGGATCATTGTTCGCGTCTTGGCGCCGATCTCCTCCAGTTTTGGACATCGCTTGAGCAGTTCAAAGAAGCAGAGACTTATTTGCAGGCAACCCTACGGCTCGCTGCTGGTCACCCGCCGTCGCCTGCGTATGTGAATCTGCTTGCCAGCGCCGGCTTTGTCGCCTTTTTACGAGGGCAGAGCGAACTTGGCGCCCGCTACTTTGTGCAATGTTTGGCCATGAATGACGAGATTGACAATTTAGGCAACCCAAAAAAGATTGGGATAGCGAACGGTCTCCTCGCCTGGCACTGCTTTGATCAGGGCGATTACCAGGCTGCCCATCGTTATTTTGCTGCCGCCCAGGCCAATGACATGGAAACCGGCGACGAATGGGCGCTGGCAATGACGCTGGCGAATCGGGGCAAGATGGCGGCGGAACTGGGCGATTTTGCCCAGGCTGAGGTTTTGCTGCAAGAGGCGTTACAACTTCATCGTCGCATCGGGCAGATCTGGGGGATTGCCCTGACTCTGACGAATCAAGGAATCCTTTACATTCACCAACGTAGATTTGCCAAGGCGGCGCATGTGCTGGCAGAGCGAGCGGCAATGACGACACAAAGCATGTTTGCCGAACCCAAAATGCTTTTAGGCATCGTGGCGATGGAAAATGGGGAGTATGACAGAGCAACCGCTTTGTTAAAAGAGGCCCTTCTCTATGAACTAGAGCGGAGCGCGCCTCGCTATTTATTACCTGTGGTCGAAGCAATTGTGCAACTAGCGATCAAACAAACTCATTTCAGCGTTGCACTTTCCTTAGCCGCAGCCACTTGCGCCCAGCGCCGGCAGTTGAAGTTGATGATGCCGCCGGTGGAAAAGCAATTTTTTGATGAGGCCATTGTCACTGCGCGCGGGCAACTAGCTGAAGAAGCCACCACATCCGCCTGGGCCAAAGGGGAGGCGATGACCCTGGACGAGACGGTGGCGTATGCCCTGGCCGAGGTAACGGTGGACTAATTGATGGCGACGCTCCAATCCGCAATCGCCAACTCTGGTATGCGCGCAAAATCACGGTGGTTGCGGGTGACGACGGTGCAACCGTGCGCCAGGGCAATGGCGGCGATGCGCAGGTCTTGGGTGCCGACGCGGAGGCGCTGTTGATATAACTGTTGGAATTGGATCGCCGCTGGTTCATCAAATGGCAATATTTGCATTCGCGTAAAGAAGATGAAGGTCTGATGCAATTTGCCGTATGCCCAAAGTAAACGTTGCTGATTCTGGGCGCGGCGAATTTCCGCAAACCAGCCTTCAACCTGCTCTTGAAAAGAAATAATGGTGACGTGAAGAGCAGCATTGCCCACCGTTGCAATACGGCTCCGCACCATTAAATTACCCTCGCGATAGAGCGTAATGTGATCGGTGTCTAAGATGTAGCGCATCAAACAGCAACAGCCTCTCTGGTTGGTTCAATTTGGGTTACTTCGCTTGTCTCCGGTTCAAACAACCAAGGCGACCATTGTGCATCAAGCTCGCGGCGATGCGCTTCAATTGCGGCGCGAAAATCCTCGATTCCGGGATCGTCCGCCCAATCACCGGCGAACGGCAGCCAGGGATGCGCCATTTCCTCCGGTGTAATTGCCAGCGTCACAATCTCCGCCTTTGCCAGTCGTTCCAGGATTAGGCTGCGAATTTGCGCCAGCGCCGCAGCACGTGTGGGCGCCTCCACCGTACAATCCGGCCAGGCTATGACGCGTGCGATGTAACCATTCGTAGTCGATTTTTCGACCAGAATATCGTAGGTGTGTGGATCAGTTGGATTGGTCATGATTACCCCTTCGTCTTCTTGTCATCTTCCGTCATGCGAATTATACCACGCCAGGCAATGACTAAACAATGGGTCGAATGCTGTACAGCTTCCTCTATCATCGCCCTTACCCGCTTTGCAGAAATGGACGGTTGGCGCTATCATAGACAAGGGCTGGCGTCGTCTTACCTACGACGCCGGCCCAAGGGGTGTGTTTAGCTTTGTGACGTAGACGGCGGCGCGAGGGCGGCCAGGCGATCAACGTGGGCTTGCAACTGGGCCACGGTGCGGGTGAGCGTAGTCAGGCGCTCCGGCAACGGGTGGAGTCGATCCAGTTGGCTTTGCACGCTTGTCAGCCGATCCTCCAGGGCGTTCACCTGTCGGCGCAAGGTCTGGCCTTCGGCGCTGCCGGCGACCTGACCGTCGGTGAGATTGGCGATGTGTTGTAGACAATGACCCATCGCCATCTCCACCGTCATGCGCTCGTGGGCGTATTCCGATAGCACTTTTTCGATTGGGTAGGTACTCATAGCTTTCACCTCCTTTCTTACGGTGAGTAGATGACATGGCCTCATTCCATGTCAAGCGTAGAACAAACAAATCAAGAATTTTGCGACTTTTAGTCGCAAAATCAATGGTAGCACACGATTGCGTATTCCGCAAATCGCTATTTCATTATGCAAAGACTTGGTGAAAAGTTGCATACGTTGCGCAAGCGACGCGGGCTTACGCAAACAGAGTTGGCCGAATTGATTGGCCTTGACCATTCGCATATTGGTCGAATCGAGCGCGGGGAACGGTTGCCCAGCCTGGAAATCCTGGCCAAGTTGATGGAGATTTTCAACGTCTCGTGTGATCAACTGATGAAGGATGATCGCGAATTGGATTGATGGAGTGGCAGACCAGGCGCAGGTTAACTCCGCTGCGCCAACGCCGTCAACCCACCATCCACACTGAGACAAGCGCCGGTGACATAAGAGGCTTCATCCGAAGCCAGAAAGAGGATGCCATAGGCGATCTCGCGCGGTTTGGCCTGGCGTTTTAGGATACCGGGGCCTTGCGGGTTGCGTTCTGTCACCCGCTCATCCAGGGTGCGACCGGCGGCTTGCGCCCGTTTGACATGAAAATCGGTCAAGGTCGGCCCCGGCAAAATCGCATTGACGCGAATGTTGGCCTCAGCATGGTCACAGGCCATCGACCGGGTCAACGCTAACAAGCCGGCCTTGGTCGCGTCATAGAGCGCCATGTTGGGGCGACCGGCAATGGCGTTGGCCGACGAAACATTGACAATACTGCCGCCACCCCCTTGCGCCATGAGCGGGATCAAGTGCTTGCAACACAACCCCGGCGCTTTCAGATTCACATCCAGAATGAACTGCCAATCGGCCGCGGTCGCCTCTGTCACCGGCCCCCAGACGCGCACACCAGCATTGTTCACCAAAATATCCACCCGCCCAAAGGTTTCCCCACACTGGTACGCCACCGCCGCCATGTCACTTTCCTGTGTCACATCGGCTTGGAGAGCCAGCGCCGGTGGCCCCTTCATCTCAGCAATACGTGAGACCGTCTCCTGCGCATCGGCCTCACTCTGATCGACCACCACTACCTGAGCGCCCTCTTCGGCAAAGAGCAACGCCGTCGCCCGGCCAATGCCGGACCCGCCGCCCGTCACGACGGCAACTTTTTCCTTGAGTCTCATGGTTGCCAAGCTCCTTTCGGCTTTGGGCAAAGTTGGTTAGGCTTCGGCTTGCAGTTGGCGCAACGCTTGCAAACAACTATCGACATCCGGGCTGTCGAGGATAATATCACTGACTCGGCTGCGTTGCGCGGGTTTCACTGCTTGTAAGAGCAAGATCAAGGCCATGGGAACGGAGGGGAAGCGGTGTTCCAATACCTTGAACATTAATTCTTGCCATTGCTGCGTTGTTTCTGTTTCGTGTCGCACCGCTTCCGTTTCGCATCGTTCTGCTTCCGCTTCGCGTCGCGCTGCTTCGGTCTCCGCAGCCGCTATGCGTTGTGCGGCCAACGCTAACTCTTCTTGCAATTTTTTTGTGCTTCGGCAGCAATCTTTTGAGTTTCAGTAGCGAGTTTTTCCCCATAGGCACGGTCAAAGAGCTTGGCAATCACCGGGTTATCCAGATCCATTTGATCCTCCTCAAATAAGGTCCACAGAAAATCACTGCTGAACAATTTTGACTGGGCAGCGATCAAAATTGCCGTTGTCAATAACGTGCGTTGTCGATCCTTGTCTTTTTCATGGGTCAGTCGCCTCCTATTTCTTTGCCATGACGTCAAATGGGCGCAAGCCCATTTGACGTGAAAATCGGTAAGTCACCATAACTGACTCTGGCGCTGTTTACTCTGGTGTGAACTGTATGTCAGCCAAGGATTTGGCCGCAAACACCTGATCCATCCAGGCATCAAGTTGTTGCGCATCATTGGTTTTTTCAATCAATTCCACGACTGCGCTGGGCAGATTGCCAAATTTATGATGCAGAAAACGCAGGAGCATTTGGCGCTGACCTTGCCGCTTACTTTCTTCCAGCGCCTCCTGGAAGGTTGGCACCTTGTGCATTGCTTCCGGCACATTGCGGAAGAACTCATCAATATAAGGCCAGGTTTCTTCGCGAATGGTCAATTGCATACCGTACACCTCCATAATTTTATGCCAAATCACATCAGGGTCGCTGACAAGCCCTATGTCTAGGGTTAATTGTAAGTATTCGACCAACCCCTGCGCCAAACATAACTCAATAAACTTCTCCAACTTTTTGCCACGCGCTAGTGGTAGCAAGGCATAATTGGATGGTTTCAGCGCCAACTCGGTTGGATGAATGATCCAAGTCGGTATTTTCTGTGCATGATCACAGTAAATACCGGGTTCCTCGGTTGCTGTAAAACAAAATTCGTCCTGTCACTTATCCAAAATGTTTCTTGGCCGGGTAACGCAAACCACTGTCGCCGTTCGCTGACGAGGGATTCGCGCAATCTCCTGAACGCGCAAAAAGGGTGTCGGCGCTGTCGCCTTCGTTGTTTCCCTTTGTTGGCTCTTATCAACAACGCCAATCCCCCAAGCACGCATCATGATCAGGTTCAAATCAGGAGCAGTCAGTGGATCGTGCGCACCTTTAAATTCCAGTGCATTGATCTGCCGAAAGTGGGCAAAGATGGTGCCTTGCAGCCTTTGTCTATCCTCCTCCGTACATTCGATCACCAAATCAGTAGACCGACTGAGCGAAAACACTTCATATTGGGGGATTGCTCGAATTCCCCGATTCTCAAAGTACCGATGATAGCGAGTTTTCGCCGTATCATCAAAAGGATTTGCCATGCTACCTCGCTATCATTGTTCTTTGTTGATTATACCATTGGTTGGCATTGTTTGCATCTACCTGATAACCTTGCATAAACTGACCCTTCATCGTATGATAAAGAATAGCCCTGCACAGTGGCTGCTCATGGCTGGTCAGCTTTGGGCTGGGCATGGGGCTTCTGCGCCTTTTGTTTGGCGCGTGCTTTTTCGATGATGGCCGCCAGGTGATCAACGGTTGCCTGCATCTGATGCACCTGCTGGTTGAGGGCATCAATTTCCGTGCGCCATTCGGTGCGGGCAGCGGTTTGGGCGGTGTACAGCGCATCAATATGTTGCAGGCTGTGACCCACCGCCATTTCCGGCGTGAGGTTGCCGCGGGCATAGTCGGCCAGGACTTGCTTGTGGTCATAAGTTGCCATGAGGTCGCTCCTTTTGTGGTGTAGAAGCATGGATTTGGGCCATTGACTACCTATAGGTAGTCAATGGCGGTATGATAACATCTTGTTTAACAGGTGTCAAATCGCAATAGTGAATTTATGAAAAGATTTGGCGAAAAACTACGAACCTTGCGCGAACGACGTGGCCTATCCCAGCGGCAACTGAGCGATCTGCTTGGGGTACACCAAAGTTTTCTCTGGGGCTTGGAACAGGGGCGGAAAAAACCCAGTATTGAGATGGTACTGAAAATTGCCGACCTGTTTACTGTATCGCTTGATAACTTGATGAGGGATGAACTTGAGTTGGAAGAGTTGAAGCGCAACCAAGAGGAAAAATTTGACGGCTAACGTCAGGTTTTGGGCTGAATTGAGTCGCAGTAGCTTGACAAGCAACGGGGAATCATAGAGGTGATTTGTACCCCAAGCGCATCACAAAGAAGGCGCACCCGAAAACCAGATAGACTCGCCTGTCACCCTGAAAGGGTCTCTGTGGCACAATACCCATGTGTATCAAGCCAAGACACTACAGCGGATGAAGGCGGGAACGGATGGGCTTGTTGTTGAGCAAAAGCCAACGAAAGGCAAAGACATCATGCAAAATGTTCACTTACTCTTTCGGAAACGGGTAGTGGGTAGACAGTGACTGGTGAGACCGCCGGGAGGTGGGCAACGGGCGACACCTTCAGATGATGCTGTTTGCCCACCTCCCGGCGGTCTCACCAACGCCAGTCATGGGTCAACCACTACCCGGAAACGTCTATGGTAGCAGAGATATCCGTTCCCGCCTTCATCCGCTGTAGTATCTTTTGGTACACATGGGTGCGCCCTACGATAATACACCCTGCCGGGGGCTGCCCATTTCCCAAAAGGGTCAACTATGCTACAATAAACCCATCGCAAGATCAACCCAGCCAACGATGGAGCTTCTGTGCCGCCGATCGTAACCTCTGCCCCCGCCAAAGTAATCTTTTTCGGAGAGCATGGCGTCAACCGCCAGCAGCCGGCGCTGGCGACTGCTGTCGATCTGCGCCTCTACTGTCATGTTATCCCCCAAGCCGACGACCAATATCATTTCCGGTCGGGCGACCGCCAGGAAAGCTATCGCCGTGCCGACTTGCTGGCCTACAAAGCGGAGATTGATGATCTGCGCATAACCCAAAATTACGACGCCATTCGTGAACGCGCCCGCGCCTTTTTTGCCCCGACTCGCTATGTCTTGGCCCATCTGATCACCCGTTACGGTGGCCCCGGCTTGTCCATTGAATGGCGTTCGACCCTACCGGTGGGTTCCGGCTTGGGATCGGGGGCGGCGGCGGCGGGTGCAATGGCGTTGGCCGCCGGTCACGCCGCCGGTTGTGAATTGACGCCCGCCGACGTGGCCTTTCTCGCCTGGCAGGGCGATGTGGTCGCCCACGGCGGGGTGGCTTCGGGGTTGGACAGCGGCGCTTCGGCGCTCGGCGGGTTGACGCTCTATACCCTGGCTGATGGCCCGCGGGCGCTGCCATATGATTTGGCGTTGCCCCTGGTCATTGGCTATACCGGGGTCCAGGCCAACACGGCGGAGATCAACACCCGTGTGCGCCATTGGCTGGCTGCTCACCCGGAACGGATGCACCTCTTTGCCGAAATCGGTCTGTTGGTGCGGCAGGCGCAAGTGGCGCTGGCTACGCAAGATCGGACGACGCTGGGCCACCTGCTCAACCTGAACCAACTGATCCTGGAAAAGATCGGCGTCTCCTGCCCCGAACTGGAACGGTTGATTGAAGCGGCGCTGGCCGCCGGTGCGCTGGGGGCCAAATTGTCCGGTTCCGGCGGCGGCGGCATTATGATCGCGCTGGTCGAGCCGGAGCAGCAAGGTGCGGTCGCCACTGCGATTGAAGCCGCCGGTGGTCGCGCCTATGCGCTATATGCTGGTGCGCCTGGTGTACGGATCGAATTGGAAAGCGCTACATAAAACTTTGTGTTCACACAGATAGGAAGAAGCACGGATTTTTTATAATTACGATGTACATGCCTAGTGGCCGAGCATCGGAAACCCCCGGATGCAGCTAAGCGCGCGTTTTGCGACTCCCCCATTGCCGTGCTTCTTCCTATCCGTGTAAATTTCGTGTAAATATTTTGATGCCGGCTACTTGGTCAGGAGAAGCTTATGTCCAACTTTCGCATTATCGACCTCACCCACACGATGATTCCCGGTGAGGAGCAATATACCGTCGAATTGAAGCAGCGCAACGAACGCACCACCCCCAGTGGCGACATTATGAAAGATGTCTATCTGTGGTCACACTCCGGCACCCATGTCGAAGTGTCGCTGCATTTTTACGAAAACGGCAAAGATACGTCCGATTTTCCACCGGAGACCTTTGTCGGTCCAGCTATTCGCCTGGACTTTCGTCACAAAGCGACCAACGAGCCGATCACCCTGGAAGAGTTCCAGCAGGCCGGCGACATCCGCGAAGGCGACATTGTGATCCTCTGGGAAGGGCGCGACCACCAGTACCGCACCCCCAAATCCCATGACCGCCCCTATGTCACCGAAGAAGCGGCGCGCTGGCTGGCGTTGGAGAAGAAGATCAAATTGCTCGGCACCGACTCGTCCGGCTTTGAGGTGCGCGGTGTCAAGACCCACCCCAACCATCACCTCTTTTTCAAGGCGGGGGTGGATATTCCGGTGGTCGAGTGTCTGCGCAACCTGGGCGCGATCCCCACCCAGCGCTTCTTCTTTGTCGGGATGCCGCTGCCGGTCAAGGGGCTGGACGCCTCGCCGATTCGGGCCATTGCGCTCGAAATCGAAGGGATGGCGCAACCGTGACCGCGCCGTTTGGTTCAGCACGGTTTGGCTCCGCCCTCTTCAATGCCGACCATGCCCGGTTGGCCGATGAAGTGGCCCGGCTCGAAGCCGCCAACGTTGACTTTCTGCACCTGGATGTCTTCGATGGTCACTTTGTCTCGGACTTGGGCTTTCCCCCACGCACCATCGCCGCCTTGCGTCCATTGACCCGCTTGCCCTTTGAGGTGCATTTGGGCGCGGTCGATCCCATGCGCTTTGTACCGCATCTGGTCGAGGCGGGCGCTGACCTGATCCTCTTTCATGTCGAGAGCGTCGCCATGCTCTATGAGGCGCTCTTTACCGTGCGCGAGCATGGCGTCAAGGCGGGGCTGGTCTTTACGCTGGGTACGTCGCTGGCGCTGTTGGAGCCGGTGATCCCGCTGATCGATGCGGTCTTGCTCCTCTCCCGCGTGACGGGCGAAGGAACAAAAGGCGCGTCGTTCAATCCGTTAGTGTTGCCACGCCTGCAACAGGTGGGCGCAATGGTGGCGACGGCTGGGGCGACGGTCGATATTCAGGTGGCCGGCGGTGTCAAGCGGGAACATATTGCGCCATTGGTCAACGCCGGTGCGACGGCCATTGCGATGGGCGGTGGCCTCTACAAAGTCCCAGACATGGCGGAAGAAGTGCGCCAGATGCGGGCGCTCGCGGAAACAGGATAGGACAGGGCAACCCTTCTTGGAAGAGGCGGGCGACGGCTGGTCAAAACGAACGTTGATCGCCGCTTCCAGGAAGTAGCCATGCACCATTGTGCGCCACAGCTAATGAAAACAACAGGGATTTCGCAGATTTATATTGCCAATTAATCTGTGTAATCTGCAAAATCCCTGTTGTTTTCAGGGCAGGGGTGCCGCCAATGAAAGACAGAGCGAAGATGACAGAAAAGCGTTGGCGGGTGTTAATCGCCTCGCGTTCGTTTGGGCAAGCGTCGGCTGACCATCTGACCCAACTGGAAGCTGCCGGGTGTGAATTGATCCTCAACCCGTCGGGGCGCGCGTACAAAGCGGCGGCGTTGATTCCAGCATTGCAGGATGTCGACGCCATCATCACCGGCACCGACGAGTTGACCGCCGAGGTGATTTGTCGCGCCAACCGGCTCAAGACCATTGCCAAACATGGCGTCGGGTTAGACAATATCGACCTGGCGGCGGCGGAAGCGTGTGGCGTGGTGGTCTCCTATACGCCGGGGGCGATTCATGATTCGGTGGCGGATCTTACGCTGACCTTGTTGCTGGCGCTCGCTCGACAAATTGTGCCGTTACATCAACGCGTGCAATCTGGCGGCTGGCAAGGTAGCACCGGGATGGAGTTGCGCGACAAGACGTTGGGCATTGTCGGCCTGGGGCGCATCGGCAAAGCAGTTTGTCAACGGGCGCAGGCGTTTGGCATGAAGGTCATTGCCCATGATCCCTATCCTGACCAAACGTATGCCGCAGCACATGGGGTTGAATTTTTGCCCCTGACTGACTTGTTGCAACGCGCCGATGTGGTGACGCTCGATGCTGTTGCCGCCGACCCGCATCGACCGCTCATCGGTCCGGCAGAACTGGCGTTGATGAAGGCGTCGGCTTATTTGATCAACACGGCGCGTGGTCAACTGGTGGATGAAGCGGCATTGGCTGAAGCGTTGCGCAACGGCCAACTGGCCGGCGCCGGTCTGGATGTCTTCACCGCCGAGCCGCCGAGCGATTCCCCGTTGCTCCATCTGGAAAATGTGGTGTTGACGCCCCACATTGGCGGGCGCACCGATGGCGGCTTGCAGCGCATGGGGCAGATCACGTTGGAAAATTGTCTTTTGGCCCTGCAAGGCCAGGCGCCCCACTATCAAGCAAAAGCGGGAGTGAGTTAATGACGGACGGATCGTTGTTACAGCGGCTTTTTTCACTGGCAGGCAAAACGGCGCTGATTACGGGCGCGCCGGGCGGTATTGGTCAAGCGCTGGCGGTGACATTGGCCGAAGCGGGGGCGACCATCGGCGTGCATGGCCGTTCGCCGGAGAAGGTGACGGCTGCCTGTGACGCCGTGACGGCAGTGGGTGGGCAGGCCGTTCCCCTCTTTGCCGAGTTGACCGATGTCGAAAGTTGTCACCGGCTGATCCAAGAGGCGCACGCCACGTTGGGGCGGCTCGACATCTTGGTCAACTGCGCCGGCATGAACCGCCGCAAACCCATCGCTGAGGTGACCACCGATGATTTTGACACGATCATGGCGGTCAACTTGCGCAGTCTCTTTTTTCTGAGTCAGGCGGCGCAACCACTGATGAAGGCGCAAGGCGGCGGCAAGATCATTCACATCGGCTCGATGAATTCGGAGTTTGCGCTGGACACGGTCTCGGTCTATGGGGCCAGCAAGGCCGGAGTGGCCCAACTGACCAGGGTGATGGCGGTCGAGTGGGCGCGGGATAACATTCAGGTCAATTGCATCATTCCCGGCTTTTTCCGCACCCCGCTGACCAACGTCGGTCTTTGGCAGAACGAGCGACGGAGTCGCTGGTTGCACCAACGCATCCCCATGCGCCGTCCCGGTGAACCGGAGGAACTGGCGGGGGTGGCATTGCTGTTGGCGTCACCGGCGTCGTCGTATATCACGGGCAGTCACTACATCGTGGATGGCGGTTTTCGTGCGGGCGGCTCGTGGGAGACAGACCCTACTATCGAGTAACTACCCAGCGAGTATTGATTTTGTTTATGCAACGGCAAACTCTGAATATTGGCGAATATCAGGCGGCTGAAATCCCAAAACAATATCTTTCTCTGGAACACCGTGCTGCAGGAGAAAGGTGGCAACGCCTTCTTTCGTCCAATCCTCTTCCACCCAGATCTTACCATTGCGAATTGCTAGATGAAGAATGGTTTCGCGCACACGGCCTTTATCAGTCCAGCCGATTTCGCGGATCAGGTAATGATTGTGTTGGTCATCAAAGATCACCGCTACATCATAAGGTGGCGCAGGAGGAGACTGGAGAAGCGCCCCGTATTCAGTCAATGCTTGCTTTACAATCGTTTGGTAATGGTTCAGTTTATCCATTTGACAATCGCCTTTTTTGCAAGTTCAACCACGATCAGCTTTAACTGATTACGTTGTACCAATTGCGCAATTGCATCTTGCACAAAAAACTCGTCGTAAACAGAATGGCTAATGGTGAGATACAATTCATAATCCTGATTGGTGAGGACAAGCACGTCAAGATACAACTTCTATTGACCAAGCGCTTGTTGGAATGCCTTGATAAAGGAGCGCTCGGAGAATGTTTTAATCTCAACGATGATTTTGCGCCCGTCTCTTTCTGCTGCCAAGGTACGCTCGGCAGCCAGATCTGCAAAGAGGCGATATGAGCCGTAATCCATACGGAACGGATCAGCAAGGATTTTCCACCTATCATCGGTGATTGCTTTTTTGACTGCTTCATGAATTGCATCTTTTGCCATGTTTCTATTCTAAACAGAAATGAGTATGCAGTCAAATGTTTCCAATTTAGCAATTATTCTCTAAATTCGATTAAAATAAGTTCCAATAAAGAAATTTTTTTCTAATTTAGATATTTTAGACCTTTCATGGAACCAAAAACGCGCGGTATGGTCGAGGCTGAATTCACCAAAGCCTTTATTCAATTTGAACGGGAATACCTGGGGCGAGGGCCGCAGGATGTACGCACGATCTTTCTCAATGACATGGTGTTGGTGCGGCTGCAAGGGTTGATGACGCCGGCTGAACATAAGCTGGCCGAGAGCGACCAGGGCCGCGAACTGCTCAAGGAGATGCGGCGGCGGCTCTTTGAAGGCGCACGGCCCGCCATTGAAGAGATGACGCGCATGATCATCGATTGTAAAGTCATCTCGCTCCACACCGATATGAGTACCAAAACCGGGGAACGCATTGTGGTGCTGGTGGTGGATGCCAATCTGGATGAAAAGTTTCCATCGACTAAACGCAAGCGGTAATCGCAACAAACCAGGTTTCTACCAGAAACCTGGTTTGTACTAGCCGTCTACGGCCAATAGGTAGGGAATCGCACTTGTTACTCGCACTTGACACAGCAACAACCACGGCGGCTTTAGCTGTTTTCGACCTGACCAAGCAACAATTACTAGCAGAGTTGACCTGGGAAGCCCAGCGTCGCCAGACTCAAGAGCTGCTGGTGACGGCACAACAACTCCTCGCCCAACTCGATCTCACGCCCAGCCAGTTGACGGCGTTGGCGGTCACTACCGGCCCCGGCAGCTTTACCGGTGTACGCATCGGCATCAGCACCGTCAAAGGCATTGCCCTGGGCCTGCCGACACGACCACACCTAATCGGCCTGCCGACGCTCGCCGTCACCGCCGCGCCTTGGTTTACCCTGGTGGAACGGTGGCAACCGACCGGTGCGATCTGCGCCGTGATCCATGCCGGACGGGGACGTTATAATTGGGTGAATTTTACGGCCGGACAAAGGCTGTGGCGACCGGCCGTTGCCGATCACCACACCGGTGGCGCCGCTGAATTGGCGGCTGCGTTAGCCCAACCGCCGGCTACCCCGATTTTGTGCGTCGGCGAGGTGGACGCGGCATTGGTCGCGGCGCTGCAAGCATTGCCCCATGTCACAGTGGTTGACCCCGTCAGCGGTTGGCGACGGGCGGGGCATCTGGCGTGGCTGGCGGCTTTGCACCTGGCTGCCGGTGCGGATGACCAACTCAGTGCGTTGGAACCGCTCTATTTGCGCGCCCCTTGACATGACGACAACACCCGAACAGTGCGCTGATCCTCATACCGGTTATACCGTGGCCTGCGCACCGCTGACTGTGGCCGATGTGCCGCAAGTGGCTGCTGTGGAGGTGCAAGCCTTTCCATCACCGCGTTCAGCGACCTTCTACCGCCAAGAAGTGACTCAAAACCAATATGCTAATTATCGGGTGATCCATGCTACCCCTTCGGCTGTAAGCCGGCAGGAAACGCTGGTGGTCGCTTACGGCGGTTACTGGCTACTGGGTGACGATGCCCATATCATTGCCATTGCGGTGCATCCCGACTGGCGTAAGCGCGGGCTGGCCGAGTGGCTCATGTTGGAGTTGGCGACGCTGGCGCAGAGTCAGGGTGCAACCGTGGTGACGCTAGAGATGCGGGCCAGCAACACTGCCGCCCATGCGCTCTACCGCAAACTCGGCTTCCAAGCGGTGGGGCGGCGTAAACGCTACTATCGCGACACTGATGAAGATGCGCTTTTGTTCACGTTAGCAGGGCTACAAGAGGCAACGATCCAAAACCGGCTGGCGGCTCGGCTTGAACAATTGCGCCGCCGGTGGCAATCTTAACCCTTGGCGTGGGCGACAACGATGATGCGGTGGGTATTGTCATCGCGCGGCCAGCAACTGACCAGGGTCAGCCGGTCGTCGTCAAAGGCGCCAATCCACTTGGCGTTCTCTTTGCGTTGTTCCAGGGTGGCATATTTTTCCGGCACGATCATTACCTTGTCCACCTTGTAAACAAAGGTTTGACTGCCCGACCAAACGGTGACCTCGTCGCCACGTTTAAGTTGATCCAGTTCGCGAAAGACCGCGCCGAAAATATTGTTATGACCGCTCATGACGACGTTGCCGCCTTCACCTAGTCGAGCGCTATTTTTGTGCCAGCCGGCCGCATATTCCGCTACATCCCATTCGCTGAAAATCTGTCCGTCCTGTTGCTTCGTACTCCAACCCAGCTCGACCACAGGAATATCAAGCTGGAGCGCCGGCAAAATCAGTCGATCAGGCATGGCCTTTGCCACCGGCGGGTGCGCTAGTCTGGGCGCGCTGGCCGGCGGCGCCGGTTCCGCATCTTGGGCCAATGCTCTATTGCTGGCAGCAGTGGAGTCACGACAACCGCTGAGGAAAAGAATCCCTGCCAACATACTCAGGGTGAAAAGATGTAAAAGATGTAAAAGGTGAAAAGGTGTGCGCCGTTTTGCCATAAGGGTTACAACAATTCCTATATTGCGATAAGAGCAGTCATCAATCTGCTACTATTGTACTGGCTATTTAGGGTCTGTCAACTCGCACAGCATTGCTGTTGCCAAACTGACGATCGGTACGGCGTTGGCGCAGTTAGGGTTGCGTAGGTTGAAGGCGACGGCCTTGGGCGATGGCCGTAATCCGTGCGAGTGGGCCGCCAAGCGGCGTGAGGATGGCTGTAAAGGTTGTTTCCCCACCGCGCGGCACCACATTGTACTCAGGATCGATTTTGCGCATAGCGATAACTCGGTTCAATGCGTCATAGCCGGTTAACACCACCTGAACCCCCACCGCTTCTTCCGGTCCATTGTTCAAGAGCGTCCCCTGTACCGTGTAGGAGGCGTAGCGCTCGTGATCGCTTTCGCCCAGAGTCACTTGCAGATCGCGGTAGTAGCTGCCGACATAGGCCGGCACAGCGCGCACCACAACAACCTGATAGCTGGCAAAGGAGGGAACCGGCGGCTCGAACAAAATAGCAAAGGGCGCCCGTTGCTCCGGGTCAACGAGAGCAAGCGCCACAAAGCTGACCTGGCGCCCAAGCTCCTTCTGCTGCTCATCCAATAACACTACCGCCACCTCTACCTGTTCGAGCGCCACGGTACTATTGTTGTACACTTCCCCCAACACCCACAAGTTGCCGATGGTCGTATTGTTCAGGTAGATATTTTCGATGGCAACGGGTAAGGGTGTCGGCGTCGGTGTCGCGGCGGCAGCCTCTGCGCTCTCTTCGGGCCGCGGAATAATTAATTGTTGACCGATCTGAAGGGTGCGCGGGTCGAGAATCCCATTAGCGTCCTGTAACGCGCTAACGCTCAGATCATACTGAGCGGCAATGGTCAGTAAACTTTCGCCGGCGCGTACGGTATGGACAATGGGGGTCGGCGTTATGGTGGGCGTTGGTGTTGGCGCGGGCGTATAAGGCGCCGGGGTTGGGGTTGCATCCGGTGCATTGGCGGCTAATGTAATACTAATCGTGGGTGTGGGCAGCGCGGTTGGCGTCGGTGTCAAGGTGATCACCTGACCGCAACCAAACGTAAGCAACCCGAAAAGGCCAACCAACATGAACTTGGCGGCGCTACCGAACATTGGGCAAAGTGAAGAGAACGATGATATTCTTGGAAAAAGCATAACAACTTCAGTATACTAGCGGTTAAACCGATTCGTGCCAAACAGTTTTCTTACAATTTTAATTTAAAGTGTGACCATTGCGCTACATTTGTCTTACGTAGGATAAACGTATGACAAGTGGGTTTTCGATACGCAGAGCGGCTGATTTCCTGTGTCTACGCTCACAGCCAGTCCGTAACTGGCGTCCCCATCGCCAGTCACGGACTGGCTGTGAGCGGGGTGAACAGTTTCTAATAAACAATACTTTGCGGCATATAACAGCAAAAAGGAGTAGACGCCATGACAAAAATTGCCATCTTTTCCGACAGTCATGATCAGATTCAAAATCTGGAAAATGCGCTACAAGCAGCGCGTACTGCCGGCGCCGAGGCGCTCATTCACTGTGGCGACCTCTGCGCGCCCTTTATGTTGGCGCGCATGGCCCAGAAATTTAGCGGTCCGATCCATGTCGTCTTTGGCAACAACGATGGCGACGGCCGTCTGCTCCAGACCATTGCCGCCCAATATCCGCATGTCAAACTGTATGGCATCTATGCCGAAGTGACGATTGCCAACCGCACCATCGCCCTGATCCACTACCCTGAACCAGCGCAGCGCATTGCCCAGTCCGGCCAACTGGACATAGTCTGCTACGGTCACAACCATCAAAAGCGCCACGAACAGATCGGTCGCTGCCACCTCGTCAACCCCGGCGAGTTGCTCGGCATGTACGGCGCACCGACCTGGGGACTGTATGACACGGTGAGTCATCAGTATGGGGAGCAGACGCTGGCCTGACAAGAGGACAAAGTGACCTTGTCTCCTTGTCATACAAGAAGGAAGGGACTATGAAGTTTATGTACTCCTATGCAGATCTCTTCGGCGATGGCGAGCCGACGGTGGATAGTATGTTGCGGGCGCGCGCTGGGGCAAGTTGACCCTGTTTCAGCGTATGTTCCTGCCCGATGGCTGGCGCCAACACGCCAGCTCCCACATCATTAGGAGTTACGCAGTTGACGGGCGCTACCAGAGACCTGTCAGGTTTCGCAAACCTGACAGGTCTTGTCCAACTGCGTAACTCCTAATCATTATGAATTTTGCCTACTGCACAGGGAGCGCAAGCACTCTCTATTTACCGCTCGTTGTGTGCTAACTGCGCTAAGGATTGATTACCAGCAAGCGTTGCAGGCTGCGAAAGACGAAGTTGTTGCGATGGGGCGGCGCTTCTTCGCTCAGTTGCAAATCGGGGAAGCGGCGCAGCAGCGTTTGGATGGCAATTTGACCTTCAAGGCGGGCTAACGGCGCGCCCAGGCAGTAGTGAATGCCGCTGCCAAAGGCGAGATGTTGCGCAGGGGGGCGCATAATGTCGAGTTGATCGGGACGCGCCACCAGCGCCGGATCATGATTGGCAGCGCCAGTGAGGAGGGCAACACCCTGACCTTTGGTGAAGACAACATCCTGCCACTCCATCGTCTCTAGCACCGTGCGCCCGATCATCTGGATCGGACTATCATAGCGCAGCAACTCTTCCACTGCATTTCCAATCAGACCAGGTTGTTCTTGGAGCAGTTCCCGTTGGGCCGGATTGCGCAATAACGCCAGGGCGCCATTGCCGATCAACCCAACGGTGGTCTCATAACCGGCGACCAGGAGGAGACGAGCGCTGAAGTAGAGTTCATCACTGCTCAAGCGATCGCCGGCCTCTTCAGCGGCGATCAAGGCGCTGAGGAGATCATCACCAGGGTTGCGCCGCCGCTCACGAATCAGATCATCAAAGTAGGCGCGAAAGCCGGCTTCAGCGGGGGCCAGTCGTTCGGCCAAGTCAGGATCAGGCACGAGGTCGAGACTATCCACCAGCGCATTCGACCAGGCATGAAACTTGGTATGGTCTTCCGCCGGTATGCCCATAAGTGCCGCAATCACCGCCACGGGCAAGGGGTAGGCCAGGGCCGCGATCAGATCAAATGCTTGTCGGCCTTGCGCCTGATCTAGTAAGCCATCGGTGATGCGCTGAATCTGGTCGCGCAACAACTCGATGCGCCGGGGTGTAAAGGCTTTCTGCACCAATCCCCGTAGCCGCGTATGGTCGGGCGGATTTTGAAAGAGCATATCATGCCCTGGCGGGTCATTGCCCAAGCGGAGGTCGCGCAGCAGCGCCGTGCAATCCGCCCAGCGACTGAGCAGCCAGACCCCCCGTTCTTCCCAAAAGACAATGGGCGCTTGTGCGCGTAGCTCCGCATAGACCGGGTATGGATTTTGCCGAAACGCCGGCGCTGTTGGATCAAAAAACGTCATATAAGTTCCTATGGGTTGGGTAAGTAGGTAGAAAGGTAAACAGGTAAATAGGGCGTGTCTACCTGCCTACCTGTCTACCTGTCTACCTGTCTACCTACCAACATACGCAATACAATCAATCTCCACCAAAATCCCCTTGTAGAGATCACCGGCGCCGATCAGCCGGCGGGTGGGCATGGGGCCGTTGAAATAGCGCCGGTAGGCGGCGTTGAAGCCATCGCGATCCGCCATGTCGAGCAGAAAAACATTGACGCGCACCACATCGGCAAAGGTCGCGCCTTCATGCGCCAACGCCTTTTTGATCAGATCCATCGTGTAAATGGTCTGCTCTTCAATGTTGGCGCCGACGACTTCTAGCTGTTCATTGACGGGACCAAAGCCTGACATAAACAAAATGTCGCCGGCGCGGCGCGCCATGCTGTAAAAGGGTTCAGGGCTAGGTTGCGGTGTCATAGAAGCTCCTTTAGGTAAGGGTTTACACCCTGGGAACACCGTAGAGGCGGCTTAGGCGGAAGTCCTGGCCGGCAACGAGGTCGGGGTTCCCGGAATTAGATGCGTTTATCCAGCCATGCCACAATCTCGGCCATAATCTGCTCCTGCTCCGGTTCGTTGAGTACTTCGTGATAGAGGCCATCATAGAGCTTGAGCGTTTTATCGGTTGAACCGGCGCGGGCGTAAAGTTGCTTGCTGCCCTCCGGGTTGGTCAGACGGTCGGCGGCGCCATGGACAATCAACAGCGGCCAACGGAAAGCTTCCATCCGTTGCTGAATCTCAGTAATGGCATTAATCGTGGCAATGCCGGTGGCGGCCGGGACAGCGCCGGTATAGACCAATGGATCATTTTGGTATGCTTTGACCACCGCCGGATCGCGTGAGACGGCCGTGGCATCTAGCTTCTTCATCGGCAGCGTGGGGGCAATCTGCGCCAGGACACGGCCAACAATCTGCAAGAAGGGCGAAATCGCATCCACTTGCAGGGCCGGTCCGCTGAGAATAACGCCCTGTAGATCGGGCGTCTGGGTGAGTACATAGTAGGTCACAATTAACCCACCCAGGCTGTGCCCCAAGAGAAAGAGAGGGCAGTTGGTTTCTTGGGTGCGAATCTGCCCTAAAAGGGCGGCCACATCCTTACTGTATTCATCCATCCGGCGCACCAGAATGCGTTTGCCCGGTGACCGCCCATGACCCCGCAGATCCATGGTGTGGACGGTGTAGCCGCGTGCGGCTAAATATTCGCCGACATGGCGGTAGCGCGCACTATGTTCGGCCAAACCGTGAATCAGGGCAATGGCGGCCTTGGGTTGTGCGGCCCGCCAGCTTTGTCTGTAGAGGGTGACGCCATCCGTGGCGGTCAGGGCGTCTTCTTCGTGTGTGTATAAGGGTGTTGTCATAGCAGGCTCACCAGCAAGTCATGGAATCGAGAAAGAGTTGACGCAGATCCGCTGCACTCGCCGGTTTGGGGGACAGCTTGGTAACGCGATGTTGCGGCAGCGTCCCTTCCACCAGTTTGTCCACATCGGCCGCTGTAAAGCCAATCGCCTTCAAGCCGTTGGGCATCCCCGTTTTGCGCATAATGTCAACAATGGCGCCGGCTAACAGTTCGCCGGCATCTTCCGGCGCGGCGCCACGCGTGTCAACGCCCATCATCTGCGCCGCTTGCAAATGGAGCGCCGGGTTGGTTGGCGCGGTCCAGCGGAAGACGGCGGGGGCGTGGAGAATTACCGACATACCGTGGGGGACAATGGGATGGTCGGGGTTGTAGTCGGGCGGCACATAGTCGCGCACCATGCCGGAGACGGGATAGGACATGCCGTGGGGCAGGTGGACGCCGGCATTGCCAAAGCCGATACCGGCATAGGCGGCGGCAAGGAGCATTTGACCGCGCGCCTCATTGTCTTCGGGGTCATCAATGGCGCGCAGGAGATTGGCCGCGACCGTTTCAATCGCTTTGGTCGCCCAGATGGCGCTGATCGGGTTGGCGCCTTGATAGGCCGGGCGCAGTTTGGGATGTTCGGGCGCCGGTCGTTGGCTAAAGGGGATGGCAGTCAATGATTCCAACGCATGGCTGAGGACATCAAGCGCACTACAAGCGGCGACCATCTTGGGCAAGGTGCGCGTGTTGTCGGGGTCGATGATACCCATGACGGGACGCAGGGCGCGATGGGCGATGCCGGTCTTGGCGTGCATCTCGACCAGGTCAAAGATGGCGACGCCGGTCGTCTCGCTGCCCGTACCTGCCGTGGTTGGCACGGCAATGAGCGGTTTCAAGCGGCCCGGCACCGGTTGCCCTTTGCCGATGGGTGGGTTGACATAGGTGAGCAAGTCGGCGGGATAGGTGGCGTAGAGATTGGCCGCCTTGGCTGTGTCCATCGCGGAGCCGCCACCAACCGCGACGTAGCCGTCAAAGTTACCGTTGGTGGCAAATTGAATGGCATCTTGGAACGATTGATCGGTCGGTTCGACACGGGTGCGGTCATAGAGAACGGCGTCGATACCCTCTTTGCGTAAGGCATCTAATACCACCGCGACCGGCTCCAATTTGGCAAGGCGCGGGTCTGTCACCACCATGACCCGTTTGGCTCCCAACGCCGCCATATCATTGCCGATTTCACGAGTGACGCCGGGGCCGTATTTAATGCTGGAGGTGTCCATGGTAAAGGCGGTTTCGAGTTGCATAGCGTATCTCCTCATCCCTTGCTGCTTGTGGGCTAGTTCTGTAAAGGCAGGGTAATCGTAAAAGTGGTGCCACTCCCCACCTGGCTTTGAAAACTAATCGTACCGCCTAATTTCTGTGTCACCAAATTATAAACAATGTGGAGACCAAGACCGCTGCCCCCCTGACCGCGCCGCGTGGTGAAAAACGGTTCAAAAATTTTATGTTGATGTTCCGGTGGAATACCGACGCCATCATCGGCGTAGTGCAAGCAGACCTTGTCCGCTTGGCGTTGGAGCGTTATTGTCAGGCGCCCAACCGTATCAGACGGGTAGCCATGAATGATCGAGTTCAACACAAGATTGGTAATAATCTGTGAAAGCGCCCCCGGATAGCTTTGCAGGACGATAGTCTCATCACCCTTGATGGCCACTGTCAATTGGGTCCGTTTCAATTCCGGTTGCAGGCTATTCACCACCTCGCCGATGTACGCTTTGAGATTGATGGTGCGGGCGGCTTCGCTGGACTGATCGACAGCCACCTGTTTGAAGCTCTGGATGAGTTCGGTGGCGCGATTCAGGTTGTTGGTAATGAGTTTGCCGCTCGCGGTGAGCAGTTGTAAAAACTCTTCAAAATCAGTTCGTTTGACCTGACCATTCCGGTAAAGCTGTAAGACTTCCTGGGTACGATCCGCCAAGACCGACACAGCGGTGATGGCAATGCCGACCGGGGTGTTAATCTCATGCGCCAACCCGGCCACCAATCGTCCTAGGGAAGCCATCTTTTCCGCGGCCAGCAACTGTGTCTGCGCCTGTTGCAATGCTTCCAATGCCTGACGCAAGGCGCTGTTCTGCTGGCGATTCTCATCCAACGCCGCTTGCGTCTGGGCAAAGAGCCGGCGATTCTGGATGGTGGACGCCAGCAGATTGGCGATCTGGACGAGCAACTGTTCATCACGTTGGGTGAACGCAGCGGCTTGCGAAGCGACTACATTCAGGGCGCCGATGGCAACACCACCGGTGATCAACGGCGCGTTCATGCGCGCGTTCATTCCGCCAATCGATGGCTCATCGCGGTTAGCCTGAACAAAGAGCTGTTCGCTTTGGATGGCCCGTTCAATGTCAGTATCGGCGAGCGGTAGCCGCACGCCTTGGGAAAGCGCGCCGGCCATGCCCTGTAGTGCGATGATTTCAAATTGACGACCTTCGTCGACCAAGAGTGCAATGCTGATCCGGTCAGCCTCAATGATCTGAGGCGCGTAGTGGGCGGCAATCTGAAAAATTTCTTCTTCGCTCACCGCGCCATTGAGTTGACGGCTCATTTCGTTGAGCAAACCGACGCTCTGCGCTTGCTGTATAGCTTCTTGCGTCGCCTGTTTTTCGCCCTGTACCAGCCGCCGGCTTCGTTCGACAATCGCCGAAATGTCATGTTGGACGCCGACATAGTGGGTCAGATGGCCCTGTTCATCAACGAGTGGGTAGAGGGTCAGTTCATTCCAAAAGGGGACGCCGTCTTTGCGATAATTGCGTAGGATGACTGTGCAAGCTTCGCCGTTCGCCAGCGTTTTACGCACCATTGGCAGTGCGTCTTGTTCCCGTTCTTTGCCCTGAAGAAAGCGGCAATTCCGCCCGATGACCTCTTGCGCGGTGTAACCGGTCAACTGTTCAAAGCCGCTGTTGACATAGACCAGCGGCTGGTCAGGTTGGCGCATATCACTGATGGTGATGCCCGTGGGAATTACGCCAACCGCCGTCTGCAGCAAAGCCGCCAGTGACGCGGTCTGTTCGGCTAAGGGCAGCAGTGACGCTGGTGCCTTCTTCGTCACGATTGGCTCAGGCGTTGAGGCGTCGCCCATCGCGGCCACCCCCTTGCCCGGCGTAGGGTTTGCCGGGTTCCCAATGCGTGGCGGCTGGTGGCATAAAGTTAGCTAAGGGCAAGGAGATCATACAGCGATGCTGGTTGGCGAGGTAGGCGGCTTCACAGAGTTCCAAAGCCGTCAGCGATGCTGCGGGCCAGGTGTAATCGGGCAACGACTTATCGATCTGGTCGGCCAACAATTGATAGAGCGCTTCCGCTTCCCGGCGCGCCTCTTCGCGCCAATCGGCCACAGCCACCAGGTGGAAGCGGTCGGAAGCAGCGGCGGCTTTCATGCTCAACTTGCCGCCCATGCCAGCGCCGATAACAGCGGCTGTGTAAATTTTGGTCATACGCTTGGCCTTGGTTTGATTTGATTAGAGCAGGACGTCCGCCAGTTCGGCAAAGTTAGCGACAATCTGATCCGGCTGGCACGGATGATCCTCCACCGGCAGATCATACCGATTCACATAGATGGCCCGGTAGCCACACGCCCGTGCGCCGACAGCGTCAAAGGCATTGGACGAAACCATCAGACATTGATTGACTTCCAAGCCCAAGTGTAGCGCCGCCCCACGATAAACAGCCGGATGCGGTTTGAAAGCGCCCACCTGATTGACCGAGAAGATCGCGTCAAAACGCCAGTGGATGCGGTTATCGGCCAGATGTTGGAGAAAGTCCGGCTCGCCATTGGAGAGGGCAACGAGTTTATAGCGGTTTTTCAACCGTTCCAGCGCCGGCACAACATCGGGGAAGGGCAAAAGCTGCTGCCAGTTGAGCATAAACGACGCCACTTCGTCGACTGTTGCGTCGATCCGGTTGCGGCGCAAGGTGTAGACAAAGGCCCGTCGCGCCGTCTCCAAATAGCCGCTGTGGCCGAGCATCATGAGCGTGTCTTGATATTGCTCGATCCGCTGCCGGTCGCGCCACTGCGCCCAAAAGCCGGCAGCGCTGATGGTCGCGCCTTTGGCTTGCAAAAAGGGACCCAGGGGCGGCGTCAGACTGCCGCCCAGGTCAAGAATCGTGCCAAAGAGGTCGAAGGTCAAAGCTTGTACGGCTGTATAGTTGGGCATAAGCTCCCTCAATTGGGATATGCGCCGCCATTCATCGCCGGGTGAGCAGGAAAGCTGATCTCATCCAGCCGGGTGGCGGTCAACAGTTGCTGGCTTAGGTTGGCAAAGACAGCCGTATCATCGATGGCGTTGAGTTGGTCAACGATGGGCTGAGGCAATGGCCCAAATTTGCTGGATAACATAAGTAGCAACAGAGTGCGCATGCCCTCCTGTTGCCCCTGTTGATGGCCTTGCTGCTGTCCTTTTTCCAGAATTTTGTCCATCCAAGTCTGTTCAATTGCTTGTAGCGCTTGCATAACTTCCTCCCGTGCATCAAAAACTTCCTGCTGCGGCAGGTATGTTTCAACCATGTTTATTAAAAAGAGTTTGTCGCCTTCTGTCAAATTGCTATTAACGACGGTTTGTAATGCCGTCAGTTTGACCTGCGCTTTGCTACGCCCGCGCCGCTTCATGAGAACGGCCAAGGTGGCGGCAATCGGGTTGTTTTGGCTCTGGTACTCCTCACTATCGAGCGCCCGCAGGCCGACCTGCCCATAGCGAAAACGGACTAACTCACGGCCCCACAGCTTTTCCTGATAGGTGCGCCATTTCAAGCCGCCGACGCCATAGGCAAAAACCAGGGCAAGGGGTAGCACCGGTTTTTGCTGTAAGATACGCATCAGCGCATAGTAGTCAAACATGCGCTTGGGTAGGGGCTTGGGGTCGTTGCCCTCTATCTCGACATGAACGATGATCAGTTCCGGTTCACCGGCAAAGGTCTTGACTTCGCCGACAACATCGGTGATCCGCAGTAACTGGCGTGGTACATTGACCAACAACTCCTGGCGCGGAAAGTGCAAGGTGCTGAAATCAAGCCGCGCCGCCTCTTCGGGGAAAAAGAGGCGCAGAAAGTCCGGTAAAAAGCGTTCCAAAAATTCTTTGAACAGCCGATCGTGCGAAGTCTGGGGTTTTTCCTTGCGTTTTGCCATTGCAACTAAACTCGCACGAATTTTTGTAAGCGGGCATTGGCCTGAACTTCACCCACATAGAGATCGCCGCGGGAATCGGTCCAAATGCCATGCGGACAGGCTATAAACTCACCCGGTTTTTCGCTCTTCACCCGGCCGCCCCACTGGCTAAGGAGTTCGCCGGTCAGCGTATAGATGCTTACCTGTTGATCCAATTCGGCAATGTAGATGACATCATCAATGGGGTCAAAGTGGATCGTATCCGGGTGGTAGAGACCCGTCCACTCGCTCAGGAAGTTGCCGTCGGTGTCAAAGTGTTGGATGCGGTTGTTGGTGCGGTCGCAAACCCAGAGGCGATCCTGCTTGTCGATGCGCACACAGTGGGACAATTGGAATTGACCAGGGCCATCGCCCCACGTCCCCCAGGATTTGAGCAATTTTCCCTCTTGGGTGTACTTGTGGACACGGGCGTTGCCATAGCCATCGGTGATAAAGAGCGTGCCGTCCGAAGCAATCGCCAGATCGGTGGGCAGACGGAAGGGATCGCCATCGTTGGCCCCTTGCACGTCGGGCGTGCCGATGGTCAGCACTAGTTCCCCTTTTTTGTTGAATTTGCGGATGCAGTGGGTCTCGCGCTCGGTACACCAGACATTGTCAGCCTTGTCAATAAAGATGCCGTGGGCGTCCTTGAGAATATCCTCGCCCCACGAATCGAGAAAGTTGCCGTCACGGTCAAAGATCACCAGCGGGTGTTGGCTGCGCGAGTAGACATAGACATTGTCCTGCGAATCACAGGCCACAGCGGGGATCCAGCCCCATTCCCAGCCGCTGGGCAGTTTACCCCAGCCGGGTTGCACTTCGTAAGTGTATTTGCCTGAGCCGAATGGCATCGGTTCCTCCTTATGGAATGATCGGATCGGGAATGTATGTGGGTTGCAATATAGATTATACAGCCTAAGTAGTGAATCATCAAAGCGTCGATAGCTGACCGGCGTCGCCGCAACGGCGTCCAGCGCCAACTCATGCCGGTTCGCGTCCTTAGCCGGCGTTCACCGACCCCTTTTGCTCCTTGTAAAACCCAGCCAATCGATAACCTTTTGTAACGCTATCGTAAGTTGGCCTCTGTTATGATGATAGTTACAAAACTTCCGGTGTACCTGAGAACTAGTTTGAACGTAGTAATCATATCTACTTGGAGAAAATTATGATTTTGGACTCTTCTGCGTCATCCCAGAAGAAAACGCTAGCTGTCGGCCATCGGCATATGCCGGTTGCGACTGAAGGCATAAAGCGGGGGCGACGCAATATAAGCTTACTACTTGTCTTCTTTTTGTTACTATTGCCTATTGTTGCCTCCGCAGCCGCCCCTCAACCTGTGATTGGCGAAAAGGTACAGCCGGCGTTGCTAACAATGATCGCTAACCAACCCGGGCATGCAGTCTCTGTGATTGTGCAGAAGACCGTGCAGGACAACTATATTGAGCGCAATGTGGCTGCCCTAGGTGGTGTTATTACCAAAGATTTGCACATCCTCAACGCCTTTGCCGCCAAGTTACCGGGCCATGCCGTTCTGCAAGTTGCGGCTCTCCCAGCCGTTCGTTGGATTTCGCTTGACGGGCGTGTGGAGAGTTCGCAGAAAGGGGGCGGTGGCAGCGGCACGACCACGCCAAGCAACACCTATCTGGATACCTTAGGGGTGCGCGCCGTTTGGAACATGGGACGACGTGGTGATGGGATTGGCATCGCCGTGATTGACAGCGGCATATCCTCAAGCCAAGATTTTAACAACTTGAAAAAGTCAGTCTCTTTTAGCACCAATTCGACAGCCAACGTCGATTTCTATGGGCATGGCAGCCATGTGGCCGGCATCATCGCCGGTAACGGCTCAAATTCGGGTGGTCTTTATGCCGGCATTGCACCGAATGCCAGCCTGTATAATCTTAAGATTGCCGATGACACCGGGATGGCTTATGAATCGGACATTGTTGAAGCGATGCAATGGGTGTACGAAAGTAAAGCCACGTATAACATCCGTGTGGTGAATTTGTCAGTCAATGCAACTGTGGAACAGTCCTATCACAACAGCCCCATGAGTGCCGCGGCGGAAGTGCTTTGGTTTAATGGCGTTGTCGTTGTCGTCTCGGCCGGCAATAAAGGGCCGGCCGGCGGCTACAATACAGCCAATGCCGCGCCGGCCCACGATCCCTTCCTGATCACCGTTGGCGCTATGGATGAAAAAGGTACATCAAGAACTCGTGATGATACCCCAGGCGCCTATTCCGCCTTTGGCGTTACCAGCAATGGCTTTGCCAAGCCGAACATTATGGCGCCCGGCAGCAAGATCGTCAGCGTCTTAAGTCAGCATTCTTCCTGGGATGACTTGGCGCCGACGCGTGTCGTGAACGGTTCCTACTTTAGCCTGAGTGGAACCTCGATGGCGGCGCCGATGGTTACGGGCGCCGTTGCCCTACTCCTTCAAGATGAACCCAACCTGACGCCTGACCAGGTGAAATATCGCCTGTTGAATACAGGTTCGATGATGGTCGATCCAGGTAGCGGTGTCAACACACCCTATCTTAATGTCTATAATGCTGTCACTGGCAACACAACTCAATCAGCCAACACCGGACTTACCGCCAGCCAACTGCTCTGGACCGGCACGCAACCGATTGCCTGGAATAGCGTCAGTTGGAACAGCGTCAGTTGGAATTCAGTAAGCTGGAACAGTGTCAGTTGGAATTCGGTCAGTTGGAATAGTGTCGCCTGGAACAGCGTCAGTTGGTCGGATTGATCAGGATAGCAACCGGGTTTTCAGAAAACCCGGTTGCTTGTCTACCTCAGATCCGATCCGTTACCGTCTACTTGTATCAGCTTTTATTCTTTGCACCAGAGGCTTGCAATATCAGCCCACGGTTCAAAGCCCAGAATCTGTTTAGCTTTGTCGTTACGAAATTGACTGTGAGGCATGTCGGTAAAGACGTTAAAGATTTCGCAGCGGGAGGGGAGCTTTTCAAAACCAATCGCTAGCCCTAATGAGAAAACCTGGGCTGCATTTTGCCAGGAGACGGCAAAGGGGCGCACCTCATGCTGGCGCTGAAGGTCGGCGGGGTCGCGGAAGTTGTAGAAGAGATAGGTCTGCACATAAATATTATGCGCTTCGGTAAAGACGCGACAGATCTCCTGCCCTAGCGACTTGGTGAGCGCATAGAGATTGGTGCCGGGCTGGGGCGGGATGTCGGCGTGCAGGTCAAAGTCAAAGAGTTCATAGCTGGGGCCGGCGATGGTGAAGTGAGGGCCGGTGTTGATGATACGGCGAATGCCATGCTTTACCGCCGCTGTCATCATGTTGTAGCAACCGAGCGTACTCACATCAAAGGCCAGTTGGCGATCCTGCCGTAAGACCGACAGATTGATAATCGCGTCCATTCCTGCCGCTGCGTCCATCACCTGTTCCGGGTTTGCGACATCGACCTGGCGAAATTCGCCCTGAAAGGCAATGTCAAGCGGTTTGATGTCGGTGACGAGCAGATCATATTTCTCATGCAGGGCCGGCACGACATAAGGGCCAAACATCCCTGCGCCGCCCAGGATCAATACTTTCATGCGTAACCTCAAAACTGATTTGCTGATTTTATGCCTGGCTGAGAAAATTTTCCAGCACAAAGATTTTTTGGATACGAAGCAGAAATTTTACTTTACACAGATAGGAGGAAGCACGGTAGACAGTGTTCTTTCCTATCCGTGTAAACTAAAAATTTTGCGTTGGTGCATAGTTCAACCCACGCTTTGCTGCTGTCACTGAAAAGCGCGCCTGCAGTGAATCCGCTCCGATGTGAAAAATCGCCCAGCGTGGCAATTCAGCCGTCAATGCCAGCTTGACCGCTTGCGCCACATCCCGCTCATCGACCCAGAGCGGATCGACCGGCTGACCGGCCATCGCTTCAGCGCGCACCACCTTGCCCAGCCGCAGCACCACTACCGCCAGCTTATGTTCACGCGCAAATTCACGACAGGTGAACTCACCCAAATGTTTGGCTAGGGTCGGGGCATGGGTGGGCGGCTTAGGCTTCCAGCGTTCGGTGACCAGATAGTTGGGGTCATAGGCCGTCATCAGGTCGAGCGTACTCAAATAGATGAGCCGCTTCACCCCTTCGGCAGCAGCAGCCAGACAGAGGTTGTAGGTGCAGCGGGTCAGGTAGTCGATCTGCTGAAGATCGCCATCGGTCGGCAAGGGTTCGGCGATATGGATAATGGCATCCATGCCACGCACCAGCAGGTTAGTCGATAGATCAGGCCCCAGCGGCGACAGGGCAAAATCAGCGATACCGGCGATGGGTACGCGTTCGGTCAGGCGCAAAAGATGTTCGCCCCGCAACGCTTCCGTCAGAGAACGGGCAAGCGGTGAGGCGGCAGAGGTAAGCAAGAGTTGCATGATGCTCTTCGTTGCTCCTCACTCTGCCAGTAGATCAGCGGCGTAGCCAAAGAGGGCCGGCGCGCCGCCGGTGTGGACAAAGACGACCGGCTGCTCTTTGTTGAGTTTGCCACTTTGGATGTGGTTGATCAGCGCCGAAAAGCCTTTGCCGGTGTAGACCGGGTCGAGCAGAATGCCTTCGGTGCGCGCCATCAGCCGGAGCGCGGCCATGCCTTCCGGCGTCGGAATGCCGTAGCGTTCACCGATAAAGCTGTCATCGTTGTCAAAGTCCTGGGCGCTCAACTCAATATCAAGGCCCAGCCGTTCGGCGGCTTGATTCGCCATATCGACCATCTTTTGCGCTTGTTGGTCTGGGGATGCAGCCAAGGGGGTAAAGCCTTTGACCGGCATTGCACTTTCGAGATAGGCGAGACCTAAGACAAGCCCGGCTTGGGTGGTGTCATAGGCGGTGACATAGAGCGCCTGCGGTTGGATGCCCAGTTCGTCACATTGGCGTACAATTTCCAGCGCCGACTCGGCATAGGCGATCACATCCAGGTCAACCGTATCGGCCTGGCGTGGGACATAGACCTTTTTCCCCGCCCGGCGCAATTCTTCGGCGGCGGCTTTGATAATCTCCTGCTGGCGGTTGCGATCATTGGTGTCGAGAATCGTCACCTTGGCGCCAAAGAGCCGTTGCAAGAGTTGATTGCCCTGGACCTCCTGCGTATCAATCGCCCGTTCGGGGCGCATATAGAGATGCAATTCCAGCCCTAACTTGGCGCAGGCGGCGGCCAGTTGCCGACAATAGTTCGACTGTACCGCGGCGCCAAAGACCACCGTGTCGGCGCCACGGGCCAACCCCTCGGCCATGCTCAGTTCCAACATGCGCGTCTTATTGCCGCCAAAACCCAGGCCGGTCAAGTCGTCACGTTTGATATAGATTGGCGGGCCGCCCAGCGCCGCACTCAAGCGCGGCAGATGTTCCAGCGGCGTCGGCATAATGCCCAGGCGGATGCGCGGTAGACGGACAATGACTTCTTCTAGTTGTTTTGCTTTGTCATGGTGCATGGGATTCTCCCGCTTCTTATTTTGCTGGTTCTGAAACAAGGGCAATGTTCTTTGGTCCTTTGAAAGGTAATTTTACCCGTTCATAGGGAAGGCTATGTTCTTGATAGAACTGTTCGATCGCCTGCAACAATTCCTCCTGTCCCAGCTTCTCTTCGGACCAAAAGTTACAGCACGGGATTAAGATGGTTGGGCGGACAAGCGCTGCTTCCGCAACGGCACGCGTCGCTTCGTCGGGGTGTAAGCCGACAATCAGGTCATAGTAGGTTGCCAGCTCTTTATCAAACATGCACGCTTGACTGGCAACACCTTTCAGCGTGTAGCTGTGCGGATCGATCACCTCGGACTCGTAGTTGTATTTTTTAGTAAGGATGCGCGAAAGCATGCCTTGCCCACCAGCAACATCGGCAATAAAGTGGATACTATGCCAATAGCGATCAGCAATGTAATCGGCAAGGACGGCAAACCTTTCCGGATCGCCGTGAAAACGATGGCGACTCATAGCAACCTAGGCTAGTTCTAAAAATACTTCAGGGTGTTGTTGGGCAATTCGTAACAATGTTTTTGCCGCGCCGCTTGGTTCGCGCCGACCTTGTTCCCAGTCTTGGATTGTGCGTAGGCTGACACCCATCAGTCCGGCAAATGCCATTTGGGAAAGCTTAAGCTGCGCCCGAATTTCTTTGGCTGGGGCCGGCTGTGTTAGTTGGCGTTTCTGCAACTCAATTTCACCAGCTTTATGAGCTTTAATTTCGCGAATGCCGTCTAGAATTTCCTGCCCAATATCCCGTTTAGCCATTCTTAATCTTCTCAGCAATTTGCCTAAATACATAGCCCGGAATTGTACCGATCTCATTTTTAGCGTAGAGGGTAATCATCCAGATTTCATCATCCGCTTGTTTCCAGTAATAACGAACGATATGGTACGGCAATGCCGTAGTTTGTGTCAAATTGGGAAAAGAAGAGATAGGGTTGAATAAAGCTAGCTCAGATACAGGCGCGTTAGCTTATGCCTGTACCCGAGCTAGCAGAAAATGCTAAACTTTAGGTTCGCGCAGGTTGTATGAACCTAAAACATTTCGCTCATCTACAGAAAGTGTGAGGTTTCGACCCGCCACACCTGTCAGGTTTCCAAAACCTGACAGGTGTTCACACTTTCCGTAGATGAGCCAAAACATTTACTAGATGCTTTACTTCGCCAGCGCCAGCGCGACCTTGCCCGGATTCATCGGCAGGTCATATTGGCGAACGCCGGTGGCGCGATAGATGGCGTTGGCCAACGCCGCCGCCGGCGGGACAATCGGCACTTCGCCGACGCCGCGCACGCCAAAGGGATGGTTCGGGTTCGGCACTTCCACCATGACCGTGTCGATCATGGGCAGGTCGAGCGCCGTGGGCATGCGGTAGTCGAGCAGCGAGGCGTTCATGAGCTGGCCGTTCTGATTGTAGAAGTATTCTTCATTCATCGCCCAGCCCACACCTTGCGCCACGCCACCCTGTATCTGCCCTTCGACATAGCTGGGGTGAATGGCGCGACCGACATCTTGCACGGCGGTGTAGCGCAGGATCGTCACTTTGCCGGTTTCGGGATCAACTTCCACATCAACAATGTGGGTGGCAAAGCCGGGGCCGGCGCCCTTGGGGGTCTCGGCGACGCTGGTCATGATCGGGCCGTGGCGGTTGAGTTCCTTGGCGGCGTCCTTGAAGCTCATGCTGTTGCTGCCGCTGCTGAACGTGCCGTTGCCATATTGTACCGTCGCAGCATCGACTTCCCAGTGTTCGGCCAGACCGGCGCTCATCATTTCGATGATCTTGTTGCCGGCTTTATGCACGGTCACACCGATCTTGAAGGTCACGCTGCTGCCGCCGGTGCCGCCGGTCATGGCGATGGAGTCGGTGTCCACCACTTGCGGTACAACCTCGTCTACCGGAATTTGCAACGTTTCGGCCAACATCATGGCCGCCGAGGCGCGGCTGCCGCCAATGTCGGTGGAGCCTTCGACCAGGCTGACGATGCCGTCGGCATTGACGATGACGGTAACGCTGGATTGGTTGCTGCCGTTGAACCAGAAGCCGGAGGCGACGCCGCGGCCACGGTTCTTGCCGGTCAACGGGGTGCTGTAGTGCGGGTGATTCTTGGCGGCTTCCAGCGTTTCAATAAAGCCGATGCGGCCATAGACCGGGCCATCGGGGCGGCGGTCGCCTTCGACACAGCCGTTGATGCGGCGGAATTCAAGCGGATCGATATTCAGCTTTTCGGCCAGTTCATCGATGACTGCTTCCGAGGCAAAGGCCGCGTTGGTGCCACCGGGGGCGCGATAGGCGCCGGTCTTCGGGCGGTTGTTGACGACATCATAGGCGTCGATCTTGACATTCTCCAGGCGATAGGGCGCCAGGATGACGCCGGCGCCGGCGCCAACGGGTGAACCCGGATAGGCGCCCGCTTCGTAGATCATGTCGGCTTCGGCAGCGGTGATGACGCCGGCCTTGGTGGCGCCCATCTTCACGCGAATGTAGGAGCCGGAGGTCGGGCCGGTGGAGAGCAGTACTTCCGTGCGCGACATGGTCATCTTCACCGGGCGATGGCCGCTCTTGCGCGAGAGAATCGCCGCCGGCACGTCAGTGTAGGCGGTGAATTTGCCGCCAAAACCGCCGCCGATTTCGGTCGGTGTCACCCGGACATTCGACAGCGGAATGTTCAGCAGACCGGCGACCTGATCGCGAATGGCAAAGGCGCCCTGGGTGCTGGTCCAGACCTGGACATGATCATCTTCGCGCCACATGGCCGTCGAGGAGTGCGGCTCAAGATAGCCCTGGTGAACCATCGCCGTGACAAATTCACGTTCGACGATCACATCGGCGGCGGCAAAGCCCTTGGCCATGTCGCCACGGGCATGTTGGAAGTGGGCAGCGACGTTGGACGGTGTGTCGCCGGTTTTGCCCAATTCGTTGGTGCGCAGGTTTTCATGCAGAATCGGCGCACCCGGTTTCATGGCCTCTTTGGCATCCAACACGGCCGGCAACACTTCGTATTCAACCTTGATCAGGGCGGCGGCTTCTTCGGCAATGTGCGGGCTGGTGGCGGCGACGGCGGCGACGGGGTGGCCGTGGTAGAGCGCCTTGTCGTGAGCGATAATATTGTCACGCAGTTCGCGCAGGTTGGCCGAATCTTCGCCCATCTCTTGCACCACATCTTCAACAAAACCAAAGTCGGCGCGGGTACAGACGGCGGTGACGCCCGGCAGCTTTTCGGCGGCGCTGGTGTCAATCGAAAGAATGCGGGCATGGGCGTGCGGACTGCGCACAAATTTGCCATGCAGCATGTTGGGCAGATGCACATCATTGGCATAGACGGCGCGACCGGTCACCTTGTCCATCCCATCGTGGCGGATGGGGCGGGTGCCGATCACTTTGTAGCCATTGGCGCCATTGGTTGTACCACTCATCGGTTTGGCCTCCTAACCTTCAACATGGATCGTTTTGCTCGTTTGGTCGATAAAAGACATCGCTAAATTGGGGGTATTTGGTAGACAAAAAATCACCCGTCGCTTTGGTTCAACTGCTCGACAAAAACAGCATGTTCTGTCGAGGCAAGTCCTTCATGCAGCACTGCCAGGAGTGCGGCAGGGTTTTGTTGCCAAAGCGTAGCGGGGTGTAACCACAAACCGGGGAAAACTTTACTACGAAAAACACCGGCAGCGTCCGCTTTGATTTCCTCATAGCCGCCAGCCGTCAACGTATACCAATAGAGACGCTTTTCATAGGTCAGGACTAACAAATATTCCTGGACACCATTGCGGGCGTAAACTGGCTTTTTGGCATGCATGTTATAGCTGGCGCTGCTAGCCGCCACTTCAATAATAAGTTCCGGCGCTCCTTCCAGATAATCATCAGCAGCAATCCAGGAGTTGCCGCCTGCTGCTCGTTCCAGCCGCATCAGTACATCAGGCTGGGGTTCGTTCTCCTCATCCATGCGCACTGTCGCATTGTCACCGGCATCAAGACCGGGGGTATAAGCGAGGTAGGTGCCGATCCAGGTGTTTAAGAAGAGATGGGGGGCGCTATGTCGCTTGTACTTTACGGGAGATGCCATGTAGACAACGCCTTCAATCAGTTCGGCTTTTTTGATCTCTGGATGCGCTTCATACCGCCGCTCAAATTCCGCCCGCGTCAAGCGATCCCCAGCAAAGAGCGGGATTGGCTCCATTACGGCGACACCATCAAAGAGCGGCTCGGCGACGGCGCCCTTCGTCATGAGTTTTGGATACGTAAGCGTCTGTTGCCTCATAGGCATATCATACCACAATTGCCAAAGCTTGCAAAGTGCTTTTTAAGATATGCGTACCAATTTCGACAAAGGTTACACGCTCTACGGCGGTGCCAATCCTATAATTGCATATTCCCGATCTTTTTCCTCCCAGCCGATTTGAAAGTTAATAAGTCAACACCATTTCTGCACAAGCAACCAGACAATCAGACTCGTACTGCTGCTGTCTGTGTCTGAAATTCGACAATAGCATTGGCACGAACTCGCATTGTTGATTGGTTAATGGGATTACTTCACCAGTACAAGCGCCAACATCAATTGTACCGAGAATACCTAATTCCCCTCGGCTTGGTAAGCCAAAGCGGATAGCAAACTGCCAAATAGGGCGTACTAATGGGATAAAGACACCATCAGTCGCACTACAAAATAGGCTAACTTTCCGACTTAAATAGCCGTTCGTCTTGCGACGGGCATACTCAGCCAGTATACGGCCATGCTCATCGATTGGCAGTACACCGTCTGCCTTTGCCTGGGCAATGGCGGCGCGTTCGCGTACCGCACGCACTTGATCCTGTGTCAGCGGAATCACGTCAGCGGTTTGGGCATCAATCAAAATTGCATCTAACGGGGCTTGGCCTGAACGAATGATAAATTGCCAAATTTCGCGCCTAAGTGACTTATGATAGTAATGCGTCCCACTAGCAACCGTGAGCATTGAATCAATCGTAGTTGTCACATAGTGGTCGGCGATACGGTGTGCGTCAGCTTCAGCAACCATCTGGGTGGAAGATGCAACAGTACTAGGAGCCATGCGCATTGCTGATTCTCCCTTTCTACTACCTTGAACCAATCGCAATTTTAATTACAACTTCATCGCCTAGCCGGTAGGAACCATTGAGGGCTTCAAAGCCAGCGCCTGTCTGTTCCAGTGGCAGCACATGGCTCACCATGTCGGCAAAGGGTAATTCGTTGTTTTCCAGCAGCGCCATGCCACGGACAAAATGGTGGTGACGACTGCCCCAGATCCCTTCCAACCGTAAATTAGGGCGCAGAAAATGTTGGTTGGGGTTGACCGGAATCGTGCCGATGTCCACAAAATGGCCCACTTCGACAAAGACGCCATCTTCTTTGACATAGCCCAACCCTTCGGGGAAGGCGGGGAGAAAGCCGGCGCATTCAAAGACCACATCCGCACCCTTGCCCCGCTGGGTGTGACTCATCACCAATGCTTTGCGCTCTTCGACATCACGCACTTCTTCGATGTTGATGGTGACATGGGCGCCCAGCCGTTTTGCCAGTTCCAGCCGCGGCGCGGGCCCGCCGATGATGATCAACTTGGCGGCTCCACTCAATTTGGCGCAGGCCAGCGTCATCAAGCCGATCGCGCCGGCGCCCTGGACAATCACCGTGTCGCCCAGTTGTACACGCGCCCGCATGACAGCGTGAACACCTACCGTAAACGGCTCGGCCAGGACGCCAACCGCGGGCGGCGCTGCGCTGCGGATGATACAACTGTTGGGTTCGGACAGATAGATGTAATCGGCAAAGGCGCCAGTAAAGGGTTCGTCCGCCCCGCGAAAGCCATAGGCAACGCCATTGTTGCGCGGGTGATAGACAATGCGATCGCCCTCTTTGATTGGATTTCCCACAAAATCGTGCGTCACGCCGGCGCCCAACGCTTCAATAATCCCTACGGCTTCATGACCAAGCAAGGTAGGCTTTTGAATTCCTTTCTGCCAGTTATGCAGATCAGTACCACAAATCCCGGCCAACTCCTGACGCAGCAACAGCGTACCCGGCGCGGGGTCCGGCACCAGATATTCGCGCACCGCAAAAGCTTGCCCATGCGTAACAACAACGCGTCCTCTTCGAGTCATAGCGCTTCCCCCTGTGTACCCTCTTCCGTTTTTCTCTATTGTATGCCGGGATTCGTTCTATGACAAGAAGGAAAACAGAACAACGGATTTAGGAAGCAACGGATGCTTTGCGCAATGAGCAAAATCCGTTACTTCCTAAATCCGTTGTTCTGTTCTATTAGCGTTGACGCGGGTCGAGGGCGTCGCGCAGGCCGTCGCCCATGAAATTGATGCTGAGGACGGTGAGGAAGATGAGCGCGCCAGGCGCAATGGCGAGCCAGGGTGCAGCCTGGAGAAATTGGCTGCCGTCTGTTACGAGGCGTCCCCAAGTGGGTGTATCGGGCGGAAAGCCGACGCCAAGAAAAGAGATTACCGATTCGGTAATAATCGCATTGCCGACGCCCAGCGTAGCCGCGACGATAATGGGGCTAAGGGCATTCGGCAAAATATGCTTAAACATAATTGACCGCCGTCTTACACCTAAGGAGGCGGCCGCTTCCACAAATTCTTTCTGTTTGAGCGAAAGAAAAGTTGCGCGTACAATGCGCGCCGTCGGCATCCAGGCTAGACAACCAATCATACTGACGACAATAACAAAAATGCCAATTTCAGGGCCTAACGCTTTGCGGACCGGTTCGCCAAAGAGGTAAATGGTCAACAAGAGAACCGGCAACACTGGCAGCGACAAAAAGAGATCGGTGATACGCATCAAGATTTGATCGGTCTTCCCACCAAAGTAGCCAGCCACAGCGCCAATCGCCGCGCCTAACAGCACATCGATCAACATGGCCACGAAACCAACCGCCAGCGAAATGCGCCCCCCATAAAAGAGGCGCGCTAACAGATCGCGTCCCAACTCATCGGTGCCAAGCGAATGGCCAGGATAGCCAGGAGCAACCAACACAGCAGCAAAATCCAGCGCTTCAGGATCCATCCCATAGAACAGTGGTCCAAAGAGGGCAGCCAAGGCAAAAAGCGCCAGCATGGCGGCGCCAACCATCGCCAAACGGTGGCGGCGGAAGCGGCGCCAGGTATCACTCCAAAGCGTACGTGGTGGCGATGCAAGCTGTTTGTCGGTTTGCCGTGAACGTATGGCGGTTGTCATGGTTGCCATATAAAACCTCTCTGCTCAATCGAAACGTACGCGCGGGTCAAGAAAGCCATAGACAATATCGGCAATAATGTTAAAAAACACTGTCAAAATCGCAAAAATAAAGGTTAAAGCCATCACGACAGGTGTATCAGAATTTTGAATCGATGTAATCAATAGTTGGCCTAAGCCATTGACCCGAAATAAATTTTCTGTCACAATGGCGCCGGCAAAGACGGTGGGGATGCCTAGGGCAATCACAGTGACGACAGGAATCATACTATTGCGCACAATATGGCGGAGGATAACAACTTGTTCCTTCAAGCCTTTGGAGCGCGCCGTGCGTACATATTCCAGCGGCATATTATCGAGCATGGAAGAACGCATAAACCGTGTAAGGGCGCCGGTCTGTTGCACAAGCAAGACCGTCACCGGTAGCGCCATTTGCCGCGCTTGCTGGCCAAAGGTTGCCCAGTCGGTCACCTGTAGCGTTGAACTGTAGACAATGGGAAACCACCCCAGGCTAATCGAAAAAATTAGCATGAGCAAGAGACCAGTAAAAAATGAAGGGACAGAGAAGCCAATAAAAGAACCTAAAGTTAGCACTTGGTCGAAGAGGGAATATTGCCGTACAGCAGAGATAATGCCGGCCGGGATCGCCAACAAAACAGCAATCACATAAGCGACGCCAACAACCTGTAACGTTTGCGGTAGTCGCTGAAAGATCAAATCAATGACTGGACCTTTGGTTTGAAAAGAGAAGCCCCAATTGCCTTGGAAGAGCGCGGTTAACCACTTGACATAGCGCACGGGCCACGGCTGATCAAGCCCAAGCTGATGTCTGATCATCTCGCGTGTCGATTCCGGAATGGCGGGGTTGAGCGCGAACTGCGCCATTGGATCACCTGGCGCCAGCGCCAGAATGGCAAAAATGATAAAACTGATGATCAGCAACGTGGGGATGGCAACCATTATACGCCGCAGAATATATTGGGACATACCGTGGGTCCTTACGTGAGTAGGTAACCAAAACAGATGCAGGGGCCGTAAGTAGACGACCCCTGCATGTGCAACTAACTACTGATTTACCTTATTTGCGTTTCCACTGGGCAATATTCCAGATGACCGAATCAAAGGTATTATGGGTCGGTCCTTCGAGGTTCTTCAACTTGCCCTGAGGGGTAAAGCGGTTGATCAAAGGAATAAGCGCCACATCATTAACCAGAATATCGTTGAGTTGAATCGCCAATTCAGCACGCTTGGCCGCATCGAATTCCTTGGCGTATTGAGCAAAGAGTTCATCATACGCCGGGTTGCAATAGCGCCCGTCGTTCCCCGCTTGCCACTGATTAGCCGCAGAATTGACCTTTTCACAAGTCCAACCTTCAAAATAGGAAGTCGGGCTTGGGCCTTCCGGACCGTTGGTATACATCTGAATGTCAACATACATCTTGTTGAGCGTATCAGGGTTGCCCGGATCGCCACCAAAGAAGACGCCGGCGTCAATGGCCTTCAAGTCAACCTGAATGCCAATTTCGGCCAGGTTCGCCTTGACAATGGATTGCTCACCCTGGCGCAATGGGTTGATCGAAGTCTGGAAGGAGAGCGCCATCTTCACGCCATTCGCCTCACGGACGCCATCCCCATCGCTGTCAACATAACCGGCTTCATCAAGCAAGGCCTTGGCGCCCTCAACGTCACGCTCACATGAGGTGTTTTGCGAATTAAGATTGGCCGGCACGACGAGAATATTGCAGGTTGGTTCCCCTGTGGGTCCATAAAGCTGTTCGGCAATCGCCTGGCGATCAATCGCCATATTGATGGCCTGACGCACCTTGAGGTCGGTCAGGAAAGGATGGGGTTGATCGGGTTCACTGCGCTTGTCAGCCAAGGCCGGATCAGGATTGGCAAAGTTGACGACAATGCGTTCAACGCCAAAGGAGCCGCCGGCCACCGAATCACACAGACCGGCTGCCAAAATCGGTTCGAGAACAGCCTTTTGCACCTGCAAGTTCCAGGAATAGTCAACTTCACCGGTTTCACAAACAGCACGCGCCGCCGACGTGGCATCGCCGCCGCCCTTGATTTCAACGGTGTCAAAGTAAACATTGGCCGCATCGCGATACTGCTCATTGCGTTCGTAAACGACCACATCGCCGGGTTTAAATTCCTTTAATTTCCAGGCGTTGGTGCCAATCGGCGCCAGGTTCGCCGCCTGACAGTCAGCATCGTTGATCGCATTAGCGCCGATGCAGTTGCCGAATTGCGCCTTTTGCAAGATCATCCCCTGCTGGCCCACAAAGGAGACATAGGGATTGGGGTTTGGCTCCGCCCAGGTAACTTTGACGGTGGTGGCGTCGACTGCTTCCACATTGGCAATGGGTGTAAAGTTGGCATTGGTGGTGCAAGCCGTCGCCTCATCGGCGCAATATTGCCAGGTAAAAACAACATCATCCGCCGTGACATCAGTGCCATCAGACCACTTGAGGCCCTCTTTCAGCTTCCAAGTAACGCTTGTGCCATCGGCTGCAACACCGCCATTTTCCACGGTCGGGATTTCAGCCGCCAGGTAGGGCACAAGTTCATCCTTTTCGCTCCAGCGCGCCAACGGCTCCAGAATCACAGTAGCAGCATCAAAGTCTTTGGTGCCGCTCGATTGGTGCGGGTTCAAAATAGTGGGAGCTTGCCAGTAAAGAATCTTTAGATCCTTGCCTGTGCGGGACGGCGCTGCCGGCGCCGCTGGCGCCGCCGCGCCACCCGGCGCTGCCGGCGCCGGACAGGCGGCGACCAACATGGCTAAAATTGCTAGTAGCCCAAATAGTTGCAATCTCCTCAATTGACGTGCCATAAAATTCTCCTTGTTAAATTTTGTTTGGTTGAACTATGGTAGTAAGCAACTCACCATCAAACGCCAGGCACAAGGTAGCGCTATGGGCAATCGATCATCATTGATAATCTACCATTGATGATCGTGTTCGATGATCAAAGAAGTTTGACAGTTGTGATTGCTAGAGGCTGCCCCATCTTACCCGTTTTTAATCCAGATGTCAACCCCCGTCATGCACAAAAGTTGGATTGGGGGGATAGGTAGACAGGTAGACAGGTAGACAGGTAGACAGGTAGATAGGTAGACAGGTAGATACGTCCTATTTCCCTGTCTACCATGTGGTTTTGCCACCCGTTGACCCCGACCCCATTGGGTAGACAGGTAGATACGTCCTATTTCCCTGTGTACCTGTCTACCTATCTACCTATCACCGAAAGCGCAATAACGCCGTCTGCACCTTCTCCGGCACAACGGGGGCGTGGCTTTGGAGGAAGGTGAGCAGTTGTTGGGGGGTGATGCCTTCGTCGATGGCGCGTTTGAGGCTGCGTTGGTTGATCTGGTAGACATAGTCGGGGTAGCTGGCTTGCCATTGGGCAAAGCGTTCGACGCGAAAACGGTCGGCCAGGGGGCTGCCGGGGGGGAGACGGATGGTGAAATCTTCGCCCACGGTGAGGGAGCGCCGCATGGGTTCGTGGGGTTGGGGGGTGTTGTGACCGAGCCAGATGGCGCCCCAGGCGCTCAATGAGAAAAGCAGATCATCGCCGGCGGAAGGTTCGGCCAGATCGACGGCGGCGAGCCAGTAGAGCGGGCCGTCGATGAGAAAGCGGATCAGTGCGCCTTCGACGCCGTCCCATTGAGCGAAACCTTTCAGAAACTCCTGCGTATTCGTATTGCGAATATACCAGGTATCATAGTTGCCGGCCGGGCGCTGAAAATCGGGTTCCAAGGTTTTGATGGTTTCGAGCAGATCAAAGCGGCTATACCAGGCGCCCGGCTGGAGTTTGGCAAAGACCGCTAGTAAGGTTTGCCGGGTTTGCAGCGGGTCGTTGCGCCAGGTGTCGGTATTGGTGCATTCCAGACCGGGCGTGCGACAGAGGTCGTTCCATTCGGGGGAATGCAACCACGCTTCCCAGAGGGCGGTGCGCTGTTCGTTGCGCGTCTTTTCCAAAAAGAGACGCACTCGGTTGTGAGTCAACTGCACGACATCGCCATCACTGCGGCGGAGCCAGCCGAGGCGATTCGCCAGATGAAGCAGGAGCGCCAGCCGTGTGTTTAATTCGGGCGCGTCGTCGCCAAAGGGAATTTGCAGACGTTGCACAAAGCGATCAATATCTTCGGGGTGAGGGCCACGGGCCGTCAATCGCAAGCGGTCCGTATGGAGAAAACCGAGCAGGGCGCCCATATCTTCCAGCAAGCTATCCTCGTTGGGCAACATGCGGGCGGCAGGCGGCGGCGGCACCGATTGAATGGGCAAGGTGCTGGCCATGGCCGGGTTCTGCGGATGAGGCAACCAGGGCGTAATATCACTGGGCAAATAAACAACGGTATGGGCGCGTTGACCGGCGCCTTTGAAGCCGCGCCCGAGCAACCCATAATAATAGAGCAATTCGGCAATGCTTTCGGGGTAAAGCCAGGGCGTTTCCCGTTCCAACTTGGCCGGCCCCATCTGGCGGATGCTGCCAAACTCCCGGCTGAATTGCGCTTCGGCCATTTCGCCATTTTCGCGCAATAGTGTTTCAACGGCCGTTTTGGCGCTATCGCTCATGTCGCTGACTTCCTGATAGGCAAACTGTACCGAGGTGGGGTCAGTAATCTGCGCCGAGAGCAGTTCAATGGCCTGCTCCCGCGTATCGGCGCCATCCAAAAAGGCGCCGCGCAATTCGGCCAACACCTGGAGGAGAATATCAGGGTACTCTGCTAACATCTGGGAAGTCGTAGGCATAGGCGTAAAGTCTGGTAGTCCTGAGTCGCGTAGTCCGAAGTCAGTTAGTCCTGGGTCAATTAGTCCTGAGTCGCGTAGTCAGTGATTGACTCTGGACTCTGGACTAATCGATAGTTGTCAGTGTCAAAAAACTTCGTTATACTTGTTCTAGCCGTTTTTGTGAAAGGAAATTTGTGTTATGGCAACAGGGCCAACTTCACCCCGCAACACGGGTTCTATTATGCGTGATCTGCAACGGATCTGGCAACTATTGCGCGACCCCAGCGTGCCCGGCTGGAAATGGTTATTGCCGATTGGCGCCATCCTCTACTGGATCTGGCCGGTCGATCTCATGCCGGTTCTGCCGTTTGATGATATTGCGGTCGTCATCCTGGCGATCAGCATGTTGCTACAAATGGCGGCACGGAATGAGCAAGCAACGGCCGGCCAACAAAGCCAATCAGGCGCCACCGCCAACAACCAAGAGAAAGTTGTTGACACAACCTGGCGGGTTGTTGATAAATAAATTTGGTAGGTAGTGTGCTCGTTGGTTGAGCCTGTCGAAACCAACGAACACACTACCTAACCAACCACACCTACCGAGCATCGCTATGCCCAGTGATCAAATAAGCAGCGGCCCAGAGACAATGGAATATTTGTATACGCTGGTCGAAGTAGCGAATCATCTCCAGATTCCGCTGGATACCTTGCGCCAGTGGAATCAACGCTTTGCCGATTTCCTGGGCGCTGAAACCCTGGCGATGCCGCCACGTTATACCAGCGCTGATATTGCCGTCTTGTTGACCGTGCAAAAATATCTGGATCAGGGGTTTGACGATGACGAAGTGCGCATTCGGCTGACGCCGAAACGCATCATCCCGCCGCCGGTTGCCAACGCCCTGGCGCCCCATCACAGCCACGAAATCACCGTCAGCAGCGACAACCCTGGCGTCCCTACCGTTGTCACCGATCTTTTAAGCACCATTGCCAACAGCCAGCAGAGCATCCTCAACGGGCAGACCACCGTGCGCGAAGTGGTCAACGTGGTAGTGCAAGACAATTTTAATCTGAAGGACGAAAATCGCAAATTGCGCGATCGCGTCCTCGAAGTTGAACGCACCTTTGCCGAATATCAGCGCCGGGAAGAGACCCGCAAAGAACGTCTCGAAGGTCGCGTCCGTGCTCTGGAACAGACCGTCACCGCCCTCCAACAGCAAACCGCTCAACTCGTACAAGCGCTCCGCCAACGGCAAGCGCAGCGGCGCGGGTGGTTTGGGTGAGAATTAGGTGATTGGTTGATGAGGGCATTGCCGCCAATCTCCTAATCAACCAATCACCTAATGGTTCGCTTTTTTACTCCGAAACGTCTCCATCACCAGCGGCTCGCCCACCAGATCATACTCCATTGCGCCATTGATATGGACTTCCATCATTTCGCCGATAGGCATTCCGGTGACGCCGGGGACGAGGACCAGGCCGTCGATCTCCGGCGCATCGCGATAGCTGCGACCGAGCAGCAGGGGGTCGCCGGTGTCGGCGATCTCGCCTTCGCCTTCGACCAGAATTTCCAGCCGCTTGCCCACCTGGGCCTGATTTTTGCGCAGGCTGATCGGTTGTTGGAGTTCCATCAGGCGGCCATAGCGCTCCTGCTTGACTTCATCCGGCACCTGATCCGGCATGGTGGCGGAGGGGGTGCCGGGTTCGGGGCTAAAGGTGAAGGCGCCCACTTTGTCGAATTCAATCGCTTTGACAAAAGCGAGCAAGCCTTGAAATTCTTCCTCAGTTTCGCCGGGGAAGCCGACAATAAAGGTGGAGCGGAGCGCAATATTGGGCATAACGGCGCGCAGCTTGCTCATGTGATCATAGACCATCTCTAAGCGACTGGGACGGCGCATCCGGCGGAGGGTGCGCGGGTCGCCATGTTGTAAGGGCATATCGAGATAGGGGACAATCTTTTCCTGCGCCGCCATCGTTTCAATCAAGGCATCGCTGACATGGCCGGGGTAGGCGTACATCAACCGCACCCAGCGCAGCCGCTCATCGGTGCGCTGGCAAATGGCAGCGAGCAGGCGGGGCAGGCTATCAGGCTCGCCAAGGTCGCGACCATAATCGGTGCTATCCTGCGCAACGACGACCAGTTCTTTGGCGCCGGCGGCAACCAGCGCTTGCGCCTCATCGACCACCGCTGACAACGGGCGACTGCGCAATTTGCCCTTGAAACTGGGGATGGTGCAGAAGGCGCAAGGGGCGTTACAGCCGTCAGAAATCTTCAAATAGGCGCTGCCGCCGACAACCGGTGGACGGGGTACAGCGTGGGTATAGGCCGTATCGGGGTCGCCCAACAGTTGATAGCGCTGGAGGGTGCGCGCATCCTGGCCGCCACGGATGGTGTGGAGCAGTTCCAATACATCCATCCAGCGGCGGGTGCCCAGCAGACCATCCACCTTGGCGACCCGTTGCAGCACCTCGTCGCCATTGCGTTGGGCCAGACAACCGGCCGCGATGAGGATCTGGTTGCGCCGTTTCTTCCGGCCTAACTCCTGTAGAACGCCAATCGACTCTTCTTTGGCGGCTTCTAAAAAGCCGCAAGTATTAACAATCAAAACATCGGCATCCCGTGCGGCTGCGGTCGGGGCGTAGGTCGCCGCCTGCAGCAACATTTCGATGCCGTCACTATCAACTTTGTTCTTGGGGCAGCCCAAGGTGACAAGATGATAGGTTAAATTCTGTGTACGCATAACCGCTTGCTCTCACTTACTCCCTGACGCGTTGCACAAAGAGCGGCGAGTTGCCAAACTCGCCGCTCTTTGTGCTGATTCGATTACTATAGTGTAGCAGCTTGCCGTGGGTTTCGGCTAATTTTGCCGCCACTGATAGACATGGTCAGGGCTTAGGCAAGACGCAGCGTAGAGGCATGAACTATCATGCCCCTACGCTGCGTCTTGCCTAAGCCCTAATGGTGTTACTATGGCTGCGGAATGGTGCCGCCGGGAATCGTGGTCGGGGTCTCGGTCGGTGTTTCGGCCGTCGGCTCAGTCAACAGCAAGGTTGGGGTTGCCGTCGGCGTCTCCGTCGCCGTCTCGATCACCGGCGGTGTGGGGGTCTCCGTCGGTGTTTCTGTCGCTGTCTCGATCACCAGCACGGTTGGCGTCTCCGTTGGCGTCGCTGTCGGTGTTTCAACTGGCACGGGCGTCAACGTTTCCGTGGCCGTTGCGGTTGGCGTCGCCGTCTCTGGTGGAATAGGCGTTGTGGTGGGCGTTATGGTTGCTGTCGCCGTCGGTGTTGGCAGCACGGTTGGCTCGCCGGCTGGGGCGCCTGGTCCGCCAGAGGTTGGCGTTGGTGACGGTCTTGGATCGCGGAGCAGCGGCATATATAAATCGACACCGATGTAGATAATGAGTTTACCTTCAAATTCTTCCCCTGGATTCACGGATAACCGACAACGTGCAACAACAAGATAACTCCCTGCCGTTTTATAAGCATGGGCGACTATGGGTTTACTTGGAAATTCTGAGATCGTGCCATCGCCAAAGTCCCAGCGGCACCCATATTTCTGGATGTCCAGCGGCACCGAAAAGGTAATGGTTTGTCCGGCGCGCAACTGTGGCGCTTGGTAAGAAAGCACAACCGGTACAGGCACAAAACCGCCAACTGGAATAACCGAAACAATGCTTTCTTTACTCACAACACCGCCTGAATTCCGCGCAAAAAATGTGACAACGAAATTACCATCGCGCGTGTATACATGACTTGCGCGAAATTCTTTAATTGGTGAATTTTCCGTGCCTGCTGTCAGCTTGGCCTGCTCGGAAAAGCCGTCACCCCACCGCCATTCGCCTACTACCGCTGTGTTGCTACGGACAAAAGCCGTAAACTCCATGGGATCGCCAAGCACTACCGGACTGTTGCTATCAATTGTGACAATCGTCGGCAATTTGTCCTTGATCAGGATCGTGGCCTTGGCCGAAATTGTACCGGCGTTATTCCTGGCAAAGACAGTGACACTATGCAACCGGGCATCTTGAAAGAGATGGGTGCGTGAGGACTTCCGCACCAGTCGATCAGGGTTCGGATCATTCCAGATATTGCCATCACTAAAAACCCACTCAAATTTCACATCAGTGCCGCCTTCAATGGTGGCGATGAAGGTAGCCGGCTCATCGATGTTGCCTTCGGCAGGGCCGACAATCCGTAGGCCGCGCGGCGGCGCATCAAAGATCCAGACCCAAAATGGGTAGACTACTTTACCCTTGCTATTACTGGCCGTGACCGTCACCGGGTAATCGCCGGGCAAATCGTAAACATGGCTAATCGAACTGCCACCGATCTGCTTATGCCCGTCACCAAAATCCCACTCATAGCTGACAAAGGTGCCTCTTTTGATCGTTGCTACAAAGTTGGTGGGATTACCGGCAATGGTGGGCGAATTGCCGGTAGCCATCAATCCTTCAATCGGCTGTACGGGATCGGGTGGGGGCGGCGGCGGCACAATCTGCACATAGGTTTCGGCCTGTGTCCCGTGAATCCCGTCAGAAGCGATCACTGTGGCTTTGTAGGTGCCGACTTGGGCGTACGTATGCTGCACCACACGCCCTTTCTCTGTGTTGCCATCGCCAAAGTCCCAGTAGAAGGTGAGGTTATGGGTCGGGCCGCTGAGAACCACAGCCGTAAAGGTGACCGTCTGCCCGACTTGTTTTGGCCCATTATTGATTGCCACTAATTCCACATTCAGCGCGGCTGAAGCTTGCATGGTGGCTTGCGCTTGGGCAAACTCACCATTACTTTGTGTAACCACTTGGGCAAACGATTGGCTGGGGATTTGATAAATCATCAACCAGAAGAACAGGATCAGGGGGGCAGCAAACGCAACATAACGGCGTGGGGGCATGATGGTTCTCCTTAACTTGATCGTGATGATGTGACAATATTGGTAAGTTAACGAGCTTTTGGCTCAATGGTATTTTGTTGGTTTTGCGTTATAATAGAAATTGTGCGCGATTACTGCGTGGTTGGCTGCCGATTGGATAGCAGCCACGGATTGCTTGCCAACTTGCACGGCTGCCTATATCATATATCCTTCTTAAGATTTTGTCAATGGGATTTTCCGATAATCTATAATCGATTTTGGCAATGAAAAGTGTCGAGGGCTTACGACGCCCTTTCAAAATAAACGAAAAAGAATAGGATGTGCAATGGATTTGCCGTTGGGTAGTTGGGTAGTTCGTTGTAGAAGTAAATCGGTACGCAAAAGATTGGATGGTCGATGACGCAACGCATTCTTCTCCTCACCACCGCCCGTAGCTATCGTGGCGATGCTTTTTTGCAAGCTGCGGCGCGTTTAGGCATTGCGGTTGTCCAGGCCATTGACATGACCAAAGCGCTGGCCGACTATTGGCATTGCCCATTGGGTATTGATTTCAACGACACCGAAGGGGCGATTCAAGCCATTCGTGATTTTCACAGCCGCCAACCGGTGCAGGCCATTTTGGGCATTGATGACAGTGGCTCCTTGTTGGCGGCCCGCGCTAGCGAACGGCTGGGTTTGCCCTATAATTCACCAGTGGCAGCCGAAGCCGCGCGTGATAAATACAAGATGCGCACCCTGATGGCCGCGGGGGGCGTGCCCTGCCCGGTCTTTCGTCGCTTTACCACCGATCAGCCGCCACCAAGCGTTGCCGCCCAAGTTGATTATCCCTGTGTTGTCAAACCGCTCAACCTCAATGGCAGCCGCGGGGTGATCCGTGCCGACAATCCAACCGAATTTGTCGCCGCCGTACAACGCCTGACGCAGATGCTCCAGCAGGAGCAAGCCGATGGGCAGCCCACAGCCTATTTGGTTGAAGATTTTATCCCCGGCTTTGAAGTGGCGCTGGAAGGGATGCTCGACAACGGTCGCCTGTTGGTGTTGGCGCTCTTTGATAAACCCGACCCGCTCGATGGCCCCTTCTTTGAAGAGACGATCTATGTCACTCCGTCCCGTCTACCCCCTGCTACCCAACAGGCGATTGCCGACACCGTGGCGCAAGCCGCGCGTGCACTGGGTTTGCAGATGGGGCCGGTTCATGCCGAGTTGCGGGTCAATGAACGGGGGCCGTGGATGTTGGAGGTGGCGGGACGTTCAATTGGTGGTCTCTGTTCCCAGGTGCTGCGCTTTGGCGTTGATGAGTCGTTGGAAGAGTTGATCCTGCGCCAGGCATGTGGGTTGCCGCTGCTCTCCACCACACGGGAGCAACGCGCTGCCGGCGTCATGATGATCCCCATCCCCGCTGCCGGCATTTTGCAACGAGTCGATGGGGTTGATGCCGCGCTGGCCACTCCGCTAATCGAAGGCGTTGAAATCACGGCCCGCATCAATTACCCGATCACCCCCCTGCCCGAAGGGGAGAGTTATCTCGGTTTTATCTTTGCCAAAGGCGAAACGCCGGGCGCGGTGGAAGCGGCTTTGCGCCAGGCGCATAGCAAACTCACCTTTTCCATTGTGCCGGAGTTTGATTTGGTAATCGGGTAAAAAGAGCTTCAAAAACTAACAAATGAAAGGAAGATTCAATGCACCAATGGCAACGCTCACAAGAACTCTTTGAGCGAGCAAAAGAGTCGTTGGCCGGTGGGGTGAGCAGCAATGTGCGTTTGCTGACCAAGCCGTTGCCCCTCTTCTTTGAACGCGCCGCCGGCGCCATGATCTATGATGTCGACGGCAATGGCTATATCGACTATGTCTTGGGCCAAGGCCCCATGATTCTGGGCCATTCGCACCCGGCCGTGTTGGCCGGCGTCAATGCCGCCATGCAAAAGGGGCAGCTTTTCGCCGGTCAACATGAACTGGAGATCACCGTCGCCGAAAAGATGACGGCGCTGATTCCCGGCGCCGAGTTGTGTCGCTTTGGCCTAAGCGGCTCGGAGATGGTGCAGGCGGCCATGCGGCTGGCGCGGGCCATCACCGGGCGCACCAAAATTTTGCGCTTTGAAGGTCATTATCATGGCTGGTATGACAATGTGTTGATCAGCGTTGCCCCGCCCATGGACAAAGCTGGCCCGCGCGAGCACCCCAATGTTCTCCCCGGTACGCCGGGGCAAACGCTCAGCGCCCTGGACGATTTTTTTGTCCTGCCGTGGAATGATCTGGCCTTGGTCGAGCAGCTCTTTGCCGAGCATGGCAACCAGATCGCCGCTGTGATGACCGAGGCGATGATGTGCAACACCGGCGCCATTCCACCCGAACCGGGCTTTCTGGCCGGTTTGCGCCGGCTCTGTGATCAATATGGCGCGTTGCTCTATTTTGATGAAACGATCACCGGGTTCCGCTTAGGCTTACAGGGGGCGCAGGGGCGCTTTGGCGTCACGGCGGATTTAGCCAGCTTTGCCAAGGCGATGGCGGGTGGTTTTGCCAACGCCGCCTTGGTTGGTAAACGGGACTATATGATCCGCTTTGCCCAGGGGGTGAATCATTCCGGCACCTTCAACAGCAATGTGATCGCTATGGCGGCCTCAGCGGCGGCGATGGCTGAATTGGAAAAAGAGGATGGCGCCATCTACCGCCAACTGGAGCAGAACGGCGCCTACTTGATCGAGGGCATTCGTGCAATTGGTCAACGGCTTGGCTTACCGCTCCATGTCCAGGGGTTGCCCACGGCTTTTCATGTTTCCTTTACTGAACTAGCGGCCATTCGCGACTATCGCGACTATGCGCTCCATTGTGACAAGGAGCGGTACAGCCGTTTCTGTGTTGCCATGTTGCGGCGCGGCGTGCGCCTGATCGAACGGGGGGTCTGGTATCTTTCGGCGGCGCATACGGAAGAACAGCTGACAAAGACGCTCCAGGCTGTCGAAGCGGCGTTGCAAGAGTAATCCGCTTCTCAAGCTACGATGTTGCTTACTCTAGGGTTAGCTGTTGCGCCTTCGTCGGCAGCAAAATAGCAGGTGTGATGGCCGTGTGCTGCCGTCAAAGGTGGCAGCACACGGTTTTTCGTCAGTGTTTCTCCCTATCTGTGTAAATTAGAATTCGCTCTGCTTGCAACAGGAAGGCGTTATGCGAAAATTTGCTAACCAGCACGCGCGGCGACAGCCGTTTCCATGAGCGTCTGAATGCGCTCTACCATATCTGCCGGGTTGGGGCTAATGCCTTCCAACAGCAGCGCATTGTCAAAGAGTTGACCAATGGCGGCATCGACAATCCCATCGGCATTGCCCTTGGTTACCAGTTGCGCCAGATTGACCACCATGGGGTGACGGCGGTTCAGTTCCAGCAACTTACGGGGCAATTCATAATTCTGTTCCGTCAAGCGGCGAATGCGCTGGAGATCGCGATCAAAGCTATCTTCCGGCGAGACCAGACGACAGGGGCTGTTGACCAGTTGCTTCGACTCGCGCACATCGGTGACGCGATCGCCCAACACCGTCTTGAAGCGTTCGACCAGCCGCTCAAACTCATCCTGCGCCACCGAGGGTTTGGCTTCGTCGGCTCTCTTCTCCTCTTCACTCTTGGGCAGGTCGAGACCGGCGTCATCGACATTCTTTAACGGCGTGCCATCATAATCGCGCAACATGGAGGTCATAAAGCCGTCAATCGGGTCGATCAGGTACAGTACCTCAAGGTTGTTGGCGCGGAAGTAGTCGAGATGGGGGCTGCGCTCGACTGATTTCAGGTTTTCGCCCAACACATAGTAGATCGCCTTCTGCTCGCTGCCCATACGCTCCTTGTATTGCTTGAGCGTTGTCCACGGTTTGGCCTCGCTGCTCTTGGTGCTTTGGAAGCGCAACAGTTCGACCAGATGCTCGTGGCTGGCCGGATCAGAGGCGACGCCCTCTTTCATAAAGACGCCAAATTCATGCCAGAAGGTAAGATACTTTTCCTCGTCGTTTTCGGCCAGATTCTTGAGATCGCGGAAAAGACGGTTGGTGAGCGCCCGGCGCATCTGGCGCAAGACCGGGTTGCTCTGCACCATTTCACGCGAGACATTGAGCGGCAGATCTTCCGAATCGACCACACCTTCGATAAAGCGGAAATATTCGGGCAGCAGATCCTTGTTGCGCTGCTGAATCAAAATCTTGCGCGAGTAGAGGCGCAAGCCATGATCGCTCTGCATGGTAAAGAGGGTGCGATCGCGCTTGGCCGGCACAAAGAGAATGCTGCGCAAGTTGACCGGCGCATCGGCCACCAGATGGATATGGAGCAGCGGATCACCCATGTCATAGGTGAGTTGGTGGTAGAACTCTTTGTACTCTTCCGGCTTCACCTGCGCCGCCGACTGCCGCCAGAGCGCCGTGCGGCGGTTGACCACCTTTTCGGTCGGTTCACCCTCGGTTTTGTCTTCCTGCAAGTAGATGGGGAAGGAGACATAGTCCGAATGCTTCTTGATGATCTGCTCAATGCGCCAGTTGTTGGCAAATTCGTCGGCATCTTCCTTGAGCTTGATCAAAATCGTCGTGCCGCGATCTGTTTTCTCCGCCGGTGTTAGCGTAAAGCGGCTGTCGCCGGTCGATTGCCAGGTCCACGCCCGGTCGTCGGGGCGATAGGAGCGGGAGGTAACGGTCACTTCGGCGGCCACCATAAAGACCGAATAGAAACCGACGCCAAACTGGCCGATGATCTCTTCCAGGCTGGCTTTGTTGCCCTCACCGGCATTGGAGAGAAAGGCTTTGGCGCCTGAATGAGCAATGGTGCCCAGGTTTTGGATCAGTTCGTCGTGATTCATCCCAATGCCGCTATCGGCGATGGTGATCGTCTTGGCCTCTTTGTCCACGGCAATGTGGATCGCCAACTCGCGGTCGTGATCCAGCACATCGTGGTTGGTCAACTGCTCAAATTGAATGCGGTTTAACGCATCGGAAGCATTGGAGATAAGTTCGCGCAAAAAGATTTCGCGGTCAGTGTAAAGCGAATGGGCAAGAATGTCGAGTAATTGCTTGACTTCAGTACGATATTCAAGTGATTCTGGTGCAGCGGTCACTGGTTCCGTCATAAAAGGGCTCCTCAACTAGAAAATGCAATCATCCTTCAAAAGAAGTTGCCCTGACTTTACCCTATCAAAGGCTGATCTTACACTAGCAAAGTGTTAGAAATGTGCAAGAAGTGCGGAAGATAGTTGGTTCGTGCGTTGGTTGAGCTTGTCGAAACCAACGCACGAACCAACTATCCAATCAAATGTACAACGTTTCCCTTCAATTTTGACTTTTCGCAATTTGACTTTTCGCAGGAAGGTGCTATACTATTAGCATTGTTGTTGCGCCCCTATGGTGGAACTGGCATACACGGCAGGTTGAGGGCCTGTGCCCGGATGGGCGTCTCCGTTCAAATCGGAGTAGGGGCACCACTAAACAGAGTTGTTAGGCCGTTGAGGATGACTTGACGGTCTAGTAATTCAATAACGACAACTTGGCAATAGGTACTTTGTATTCTGTTGTTAAGGTGCTGGGTAGTGGCGCCGGTCTTCTGGCTTGGGAGGCGGCGCTACTTTTTTGGGGGGAATGACGCGACGAACGATACTGGCTCTTTATTGACGTAGAGTCAGCGCTCTTCGCGGTTTCAGTTTTTCTGCAATGTTTACCAACGTTGGGCGTTGGGTGCTTCTTCAAAGCTTGTCAATCGACTTGTCTTTCACTCTCTGCTTTTGACCTTTTAGTCTTCTCCGGTAATGGGAAGAGCGGTAGGCCGCTTTTCTGTGCATACGTTTCTAAATCTTCGGGTAACACATAGAATCGATTGTTGTAAGGGTCACGGTAGGCCTTGATCACGCCGTCATGGATGCGGGTGATGATCGTTTGGCGTGTCAGGCCGAGACGTTGCCCAACTTGGGTAGTCGTATACCGATTCATTGCTTTACCATTTTCGCCATTTTGACAAGATTGACAAGTGATAGGTATTGTAGGCGCGAATTTTTTACCTGTCAAATCAATGTGCAGAAAATCAAAGGAAATTTGAAGATAGTGTTGACTTTTGCTCTTTTTTCTTGTAGAATCTTTGTTCTACAATAGAAAGGAGAGCGTAATGTCACATGGGAAATGGACATGCCGACCAACACCACGACGCAAGTCATTGCGGCAGGTGGTGGCAGAACGGCGTAAACAGCGGAGGAAGCAATGGGATTGGTTGCAGAAGCAGGCGACGGTGCTATTTGTCACATACGCAGATCCAGACCGCCAGGAAAAAATGAAGTAATAGAAGATCGTCAGATTAGGCTGGCGCTTTTTTACGGCAAAGTTTTTTATTCATTGGTATGCTCGTTCTGTGATAAAAATCATCCCTTTGCGTTACACGTAGGGTGGTAATAGGAGTTGCTGCCCGTCGATTGAGGTGCTTTTTATGCGGTAAGGCTATTTTTGCCATGACAGGTTTACATCACGACCGACGGGCAGCAGTTGTCATTTGCTCCTATTTTTGAATGTATGCCTTACCCTACTTGTCACCTGAAGCTTGATTCCATGTGCGCTGAGAGGGAAATGGCTGTGGCGCAAGCCAAATCGAGCAGGCTTTTGCTTTCTGAGTAAATTGTAACTTTTGTTGTCGATGTGACCAACATATTTAGGGAAGTCTGCTTGATCACGCTGTTGTGACTGACGACAAGGTGGGCCTGATTAGCCAGAACCCGTTGAAAAAACTGGGGCAGGCGAGGGTCGTCTTCACTGCGCTGCAAGGTTACTGCACTGCAAGGTGCAATAACACAGATTGCCTTATCGGCCAGTGGCAATGACTGACCAAGCGTCAGATCGGCGGCAATCACGAGACCATGTACACCTGTCGCCTGTAAACCGGTTAGCCCAACGATCTTAACACCCACCCCAGTACGCCGCAATTCAGTAGCAAAGATTGTGGCAACCTCTTCCTCAAAATTATCGCCCCACAAAATAAAAACATAATTCGCCATACGCACCGGCTGTGTTTTACGCGTTAGCGTTCTCATGTTGTCCTTTTCCATTGCTCATCTCCGTTGTTGACACCCTTAGCGAGTTCATATCGCATCTCATGCCAATAAGCTCGCCTTACCATTACAAAAATAACTCTTCCCATGAGAGCTTGTAGAATGCCATCATACACCAAAGGATCTAGCGCGGACCTACTCAATTCCTATTGAAAAGTAAGGAACTCATTGCAATTGGGAACCTATTCAAGATCTACTGAGGATCTACAATCGCTATTGTTTTGCCACAAAACTTATGCTATGCTTCCAAGTAGAAAGCACATTACTCCGTAGACTACAATGGTGCGACCTACTGAAGTCTGTATTCATGCAGTACGTAATTTGACGTTTGCCATACACATGAAAGTTGGGCAGGTAAGCCAATGACGCAGCAGGAAAGTTCACAATTTCCTACCCTTGTTGATGATATGAAGGATGCCCTTAAACAGTGGCAGGGTGAGGCGAATCGTGAGAGTCCACTGCGGTATCTCTATCTCTTCCGGCAAATTGAACGTCAAGGGCATGATAATCTGCGGCGTGTTACCAATCATCTGTTGGCTGGTGCTATTGAAATCTTGAAGCAAACCCATGAGACAGACGCCAAGCTATTACAAATGCGTTTTTTAGATCTCTGGCCAATCCACCGTCTTGCCCATCACTTCAATGTGGCCGAAAGCACAGTATTTACTATGCAGCGCGAGGCAATTGAACGCTTGGCCGATACAGTGCGCCACATGGAACTCCAGGCCAGTGCAGCACAGAAGGTTTTGCTCAGGGAACGGTTAGAAGCGGCAACCTATCTGAACCTGATCGGCGTCGAGGAGAAGATTGCACAACTGAAGCCGCTATTGACAACACCTGGCCCGCCTTGGTTGATTGCGTTAGAAGGGATTGGGGGGATTGGCAAGACATCACTTGCTGATGTCTTGTTGCGCCAGATTATTGAGCAAGGCGCCTATGATGAAATTGGGTGGGTAAGCGCCCGACAATACAGTTTGAATTTAGGCGGCGCTCTATCGGTTGTCAACCAACCGGCACTTACCGCTGAGAGTTTGGTTGAAAAGTTGGTCCGGCAACTCATGCCCGAGTTTACTATTCCCCCAGGTTATACCGGGGAAAAGCTCTTGCGCCTGCTCCAAGCGCGCTTAAAAGAGATTCCACATCTCGTGGTCATCGATAATCTGGAAACATTGGTTGACGTAGAGGCTTTGCTACCTACTTTACAAACGCTCAGCAACCCCAGTCGATTTCTACTAACGTCGCGCGAGAGCCTACGAAGTACACCCAATATTTACCATGTTGCGGTCGCTGAACTGGATGAGCCGAATGCCCTGCGGCTCATTCGGCAAGAGGCGGAACAGAGCAATCTGCCCATGTTAGCTGCCTGCTCCGATGAAGAGCTACTACCGATTGTGACGACGGTAGGGGGCAATCCACTAGCGCTTCGTCTGATTGTCGGGCAGACGCATCTCTATACCTTAGAGTCGGTTTTGGCGGATCTGCGGGCGGCGCAAGGCGAGACGATGCAAAATCTCTATACCTTTATTTACCGGCGGCTCTGGGACAAATTAGATGAACGCAGTCGGCGAGTCCTGCTGATTATGCCGCTGATCAAACCTGGGGGTGAAGCGCTGGAGTTTATTGCTCAAGTCGGCAATCTGGCGGCGGGAGAGGTGAGGATGGCACTAAATCAGTTGATTCAGCTTAATCTGGTTGACGCACGAGGCGGCTTACACGAACGGCGCTATACCATTCACAGCTTAACTCGCACCTTTTTGCAAGAACAGGTGGCCAAATGGGGACTGTCTACTAATTAGGATAGCATCTCCCTAACGTCTGTTTTGGTTTTTTGGGTACTCTCCTTTACACTATAGATAGGTTTTCGTTGCTTTTCTAAAGAAGACTAGCTGAAAACAGCTATCCCTTTGGAGCATCGCCCTATCAATAGAAGCAATCGTCAGTAGGGAGAAGACCGCATGACTACAGACCGTATCACAGAGGAAGCTGATTATCCTGCGCTTTTCCAACAATATATACTGCGTAGCGTAACATTAGTATATACCATGCTCAAGGATGAGGGAGCGCACTTTTCGGACGAGGCGCGCGACCGGGCCTTACATCTACTGAACTTCGCCCTGACGCAAGAGAACGCTTGGTCGGCCATCCGTGACCTGCTCTTACTGCTGGCGCCAAAGATGGAACAGGCCGGCCACCGTGATGATTGGTTGCCCTATTTGGAACGCGGCGTCACCGGCAGTCGCCAGCAGCATGATAGCTGGGCTGAGGCTGAACTGTCCCTAGCTATCGGCGAGTTGCTCCGCTTACGTAGCAGATTTGCGTTGGCCCGCCAGTGGTTGGATGTCAGTATTGCCATGTTTGACGCTCTTGGCGAAAACCGAGGGCAGGCGCGCGCATTGAACGAACTAGCTTTTGTGGCCTGGCAGCAACATCGTTATGACGAGGCGGAAACGTTGGCCCAGACAGCGCTCACGTTGCTAGATAAGGGCGACCCTGAACAGGCAACATGTTTCTCGCGTTTAGGCTTGGTGGCTAGTGATCGGCAGCAATGGGAGGCCGCTGAACATTATCATTGCGAAGCCTTGCAGATCCGCCAAGTACAAGGTGATCAGCGTAAGATCGCCTGGAGCCAACACAACTTAGGCTATGCGTTGCGTGGTCAGGGTAAATATGCAGAGGCAATCGATTACTTCGAACAAGCCATCGTTATTTTGGATAATATTCAAGATACAGCTAATTGTGCAAATGTACAAGTTAATCTTGGTATCGCTTATTCCCTTAATGGACAGTCGACTAAAGCATTAACAATGTATGCGCTGGCTGAACACACTTTTGGAAAGTTATATGATATACATAACCTAGCAAAGGTTTTCACGAACATAGGACTTGAATATTTAGGCTTACATGATTGGATGCAAGCAGAAAGCGCATTTATTACCAGCAGTAATTTATTTCGCGAACTTGGCGACATAGGGTGGAGCTTAAATGCACTAGATGGGCTAGGAAACGCCTACCTTGGTCAGGGTCAATACACCAAGGCCAGCGTTACTTTTGAATCGGTACTTGCTGAGTTACAACAAATTGCAGATACGCCCATGTATGATTATCTTGCTAAAATATTACCTAATCATCTGGCGGAGGCAAGACAAAAAGAGCGGAATTCTCAAAATGAAGCCTACTATGGTAAATAATAGCAACTGCTAAAGCGTTTCCTTATCGTTGAAATGTAGTACAGGGGAACGTCGAATTAACATTCCCCTGTACCATATAGATTAAGCCATTATCTTCTATCCACACCCTGTGCTAGCATGTTGACAGGCATATGCCTGCGGTGTAAGCGCCGTCCCGGTCAAGTTATCCAACCAGATTGGGACCGAAGCTGCCGTTACGGCCAGCACAATGGCGGTTGCCAGAACAAGCACCCAGCGGCGTGGGTTGAGCAATCGATTCACGTTCATTGTTGTTGCCTCCTATTGGCAAAAGAAGGCGCATTGCAGTTGGGGACCCCACCACTGCCAAGTTGGCGGTGGTACACGCGTGTTTCCCCAATGGGCCAGTTACAAGTTGTTCTTCGTCTGTAGTCTGTTAATCCGTGGTTTATCCAGGGAAATTGACTTTGGACTTCAGACTTCGGACTGTTTGGTTTGTCATGACACTTTTACAATAGTGGGTGGGTCGTGCAGGCGGGGCGTTGCCTTCATGCAAATCGTGCAGGATTGACGTGCAGTGCATGTCGTGCAGGAGTACATTGCACTGGATGCAGGTTGGCAGTGTGCGGCGTGTAAGACAATTGTTGATGAGCTATTATCCTGATTTCGCTGAACTGCTGGATCAATACCTATCAGCCCAAGAGCGTTCGGGGGCGTGGTTGGCGCAACGGTTGGGCGTGAATCCGGCAACCGTAACACGCTGGCGTAATGGCGATTCGCGTCCCAACAAACCCGAAATTGTCATTCAAGTGGCCGACCTGCTGGGCGTTCATGGCGAAGAACGGCAACGCTTTCTGCTCGCCGCTGGCTACGGCTATCTGGCGACAGCACCAGGGACGCCGGTTGCCACGGCGGAAGCTGATGCGGTTGATGTCGTTCATGCGACCGTGAAAAGCGTTGGGGTTGAGAAGGACGACGCAGCGAAGCAGGGCGCAGAAGAGCAAGAAACGAAGACAGCAGTTGATCCGGCGCGGCCGGTTTTATCGGCAACTTCATTCCCGGCTGACCAAGCCACTGTTCCACCGATAAGAGAACGCTTACGCATCACCGTCCAGAAAACGGTTGCCTCTTATCGTATTCACATGACAGTGATCTTTCTGGTATTCCTGGTTGCAGTGAGTACCTATGGCGTTGTGACCAATCGGCTCGGTTTCCGTAGTGAAGCAGATGTGTTGTACTTTGGCATTGACCAGTGGCAGAATTTGACGCCGGGGCGCTCAACCTATGAGTTGATTCTCAGTGCAGGCACGCGCGATATTTTGTATGCGAAACTCAGCCAGGCCCCCCAGCTACAAGGGGTGATCATGGATGGCCCGTCTTCGCGTGCCGGCACGGCCACCAAACTTGACTACTGGGTTCAAGGGAGCTATCGCCAGGTCAATCAGGTGGAACTGACGGCGAAGGTGATCAACGCGGCTGGTGAGCTTCTGGGGACAGCGATCGTCAAGGGGGAGGTGAAAGAGCAGGATCCGACGGCTGCGGTCTGTATTCTTGATCTGCAAAGTCAACTAGCCGCCAAGATTTTGCCACTGCTTGGCGTAGCGGTCGATCCAACGCTGTTGGACAAAATTGATGAAACCCCAACTCGCAGTTGCGACGCTCTTCGCCTCAATAATCAGGCGGCAGCGCTGATCATGGATCAACAATTTGCCGGCGCCCAACCGCTTCTGGAACAAGCGCTAGCCCTTGACCCTGCTTACGCCGACGCCCATAACAATCTGGGGCAGCTTTATTATCGCCAGGCCCATTGGTCACTGGCGCTGGCTGCCTATCAACAAGCGCTGGCGCTGGATGACCAAAACGCCATCTATGAATTCAATCTGGGCGCCGTGTATGAACGGTTGGGCGAATACACCCAAGCCGTCGCCGCTTACCAGCGTGCGCTTGAACTGAACCCAGCGTACGTCGAGGCCTATAACAACTTGGGTTTCACCTATTTACAACAAGGCGCGCTTGACCAGGCTCTCGCAACCCTCCAAATTGGGCTTGACTTGGCGCCGGATGCGCCCTATCTGCATAAGAATAAGGGGCGAGCATACCTAGCGCAGGGCAACCCAGAGGCGGCCATCCAAGAATTGGGCGAGGCCATCGATCGCTGGCCGGAAGGTCTGTATGCAGAAGCACTCTTTTACCTGGCACTCGCTCATCAGCAAACCGGCAATGTGACAGAAGCCTGCAATATCCTCACCATTTATGCTGCTGTAGCCTATTTAGATGAGACCGAACGGGCTACACAGGCAGATGCACGCTTTACTGAATGGTCTTGTGGTGCATAGCTGACCTTGCGTCACGGCGGCCACGGGTTCAAACCGCCAATAAGTGGAAGTACAGTTCCGCAAAGAATCACGTTGACCGCGTCAATCAATGCCAAAGAGCAAAAGGGGCAAATCTATGGCAAGAAGCAGTAACTTCTTCACCACGACCTTTTTACCGCTGATGTTGAGCCTGAGCCTGGTTAGCTGTATACAAGGTGTGCCAACACCAGCTATCCCAACAACGCCGGCTGCGGCTACGACCACAGAACCACTGGCTGTCATCACCTATGTTGAAGGGCAAGTCTTTGTCACCAATGGGACTGTGTATCATCGGGCGCCGGGCTTGATGGCGCCGGTTCCCCAGGCCGCAACGCCCACTGTTGCGCCGACTACTGCCGCACCACCAGCGGCAACACAGGCGCCGAATGCCGCGCCTACCAGCGCCCCACCAACCATTGCTCCGCCTACTTCTATCCCACCACCAGCGCAACCGCAAGGGGAACAAGCTGCCACCCCTATGCAAATCGTGGCAGCCGGCGCTACGATTCGCACTGCGCCCGACAGCAGCGCCACGATTGTCTGTCTCAGTGGTCAAGCCTATCGCGTAACCGGTGGCCAACGGATCGCGGTTACATCGACGCTCTGTCAAAGCGCGCAACCCTTGCCAGCCGACAGCGTTCCTGCGGTTGCCCCCGACAACGGCCGACTTGTTGAAAAAAATGATGGCAGCGCTGTGATCGAAGGCGAAACGCGTGAACGCGAAAGCGACTATGGGCAGTTGCCGATCATTCTCAGCCCACGCAACACAGCGTTGCTGACACTGACGCCAATGTTGAGCTGGGTGGATGTAACAGATGCAATCGAATATGAGTTGAGTCTCAGCGGCCTGAGTTCCTTTGCTGAAATTATTGTGGCTGCGCCTGATCTGCCCTGTACGGAAGACGTGCGTACAGCACCCAGTCGAATTTGCACCTATCCCTGGCCGCCTGAATGGCAATTAGAAGCTGGTCAACGCTATTTTCTGAACATCAGCGCCCGTACCGGTATCGCCGCGCCGCTGCGTGAATCCGAGACCAGTGCATTGCGCGCGCTGACTGCGGCTGAGGCTGCGCAGTTGCAGACAACGCTGGCAGAAATTGCTGGGTTGGATCTCGACCCGGTGACACGCAATTTGCTGCTGGCTGGCCACTATCGAGCCTACAACATGCTCGATCAAGCCATCAGTGCTTATGTGGAAGCCTATGCCGCCCAACCGACACCGGAGATTGCCGTGGCGTTGGGTGATGTTTACCTAGCGGCTGATTCGCAACGTTTTGCCTTTCTCGCCTATCAAAACGCATTAGGTATAGGATCTGAACAGACACAAGAGAACTTGGCCGTACAGGCCGCCGCCGAGTTTGGGATTGGGTTGGTCTATTTTAGCCGTGACAATTTCGTCGAAGCCGAGCCGCATTTTGGGCAAGCCGTTGACCTGTATACACAGATTGGCGCCCAGGCGGAACGCGAAGCTGCGCAACACGCACGCGAAGAGGCAGAGAAGCGCCGTTCATAGGAAGAACTCTTATGAAGATTCAATGTAACGACCAAACCACCCCCTCCCAGCCTCCCCCAGCTTGGGGGAGGAGCAGTCACGATTCCCTCCCCAACCTAGGGAGCGGGAGCCCCATTGGGGCGCGGGAAGGGTTAGTAGTTACGATCCAATTACGGCATTCGTCCTTACCCGTTGGATTGGCCCTATTCGGGTTGGTGTTGCTCTGGTTGCTCTGGATACCCTATACTGCCAGAGCAAACCATGCGTTACCGATGGTTGCACAAGCTACGCCGGCAGCATCCTCTTTCGTCGTGGAGAATGACAGTAGCTTGCCATCCGTGCAGAGTCTACTGCTACCAGTCTCGCTGAATGATGAACGGCTCAACGTGCTACGAGAGGCGATTGCACACTTGGGTGAAGGCGACCGACTGGCTGCAAGGGGGCGACTGGAGGCGGCGCGTAGCGCCTGGCTAAAAGCAGCAGCAGGATATAGGGCGGGGAATGACCAACTGGGACGCGCTGATGCTTATCTACGGTTGGGCAACTCTTATCTACCCTCACCCCTCACTTGTTTGATGAATGCGCTGTTAGAGCCGCAGAATCATTCTGCTCAGGATTGCAAGTTCCGTTTGAGCGTTGCTGATCTGTATTTATTAGCCACTTTGGATGAACAAAAGCTACGCCTGGCCGCTAGTTACTACTTGGAAGCGCTCTTCGCGGCGACAGAGATCTATGAGACCCTCATCCAACGTGAGTTGTCCTACGATCCAGCGGTGCTTGAGCAGGCAGAACAACGCTACAAAGAGGGGCTTGTCTACTATCAGCAGGCCAACTGCCGCGCCGCCGCACCGCTATGGATAGAAGCCAAGCGGCTCTATCACAGTCAGGAATTTGGCAGTGGCGAAGTGCGGGTGTTAGTTTTACAGGCATTGTGTCAACTTGAACAACAAGCATTTGCAGACGCACTAACAACCTTATTTGAAGCCCTAAGCATTGCCCAAAATCTGCCGTTGGGTACGCCTACTACCGAAAAATACCTGGCAGCCGGTCGGCTTTATGAACAAGGCGACTATTCAGGTGCGCTAGCCGGTTATGAAGAAGTGTTTGCCATCTATCAAGAGAACAAGGATCAAGAAGGTCTGGCCCAGACCAGTCATGAGTTGGGTAATGTCTATGCCCAGTTGGGCGACTACGCAACGGCCAAAGCCTGGTATGAGCAGGCGCTACCGCTCTTCCTTACCACCAGGAATGAATATAGCCGAGGAAATACCGCCGCGGTTTATCATAACCTGGGTAATCTCGCGGCCATTGCCGGACACTATGACGAGGCATACGCACAGTTTGCGCAAGCCATTCAGATCTGGCAGGCGCTTGGTGATCCGGTGCATGAAGTGGTTTCGCTCAGTGGCCTGGGGTTGGCGCTGCGCGGAGAGGGTAAATACGATGAAGCGCTGACTGTCCTGACAAAGGCTTGGGAACAGCAGCAACAGCTACCGCCTAATCTACTGACTGAGGGCGACTTACGCAACAATATCGGGTTTGTCTATCATTCCCAAGGGAAGTATCAACCGGCGCTGGACGAATTTGAACGCACGCTCCAACTGCGCCGTCAACTGCCCCAGCCTCATCGCGCCCGCAAAGAAGCGGAAATCTTCAACAACATCGCGGCAGTCTATGCCAGTTTGAGCCGCTTTGACGAGGCGTTGGCAACGTATCAACAGGCGTTGACTCTGCTGCCGGCTGGTACACCGCCGGGGGTTACCGCGTCGGTGCGTGCCAACATGGCTGCTGTCTTGATTGAGCAAGGGAACTATCAAGCCGGCATCGCTACCTATTTAGAAGTTTTGCCGCACTTTGGCGATGAACAACAGACAGCGACCCGCGCAGCGATCCTCCAAAACTTGGGCGCAGCTTATCTGCGGCTTGGGAATTTAGCTGCCGGCGAGGAATATTTGCAACAGGCATTGGCGCTATTCACAACATTGGATGATCAACCCAGTATTGCTGCTCTCAACAATAATGTCGGGTTACTTTATGCCCAAGCCGGTTATTTGGCAACCGCCCAAACCTATTTACAAGCGGCATTCACCAGTTGGCAGACGCGGCAACAGCAAGCGGCAGCAGCAAAAGCATTGGGGAATCTGTCGCTCATTGCGGCGGCCGAAGGCGACCTTGCAACAGCCATTGCGCAGGGTGAAGAGGCGCTACACTTGAGCGCAAGCGCCGGCGTACTGGCCGATCAGGCGCGTATCGCAGTAACATTGAGTTTACTCCACCTCAAAGACGGCGACATCGCTAAAGCGCAAAAAAAGGGTGAAGATGCCCGAAGACTGGCGCGCCAGGCTGGTGATCCAATGGCCGAATTAGGCAGCGCTTTAGTGTTGGCGACAGCATATCTGGTGAAGAATGAGATTGCCGCAGCCGATCAGGAGATCCAGCTTGCCATTGTGCGTCTAGAAGCGCTCCAGGGCAGTATCTCCATTGCCGAATTCAAAACAACCTTTCTCGGTCAATTGGGCGGCGTCTATGATTTGGCTGTGCTGATCGCGCTGGCTAACGACCAACCGGAGCAAGCCTTTGTCTATGCCGAGCAAGCGCGCGCCCGCACCTTTCTGGATCAGCTTACACAGGGGCATATCGACTTTTGGCAAGGTGGGCAGGTTGATCTGCGGCAACAGGAACAAACCGTGCGCCAACGTATGGTGAGTCTGCAAACCAGTCTGGCCACAGAAAAGGCGAAGCCGTTGGCGCAGCAACGGACGGACGCACTGCAAACGTGGGAAGATGAGTTGACGGGCGCACGCCGGGAGCATAGTCGATTGCTGGGCGAGTTGAAAGCAACGAATCCCGTTTACGCTGCCTTCACCAGTGCTGAGGTGTTGTCATTAACTACGGTACAACAAACGGCCATTGATGACCAGACGACCCTGATCCTCTATTTTTTGCCTGATGTTGCCTTCAGCACACAGCCGCTTGCTTGGGTCATTGATCGCGACAGTAGGCAACACTTTACCCTGGCTATGAGCAGTACAGAAGTGCAGACCAAGGTCGCGTTTCTCCACCAGCTTTTGCAAAACAAAGTGGCGGCGGACGACCCTATCTTGGACACTACATTGACTGCGCTCTATAGGGGCCTCTTTGCGCCACTGCAAGCAACCATTCACCATGCCAATCTCGTCATCATCCCTCATACCACCCTGCACTATTTGCCCTTTGCCGCCTTGCGTGATGAGCGCCGAAAACGCTACTTGATCGAAGAATATGCCATCACGTATGCCCCTAGCGCCAGTGCGTTGCCGCTGATCCAGGCCCAGCGTAATATCAATCAAGGCCGCCTTGTCGCCTTCGGCAACCCTGACGGCACGCTACCGGAAGCGACAACAGAAGTTCAGCGCATTGCGCAATTGTATGATGTTACGCCTTGGCTGGGCGCCCAGGCGACAGAAAGTCAACTGCTTGACCAAGCCACCCAGGCCGACATCATCCATGTCGCCGCGCATGGGGTCTATGATGCGCTAAACCCGCTTTACACGCGCATTGAATTGGCCGCTGATGCAGTAAATGATGGCAACCTGGAAGTACAAGAGGTGTATACCCTAGATCTGCGTGGGACGAATTTAGTGACGCTTTCGGCCTGTGAAACGGCCTTGGGGCAACAGAGCCGTGGTGATGAACTGGTTGGACTCACTCGCGCCTTTTTCCAAGCCGGCGCACCGACGGTTATGACAACGCTGTGGCAGGTTGACGATGCTGCGACGGGCGCATTGATGGTGAAATTTTATGAGCAACTCGGAGCTGGGGAGACCCCGGCTGCTGCGCTACGAACTGCGCAGAGAGCCGTACTGACTGAGGACAAGTGGCGGTCGCCTTACTATTGGGCGGCGTTTAGCTTGAATGGAGATTACCGCGGTGGCGAAGAATAAGCGACGGAACCAACAACCTTTGATTGTAAATCATCCAGCCCCCAGTGAAGATACAGCCCCACAGGTTGATTGGCACCCTAGAAGCATCGCTTGGCTGCTCATGGGCGGCTTCGGGTTGGCGCTGTTGGCTGGCTTTTTTTCACTCTTTCTCTTTGCTCAACCTGCCGTGCGCGAGAGCATCGGTGTTGTGTTTGCAGTGCTGCTCTTCATCTACGGACTAGGTCTGGCGGCCCTGGTTAATCGGCTGGTGCGCCAGTTCAGCCAGCGTGTCGTAACAAGCTTATTCCTTAGGGGGATTCTGGCGCTGCTGCCGGCGATCGGTGTTCTGTTGTGGGTGGTTTGGCTATACCGGCCAGTCAATGTGTTCTGCGATGTCTGGCGTGATCAATGTCGCTTTAGCGTCAAGCCCTTTGAAAATCAACTGCTCGATGGTGCAGCCATTAACCCAGAGTGGCTGACGCAGATGAGTGAACTGCTTGGTCAGAAACTCAGTCAGGCTACCGCAATGCGCCGCGTTTGTTTGGAATGCCTACCAACGTCATCGCCGCCGAACATGGTTCTCGTTGGTCACTTTATGGCTCATCAACCGGCTGCCGCGACGATTGACATCATTGACGCAGAAGGGGTCTATCTTTCAGATCCAACCGTGCAAGCCACGGTTGAGTATTCACTCTCTGCCCAGAGCCTCATTACCTTGAGCAATGAATTGACCCTTGCGCTGATGGAACGATTGGGTATCCCAGTCACCAACGCCACCAGGTTCGCTATTCGACAAACTCCGACTGCCAGCCCGGCCGCCATGAACCTGAACAATGAGGGAATTGCACTCTACCAACAGGGGCGTCTAGACGATGCTATCGCCAGGTTTCAGGCCGCTTTGCAGATCGATTCCGCCTATAGCACCGCCCACGCTAATCTTGGCGCAGTTTTGGCTGACGAGGGGAACTATGAAGAGGCAATCCAACACTACCAACGTGCTGTTGAATTCCTGCCTAATTACGCGGTTTATCCGTACAACCTGGGGGTACTCTATGCACAATTGGGGCGTTCTCAGGAAGCCATTGCCATGTTACAGCAGGCAACCAAGCTGGATCCAGCGTATGTAGAAGCCTATAATGAATTGGGGAATGTCTACACCGAAACGCGACAATGGCGCAAGGCGCGTCAGGCGCTTGAGCAGGGCATTGAATTACAGCCCGAATTTGCGCCGTTGTACAAGAATCTAGGGCGATTAGATTTGGCGCAACAGAGAACGCAACCGGCGATTGACGCGTTGCAAAAGGCGCTCAATTGGGAAGCAAGCCATTTGTTGCAGCACGCACCACCCGTGGCCTGGAATTCACAAGAAGGGATCACGGTGACAAATCAACTTGCAGCGAAGTATGAGACGATTGATTACCTGGCTGACCCGGCCTACGCGCTGCTATTGCGGCGTGACGGCGCACAAGAAGCGATCAAGCTATTATTAGAAGCATACGCTGCCCAAGATGATGTCGCCACCGCCTGTCTGCTCGTTGATGCCTATCGCATCCTGGATCCCAACCAGATCAGCCAGTGGGATCCTGATGTAAGCAGTTGGGCGCAGCGCCTGGGCTGCCCATGAAACCGATTGGAGATGCTTTATGCCATGCACCTTGAAAGGCTACTCGTGGATTACGTTGCTTTTTGTGTGTCTTCCCTGGCTCTTTTTAGGTTGTGTTAGCCAGATTGCACCTATTCCTGCACCAAGGTTGGTGGCGCCTACACCAACCTTGGTGCAACCCACAGCACTGCCGCTGGTGGATTCTGAGCTAACGGCGGTAATTACCCAAGTGCGCGGTCGTGTTACTATGACTGACGAAGCTGGGGAAGCGTCGGCCTTGCGTGAGGTGAGACCGTTACAAATTGTACGTGCTGGCGCATTGTTACGACTTGCTGATGACGCACAACTAGGGATAATCTGCGCCAGCGAACATTGGATTCAGCTTACTGGGGTAAACGAATGGCAATTGAGCGAGCAAAACTGTCAAAGCGGTCGCCTGCTGCCCGTTGGAACCTATGAGAGCGCTGCTCCTACGAAAGGACGCATTGTCGAGTTGGCCAGCAGTTTGTTGATTGCCGAGAGAACGCGTGAGAGTGAAACCGACTACGGTAACATCCCTGTCATCCTCAGTCCACGTAACACCAGCTTACTTGATTTGCAGCCGGCAGTGCAATGGGTGGCCGTAGAGGGCGCAATTGAGTATCAACTTGGCCTGAGCGGACTGGCACCTTTTGACAATATTGTGTTAGATGCAGCGGATGTTGCCTGTACAGAGGAATCCGATGCAGCGGGGAATCGCGTCTGCACCGTTGCCTGGCCGAGTATTTGGGTGTTGGAACCTGGACAACGCTACTTTCTGACGGTTAGCGCACGCACAGGGATCGCGTCGAAGCTGCGAGCGTCAGAGACGAGTGCGTTACGGACACTCACAGATAAGGAGGCAGCAATAACCCAATCAGCAATAGCCGACATCCAGAGAGCGAATTTAGCTACTGAGACGCAGGGTATGTTGTTGGCTACTCTGTATGCGGAGCAAGGTCTCTACGCACAAGCTATTACTATGTATGAACAAGTGTTGACAAGCCAACCAACACCTGCCGTCTATGTTACGCTAGGCGATCTGTATCGAGCAATTGACCTTCAGCGCTATGCGTTCAATGCCTATCAACAGGCGCTTGACCAATTAGCTCAGGGTGAGGATGACCTTCCTATGCGTGCTGCCGCCGAGTTTGGCCTGGGCCAGGTGGAGTATAGTCGTGGGAATTTTCAGGAGGCTGAGTTGCGTTTTGGCAAGGCGGTAGAATTGTACACACAACTCGATGCAGAAGGGGAATTGCAAGCGACGCAGCAGGCGTTAGAGGAAGCAAGAAGACGAAGATAACCACAAGCTTTGTACTCTTACAAGCAAGTGATACGTCAGTCTAATTCATAAGTTTGAACTGTTACCATACGATTAATGATTTAGCATGTCTCTATGAGGAGGGGATTATGAGAAACACATATTTGAAATTGATTGTGGCCTGTATGGTAGGTGTTCTGATCATGACCTTCTTGCCGTCATTGACTGTTGCCGCACCGTTATGGCAGGAACCCGTCTCCCCATCAAATACGGAGGAGGCTCAGGCTGATGCCTTGCAACAAGAGGGGGCAAAACTGCTCTATGTCAGTAACTATAAAGAAGCCTTGATTAAATTCCAACGTGCCCGCAAAATGTATCACGACCTGGGTAATTTGGAGAAGGAGGCCGATACTCTAACCGGAATCGGCATTGCTTATTTTCAAATAGCACTGTTTGACGACGCCATGGCAGCGCAGCAAGAAGCCCTCGCTTTGGCTCAGAAAGCCAACTCGCGTAGAGTAGAGGGTGACGCACTTTACAATCTTGGTGATATCTACTACGCACGGGGAAACTATCCGCAGGCATTGCAGAGCTACCAACACGCGTTGACTATCGCGCAAAAAATTGGTTACGACATCCTAGAGGCAGCAGCGATTAATGGTATTGGAGTGGTCTATGAAAACACTGGTTACTACGAAAAAGCTTTGGAAGCATCGCAGCAGGCGCTTGCTATTTGGCAAGCAATCAGTGATCGGGGAGGCGAAGGAGTGGCACTTAGCAATATTGGGAAGATCTATCAAAGCTTGGGAAACTATAAGCTGGCGCTGGAAAACTACCAGAAAGCTCTCAAGATTGCACAAGAGATCCGTAGTGAAAGATTAATTGGTGTGGTACTCAACCGTACTGGCCAACTCTATAACCAGCTTGGACGCTATGAAGAAGCCATCGAGAATTTGCAACAGGCTCTGGATATCTGGCAAGCAATAGACAATCGAGTAGAGGAAGGAGTGACAATCAACAATATTGGCGATGCCTATCATAGTTTCGGCTATTATAAGCAGGCTTTGGAAAACTACCAACAGGCACTGAAGATCACGCAAGAGATCGGTGTTCCAGCAAACGAGAGAACGATACTCAACAACATCGCAGATCTTTACCACTTGCTAGGACGCTATCAACAAGCACTAGATACTTTTCTGCAAGCACTAGAGATCGCACAGAAGATTGGTGACCGGGCGAGCGAAGGAACGACACTTAATAACATTGGAACAGTTTATGATCACATGGGTAACTATGAAGCAGCCCTGAAGGCACTGCAACAGGCTTTGAATATCCGACAAACAATTAGTGATCGAGTAGGAGAAGGAAAAACGCTCAACACTCTTGGGTCAGTTTATGACAATTTGGGACAATATGAACGGGCGATTGAAAACTACAAACAAGCGTTAAAGATAGCGCAAGAGGTTGACAAGCAAACTGATGAAATGATAGTGCTCAACAATATTGGGGTGATTCACCTAAATCAGGGACAGTATGGGCAAGCGTTAGAGAGGTTTCAGCAAGCATTGAAGATTGCACGAGAACTTAAGGATCGAATCCAAGAAGGAGTAATCCTTAGCAACATTGCAACTATCTATCATACTCAAGGCCAAAATGATCAAGCACAGGAGAACTTTCAGCAGGCACTGGCAATTTTTCAAAAGGTTGGCAATCGCACTGAGCAAGGAGCCATACTTAACAACATCGGGAGCATCTATACAAGCCTAGGACAGTATGAACAGGCGTTGGAAAGTTATCGGCAAGCACTAACAATCTGGCAGCGGATTGGTGCTCGTGCAGGTGAAGGCACGGTCCTCAATAATATTGGAACAGTTCATTATCACTTGAGCCAGTATGAGCAAGCGTTAAGGAGGTTTCAGCAGTCATTAGAAATCGCCAAAGAGATTGGTGACCGAGCAGGCGAACAATCGAGACTCAACAATATAGCTGAAATCTATGCCTACCAAGGGCAGTATGAGCAGGCATTAAAGATCCTTCTACGAGCGCAGAAGATCGCACAAGAAATCGGCGACCAAGCAGGTGAAGGAGTGACACGCAGTAACATCGGGACAATTTATGACGATCTAGGACGCTTTGAGCAGGCACTTGAGAGCTATGAGCAGACGCTGGTTATCTGGCGAAGCATTGGTCATCGTTTTGAAGAAGGAGTAGCACTTAACAATATTGGTGGAATCTACTATCGCAGCGGAGAAAATGACCATCAGCAACAGCGCTATGAGAACGCACTGAAACATTTCCAGCAATCATTGAAAATTTTTCAGGAAATTGATAACCAGGTGGGTGAAGGACGTGTACTCAGCAACATTGGATTAACGTACCATCGTTTAGAGCAATATGTTCGGGCATTACAGAACTATCAGCAGGCGCTAAAGGCAGCGAAAGAGGTTGGTGATCAAGCAAGTGAAGCTACAATCCTTAACAACACTGGAGTTATCTACTATCACTTAGGACGCTATGAGCAGGCATTGGAGACTAATCGACAAGCACTAATGATCCAACAAGAGATTGGTGATCGAGTAATGGAAAGAATCACGCTTGACAATATCGGTTTCCTTTATGAAAACCAAAAGAAAACGAATCAAGCTATTATCTATTATCAGCAGTCACTCTCAGTCACCGCGGTGCTTCAAGGTTCAATGCATGTCGAGGAACTACAAACTTCGTTTGCCAGTGGGCAAAGTGATATTTATGCTCGTCTCATCAATTTATTGTGGGCGGAAGATCAACCGGAAAAGGCTTTTGAATATGCCGAACGGGCAAGAGCACGCAGTTTCCTGAATCAGATGGGCAATCAGCGCGTGGACTTTCGCCAAGGGGCAGCGCCAGAGTTGATGCAAGAGGAGCAAACCCTGCGCCAGCAAATCATAACTCTACAGAATGCCTTGTCTCTCGATCGGGATGATCCTGAGCAGCAAGGCCAGGAATTGACTGACAAATTGTCCAGTGACCTGGAACAAGCCCGCAAGCAATATGAACAATTGCTTGTTCGGTTGAAGTTAGCCAATCCAGAGTACGCCTCCTTGATCAGTGTAGATACCCTCAGCTTGGAAGAAATTCAGCAGGAGGTGTTAGATTCACAGACTACTTTGGTAGAGTACTTCGTCATGGACGATTACACCCTAGCCTGGGTTATTGACCAAGAAGGGTTCAAAGTGATTGATTTAGCGATTACACGAGACGAGTTGACTGGCCAGATTGAATTTCTTCGTAACTTGGTCAATGTTAAATCGTTCGATCCTGGCGCCTCTGCGAATCTCTACAATACACTCATCGCCCCCCTTGAGCCCTATATCCATCATGCCAATCTGATGATCATACCGCATGGCGTACTACACTATCTCCCTTTTGCCGCTTTGTGGAATACCAAGAATGAACGCTACCTGATTGAAGACTATACAATTACCTATGCGCCCAGCGCCAGTGCATTAAAGTTCATTCACGAAAAGCATAGCCCGAATGATGGCCGCTTATTGGTCATGGGTAATCCCAACGGTTCGCTCCCAAGCGCAGAGGAAGAAGCGCACGCGCTTGCCGAACTGTACGATGTGGAACCCTTGATAGGCAAACAGGCAACTGAAAGTGAGATTTACAGCCTTACTGGGGTCGACGTTTTACATCTGGCTGCACACGGCCATCCTGATCCGTTTAATCCGCTTTTTACGCGTATCGAATTATCTGCTGATGATAAGAATGATGGCAACTTAGAAGTACATGAAATTTACGGTTTAGACTTGACGGGTACTAATATGGTTGTGCTTTCGGCTTGTGAAACAGCCTTGGGTGAACAAAGCACTGGTGATGAACTTGTAGGGCTGACGCGTGCCTTTCTCTATGCTGGCACCCCATCCATCGTGACTAGTTTGTGGAAAATTGATGATGAAGCTTCAGCCAAATTAATGACCGCATTCCATCGCTATCTTCGCACAGGCATGACAACTGCAGAAGCATTGCGTTCTGCGCAACTGAAAGTCATGCAAGAGGAACAGTGGCGTTCCCCTTATTATTGGGCGGCATTTAGCCTTCATGGAGATTACCTGGGCCATGATGAGTGATCAAAGGTTGTGCTGCTATTCACCCCTAATAATAGCTTAACTGGGATTAGGGTATTGCTCACAAACCGAAGTCAATTGAAAAAGCGCTGCCATACATGCAGCGCTTTTTCATCCCATACAACTGGCGCTCATATGAAACTTATTTTTGCGGAACTGAATCAATCTCCCCCTGGAGGCGAATATAATTCTCGTTCCTGATGACCCAGCCGCTTTGTCCATCCACACAGCAAATCTCCAACCAGCCGTTTCCCTCATCCTGCCCGGTGATCGCCACTTGATTGCCGACCTTCAATTGACCGATAACAGCATAAGCCGTGCCGGGGCCGCTGCGCACATTGAGCGTGTTGACGAGGACTTCCAGTTGGGCCACGGGGGGCGGGGTTGGCGTCGCTGCGACGGACGGTGTGTTGATTGCCGTTGGTGTTGTGACCGGCAGCAGACCGGTTGTCGGATTTGCCTGTCGTTCACCAACGCCGAGATAATCGCCATGCAGGGTAAAGGCGGCCCAATAGAACGGGTCACGCCAGTTCTCTTTGCTCAAAATATCAAGTTGTGCGGCACGGAGCGCTGCGGCAAAGGATGGTTCTGTGCGCAGCTTCTGGTAAAAGGTAGTCATCAGTGCCTCAGAGGCGTTGTCTTCAATGCTCCATAGCGTTGTCATAATTGAGGGCGTACCGGCATAAAGGAAGGCGCGGGTGAGTCCTATAATTTCATCACCCAGGCTCTGTTCCCCCAAGGCAGTTTCGCAAGCGGATAAAACAACTAAGTTTGCTTTTGACAAATCCAAACGGAACACTTCACGAACTTGCAAACTGCCATCATTTGTCTGGTCGGGTGTCAATTCAATACTTGACAACAAAGGGTCAATTGTGTCATATCCACCATGAGCTGCGAGATGAATAATGTCTGCTGTCCCTGCTTGTTCGCGTAGTTGCGTTTCAGTTGCTTCTTCAGCTAGGAATGGAGTCACATCATATAACTTTGCGATTGCCTGGGCCTCTTTTTCAGAACCTTTTAGTTTGGGCAAAGTGTCTGGGTTTCCCATGACCAGCATGTTTCCTTCGTCCAGGTTACGATTATGCTGAATTAACCGTAAAGAGCTAATACTTGGTTCGTGTGTTAGTGTATAACCCTCAAGCAAGTAACGTTGCATTTGATTATCCCAGAGCGCAGCAAAAGGCAGGTAGTGTAGCGAACCATACGGTACAATGATTAATTGATCTCCTTGGACGTATGGCTTCAATGGCGCAAACAGCTTATCGTATAAGATGGCGGCAGCTTGCAGATCGATTGTCTTCGCTTCAATGCTGTTACGTAAAAATCTAATAGTAGTTTGTAATTCCGTTCCTGTTGTTTCAAGCTTAACTGCCTTGATATCTTGTTTAGTAATTACCCATGCAATCGCCAAATGATTTGTGGGTTCTTCTAATATTTCTTCAGCAACATAGTAAACTAACAAGCTTGTTTGGTCATTCAACAGCGATTGAAGTGCTTCCAGGTCGATAACAGTATTCATCCCTGGCGCTAGACTTAACAGGCTGGGATTATGTGCTTCAAGTGCTGCCAACTGGGTGTTATATAGATCTTCCGCACTTTCCGATTCACGTTCTGCACGGCTGAGCAATGCACGATCCGCCCCACCTACCGACTGTAACTGCGTCAATGAGATGTTCGCCTGAGTGCGCAAATCAAAAGCTTCACGTACAGCACTGAGCAATGCAGCATCTGTATCAGATAATTGCGGGCTGCCAACGCTCATCATGTCTAAAAAGAGACGGGCGCGTCCTTGTTCCAGAGCTTGTAAGGCTTCGATAGGCTTGTCTTGTTGCAAGTAGAGGTTTGCCGCCAATGCGTAGACATCCGCCTGTTGTGACAAAATGCCCTCGTTACCGACAAGGTTGAGGGTTTGAACGTTACCACCACGAAGTTGAGCAATATCACCCTCAGCAACGCTACGTACTGAGGGCAGCAATTGAATGGCCTGCTCGTAATGATCGAGTGCAGTGCCATTATCACCGGCCTGTTGTGCAAGCCACCCTAAATTAACATGAACGGAGATGGCATTCTGCGCGCTGCCTAGTTTGTTCTCAAAAATGACTAATGCTTCTTCAAAGGTAGTTTGCGCCTTCTCCGTTTGGCCTTGAGCGTTGTAAACCAAGGCAAGATTGTTGAGAACAATAGCTTCCCCATTGAGATTGATGATCGCGCTCACTCGCGCCAATGAACTCAGTAATTCCGGCAAAATCTGGATCATTGTTTGAAGTCCGGGATCAAGGTCGGACCCTAGAAGGGGCCGGAGGGAATCCAACAATGGGAGAACCGCCTGCAATTCGGCAATGTTGTTTTGTGCCTGGTTGGCCTGAATCTGGCGCAACGCTTGCTCCAAATGGGCCTGCGCTTCATCATAGTTCTCTTGCAAAGTGTATACCTGACCAAGATTGCTCAGAACAATCGGTTCAAACGCTTTGGCCAGTTCAGGCACCAGGGTGCTGATAATCAGGGTGGTCAGCAGATCATCCAGCGCATCTTCACTGATCCCACCTCCGAGCGCTACCTGTAGCAGCAGATCGGAGAGCATGGCATCGGGGTTAGCGGATTGCGCACTAAGTTGTTGCAAAAGCTGTAATGCTGCGGTTAAACAACTTTGCGCCTTTTCATAGGTGGCGCCGGTGTTTTGTTGTTGACTCAGGGGTGTCGCAATGGCCAGACCGATATTGTTCAGGTTGATTGCCCTGGCAAAGGGCTTGAGGCTTTCGGTTGTCCACGGTTGTTCTATTAAATCGGCTGTGATGCTTGGATCGGCGCAAACTTTTTCATCCGCCGTCGTCGGGGCGCCGCTGCTGGCAAGGGTTTGCTGTAATGTCAGATAGGCTTCGGGAAAACGCCCTTGCGCAAGATAGACCGTGCCAATGATAAAGGTTGACACCCAGGTCATCTGTGGGTCTTCATTGGCCGTAAAGGCGTCCTGTGCAACCGTATAGGCAGCGAGTGCTTCCACCCAGTCACTGGTACTGTGGTGGATCATCCCTAGCAGGAGTGCGCACATGCCTAATGCATTGCGTTCTACCTTGGACAATGGAGATGTCATAGCCTCTTCTAGCGCAGACTTTGCCTCAATCACGGCCATTTCTAACGCCGGCTTTGCCTTGCTCAATTGACCGTTGAGAAAGAGCAATAGACTTTCTACACACTGGACAACGGAAGCATGTTGCATCTGGGGACGATCATGCGTGACCGCCAAGGCGGAGTGCGGCAACAGCATCGGCAGTGTCAACACGAGGGACAGCACAATTCTCCAGTACGGTTTTGTCAGATTTTTCTTGTACATCATCAATCTCCTAAGTAGGTAGGGGTAGGGTAAGTTGGTAATATCGTTGAACCAACAGCAGCAGCAAGTTGTCGGATTATTGCTGAATCACACAGGTTGTTCAGCTACTGCGCAATAAAGACATCCTCATCTCCGTTGTTGTTGAAGGTGTTACTATTTAGCTTAGGTGCAGATTTCGCGTCCTGCCAAATGCCATAGGCAAAGCTATATTCAATTGTATTGTTACCAACACGGGGCGAGGCGGCGAGTAGATGAATTGCGCCGTAGCGACTACCCCGATGTTCACCCGCGTACTGAATGTGCGCATATTCAATGGCCGAGTTGGTGTCGTTGCTGGTATCCTGAAAACGAATCATCGTCCAGTCACCGGGCGACGGCGCACTGGCGCTACCATCGGCGTTGGTGTCACCGCCAACGGCGTCGTCACGGAGCGATGTGAAGACGATGGGTTGAGCCGCCGTCCCTACGGCCTTAAAGGTGCCATAGACCTCAAAATAGGCATCGTCCCCTACCTTGACAACGACACCGGGATCAATGGTTAACATTGCGCCTTGATTGATGGTCAGGGGGCGTGGGAGGGTGTAGATGATATCGGTGTTGCGCCAGACGCCGCTGACCGTCATCTGTCCTTCGCGAATTTCAAAGCCATTACCAATGTTGCGTGCTATTTGATTGCCGCTGATGAGGGGAAAGGAGTGAACATCACCACTCAGGGCATACCAAGCGTTGTCTTCAATGCGATTCTTGGTAATGGTCGGTGATGCTGACTCAAACTGAATTGCCCCAAAAAGGGTGCCGCGGTATTCGCCGGCATAGCGAATGACAGTCTGTTCAATAGTGGAGTTGGTGTCATTGCTGGTGTCGCGGAAACGAATCATCGTCCAATCCCCCGGCGCCGGCGCCGTTGCCCCCTGATCGCCATTCGTATCACCACCCACCGCGTCATCTTTAAGCGAGGTGAAGGTAATGGCGTTTTCGGCGTCACCCACGGCCTTCAATGAACCATAAATGTCAAAGAACGCATCATCACCAAATTTAACTGTGACGCCTGGCTCGATGGTCAACATGGCATTTTGATTGATGGTGAAGGGGCGTAGAAGCGTATAGACAATGTCGGTGTTGCGCCAGACGCCACTGACAGCCATCTGCCCTTCGCGAATCTCCAAGCCATTACCACCATTGCGTAATAGCTCATTGCCGTTAACTGTGGGAAAAGAGTGGACATCACCACTGATGGCAAACCAAAAGTTGTCTTCGATCTGGTTGTTGGCAATCGTCGGCGAAGCTGATTCAAGCTGAATTGCGCCAAAAGGGGTGCCCCGATGCTCACCCGCATACCGAATGACGGCGTATTCAATCGTGGCGTTGGCGTCGTTGCTGGTGTCACGGAAGCGGATCATCGTCCAATCCCCAGCCGCCGGCGCACTAGAATTCTGATCGCCATTGGTGTCGCCGCCAACCGCATCATCACGCAGTGAGGTGAAGGTGACAGGTGTTTCCGTTGTCCCCAGCGCACGGAAAGCGCCGTAGACATCGAAATAGGCGTCGTTGTCCAGTTTGACGATAACCCCCGGCTCAATGTTGAGGGTTGCGCCGTCATTAACGGTGACAACGCCAAGGATTGTGTAGGGAATGTCAGTATTGCGCCAGACGCCACTCCTTGTCATATTGCCGGCGCGCACTTCAAAACCGTTACCGGCATTCCGTTGGAGGGTATTGCCGGCAATGGTGGGGAAGGCGTGGACATCGCCACTGATCGCATACCAGAAATTATCTTCAAAGGTGCTGTTGGTGATGGTGGGTGCGGCGGCTTCGAGATGGATGGCGCCAAAACGGTTGCCCCGGTTTTCACCGGCATAGCGCAGGATGGCATGGTCGATCAACGAATTGGCATCGTTGCTGGCGTCATAGAAGCGGATCATCGTCCAATCGCCGGCCGCCGGCGCCGTCGAGGCGTTATCGCCATTGGTGTCACCGCCCACTGTATCGTCTTTGAGTGAGGTGAAGATCACCGGCTCATCGACCGTGCCGGCGGCTTTGAAGGCGCCATAGACATCGACATAGCCATCATCGGCGAATTTGACGACGACCCCCGGATCAAGGGTGAGCGTCGCCCCTTCGCGAATGGCAATGGGCCGTAAGAGGGTATAGGCCATATCGGTATTGCGCCAGACGCCGCTGGTTGTCATCTGCCCTTCGCGGATGGCAAAGCCATTGCCACCATTGCGGGCCAGGCGGTTGCCGACCAGGGTTGGAAAAGAAGCGACATCACCGCTGATGGCATAACCGAAGCTGTCTTCAATCACGTTGTTGATGATCGTCGGAGAAGCTGCTTCCAGGTGGAGCGCGCCATAGCCGGTGCCGCGGTGTTCACCTCCATAGCGGAGGATGGCATATTCGATGATGGAATTGATGTCGTTGCTGGGATCACGGAAACGAATCATGGTCCAGTCACCGGGGGCAGGGGCGCTGGCGCTGCCGTCGCCATTGGTGTCGCCGCCGGCCAGATCATCTTTGCTGGAGGTGAAGGTAATGGGATTTTCGGCTGTCCCGCGTGCATTCAGAACGCCATCAATATTGAAGAGACTATCATCGTTAAATTTCACAATGGCGCCAGGTTCAATCAACAGGGTTACGCCGTTATCGACCGTGACCTCCCCTTGCACAAGATAAGGACCGCTTTCAGCCTTCAACACTGTATTGGCTGTAATGCGCCCCTCGATAATGGTCGAAGCCGGTTGGAGGAAGGAAGAAGCATCGGTCAACAACGTCGGCGCCGCCCCGGGGACGGCATGAACATCTTTTGTCGCCAGGAGCAACGTGAGCCGGTCAAGCAGCTCATTATCTACGGTTTGGGCGTTGGCCGGCGCCTGGTCGGTCCCCACCAGCGCCATGTCACTACTGGCGCCCAGCAGAACAACATCGCTCAGCTTCCACTGACCGTTACGATAGCGCATGGCATATAAGACCGGGCCACGATAGGTGTCATCGGCGACAATTTCGCTGCCGGTGGCGACAAGTCGTTGGGTTGTGGCCGAATGGCTTTCCTGCGCCAGAATCGTGGCTGTGCCATCGTTAAAGGTGACGACCAACTTGATCGTCAGTTGGTCAAGGGCGAAGGCCGTGTTGGTGCGCTGCACGCGCCGTTGGCGGATCGCATCTTGCGCCTTTAGCAACGCCGCACCTTGGGTATAGTCAGGCAGTTGGCGCACGGCGGGCGAATTAGGCAAGGCCAAAGCCGCTTTTTCGGCCAGCCGAAAGTGCGCAATCGCGGCCTGATAGGGGGCAAATGTCGCCGGATCGGTAAGCAACTGGGCGCCAGCATCGGTACTGGGCAGCACCGTGACCGAGCTGGCCGCCGGCGCTGGGATCGGTGGCGGTGGCAGGCAGATGAGGGTTTCGACATTGGTGACGCGCACAAAGTCACTCAGGCCAGGCAGCCAATATTCAACCTCCCCCTGGCGTTCGATCAAGTACCATTCGTAGCCGCCGGTCTCGCTGCAAACACGGGCCAGAATGGTGAACCGCTCTCCCTGCAAGCGGGCGCCGTTGGCCTCATAGTCAAAGCTGGGACCGGTTCGTGTGCTGAGCAGATCCAGCAGAACTTCGCCCTGGGGGGCATCAACGCCGACCGTGGTGGTCGTCACGGCGGATACGCCAGTCGCCACAGTTGTTACAGCCGGTGTCGCGACTGGCGTAGTGATACTATCGCTCTCGGTGATGGTGGGGAGGGACGGTGCGTTGGTGAGCAACTTCTCTTGCCCGACGGGTAGTTCATTGGTAAAAGGGCTACCCAGCACGTTGACGGCGTCGGGGCAAGCATTGGTGAAGAGCGCAGCTTGAAAGGCTATCGTTTCATCACCGGCATCAGCGAGGGTAAAGTGAAGACGACTTTCGGGCGCCAAATCCGCCACGGCATAGGTAAAGAGGACCAAGGCGCTGGACGCGGTGAGGGGCGTGTGCAGATAATCACTGGCAACCACGTTGCCGTTACCGTCCACATTGAGCGTCAGAGTTGCTTCATTGAAGCCCTCGGTGCGTTCCGTGCGGTAGATTGCGCCCTGGACAATGGCGGCGCCGCTGTCTGCGCTGATCCAAACTTTGCTGGGATCAGTTGCTTCACTGCGATACTCCGTACATTGAGCATCCAGCGGCTCGATGACAAGTGCCGCCTTGAGCGTACCCACATTCGTGCGCGAGAAGATAGTGGGCATCCAGCCCATGGTGTTGTCATGCAGTACGAGTAGAAATTGGGCATTGGGATCGACGCCCAGCACCTGGACGTTGGCGCCAGCCGGAATGGGATCGGCGGCGAGATAGGCTGTGGGATGCGTTGGTGAAGCCGCCAGCCTTACTTCGGTCGCCAGCGTGATTTGCGGCAGTTCCGGATAGGGCAACGCCTTGTCGATGGCCGTGACACAACCAGCGACCAAGCAATAGGTGAGCAAACTCAGCGCAAGCGCAATCACTTTGTGAACCATTTGTCTTTCTCCTCATGGTTATTGCGGAACCAGTGAATTATTTCTCGTCGGGACAGGCATCAGGCTGGGCCGTGTTGATCGTCACCCGCGCTTCTTTTGTTTCCTGCAAGCCAATGCTCACCGGAAACTCCCAGTAACAGGCGGTATCAGTAAGTACACGTAGATGGTAAGCGCCAGGGGCAACTTGAAAAGCAGCGGCCCCTCTACGGTCAATGGCGTTTTTGGCACAGCGCAATCCTTCATCGGCAACTGCCGCCAGGGCGTCGGCACAGACCATGACTGTCCAGCCTGGATAGTCGTTGCTGCGGATGGCTTTGCCGGCTTCGTTGATCACACCCACAACCAAGCGGCTGAAGTGGACTGCAAGTTCGGTGGTTTTGCCGGCTTCTACCGGGAAGATGATGCCACGATAGCGGTCTCTGTCCGCCTCCTCATAGCCGGCGTCGCTGTACCAGCCGGGGACAACCGGTTCATCACCATCAGCAGGCGCGTCTAACGTTAAGAGGTATGATTGTGGTGGGAGGTCAACAGTGTAGAAGCCATCTTCATTAGCCTGTTGCGTTTGGACGTCTGCATCGGTGCGTATCCAATCACCCGCCACATCTTGTTCGAGTGGGAAAATGGTAACTGCACCTTGCGTAATGGGCTGTCGATCCTGCCTGAGAAAACTCAATTTCATACGACCGCGCGCTTGTGCGTCTACGGTGAAAAAATCGGCTTGTAATTGAATGGACACAGCGGGATTGTCAGCCGCTATGATCTGTGGTGGGGGTAGCGGTTTGCTGAGTAACTGTATTTCGTACAACCTGGTTGTCTTAAACATATTCACGCGGTATACACTATCCACAATCAACTTGATGCTCTGGGTTGTGACAGGAGTCAGCGCTTGATATTGCCAGCCTTTTGTATCCTCTAGATGAATATGCTGTTGCGAACTGTCTGAGAAGAGGAGGGTAATGTCTTGGGGCTGTCCCAAAGGGCCATTCGAGCCAAGGGTATAGATGTGAATGCCGGTTATCCACTTGGGTTCCGGCAGGGATAGTTCCAGCCAAGCGCCAATGTCATCATTGCTATCGGATGACCACTCCGAGAGTATATTGCCATCAATGGCATTGCTTGCCTTGGAATTACCTCCCCAGAAAAGGGAAGAGGCGGTCGCTTCCGTAATTACGACTGTTTCACCGTACATTGCGCTGTCCAGGGTTGGGATCGGCGTTGGCGTTGCCGTCGGCTGTGGTGTGCGTGAATCAGATTGTCTTGTGATAATCACGGTCTCATTTTGTACACCGGCGGTTGCTTGCGCTTGTGGCGTTGCTGTTGGTTGAGCAAGGATCACCTTGGGTTTACCCACCGGCAGTTGACTCGTAAAACGCTCAGCTTGGGCGCAATTATCGCTAAAGAAGGCCGCTTGGAAGAAGAAAGCTTTGCTGCCGGTGTCAGTAAGGGTAAAGTGAAGCTGGCTGCCTTTCTGCAGATCATTTAGCGCAAACGCAAAGAGGGCGACGGAACTGGCCGACGTTAGCGATGTGGCGACGTAATCGGCTTCGACTGACTGGCCGGCGCCGTCAATGGCAATGGACAGCGTTGTATCGGCAACGGGGGTTTGGCTGTTGGGCTGGTAAATAGCGCCGAGGGCAATCACGGCGCCACTAACCGTGCTATTCCAAACGGTATCCGGTGCAAAGGTGGCATCGAGATAGGTGGTGCATTGCTCCGACAGCGGCTCGAAGGTGAAGGCGGTGCTGAGGGTGCCGACATTGTCGCGCGAGAAAAACGTGGGCATCCAGCCCAAGACATTGTTGTGCAGCACCAACAACCAAGCCGCATTCTTATCAGTGCCGATGACCTCTACGCGTTCGCCGGCTGGAATGGGATCGATGGGCAGATAGGCAGTGGGATGGGCCGGTGACGCCGTCAGCTTGACTTCAGTAGCGACGGTGATGGCTGGCAATTGTGGATAGGGTAATGCCTCATCTACGGCTGTGATACAGGCAGCCAGAATGAGGCAAAGGAAGACGATCATCCCAATCACTATTTTGTATATGTTTGTCATCCATACCTCGCTTATAGCAACAATGGGTAATCCATGACTTGATGGTCAAGCCAGAAGCACAAACGGTTACTGTGCCCCAAAGAGCTTGGCCCAGAGATCCTGTGCGTACAACTCGACAATTGCCTCGATCACGGTAAGCAAAAACCAGTATCCCATCCCCAAAATGAAGGTCTTTAGCAACGTTTGTCCTGCGGTTGGTCTATGCATTTCGGTCAACGCTGCTTGCATAGACTTCTGATGTTCCGGCTCGGGCAAGTGAACCGCGATCCAGTAGCGCCAGGCATCGGCGGTTATGGTTTCCTGCCAGCGGCGACGCGTATCCAAGAAATCAAGGGTGGTGCGAAAAAAGGAGTCGCCCCGTCTGACGGCAAGGATGGCAATGACGATGATCAAGCTACCAGCCAACGCGGCCAGCAGTAAGAACCAGAAAGGCCACCCGTCAATTTGCAAGCGTAAACCCCCGATCAAGGCGAGACCAGCCAGCAGAAAGGCGGCATCAAAGATGCGCGCCAGCCAGCGACTATCGGCTAGCGCTGGTCGCCACCAGACGATAATCTGCGGCGTCATGAAGAGATAGAGCAGCAACAGCGCAAAGAGGCCCATTGATGGCGTTAGTAACGTTTGTCCTGCCTTGCTACTATCCTCGGTTGGCCCAATACTCCCCCACCAGTAAGCAACCGTGCCGAGCAACAACGGAACGCCAACAAAAAGCGCAATCGCCATGCTCCCCAGCGCAGCACGGGCCAACTGTTGAGCGCGTCTCCGCTCGCGGCTCAAGGCAACACTCATGCGCAGCCCAGCAAAAAGTGCGAAACAGACGAGCGCGCCAATACCTGACACTGCCGCTGCGATCTTGATTGGTTCGACAGTCGCAGCCTGCCAAAGGGCGTTGACCACCAGCAGCAACAGCAACAAGGTGGCTGGCAGCAAACAAAGCAGAACGACCAGCCATAAACCGGCGTCACGCCAACTGCGCTGTTTCGGGGGTTCCGGTTCTGCCGGCAGTCGCCAATCGATGTGGGGCGATAGCGTATAGGCCAATTTGGGCGTGATCTCCTTTACCTTTGCCAAATCATCGGGGCCATGAAAAGGACCGTTGGTCGTGCGATAGTCAATGATCTGCTGGGCGCGCCGTGGGCCGATGTCATAGAGCGCGCCAATCTCCTCGGCCGCTGCGCTGTTGATCTGAACAGGTAGAAAATTCGTCATATTGACAGAAATGGCTCGAATCAAAACCAAGATCGTCAGCGGCGAAACCACACTTACTACGCACGATGACCTCAAACGCCTCATTTTAGAACGGCGCACACCAAAGGCGGATACCCATGCTTCCACCAGTGGCCTACATCACTTCAGCATCGGTGCTTGCTGCCCATCTGAACCATAGGCAGCAAGCACAGCTTCTTCTCTGCTTACCGCAACCAACGTACGCCATCTTTGGAAGTGGCTAACCCGATTTGGGCACTAGGAGACCCAGTCCGCGCCCCTGAGTACCAAAGATGATACCCTTCGCCGCTAAGGGCTATCGATGGGTTCGCCACTTGTCCACTAGCGAATCCATCCGCTGCACCTAACCCAAAAATTGGATTATTGAAATCATCAGTCCAGGTCAAACCATCAGGCGAGGTTGCATGACCAATCCGCCAATCATCGATTTGTGGATTAGTACGGCCCGCATACCACATATGATAGGTGTTGCCAATCAAAACGACATCAGGTGAGATGATAGCCTGGGATTTCCAGGAGGAGGCTGAGCCTAGTGAAACAACCGGTTGGTCCGACGGGATCTGCCAGTTGTACCCATCTGTAGATTCGGCATAGCCAATCTGCCAGCGATCTTGCCAGTTGACGCCGCCAGTGGCCGCAAACCACATTTGGTAAGATTCACCGTTGTAAATGACTGATGGGAAGAATAGGTTGTAGCTCATCCACTGGATACTGTTGTTTGGCCTAAGGACAGGATTACGACTGCTCTTCTCCCAGTTAATGCCATCGTCAGAAGTTGCAAGACCAAAACTGGCCGGCCAGCCGCCATGATAATACATCTCAAAGTGACCATCTTTGACAATAACACTTGGACTACCAATGCCAGTCCCTTCCCAGGTTCCTGCACCATCAGGCATCAAAACGGGCGAAGAATAAACTTCCCAATCGATTCCGTCTACAGAACTGGCATAACCAATCGACCAATCTGAATTTTGCGTTGCCCGCCCGACAAACCAAAGATGGAATTTGCCTTCATGAAATAGCAGCATGGGATCACCAGCAGTAAATGCGGCCCAACCATCACCACTATTGATCTGATCGAGGACACCAACAGACCAACCATCAAACCCTACGGCAGCAGGAATGCAGCGTTCGGCTGGCAGGACATTGCACTCATTATCGGCCATAGTTAGATTTGCTGTCACCTGTTCGCTAGCACTTGTTGGTTGTGCTGATGCCAGTTGTAATTCCCCTTCAGCGGTAATCGTAATTACCTCAGAGAAAACCAGACCAGCATTGGTCTCACCACTCTTATCTTGCTGCCAGATAGGTGTGCCATCGCGCTCCAGGGCAAAGCGGTAGGAATAGGGATTATCGATTGTCCAGGCGGCTAGTGTAATACTGTTTTCTTTGCCTGCCTCTAGCCATGACGTGATGTCAATGGCTTCGGGGTGTTGTCTTTCGTTGGATGGGCAATTACGGCAGAGAAAGCCGCCACCGACTGGTTGTCCGTTGACCAATACGATGCCAACATCGTCCATATCCTGAACATGGACAATCCACTCGCCCGCCAAGGTCGCCGTAGGCGTGGCGGCAGCCTCAGCCTCTTCGATTTCACCATCGGCAGTGATGATGATGGTCTTGGCGTATTGTACGGCATGTTCTGTAGCGTTCTCAGCTTCCTGCCCCCAGATGATCGTTTCACCGCGACGGAGGAAAAAGCCCCAAGCGCCCTCAGAGATACCGTTCAGACTGACCATAGTAACCCGTGTGTCCTGACCAGGAATTACATGCTCAGTAATGTCTACCCAATCGGTCTGTCCACGACGATCCCAATAAACACCGCCGGTCACCATTTCACCATTGACAAAAATTGCTGAGGCATCGTCGATATTGGTTGCGCGAACAGACCAGATATAAGTGCCATGGACAATCACGGGTGATTCTGCCGCTGGCGCGGTTTGTTGAACAGCTTCCGCCTGCGGTGCTGTTGATGCCGGTGAGATCGTTTTTACGGTCCCGATCGGCAGTTTTTTCAGGTCAGGTTGACAGGAAGCGCTGAAATAGGTTGCTTGGAAGGCCAAAGGTTCATTGGTGGGATTCGCGACCTGAAAGCGCAGGAGATCGCCTTTTTGCAGATCGTCGATCTTATAGACAAAGAAGACAATGGCGCTGGTAGGGGTTAGCGGGGTATGGAGATAATCAGCATCAACCACGGTGCCGCTACCCTCAATCGCTATCGACAAGGAAGCATCCGTAAAATCGGTGGCACTTTGTGGTCGGTAGAGGCTGCCGAGAACAAGCAGCGAACCTTCGGTCGTACTGGTCCATTCCTGAGCCAGATCAACCGTTGCATCGATATACTTTGCACAATCACTGGTCAGCGGCTCAAACGTCATAGCGGATTGCAGGGTCGCCACGTTGGTGCGGGAGAAAACGGTCGGCAGCCAGCCTACTTGGTCGTTGTACAAGACCAGCAGCCAGGCAGCGTCTTGATCAGTCCCAATGACCTGCGCGGTTGCACCAGCCGGAATCGGTTCAAAGGGCAATTCAGAGGTCGGCTGAGAGGGCGACGCGATGAGTGTGACCTCGGTGGCAATGGTGATTTCGGGCAACTGTTCGTAGGGCAGCGATGAATCTATTGCTGTGACACAGGCCGTGAGTGCAATGCAAACCAGGATGCCGAATAGGCACTGAATTATTTTGTTGTTTGTCATCTTGTCTAGCATCGTCATACTTGCCTCGCTTGTGCAAACCATGAATGAGAGATTGGTTGCTGATCAGGTTTCGTGCTACAATCGTAATAGCTTTTGATCAGCGTTTATTTTTCAAAACCATGCTACGATTCAAAGAGTAAGGAATGAACGTATGAGTACAGGGATAGCCGTTATTGATATGCCTACGGAAATGCCAACCAAAGAACGTGTTGTGCAAAGATCGTCGCCGTCAACAGGGGCAAAACGCACCCGTTCGCTCCAAGAATGGCTCGATACGCGCCACGCCAACCAGTTTGCTGAATTAAAAAAGAGCTATCAAATTACTGGTGATGAACACATTTTTGCCTTTCTGCGCCAACACAGCCAGTTAATTCCCATTTTGCAGGAAGGCCGCGGCGCCGTCTCCCTGCTCTTTGGCGAAGATACACTCATCCCTCTGGTATTGATGCGTGATCCCGAAATTGGACACGAATCATTGGTGGCTTGGGTGCAAACCGATTTGCCAGCCCGAGAAGCCGTTGAACGTCTGGCGGAACTAGACGATCTCTGGTTTGCCGATAAATTGGACGTGGTTGGTGAACTGTTAAATTTCAACATCGCGTAGAGACAAACAATGGACTTCACCTGGAACGACTTTCTAGAGCTTGCCAACGAATGGCAAGACAACGCTGTCAACAGCAAACGTCCCTTGTCGCTTTACCGCTCAATCGCCAGCCGGGCCTACTACGCCGTTTTTCACCAAGCCTTTGCACTGGCCAAGGCGAGCGGTCTGCAATCCACTACGTCAGCCAGCGACCATTTTCACTTGCGCAAATTTTTCGAGAATCGCGGTCGCAACGCACGCCAACTCAGCCTACACTTGCGCGATCTCTACGATCTACGAATTGACGCCGATTACTCGCTCACGGCCATTGCTTTCTCCCCAGAAAAGGCCGCAGCTTCTGCACAACGCTCCATCGAAAAGGCAGCTAGGGCGATGGCGATGATAGAATATTTGCGAGCAAGATAATGAGCGACTACGCACGGCTACGGCTTCCGTTGCGACTGCACCGTCACCTGTCCATCCGCCAGTTCAAAGGCGTCAACATAGCGCTGGGGCAACAGTTGATAGAGACCCGATTTGATCTGTTCTTCTAGTTCACTGGCATATTGCTCCGTCACATCAAGGCCGCCAAAGTCAATTGATGTCACCTTCGCCACCAAACTATCATTTTCTACAGCAAAGTCAGCGTGCATTTCCACGGGGCGATTGAGGCCGGGGCGAATGGCAAGATTGCCCAGCGCATAGAAGCCGTCAGGCGTTAGGCGAACCGTCAGATCCGAGATGCCGGCCTCGCGCGCTTCCTGGGCCATTTGTTGGGTTAACATTTCTGCCGTAATTACATCGACGCTCGCCACCAAGCCTGCTGGGCGGCTGGGCGGGCCGGCGATACGATTGCCATTGCTTGGGACCGCGCTGGGCGCTGCCGGTGTGGCGTTGGCGCGAATGACCACAACTCTGGTGGTGATTGTCGGTGTGCCGGTCGGTGTGATTGTCTCAGTGGCCGTGATCGGCGCCGTAGCAGAGACTGGATTTGTAACCGTCAGCGTACCAGTAGGCGCCACGGTCGGGGAGAGAACCGTACTCCGCACAATGACCACCGTGGATTCGTGGGTTGTTCCGCCGGTTGCCCGTTGGACAATGGTTGCCGTCGGGGTGACGATGGCTGTTGGCGTGACGACAACCGTAGTCGATGGGAGCAGCGGTGTTGCTACCGCCACAGTCGGCGCGGTTATGGTTGCGGTCGTGGCGTCGGTTACGGACAGCGTAATCGGTGCGCTAGCGGTCACCGCCACGGTGCCGAGCGCGATCACCTTGCGGCTACTCCCCTCTTGGCGCTGCGCCTCCATTGTCGCTGATTGGGCCGTCTCTACCCCCGCTTCATAGGTGGTGCGTTCCTGACGCAATTCGTCCGGTAGCAGGGGCCGTTGTGAACAACTGCTGATGAGCCAGGGCGCCAATGCCAGCAAAAGCAGTAGGCAAGTGACCACCAGGGCCGTTTGTGTACGCATGAATTCTTCCTCCTTGGGGAGTAGGAAGTAAGGAGTAAGGAGTAAGGAGAAGACTGTCCACCACGCACATCCTTCCTACTCCCTATTTCTTACTCCCTACTTCCTATTCCTCTCAATCCAGCTTCCACTTGCAGTTGCTGGGGACGCTGAAGATCGTTGCCATAAAGGTCAGCGGTTCATCACTCGCTGTGTCAAGCTGGTAGC
>QWII01000111.1 GCA_021405325.1 Caldilinea sp. CFX5 | reverse complement strand
ATTGTCCTGTTTCGGAATCTATTCCGGGGTGCGTACCATCTTTCGGGTGCCGACGGAACCGAAGAAGGATCTTATCCGATCAGCTTTTCCGAGGTCATCAGAATGACCACGGCGTGGATGAGATTCTCGGATTCTTCCTTCTTTGCCGAGATAAGGAATCGTCTTTTGATGCCGTGCGGTGTCGCAAATTCGATCTCGAACGATTCGACTGAACCGGCATTCTTCAATGCCGATTCGAGTGAACCGATCTGTCCTCCCGGAAGTTCGGAAAGGACCCTCTGCAGGTCATAGACATTCTCCACTCCGAACATCTCCATCACCGTTCTGTTCGCTTCGAAGATGATCAGAGGAAAGACGCTGAACTTCATCATCCCGGCCAGCGAATTCTCAAAGAGTGTCTTGTACCGCATCTCACTCTTCCGCACCTCATCGATCTTCTTCTGCTGTTCATCAAAGATCCTGCGGTTGCTGACCATCAGCACGACGATATATGCCGCGGCGAAGACTAAAATGAGTCCGCTGGCGATCAGTACCACAATGCTAACCCTGGTCATCAACGGCGAGATGAAACCGGCGTCACCTAAACTCGCCAACAAGGCCGCCATGCCTACCAGCAGGCATATTTGGAAGGCAAGAAACAGATAATCAAAGCCGGCGCCAATGTTGGCTGGGAAATGGACAGGCGGTTTATTGCCGCGATAGACCTGATTTGCGATAGCGGTCGTTGCCGTCAGGCGGAGGCTAAATTGCGCCAGCCAGAAAAACATGGCGGCGGTCAACAGCCCCAACCCTACAAAGGTAAGGGGTGGATTAGCTTGCCAGGTCTGCCGGGCCAACAATCCGAAACCGCCGATCAAAGCGAGAATGGCAATGGTAAACAAAAGATTCATGCGCCAATAACGGGTGCGATTTTGATGAATGGTTCGGTAAAAAGTCACGACATCGGCATGGACAAAGGGTTGCGCCAGATTTGCTGCACCCCACAGACAACCAATCCCCAAACAGAGGAGCAACCCCACATTGCGCAATTCAGTAAAATACGACACGTTCATCTCTCTCTACTACACAAGCACTAATCGACACAAGCACTAATACTGTAATCGCCGTTGCAATCGTTGCAGAAACAACGCCACCACCACCAACGGCAGAAAGGTTTGCAGGGTCAGCACCAGGCCCAACGCCAGTCGGTTGGAGGTGAAAGCATAGTTGAAGAAGATGACTGAGAGCAGGCGCGCTTCGTTGTTACTGCTTAAGGCGCCCAGCGGAATCAACTCTTCAAAGACCCCAAAAGAGCCAATCAGACAGAAGATGGTCGCGATAATAAAGGCTGGAATCATCTGGGGAAAGTAGACACGCCATAAGCGCTGCCAATAGGAAGCGCCATCTACGGTCGCTGCTTCAATTGTTTCGTGCGGGATGCTTAACAAACCGGACAAAAAGATTGCAACATTGAAACCAGCATACTTCCAACCAATCAGAATTGGCAAAATTATGGTTGTCCCGATGGGCAGTTGGATATCAATCGCCTCCCGCCAGCCGAACCATTCCGCCAACATCAAATTGACCGTACCCGTGGAGCGCGCAAAGAGCATCGTCGCCATATACCCAGTCGCCAGCCCCGAAACCATCATCGGCAAATAGACAATCGTAAAGAACCAACTGCTAAAGCCCACTTCATAGATCAAGAGCGCAATGGTCAACCCAAAGACATAGACCATCACATAATTGAGCGCCACAAAGCGCACCGACCGCCAGAGCGCCGGAAAATACTCTTGCTGAATGTTGGGATCAGTAAAAATGCGCGTAAAATTCGCCAGCCCAATGCCCGCTACATCAGCGTCATTAAAGGCCAGCCGATCCGTAAACAAGACCGGCAACGCCACCACAAAGGGCAGAATCGTCAACCCCACATATAAGATCAACTGCGGGGCCAGCAACAGATAATCGCCCAGAATGCGGCGGCGTTGGAGCGAATGGCGGGTTTGCGTCATAAGTCAGGTAGATAGGTAGATAGGTAGACAGGTAGACAGGTAGACAGGTTAGTATTACCTGTGTACCTGTCTACCTGTCTACCTACTGGTAGCTCGCCTCGTAATTCGCCTGCGCCTTGTCCAGGTAGTCCTGCACCGTGATCTTGCCGGTCATCATATCGGCCCAGTTGGTGGCGATGTTGCCCGATTCCACATCCCAGACGCCGGGGGAGCCGCCCTTGCGCTTGGCCCCCATCTGGGTTTCGCCGCTGACCGAGCGTTCCCACTTGACATTTTCCCACTTGCCGCCTGGTTTCTCGATTTCCATCACCGTGTTGACCAGTTGCGGCCCTTGCAGATCCGCCGGCGGGTCAAGCTTGATGGCGGGGATAAAGCCGATGGCCTCGGCGCGCAGCCGGATGATGTCCGGGCTATGCCACCAGACAAAGAGTTCGCGGATGCTATCCCATTCCGGTTTGCTCTCGTTGCCGACGCGCATGAACATGGCCTGCGAACCCGTGTCGATGCCGGGGTCGGACTGCAGTTGCATCCACTGGCTCTGCCCTTCTGCCGGCGGCGTGGCGGGGAGACCGGCTTGCTTGACCGTCGGGTCAATCGCCAGGCTCTTGTCCCACGGCCACGGCCCATGCAACATCACCAGGCTGTTCTTGGCGGCAAAGCTGCTCTCCATGTCCTCTTCCCACTTGCGCGTCCAGTAGTTTTCCGGCAGCCAGCCCTTTTGGTAGGCATCCAGATAGAATTCCAGATAGCGGCGATAGGGTGAATCCTCAGCGTTAAATTTCTTCTCGCCCTTCCAGCAGGCCAGTTGATGTTCGCGTTGCCCCTCAGGGAAGGCCAGCGGAATCGTGTCATAATTCAGGTGCCAGCCAAACCAGGGGTTGAGCCACGCCTGATCCCAGAAGAGTTTGTTCTCGCTCTTAGCAAATTTGGTGCCTTCATCCAGCCAAGTCAAGAGATCCGCCCAGGTGTTGACTTTGCCGATGGGATTCAAACCGGCCGGTTCCAAAATATCCTCGTGGAACATCCAGGTCATCACCACGCCCAAATAGGGGTCGATGATGCGCGGGCCGGACTGGCCATAGGTATTGGCCCAGGTATTCTTCAGGTCATAAAGGAAGTCATCAAAATAGGGATAGTCGATGGTGCTGAGGTCGATGTGATTCTGATAGGTGTCCAGGTTGACGCGATAGCTGTTGCCGCTCGACCAGCAGGTCTCCATCGCCGGGACATAACCGCCGGCCACCTTGGCGACATAGGCCGGTTGCCCATCTTCGCTATGGGTGATCAGCGTAACGGTGACGCCCGGATGCTCTTCCGAAAAGAGGTCGAAGATTTGCTGATGTTGATTCTGATATTCGGGCGTATCCATGACGACTTCCAGCGTCATCCCTTCGGCGGCGGGCGCTTCTTCTGCCGGCGCCTTCGTGGCTTCGGCAGGGGCGGCCGGGGCTTGTCCTATTGGCGCGCCACAGGCAACCAGCGCGATAGCACCGGCACCGAATGCGCTGGCACGTAGAAATTCACGGCGACTAAGTTTACTGCTGACCATGGGAATCTCCTTGATGCTACAGATAGGATTGTTGCGCAAACGAAAAACTCACGCATTGCGAACAGTCAATGAAAGCACAATGAACCTGTTTACCTATATTTTTGTCACCTACATTTTTGTCATTGGAGCCTGCGAGAGGTATACTGATCATATCACATGATCAGATGAACCAGCAAATTGGCTTTTTGCAAAATACAACTACGCAACCCGCTCTAAGCCGGTCCGTGACCGGCGATTTGGGCGCCGGTCACGGACCGGCTTAGAGCGGGGAAGCACTGGAAACCAAAGGATGGGCATGTTTGAAACCTTAACGCGCGAACCGACCTTAACCGGGCGCGTGGTTAATCAACTCGAAGCGCTGATTGTTGACCAACGGCTGCAACCCGGCGACCGCTTGCCGGCCATCAACCAATTGACCCAACAGTTTGGCGTCAGTCGCACGGTCGTTCGCGAAGCTATCGGCGCACTGGCGGCCAGAGGCTTACTCGAAGTGCGGCATGGCAGTCGCACCGTGGTCAGTCGCCCGTCGGCAGAAACGGTGGCGCAGTCGATGAGCCATTATCTGCGCGGGCGGGCGGCATTGGATATTGCCAAAGTGAGCCATGTCCGCCGTGTGTTGGAGATCGAGATCGCCGGCTGTGCGGCCGAACAACGCACGGTGCAAGATTTGGCACGCTTGGAAAGCTTACTAGAGGAAATGGCGGCCATTGTCCAGGCAACAGATGAGCGCCAGCGCAATCGAGCGCGCTATGTGCAAACCGATGTCGAATTTCACACGGCGCTGGCTTATGCTACGGGGAATGACCTCTTTCCCGTGGTCTTGAATTCACTGGTCGATGTGATGATGGAAGTGCGCGAGATGGGTTTTGCGGTCCCCGGTTCGTTAGAGAAAGCCTTGAACTTTCATACCAACATTTACAAACAGGTAAAGGCCGGCAGCGTGGAGGGCGCCCGCCAGGCCATGCTCGCCCACCTGCTCGACTCCGAGGAAGTGATGCGTCAGGCTCTAACCTTACCAGAAATCAAGTAATTAGCATATTGAAAAGACAAATAATTTGTGTTACACTGTTGGTAACATACACAGCCTGCTGCGGCTTTCGTCCCGATGTCCAACGAAAGTTGAGTGGTTCCCACCGTTACCAACATGGCACACCTGTTCAAGTGGTTACTCGCCCTATTGCTCTTACCACTCGCCATTGCCTTCACTATCGAGGCGTTTGTAACGATTGGTGAAGAAGTATCGCTTGCTGAGGTGTTGTGGGTCTGTGCTGGTTTTGGTGGCTACGTACTACTTTACCCCCTTATGTTTAACAAAAATACTCTTTTTCTCGAATTCTTTGAACACGAGCTTAGTCATACAATCCTTAATTTACTCTGGTGGCGCAGAGTAAAGGAGTTTCGTGTCAACCCATATGACAACAAATCTTATGTGGCGTCTGATGGCACTCCTCACTTTTTGTGGTTAATGGTGCTGGCCCCTTATTACTTGCCTGTTTTTACAATTCCCTTTCTCATCATTCGCCCTTTTTTTGATCCGGCTTTCCGACTCGGACTCGACATTGTCATTGGTATCACACTAGCCTTTCATTATGTAACACTCTTCAAGGAATTTGGTCTGCGCCAAACCGATATTCAAGAGTATACCTTGCCGCTCTCCTTTGTGCTTACGCTCCTGCTCAACATGATCTGCACGGTATTAGTCATCACACTAGTCATTGAGCGCAGCGAATTATTAGGTCTTTACCTGGAGCGCGCCTACTTGCGCACGGTGGTGTACTATGACGATTCGTGGTTTTTGGTGAGCGAACTCTGGCGCGAGTTCATGCGCGGGCCGTATCGCTGAGGCTGATTGGCGCTGTGGCAATGGCGGCATGAGTGGTCTGTAGGGTTGGCCACTATCACCGCGAATCAAAGGATTAGCGAATCCCGTCAGGGGCAAAGATTCGCTAATCCTTTGATTCGCGGTGATATGTCCCTACTTCACCGTATTGATCAACTTGCCAATCCCGCTAATCTCCAACTCGCACACATCCCCCGGCTTGAGCCAGACTTGCGGCTTGCGGAAGAGACCGACGCCGGCCGGCGTCCCAGTGGAGACCACATCGCCCGGATTGAGCGTAATTGCTTGGGTCAACCAGGCAATCAGCCGCGGCAAGGGGAAGCACCAATCTTCGTTGGTGCGATCCTGCATAATTTGCCCGTTTAGCTTCAGGGTGAGATGCAATTTGCTGGGATCGGGGATCGCATCTTTGGTGACAATACATGGCCCCATCGGCGCAAAGGTGTCGAAATTCTTGCCCAACATCTCGTTGGCGTCTTTGAATTGCATCCAGCGGGCCGACACGTCGTGCAAAATGGTGTAGCCAAAGACAGCGTCCATGATCGCGTCTTCCCCCGCTCCCTGCTTCAGCGTCTTGCCGATGACCACGGCCAGTTCCACTTCATAGTCCATTTGATACTTTTCGCCCGGATATTTGATCGGCTGTTTGGGGCCGATGACATTATCGGGCAGTTTGGCAAAAAAGCGCGGGTCAGCGAGCATTTTGGCGCCGGGGTTTTCTTCGATGTGGCTCATATAATTCAAGCCGCTGCACCAGATCTTCCCCGGTCGCGGAATGGGGGCGAGGATCTTGGCCTTCTTCAGATCATGAGCGGCGCCGGCGGCTTTTTTGGCGGCAGCCAGGCCGTTACGCCCGGCCTTGATCAGGTCAAGCATGGAGGCATAGGACGTTTCAATCAACTTACCGTCCCGCTCCACACCCACCTTCTGTTGCTTCTGCACTTCAAAGGTATAGAGTTTCATGGATTATCTCTTTCTGATTGGCAACTCTCCAGTTCATAGAGAGGAACAATGGGTAGATAGAGGTTTATAACGATGCTGATTCCGTGTTGCTTCTATCCGTGTTTAGTCTTTTCAGGTTGGCCAAAGACTAAACACGGATAGAAGCAACACGGAAATGATGCAGCAAACTTAGATCGCCAGCAACCCACCGTCGGCCATAAAGTAGCCGCCGGTACAATAACGGGCATCATCAGAGGCCAGGAAGACGACCACGCCGGAAATGTCTTCGGCCATGCCGAGCCGGCGCATAGGAATTGACGTCACAGCGGCGGCGCGCAATTCGTTGGTGGCCAGGGCAGCGGCATTGAGCGGCGTGTCGATGTTGCCCGGCACCACAATGTTGACGCGAATGCCCTTGTCGGCATAACCAATCGCCATTGCCCGCGCCAGGGCCATGACGCCCCCTTTGCTGGCGCTGTAGGCAATCTCATCCGGTGCGCAGCCGGTGATGCCGGTCGGTGAGCCGGTGACAATGATCGAACCGCTCCCTTGTATCAACATCTGCTGGGCGGCATATTTACAACTGAGCCACAGGCCCCGCAAGTTGACGCTGTGAATGCGATCCCACACCGCTTCCGGCGTATCGTGAGCAAAACTATCCTGCTGCCACATCTCAATGCCGGCGTTGGCAAAGATCACATCCAATCGCCCAAAGTGGCTGACGGCGGCAGTAACCATTGCTTCACAATCGGCGCTCTTCGACACGTCGGTCTGTTGAAAGTGGGCGCGTCCGCCTTGTTGGATAATTTCCTGCGCGACGGCGGCGCCATTAGCTGCGTTCCAGTCGGCAATGATCACAGCGGCCCCTTCGCGCGCCATATGTAACGCGGCGGCGCGCCCAATCCCCGAACCGCCGCCGGTGACGAGACAAACTTTAGCTTGCAGTCGCATGATCTTCGCTCCGTAAATAAAGAATGGATTCCAGGCCGAAGGGAGAGGTGAAATGACGATTGCCGCCACCTTGCACGGCGTCCCCCATCCTGATTTCCCCGCTGCGCGTATCAAACCACTCGGCGCTGTACAACTTTGGTTCGATGCCCAGATAAACATCGACGCGGTCATCGTCGGGGATGTAGACCAGATACTCATGACCAGGGTTGGCGAGACAGTAGCGCGACGAGGCAAATTCGGGGCGCGGCAACGCCGCGTTCAGGTCGAGCCGTTGGGCAAAGCGTCGCGCCTGGCCTAGCGCCACCCGCAACGGTTCGTAGGTCGGGTAGTCGCGCACATTGAGAATGGCGCCGGCATAGCCCTTGCGTGTTCGTCCCGGCACCGGCCCCCACGGATCCATAAAGAGCGGGTTGTGACCACGTAAGAACGATTTCCAGGCCCAGCGGTAGTTGCCGCCATGTCCCCACATGTGATCGGTGTCCACCAGGATCACTTTGCTGCCGTCGGCCACCGGCGGGTCATAACGGTATTCACGGTTAGGGCCATTGCCGGGTGAGATCCAATCAGCGTTGCTGGCAAAGACGACCGGGTTGAACTGCCCGCCCCCCTCAGCCGTGATGCCGACCGGGTGCTGTTTGGCCAGCGTCGCCTCCACCTCGCGCACAAGCTCGACCATCTTCACCTGCCATTGAAAGCCGCGCTCACTGTTTTCAACCTCGTTGATGATCTCGTAGAGGATGTGATCAAACTCGTTGACCGTTTCGATCACCTTGCGCACATACGCCCGTTGATGCTCCCACACCAGCGGCGCTTCGAGCGCATAGACATCCGCCTTGCCGTCGCTGTTCGGATCGCCATCGACGCCGTTGATGTTGTTGGCGCGATGGAAGGGATGGCTGCTCCAGGCGTCGCTGGTCGGCACGCTCCACTTCAAACACCAGCCCTCAAAGAGCATCACCGCCAGGTAGATGCCTCGCTTGCCCGCTTCGATCACCCGCTGACGCAGCGCGTCAAAGTAGACCGGGTTGAACTGGGTCAGGTCAAACTTAGGCAACCCATCATTCGCCAGCCCTGGCCCGGTGCGCAAATAGGGCATGGGGGCAAAGTAGACCACGTCGTCGGTCCACGGCGCAAACTTGGGGTGATCCCACGACCAGAGACGCATAAAGTTGTGGCCATGCTGCTGCGCCATGTCGAGAAAGCCCAGCCAGTCAAAGGGCGGATCGTTCTCCAGCCGGAGATCCACCCAGGTCGCCCAGGTGTGCGAGCCGGTGAGGTAGATTGCCCTGCCGGTCTCATCGGTGAAATAGCGGGGGTTGGTTGGGTTACGGCGCAAGACGCCGTGAAAGGCAGGGAAATTCATTGGTTAGCTCCTTGCTTCGGTGATTTGTTGGATGCGATAATGGTATATGAGTGAAAAGAGATTGTCAACACAGTATGCTTCTTTTGCCCTCGGCGCGTCTGTTACTTACCCCTTGCTTTTTCGGCAGGAGAGTGGTAAAGTGGCGGCAAACCGCCATCCATCTCAACGCGATAATTGTAGGAAATGAGCATGAACCAAGAGCCACTTTCGTATCTTTCACAGAAACGCATTGTCGAACTGGCGCAAACCCTGGTCGCCATTCCTTCGACTACCGGCAACGAACAGCGCATCGCCGATTGGACGGTCAATTTTCTGCAAGGACTCAACTTTGACGCCGTCCAGCGGCTGCCGGTTGAAGAAGCCGGCGACACGGTGATCGGCTGGATCGATGGCCCGGCTGATGGGCCGGTGTTGATGCTCAATTTTCACCTGGACACCTTTGACGCCTTTGCCAGTTGGCAGACGCCACCCTTCACGCCCACCATTGTTGGAGATCGGCTCTACGGACTCGGTACGCATGACATGAAGGGAGGCGCAGCCTGTCTGTTAGCGGCGGTGGAAGCGGTGGTGAAATCAAGAGTGAAGTTAGGCGGCAAATTGATCGTTTCCGCCACGAGTGATGAGGAGAATTGGTCACGCGGCGCTCATGCCTTGATCAACAGCGGGTTCTTGGCCGGGTGCAGCGCCTGTCTGGTGCCGGAACCCTCGACGACAGGGACGCTGACCATTGGACAACGGGGACGCCATGTCTTTCATCTGCGCTTTTATGGGCGAACGATTCACGCCGCCTTTGGCCGGGGCATCAACGCCGTCACCGACGCGGCCAAAGTGGCGGTCTTACTGGCTGATCCAGCGGCAGTTGATCTGGGTTACAACGCTGATTTTAACCTGCCCGGCAGTTTGGCGGTCATTGGTCTTCACGGGGGCGGCACGTTGATTCTGGTGCCAGAAGTGGCCGATCTTTATATCGACCGTCATCTCTTACCCGGCCAAACGGTGACGGACGCCGCCGCCCAACTTCACGCCGTGGTCGCGCAGGCCGGCATTGAAGGTCGCTATGAACTGACCTGGGACGAACGCCCGACACCGGCCCCTGGCCCTTTTCTTGTGCCGCGAGAGTCGCGCTTTGTCCAGATCGTCAAACGCAATCTGGAACAAGAGCAAGGCAACCCTGTCCGCTTTGTCCTGGCACGTAGCGTGGCCGACACCAGCCACTTCGCCTTCCACGGCCAGATCCCGACCCTGATCTGCGGCCCGGATGGCGGCAATACGTGCGAAGCCAACGAGTATCTCCAACTCAGCTCGCTGTTGCCGATTGCCCGTACCTACGTGCGCACGGTGCTGGAGTTTTTGGGTGAACAACACTACAACGGATGAGGGCGGGAACGGATGTTGGTATCTTTCCAAACGGGTACAAAAATGATGTCTTTTCCTTGGACGAAACCTTTTGTTGTAACGATTTTCGTTCCGTCGCTAATCAATCCGTTCCCGCCCTCATCCGTTGTAGTGTCTTAGAGCATTTTCCCTAAACTCAGGCGTCCCTCCGGGACGAGTACTCGGTTCAAGGGTCTACTGTGCAGCCAAAACTTCAGACTTGACCCAATGCAATTCCTCTGCCGTGAGCGCAGGTGGCGGTGGCGGTTCGTCGTAATCAATGGAAAGGTCATAGGCGGCCCGGTCGTAGATTGCCCGTAGCGCTACCCCAAGATCGAGCGTGACATCGGCGTCCGGCTGGCGCAACGGCACCGGAACAATTGGCAACGGATCGGATAACGCCAGCGTCCAGGCATGGATCTGGTTGCTGCCGGCGCGTACTAAGCTAACGCGATAAGCGCTTTTAGACAAATTCGGATGCTGCAAGGAGCGTTGGCCGCGCCGCAGCAGATCAATTTCCAAAATGTGGACATCGGCTTCCCGTAGTTTGCGCCACTTTTCCCGATATTTGGTGAGACCTGGCTCTCGTTTATTGATAGGTGACAAGATTTCGATACTTGTGACCAGTTGGTTCTGATTAGGGTCGCGAATTTCTACCGATGCCAAGCGTACTTCTGGTAACTGCACTATCACGGATGCAGGCGTTGTCACTGGCGCTTCAGCCACCAAGACACCACCGCTACCCCTTTGCGGTGGTGGTTCGGGTTGCCGTTTGCGACCAATGATGATCTCAACATCAGGGTACATAATGCCAATTTCGCCCTGCGGCGATTCATCAACAACTACCTGAGTTTCAATCCGAGCCACATAACGTGGGCGCAGTTTGGGGGTTAGTTGATCGCTAATCTCTGTGGCTAAACGATGATGAACATCCGGCCATAAATACCCTTCCAAATAGGGATCCATTCCAGGAAAAGGTGATGGCATCTGTACTCCTTACGCCACTTTGGCAAAATGGCCCGACTGCACATACAATGGTAGTCACCGATAGCGTTATTATACTCAAATTCAACCATGTTGCCAACAACTGATCAGCTATGCCAGGAGGAACCGTCATGTCGCACACCGCCTTCCCCGATCTGCAACGCGATCTCAGCTTTCACCCCGTTCACAATCCGTCGCCCAAGGTGTTGACCCCGGCCCAGATCGACCAGTACAACCGCAAGGGCTATATCTTCCCGCTTGATGTGTTGACGCCGAACGAAGTCGTCGAGCAGCGCGCCTATTTTGAGCAATTGCTGGCAAAAACGTTGGCGAAGGGCTGGAATAACTACGCCATCAACGGCTGGCAGACCCGCTGTCCCGGCATCTACGATCTGGTCAATCACCCGCGCATCCTCGACTATGTGCAGGATCTGCTGGGCGAAGACCTCATCTGTTGGGCCACCCACTACTTTGCCAAACTCCCCGGCGACGGCAAGCGGGTCAGTTGGCACCAGGACGCCTCCTATTGGCCCTTGACGCCCAGCAAAACCGTCACTGTCTGGCTGGCGATTGATGATGTCGATCTGGCAAATGGCCCAATGACGGTGATTCCCGGCTCCCACACGCATGGGCAGCTTGACTTTGAAGAAAGCACCAGCGAGGAAAATAATGTGTTGAATCAGAGTGTCCGTTCACCGGAGAGTTATGGCGATGCGCCAGTGCCGTTCACCATGAAGGCCGGCCAGATGTCACTCCACTCTGATCTGCTGCTGCATGGCTCCGAACCGAATCTATCCAGTCGCCGCCGCTGTGGCTTGACCATGCGCTTTGTCTCGCCGGAGGTGCGTGAGTTGAAAGGGTGGCGGCGCAACGCGATCATCACGCGTGGCAGCGATCCTAACGGTCACTGGCCCCACAACCCAAGACCAGCGCAAGATGACATCCCAACGCCGCAGGATAAAATTTTTTAACTTGGCAGCGCCGCTGACTCATCAGGCAACCTGGCTCGCAGAGGCCGGTTTTACGAATGTCGAATGTTGGTTTAAGGAGTGTCGTTTTGCAGTTTGCAGCAGTATGAAGATATAAATCTTCGTCAGGCAGGAGCCTGACGGGGAAGAAAAGTTGTTAAGTCAAGGCGATTGTTCAACGCCTCTGCACTTTACTATCAGACGCCAAACCATTGGTCAAACCAACCGTCGCTGTACAGGCGGTAAATGCCATAGGCCAGGTAAACAAGCACCAAAACGGTGAGGATACGCGTAATGGTTTCCCGTTGTTCCCAGATCCGTTTCAATTCACGCCAGACGCCGGATGGACGAAAGATAGCTAATAATAGTATAATGATTAGAAAGATAACCAGGCGGCGAACATTCATAATGGAAAGACTTCTTGACTACAGGATTGCCTTAGAACAACGATGAGCGAATTATCACTTCCCGCCAAGACGCTGTGGCAAGCGCCTGTTGGTTGGCTGGGCGCAACGATCCTCTGCGGACTTGGGTTATGGCTCATCTACCAACAGACGCCGGCCATCTACCGACGCCCACTACGCAACATCCGCTGGTTTGTCATCCCCTACTTGGGGTTGCTGACCGGCGGCATTTCTCCCCGTTTTATGGGGCTAACCGGCATCAACTGGTTTGCCAGCTTTGGCTTTGGCCTCGTGCTGATTGCCGGTATCCTTGCGGTATTAGCCCTTGTCCGTAGCGTGACGGCTTTTTCGGTTGCCGCAGCCGCCACTGCCCCAGCAGTTGCGGCGCCAACGCTGGGTCGATCACTGGCTGGACAACAATTAGGCGCCACTGAACGACAGAAACAGTATGCAACCGCATTTTCCATTTCAGTTCTCAACATCGGCGCCGAAGAATTTCATCTAGCCTTTTTGCGCAGCGCACTTTGGGAACTGCTGTTGACTTTCCCAATCACGATGACGCAGGCCGGCTATTGGTCAGCCTGGGCGGCCCTTACCCTTGCGCTACCGGAAGCCTTATACTACCCGGCGACGGTGACGCAACGCCTCTGCAAGGGCGCCCTCTTGGTTGCCACCACGGTGCTTTTTATTTTTACCCGTAACTTCTGGCTCTGTTGGCTTTTGCACCTACTGGGTTGGATCCTCTTAGCACCCTCAGCCCACACAAAAGGACAGCCGTAGGCTCAGTCACCCTTTAGAAGCTGTTTGAAAAGTCTGATCGACCGTAGGTCGTGTGCGACCGCCTGTCCGGCATCACCTTTGCAAACAGTTTCTTAGACAAAGAAGCCGGTGATGATAATAATTGCAAAGAGCGTGGCGGAGACGATCAACAGCGTCCGCAGGTCGCGCACGACATGCGCATATTCTTCCCGCCAATTTACCGCCGGCGCCGGCGCAGCGACCTCACTGGTTGTGCCGGCTTTTTGAGCCGACGCACTGTATACTTGCGGGGCGGATGACTTATCGTTCTTATAAAGCTCGCTGTAGCTCCGCGGGCGCGCGCTGCTCACACTCTTCTTGGAAATGTTGGTCTTTTTCTTAGTCGTTGCCATTATACTAACCTTATATAACTCACTCAAATAAAAATTCAGATCTGGTTTTGCCACATTGATTACAAACCACGCCTCCTGGCTGTTCATGGACCAACCAGGAGCGGGCTTCGTCGTTACCCGGCGCGTCTATTATACGCGCACTTGGCAAAAAGATACAGTTTGCTGCCGGCTGGTTGGAAAATAAGCGGAATCCCTATGCCAGGCGCTGTCGAAAGGTTGTCCAGAGTTGGCGCATTTCGGCAAAAGGCAGCAACGCCAACACCCCGAGATAGACTGCAAAACCGGTGCCGCCCACCACAACTACCGTCAGCAGATCGGCGCCAAAGGTGGCGTTGTGCTTTGCGTCAACCCACTGCGCCAGGAGAAAAATAGTCACTGCCATTGCGCTTGCGCCTGCTGTGACATAGAGCAAACCCCGACCCACCTGCGCCGTCAGCGGCCCCACCCGCCAGCGCAACAGACCGATCATAAGCAGGGCATGGCTGGCTTGTTTGGCTGTATCCGCCCAAACCAGGCCCAGGTAGCCCCACCGCGGCAACAGGGTAAAAGCCGTCACCATGTAAACGCCAACGCTAATCACACCAACAATCGCCGGCAACAGGGTGTTATTACGCGCATAAAATGCGTAATTTAGCGGAAAATCAAGCGCGGCAAAGAACATTCCGATCAGGTAGATATGCAACGCCTGGACAATCTGCTCGGTATCTTGCACTGATGACTGTCCATGTTGAAAGATAATCCGCGTCACCGGCGCTGCTAGCAGCCAAAGCGCCACCGCCGCCGGGGCAATCAACAGCAACACCATACGCAGCCCGCGCCCCAAGGTCTGGCGATATTCGTCCTCCTGTTGCGCCGCGAAGTATTGACTCAAGCGGGGCAACGCCGCCAGTGAAATGGCAACGCTGATCAGCCCCAAGGGCAGTTGTTGCAAGGTGGTGGCATAGCGCATCCAGGCAATACTTTCGGCGCTAATCCCGCTGGCTAACCGGCGATCCAGCCCCACTTGAAACATCGTGACCACCAAACCGGCGGCAATCGGCAAGTAGAGGGTGATGATCTGGCGCAGCGCCGGATGTCGCCAATCAAAACTGGGGCGGACAGCAATACCTGCACGCTGAAGATCCCAGGCCAGCAAAAGGCACTGCAAACTGGCGCCGGCTAAAATGCCGACGATTAGACTGTGAATCCCAAGCTTTGGGGCTAATAGTGGCGCGGCGACGACAATGCCCAAATTATAAATGGCCGTGGCAAGCGCCGGCCAAGTGAATCGTTGCAGGGCATAGAGCATGGCTGTTAACAAACCGGCCATGCAAAAGAGCCAGATGGCCGGCGTAATCTGGCGGATCAACCTTGTGGTCACGCCGAGAAGTTCAGGATCATTGGCCGCAAAACCGCCGGCCAGCAGCCAGGTCACCTGCGGGGCGGCGAGCAACAGCGCCACGGTAAGGAGGGTAAGCAGGCAAGTGAATAAGGTCAAGAGAACGTTGACCAGATGCGTAAAGGCGCGGCGATCTTGTTGGACATACGCACTCAACACCGGCACTAACGCCGCGCTTAACATTCCTCCGATCAAGAGATCATAAAGGAGCGTCGGCGTCTGGCTGGCGATGGTGAAAGCGCCCACCAACCGATCATCAAACAAGCGCCGGATGACCATTTCGCGCAGCAAGCCCAAGACACGGCTGGCGATATTGCCAATCGAGAGTAAGACGGCGCTGCGGGCAAAGCTGGGGCGAGCAGTCAGTTGCGTTTCAGTTTCTTTTGGTGTTTTCTCTACAATCATAAAGCTGATTGTAGCACGAGGCGCTCTACATCGGGTAAAGTAACAACTTGAGTAAGAGAGTAGCGCCCTGTCCCGCAGGGACACCTGAGTTTAAGGCCAGGGTATCATTTCCCAACCCTAAACTCAGGCGTCCCTATGGGACGAAATAACAGGAGGATTCTGTTGGCAATTGGGATCAATAGGCCGGAGCCAAGTTTTTGGGTTGCGGGAACTGGCGCGGGTCTACGCTCAGGTCAATGTCCGGATCGGATTCAAATTCTTCCAGCCAACGGGTGGTCTGCATAGCGGCGGAACAGCCCTGACCGACACTGGTCGCCACTTGTTTGAAGACCTTGTCCATGATCTCGCCGCCGGCAAAGATGCCCGGCACGTTGGTGCGCGTGTAGCGATCCGTCACCAGATGCCCATCCTCGTCCAACTCAAATTTGTCCTTGAGCAGATCGTTGTTGGGAATATGGCCGACGAAAATAAAAACGCCGTCGGTTTCCAAATAATCTTCTTCACCGGTGACGGTGTTGCGGGTCTTGACGCCAACGACTTTGCCTTCAGCGTTGCCCATAATTTCAGTCGGCACGGTGTTCCAGATAAACTCCATCTTCTCATTCTGAAAGGCGCGCTCTTGCAAAATCTTGCTGGCGCGCAACTGGTCGCGCCGGTGTAGGACACGCACACGGGTGGCAAACTTGGTCAGGAAGATCCCTTCTTCCACCGCGCTGTCGCCGCCGCCGACCACTATCACATCCTTGCCGCGGAAGAAGAAGCCGTCACAGGTGCCACAATAGCTGACCCCTTTGCCGGTGTACTGCTTCTCGCCGGGGATGTTGAGGTAGCGCGGGCGGGCGCCGGTGGCTAGGATCACCGATTTGGCCTTGTATTCCTTGCCGTTGGTCGTGCGCACCACAAAGGGATGCTGATCGGTGATAAGCTCCGACACATAGTCAAATTCGACGCGGCAACCAAACTTTTCAGCCTGGCTCTTCATCTTTTCGACCAATTCCGGCCCGCTCAAACTCTCCGGGAAGCCGGGGTAATTTTCCACCTCGTAGGTGATGCTCACCTGACCACCGTACTCGTTGCCGGTAATCAACAGCGGGGTGAGGTTGGCGCGCGCCGTATACAAACCGGCGGTAAAGCCGGCCGGCCCACTGCCGATGATGATCACATTTTCCACCCCTTCCTCTGCCTCATCACCATGCCCGCTTGCGCCATTGGTATAAACTTGACCATTTGTCATAATGGATTGCCCCTTATTGAATTGTTCATAGTTGCGCTTTTATGAGAAGCATAGGCGACGATTGCGCCGACAGGTACAAAGCGCGCCAGCTATGAATTGGATCGGTCTATACAGGCGCATAAGCGCCTGTTGCCCGGTTGTTTGCACTATATTTTCTATAGTGCGATTATACCACAGAACTCTACATCCGTCAAAGTTGTGGCGCTGTAGGCCAGGTTACATGAGCGATTATAGGAAGTACGCATTGCTCGGCTGTCACTTTTACGCTTACGCTTGCAGGTTGTTGCTATCAGTAACTGGTGGTATTATACAAAGCGGAATGATTGCCAGTTGACCACAAACGGTTTAAGCAAGAAGGTGCAAGATGCCGTCACCCTTTCCAGGCATGGATCCTTATATTGAAGATCCCGAAGTGTGGAATGATTTTCATAATAGCTTGGCAGACGAGATGCGCGCCCGTTTAAACGCCACGATCCAACCGCGTTATGTGGCACGTTTGATTCCCAATGTCACCTACGAACAAGTCTCCGTCGTTGCCAAACCAAAAGGTATCCGTCCTGGCGTGGGCATCTGGCAACCACAACCGCCGCGTGGGCAGATGGGCGTTGCCACGGCTGTCGTTACGCCGGCCCCAGTGGTAAGTCGGGTGACCCTTGAATTTCCTTTGCGCCTGATGAGCATTGAAATCCGCGCCACCGGCACGTTGGAACTGGTGACGGCGATTGAGATTCTGTCACCGGTCAACAAACGACCCAGCCATGACGCCTATCGCGAATACCTACGCAAACGGCAGGATCTTTTGCGTTCCTCCGCACACCTGATCGAAATCGACTTTCTACGCAGCGGCACACGCCCTCCGCTCGAAGTTCCGGTGCCAGCCGCGCCCTATTACATTATGCTTAGTCGGGCTAACGAACGACCCCATGTGGAGGTTTGGCCGATCAAGTTGCAAAATGCCCTGCCAACCATCCCTGTGCCGCTAACCGAACCAGACCCGGATGTGCCGTTGGACTTGGGCGCAGTCCTTGCCACGGTCTATGAGCGGGGTGGCTACGGCACCCTGATCGATTATCACCAACCACCGCCGCCACCCAAACTGTCGGAAGACGATGCCCGTTGGCTGGGAACTTATCTGCACGAACAAGAAGTGCGCTAACCAACAGAAAGCACCCAAATGCACATTGACGATTTTGATGCCTATCAGCGCGAATCGCGCAAAACCTGGTCGCTGATCCATACGGACCACGCCATTGTCTACCCGACGCTGGGGCTGGCCAATGAAGCCGGTGAAGTGGCCGGCAAGGTCAAGAAAATTTTCCGCGACCGGGCCGGCGTCATCAGCGACGCCGACCGCGAAGCGCTCAAGCAGGAGCTGGGCGATGTTCTCTGGTATCTTGCCCAAATTTGCACCGAACTTGACCTGTCGCTGCAAGAGGTGGCCGAAGCGAACCTGACCAAACTCTTCTCGCGTCTGGAACGCAACGCCATTCGTGGCGATGGCGATAATCGATAAGATTTTGTTGATGAGCAACCGAGATAGTTGTCCGCAGCCTGACTACGCAGTACAATAATTGGGTGTAAATGAATGAAAACCCACGACGACAAAGCTAGCGGACTGGTTATTTGCCCTTCATCGGTTTCGATCAACTTGTGCGTTTGCCTCTGTCGGCGTGGCAGTAGAGTGAAAAAGGATTCTTTATGGCTACGAAAATCGCCTTTATTGGCGCCGGCAGCACAGTGTTTGCCAAAAATTTGATGGGGGACATTTTAAGTTACCCCGAACTGCAAAATTGCACCCTTTCTCTGCACGACATTGACAAACCACGCCTGCACACCTCGGAAATTGTCGCCCACAAGATCGCCAAACAACTGGGCGTCAACCCGACCATCGAAACGACCACCGACCGCCGCCAGGCCATTGACGGCGCCGGCTATGTCATCACCATGTTCCAGATCGGCGGCTACCGCCCCAGCACCGTCATCGATTTTGACATTCCGAAAAAGTACGGCCTGCGCCAGACCATTGCCGATACCCTGGGCATAGGCGGCATTATGCGCGGCCTGCGCACGATTCCTGTCCTGCTCGACCTCTGTCGCGATATGGAAGAGCTTTGCCCCGACGCCACTTTGTTGCAATATGTCAACCCGATGGTGATGAATTGTTGGGCCATCAGCCGCGCCAGCAAGATCAAGACCGTCGGTCTCTGCCACAGCGTCCAGGGGACGGCCTCCCAACTGGCGAGTGACATCGGCGTACCGGTGGAAGATATTAACTACGTCTGCGCCGGCATCAACCACATGGCCTTCTATCTGAAATTTGAGCGCAAGACCAAGAATGGCGTCGAGGATCTCTATCCACGCATTGCCGAAGTTGCCAAGCGCAAGGAAGCCCCCTTGCGCGGCCACACCGCCCGCACCGACGGCGGCGTCATCGGCCTGAGCGATGCCGTGCGCTATGAGATGTACCGCCGCCTGGGCTACTTTGTCACCGAGTCGAGCGAACACTTTAGCGAATATGTCCCCTGGTTTATCAAGCGCGACCGCCCCGACCTGCTCGAAGAGTTCCACATTCCGATTGATGAATATATTCGCCGTTGTGAATTGCAGATCGCGCGCTGGGAAGAGATGCGCGCCCAGATGGAAGATCCCAACACCACCGTGCCGGTGCGCCGCAGCCACGAATATGGCTCCGGCATCATCCACAGCATGGAGACCGGCGAGTTGCGGGTGATCTATGGCAATGTGCCGAATAAGAATTTGATCACCAACCTGCCGGAAGGCTGCTGTGTCGAGGTGCCTTGTGTCGTGGACAAAAACGGGGTGCAGCCGGTGGCGATTGGGCAACTGCCGCCCCACCTGGCCGCGCTTATGCAGACCAATCTCAACGTTCAGAGCCTGACCGTGGAAGCCGCCCTGACCCAAAAGCGTGAACACATCTACCACGCCGCCATGCTCGACCCCCACACCGCCGCCGAGTTGAGTCTGGAGCAGATCTGGAATCTGGTCGATGACCTGATCGCCGCGCATGGGGATATGCTGCCGGTGTATCGGTAAGAAGCAGTTCGGTAGTAAAGACTTCAGTCTTTGATGGATGAAACAAAGACTAAAGTCTTTACTACCAGTTAAAGCGCGCCGTTAATTGCTCTCCGCTTGCGAACGAAGGGGTTGCTTCAGCAGGCTGGAGGCCCATAAGCGCTCTAACTGTTGCTTCAAGTCAGCAAACTTATGAACATCCACACCGGTGAATTGTTCAATTGTTGCCCACTGTAAGCCTGCCTGTAACATCTTTTCGACAATCTCGATCTGTGTCTTAAGTTCGCCGCGTAACTCACCGCGTAGTTCACCCTGTAGTTCACCTTTGATTTTGCCGCGTAGTTCACCCTCGCGCAACAATTCTTCTGCATACGTCATAATCGTTTTCCCTCGCTCTGTCGCAAATTGCTCCACCGTGTCCACAAATTCTGTTACGGTTTCATGTGGCTGTGTCGCCAACAAGTAACGAACAAAGACGCGAACGTAGTTAATGCCATCCGTCTCCGGCATTTGCACTAACAAGCTCGCCGCCAGGATCAATGCCTCCTGAATCGGCTTGTGGTAAGCCGCAAACATCAGCAACTGCATAACCTGCGCACGCAAACCGCCGGCGACCTGTTGCGGGTTCAGGCCGGATTGGTCGATCAGAATATGCGAAAAATGGGGCACGAAGCTCCAGGTACGCGCAAATTCCGGCAGCAGATCAGCCAATTCGGTTGAACAACTTATCATGGGGTTGATGGCTACTACAGCACATCGCGATTCACCACATCCGGCGGCGTTTCGCCACGGAAGAAGGCCAACACCCGTTCCACCGCCATCACTTCGATCCGTTCGCGCCCTTCCACGGTGACGCCGGCAGCGTGCGGCGTGACGATGATCAACGGGTGGTTGCGCAGGCGTGAATCCACTTTGGGCGGCTCCGGGTCAAAGACATCGAGACCGGCGCCGGCCAGTTTGCCGCTGTCAATGGCGGCCAGCAGGGCATCTTCGTCCACCAACGGCCCGCGCGCCAGGTTGAGGACAAAAGCGCCATCTTTCATCTTGGCAATGCCGGCCCGGTTGATCAGGTGGCGCGTCTCTGGCGTGGCCGGCACATGGACACTCAAGAAATCGGCTTGAGCAAGGACGCTATCCAGGTCGGTCATGGTGACGCCCAACGCCGCGGCTTGCTCCGCGCTGACGTAGGGATCATAGGCGACGACCTTCATCAACAGCCCCTGACTGCAGATCTGCGCTACCCGTTTGCCGATACGCCCCAAGCCGACCAACCCCAGTGTACGCCCGCGCACTTCGACGCCGATAATCGACCCCGTGCGCGGCCCCCACTTGCCGGCCGCCATGTTGGCGTCCCCCTGCTTGAGCCGTTTCGCCAGCGCCATCAACATGGCCACGGTATGTTCCGCCGTCGATTCAGTAGGGCCGTCAGGTGTATTCGTGACAACAATGCCATGAGCGGTGGCGTCGGCCAGGTTGACATTGTCATAGCCGATGCCGGTGCGGGCGATCATGCGCAGGTTGGGCAAGGTTGCCATGAGGGCGCTATCATATTGTACCAGCGACGAGGCCAAGATCGCTTGATAGGGTGCGCCGGCCTGTGGCTGTTGGCTCGGCGGGTCGGAGACAGTAATCTGCACATGCGCCGGCATCTGCGCCAGCGCGTTCGAGAGAAAAGGAGCTTCCACCCAGAGGTGGGTCAGGTCAATGAGTGCCATAAGTTGTTCCTACTTTGGTTGTGGAAAAGGATGAACCGCTCACAGCCGGTCCGTGACCGGCTGTGAGCGGGGGTGATTGGTCAGGATTGTAGCACAGTCGGTGAGTTCTGTCACCTCATGCTGCCATTTGGGGGAGCGGCGGTTGGGCCGTGTCGGTTGTGGTGATAATTGCCAGGTCAGAGTGACTGCGGAGTAACGTTACCGGGTAGTTGACATCTTCGCCGTCTGCCATGTCGGGGCTGCCAAAGAGGGCCATGCGTAGCACGGTGCGCTGCCAAACGCCACCCTGACAGTAGAGACGAATCCGCCGGGCGGCCAGAATATCGGCCAGGCCCAACGTCACGGCCATGGGCGGCAGGGCGGCAAAGTTGCCGCCGGCGGCGCGGCTGGCATTCATCACCACCGTCTCCGGCGCCAGTTGGACAAGGCGCGTTTGGCTGGCTTTGAACTCCGCCGGGGTGATCGTAAACCAACGACTGATCGGCGGTTCGTTAAAGGCAATGTGACCGTGGATGCCGATGCCGCCGTAGCAGGTATCGATGCCGCCGACGCGGGCAATTTCTTCGCTGATGCGGTCGATCTGGCGCGGGTCGGGGAAATGCAGTTGCGGCGCCGGGAGGGCCAAGTCAGGGGACAGCTTGGCGAAAAGTGTGCGCTGAACAAAGCCGGCAAAGCTCAACGGGTGGTCACGGCTTACCAGCCGGCCCTGCCAGTCACAATATTCGTCCATAAAGAAGGCATGAACCTGCGCCCAGGTGATCCGCTCCTGGTTACACAGTTCGGCCAGGAGTGGGAAGTAGCCTACCGGCCCCACCGGCAGAATTAGGCGCGTGGGACGCCCGGCGGCGTTGTTAGCAGCAATTTCGTCGGCAACCGCCCGGGCAAAATGGTGGTTGAGTGTAGTCAGATCGGGAAGGATGCGCACAGCAAGCGGGCTATGGGCAGATAAGGCTTCCGCCGGGAGTTGAAAGACTTCAGAAAGTGACAACATTGATTTCAGCTTTACTTTCCCCAGAGGTATCATCAGCAGACCACAACGCTCGCAGCCGGTCCGTGACCGGCTGCGAGCAGACTTGGTAGTTATCCAACTCTTTGCACTGACTGAATCAAGCCAAATTTTTCGCCGGTCTGCACCTATTCTATCGGCTCAGCGGTCTCGCTTTCATCACTGGCGGCATCCGCTTGTCCAGGGGCTTCCGCAAGATTGTCGCCAACAGCGCTACTTTGGACAGTCGAGAGCATGAGCGGCACGTTACCGCCGATCGCCAGTGCGTCAATGGGATTTGACCCCAACCCCACCGGCGCCCCTTGCCAGTAGCCGCTAAAGGCGCATCTGGTGATGGGCGTTCCCGGCGTTTGGGACTGGCAGACAAAGATGTCGGTGGCGCTTCCTTGCAGCCCGGGTACGGTAAACGCGCCACGGGTGGTTAGATAGAGCTTGCCGGCGCTATCGACCCAAAGCCCGTTAATATCCTCGGAACTACTGGTCATCCCCATTTGTGAGCCATCGAAATAGAGCGTGGCCGTACGTCTGGTCAGATCCAAGGCCACCAGATCTTCATCGGCGCTGGTGACGCCCAGCAGACTGGCGTTGCCCGCCGTGCTAAAGAGCAAACGGCCATCGGGCAGCAGATCGATGGCGTCAATATCTTCATCACTGGTGGTCAGCCCGACATCGGCGCCGCGCAGATAGAAAGCAAAGGCGCCGACGGTTGTCGCGCCCAGGCTAGTCGGCGTAAAGCGCAGAACATCCGTATCGCGCACCGAACCCAACCCCGCCAGGGTAAACCCCTTATCGACACTCAACAGGATCGGGCCGTCGGCCAGCAGGTCAAAGGCATCAATATCCACCGAACTGAGACCCACATCCGAACCATCCAACAGCAGCGCCCATTGTTGTGTCGCCGGGTTATAGACGAGCATGTCCTCATCACGGTAAGCCACGCCGCCGACTGTACCATCACTGCCGGTACTCAGATAGATGAGATCAGTGGCGGTTGACTGGGTGTTGACCGTGACCACAACATCATCACTCGCACTCAACTGACCATCACTAGCGGTGAGCCGCAGGGTATAGATGCCGGTGGCGCTAAAGGTTGCCGTCGTCTGGCGCGCCTGGGGATTGGCAAAGGTAACGCTTCCCGGTCCGTTGACATAGCTCCAGGTTGTCACCAGCGTTGGCGGCTGGGGCAGACCGTCATCACTGGCGCTGCCATTCAACGACGCGGCCGCCGGCCAGACAATGGCCATGTCAGCGCCGGCATTCACCGTCGGCGGTTGATTGCCCGCCGGCGCCAGAGCAATTTCATAGAGCAGGCCATCATTTTCATTGGGATCACTGTTGTTGTCAACATTGCGATCGACAATGTAGAGATTCCATTGATCGGCATTCTGACTGCCGGGAGCAAAGGTTAAACCGGCCGGTTTTTTGGCCTTAGCCGCGGCAATATCGATGTAGCGCACCAACCCGCCTGTCAGGGTGATTTCGACAACACGCGTCGCCGGTTTGCCGACCAGATAGAGGGTGCCGCTGGTGGGGTGATAGGCAATCCCTTCGGGATCAGTCACGCCCAGGGCGGCTGAGTCAAAATGGGTCACCTGGTCATCCACCCCGTCAAATTTGCCATTGGCGCCGGGGCGCACGAGATAGACTTCATTGCCCAAACCGTCGGCAAAGAAGAGCCAATCGACGCCATTGATGCGGGCATATTCAACGCCTTCGGGGTCGCTGACGCCATAGCGGTCGCGCGTGCTAAATTTGGTGCTGCTATCATCAGGCGTGCGGTAAATCTTATCCGGGCCAGGGTCAACTTCGATCAACGGTCGGATGTTATCATCGTCCGTGATAAAGAGGTGGCCGTTGTTGGGGTTGAAGGCGAGGCCAACCGGTTCACGAGTGAGATCGGAGAGGGTGGTATAAGTCCGTTGGAGGGCGCCGTTCAGAGTCGTTTCAAAGAGATTAGCGCCGGCATAGATCGCCATTTCATCAACTTCACCGTCAGAAATCAGCAATCGCTCGCCAGTGATGAGATAAGGGGTGGCAGGAATGTATGCCAGATCCGAGGGATCAGGACTAGGCGGTTGATAGAGCGAGGTTTTGACCATCTGCACCAAGACGCCGACCGTCGTCACACTGGCGGCCTGGGCTGGTTCGACCGGCGGCGCAAAGGTGAGTTCAACAATTCTGGTCTTACTGTTCGCGGCCGCTGTTGTACCGGCGCCGCCCATCGCCAATGGCAGATAGAGACGCGGCGGCAGGTTGCTTGGCGCCGTTTCCTGTGGAGCGCTGACCTCGGGCTGCGCAAGCTGATCCATAACATAAAGATGGAGCCGCTCTGGTTCATCTGTTGGATCGCCGCTGGGCGCAAAGACAAAGCCCTGGGCATGATGCAATTGGAAGGGAGCCAGCTCATAGTGGGCCACCAAAGCGCCGGCCAGGGTGAATTCGTAGAGAGTCTGTGTCGTCGGGTCGAGGGTGAAGAGATGTTGGCGTTGCGGGTGCAGCGCCAGGCCACGCGCCTGGGTCAGGCCATATTGCCGCAAATCAGTGCTGGTTAACGGCGTAACGGCGGCGCCCTCTACCGGTAACCTAACTTGTTGGATGGTCAGAGTGTCCGCCGCCAATAGATAAAGGCTTTGACCATCAGGCGCCACAGCAAGCCCTTGCATGGCGCCGCTTACATCGGGCAAGGCGAGACGGATGGTTGGCGTGGTCGCCGGTAGACCATTATCTTGGAGCGTGAACTGTAATAGTTCGCGACTGGCCGGCGCCCAGAGCCACAACTGATTGTCGGGGTCAACAGCCGCCGTAAGCGGATCAACAGCCAGCGGTAAGGCCAACGCACCGAGCAGGTCGGCATAGGTTGTCACTGCCGTCACCGTTGTCTGTCCCGTCGCTGTCCCCTCGGCGATGGGGGCAAAGAGCAGGAAACTTTGGGCTTCATCCACAAAGACGATGCCACCGGCGGCAGTCACTGGCAATTCATCAGCCTCGATGTCGCGCACGAGGTCGATGAAAGAGCTGTTGTCCTGCGCAAGCAGGGATGGCGGCGGCGAAGTCAATGGCGGCAGGAGCAACAAGAACAAAAGGAGAAAGCGGCTGATCAGCACCCGCTGAAGTGGCCGACGATGGTGACGCATGGGCGTATCCTTTCTGACAAAGCAACCGTGGGACAAATAGTAAGCTCGCGCCTAGCCGTTGTTACGGGCGGGTGGCAGCGCCGGTCGGCAACCGGCTAGGCGCTTGATCGGGACTGATGGGCAATATTCCAGCTAGTATAGCATAAAATTCAGGACATATTGCTTACGATACACTTTCGCTTTATTAGACATTTGTCTCATGCCCAATGGCTGCTAAAATGGTATCGCTCAAATATGGAAATAGACGCGTAGCGCCCCTGTTGTGGTATAATTTTGCCCGCTTATCGGTGCCATCTTGACAAAGTGAATGATAAAACTATGTGGCGACGTTGGTTTGACCGTTTACAACCCCTCTTTCTCTTACTGGCCGTCCTCTTTATTGCGGCAATCTTGCGCAATCAATGGGACACCTTGCGCAGCTATGAGTGGCGCCTTGACCCCGGCTGGTTGACCCTCTCGGCGCTGCTGATGCTGGCAAGTTGGGTGGTGGAGGTCTATATCTGGTATCTGCTCATCTACCTGTTGGGCAGTCACCTGGCCTATGGCGCCGCTTTCCGCATGTGGTTTCTGACGGCGTTGGTGCGTTATATTCCCGGCAACGTCTGGCAACCGCTTTCGTTGACCCTCTACTGCCAACAGCGCCAGATCCGCCCGGAAGTGACACTGGCGAGTATTGTCCTCTATCAGGTGATCGTCCTCCTGGCGACGGCGCCGATTGCCGCGTTCTATTTTCAATTCACCGGCAACTGGGGCGTCTTTACGGCGCTGGTTGGCGGCGCGGCGGAGTGGCTGATCTGGGCGGCGCTCTTGCCGGTGCTGATCTTTCTGCTTAAACCGGGCTGGTTGATCGGCATCATGAATTGGCTGTTACAGAAGATTGGTCGCTTTGCCATTGAAGCCCGTCTCACCGGCCCGGCGCTCTTGCTGCTGCTGGCCATTGCCATCTTTGACTGGGTGTTGTGGGGCGCTTCGTTTGCGACCTTGACCCTGGCCTTGGGGCACTTTACCCAACTACCGCTGGCGCTCTTCCTCTTTCATCTCATTGCCGTTTATCCCATTGCCAGCGCCATTGGACTCCTCAGCGCGATTACCCCCAGCGGTTTGGGGGTGCGGGAAGGCGCATTCTATCTGCTGTTGGCGCCGGTGGTTGGCGGTGGGCTGATTACAGTAGCCGCGTTAGCCATGCGGTTGTGGACCATTGTGGGGGAAGTCATTATGGCGCTGATCGCCTTTGTTGTTGAACGCCGTATCGGTCTACCCCTGACCCCGACCCCGGTCGAAATGACCCTTGAAAAATCAAGTTGACCGCCACCCGCATGACTGTTTCCCGTCGCCGTTCGTCCGATCTGCTCTGGTTGCTTGTCCTTACCCTGCTGGCCTGGGGGTTGCGGCTTTACCGGCTGGATGCCCAGAGCCTCTGGTATGATGAAGGCGTGACCGCAACGCTGGCCCAACGCACGCTGGTTGACTTGACCGCCTGGACGGCGCACGACATCCAACCGCCGCTCTATTACTATGCTGTCTGGGGCTGGGGGCGACTGGCAGGCTGGAGCGAGTGGAGTTTGCGCTTTGTGTCGGTCTGGTGGGGCGTGTTAGCTGTCCCGCTCTTGGCGGTTCTGGCCCAACGCTTAACCCGTTCGCGAGCGGCGACAGTGACGGCGGCGCTGCTGGCGGCGTTTCACCCGCTGCTGGTCTACTACAGCCAGGAAGCGCGCATGTACACCATGTTGGTAACGCTCGGTCTGCTGGCCGGCTATCGTCTGGTGCGCATCGACGACGGCGAAGCCCGTTGGCCCTCGTGGGTGGGCTATGTGGCAGTCGCAACACTGGCCGTCTACACCCATTACTTCGCCTTCTTTCTGCTACTGGCGTTGGGCATTGCCTTTCTCCTGAAACATTATCGTCGGCTATGGGTCTTTCTGAGTGCGCATCTGGCGATCTTCTTGCTCTATCTGGCGTGGAGCGGCGCTCTTTTCTACCAACTGCGGGTGGATCGCAGCTATTGGCAGGGGCAGTTAAAAGTCTGGGAAGCCTTTCAGAGCGTCCTCCTGCGCTTTACCCAGGGGGAGACGGTACTGGAACGGGACGCCGGGCCAACCTTGCTGCTCTATGGCGGGGTGACGCTGCTGCTGGTGAGCGCATGGCTCTGGCAAGCGCGTTGGCAACCTACCTGGCGGCGGCCCTTGCGCTATGCACTCTGTTGGCTGCTCATTCCCCTGGTCGGCGTGTTGACTTTGGCGGCCTTTATCCCGAAATTTAACGCCCGCTACGTCATGGTGGCGTTGCCGGGGTTACTCTTGCTCTGGAGCGGTGGGATTGGTGCGTTGCTCACAGCGGGTAAGTGGTTGCCGTCGCAAGCGGCGGTGTTGCGCGTGGCAGGTTGGTTGGTTGGTGGGCTAGTGGTGATTTTGCTGGTGGCCGGTTTTTGGACGGCGAACCGCAACTGGTTTACCGATCTTGCCTTTACCAAAGCCGAGTGGCGCCCGTTGGCGGCCTATGTGCGCACACACAAACAACCAAACGAGGCGGTCATTCTGGTCAGCGGTCATGCTTGGCCCATTTGGGACTATTATGCGCCCGATCTGCCGGCCATTCGGCTGCCCGATCTGGCGATTTTGGATGTCGATGCTGTGCTGGATTTTGAACAGACCGGAGAAACACTGCACGCTGCATTGCAAGGTAAACGGGGCGCCTGGCTTGTCAACTGGCAGGATGAAGTGGTCGATCCCAACGGGGTGACGCCCAATCAGCTCCTGGCCGCAGCGCAGGAAAAATCGGTAGAGGCCGAGTTCTGGCAATTGCGACTGCGCCACTTTGTCAAGCTCGACCCCAACGCTATCCAAGCCGAGCCACTGATGGACCAGAAGCTGGCCGCCAACTTTGTCAATCAGATTGAGTTGCGGGGCTACCGGGTCACGCCGGAAGGCGACCTGTTGCTCTTCTGGCGGCTGGGCAAGGCGCCGCCCACCCCGCTGCCCGACCTGCAAATCCATCTACAAACCGCCACCGCTGCCGGTTTTCCCTATGCCTTTCCCACCGACCGCCGGCCCGCCGCCTACGATTTTCCGGTAATGCGCTGGCAACCGGAGCAAACCGTGATGGGGCGCGTGCCGGCAGACGACTGGGCCGGGCCGGGCGCGCTCCCTGGTCAATACAAGGTGCAACTAGGGGTCTATGATCCGGCGGGCGACCTGGCCGGGTTGGATCTGTTGGATGAGATGGGCAATCAACTGGGCAAATTTGCCACCCTGGCGGTGTATCTCCCCCAAAGCACCCCCGCCGAACCGCCGGCCGGGGCGATTGATGACACGGAAATTATTACCGGCGTGCGGCTGGCCTTTGGGGTGGACGCCGTCGCCGCCGAACCAGGAGAAAGTGCGCCCTTGCGTCTCGACTGGTTTCTTGAACAGAAGTTGACCCGCACACCGGAACTTACAGTACGCTGGCGCACAGCCAGAGGCGCGCCCCTATTGGCCAGCGCACCGCTCACCATGACGGCGACGGCGCCGATGACGGCCTGGCCGGTTGAACAGTGGCTGCGGCAGATCATCCCCCTGCAGCCGCCGGCAACCTTGCCGCCAGGAGAATATTTGTTGGAGGTGGTGGGGACTGGTCGCGAGAATCCGGCGCGCCGATCTTTTACCATTCTGCCCAGCACGCGTAACTTTACGCCGCCGCCGTTAGCTATACCCAAAGAGATTACTTTTGGGCGGCTGGCCGGTGCGACGGATACGGCAAATTCAGAGATACGGTTATTAGGGGTGCAACATCCTTTCTCGACGACTGTGCCGGTCAATACTTCTATCGACCTGGCGTTGGTCTGGCAAGCAGGGGCGACGCCGCCCACGGCCAATTATCGTGTAACCCTGCAACTCTTAGACACGGAAGGGCCGCCCGTTACACAGGTGGATGAGCCTTTACCTGGTGGCGCTACCACCTGGTTGGTCGATCAGGTTGAAAGCCAATCGTTGGCCCTACGCACACCGACCACACCAGGTCGGTATCGCCTCATTCTAGCGCTCTATCACCCGGAACAGGCTGGCTTGCCACGGCTGGTGACGAATGAAGGGGATAATTTTGTGGCGTTGGGGATGATTACGGTGACGCCGTAAGGGAACACAACAACGGATTCGGGAAGCAACGGATTCAACAACGGATTCGGGAAAGGAACGGATTTGTCACCAGACAAGCAATACGTCATCAGTCAATAGCCGCCATCATGGCAGTGGGCTTTGGCGCTTCCCCATTTTCGTCACTTCGCCGTACATCCGTTGCTTCCCAAAGCCGTTGTTGTGTCCCGTGCATACATCCGCTCCTTCCCCGAATCCGTTGTTGTGTCCGTGTTACTTTTGACTTTCCCAAACGCTCTGCTACACTGTGCCTATGCAAAACAATTACTATTTTCGTTCAACGCCCCGCCAACGATTGTGCCTGGGGCTGGGGCTTTTGCTTGTAGTACTGCTGTTACCGGCCTGTGGTCAGCTTGATCCGGGGTGGGGGGCGCTGCTCTACAATGTCACAGTGGCGCCCGATGCCATCACGCCTAATGCCGATGGCAACGACGATGTGACGCAGATCACCTACAGCTTGCGCCGCGCTGCCCGCGTCAGCATCTACTTTACCAACAGTGCTGGCGAACGCTACTACTTCCGCCAGGAACGGCGCCGTTCGCCGGGGGATTACCGGGTGTTGTGGGGCGGCGCCACCGATGAAACGCGTACGGTTGAGACAGGCTATGGCCCCCAGGAAATTTTGAGCCAGGTGCTGCCCGATGGCGTCTATCAGTGGACAATCACCGCTACCGATGATGATGGCGCGACGGCTGAGGTGACCGGCTCAATTACGTTGCAAGATGGCGACACCCAAGTGCCCGAACTCCATAACTTTGCCGTGGTGCCGCAACTTTTCAAACCCAACCAGGATGGTCTGCGCGACGACTCGGTCAGCATCAGCTACTATCTAACCAAAAATGTCGAATCAGAGGTTCTCTATCTAATGGATCCGGCCAATCCGGCATTGAAACGCTACATCGCGCCCAAGCCTGGTTTGACCAAGCCGAATGAACAGGGGTATCGCGAGTATCGCTATGAGGGTGATGTGGACAATAACGCCGAACCGCCGCCTGATGGCACCTATCAGCTCGTCGGCGAAGCGCGCGATCGCGCTGGTAATGCTGTGCGTGTGGTACGCGAATTGACCATTGCCGAGGGGGGCAAGCCGCGCGCCGAGGTTGCTGGCGGTGATATTGTTTGGTATATACTTGCCAGCGGTCAACGTAAGGAAGTAAATCGACTAGCGGTCTTGACACTGGGTGATCAGCTCTGTTTTGAAGCTTACATCCATAACTACGGCGTAACACCTATTCGCACCGATGGTCCCTGGCCGGGACAGGTTTACAAATTTACCGAAAATCGAAATACGGTTGCATTGCGCCACAAGGAAGAAACAATAAGCACAGCGCTTCCTGAAGGGAGCAAAGCATGGTTGCAACAGGACGGTGTTTGGCGTTTTGGCATCAACTATGAATCAGCAGGCTTAGATTTTCCCTTTCGCTGGGCCATTGGCGGGCAAGAAAACCTGGAGCGCCGGCTGATTGACGGGAACGAACAATGGTATCTTTTGCCGAAGAAGAGTGGGTTGGTGCAAGGATGTATTGAATTTGATGAACCACCACCATTGAATACCAACATTTGGTCGGGCGGACTCATCCACGAATCGGTCGCCGTTGTCAACAATAATATTGATCGCATTACCGTCCAGGTGGAGACACCGGCAGAGAAAAAGTAAGGTTGCGCCATGAGACTAGCGGTGATCATCCTCAGTTATAACACCAAAGCGCTTTTGCGCCAGGCGATCAGTAGTGTGCTGGCGTCGGCGGCGTTGACAGCGGAGCGGCTGACGGTCGATGTGCTGGTCGTTGATAATGCCAGCGCTGATGACAGTGCGGCAATGGTGGCGGCAGAGTTTCCACAGGTCTATTTGGTGGCGGCGGAGAAGAATTTGGGTTATACAGGGGGCAACAACCTGGGCATGGCGCGGCTGGGCTTTGATACGGCGGCGCGGCCCAATCTGCGCGATCTGACGCCGGCCCGCTTTCTCATGAATCTGCCCGACTTTGTGCTGCTGCTCAATGCTGATGCCGAAGTCGTGGGTGATGCACTCTGGCAGATGGCGAACTTTCTGGCCAAGTACCCTAGCGCCGGCGCGTGTGGCGCGCATTTACGCTACGGCGATGGGACGTTTCAACATGGCGCCTTTGCCTTGCCCACCTTCTTTCAGGTTGCCCTTGACTTCTTCCCCCTGATCGGGGTGCCGGGGGCGCAGCGGTTGCACAACAGCCTGCTCAATGGGCGCTATCCCGCCTTTCTCTGGCAAGGCAAAGATCCCTTTCCGGTCGATTTTGTGTTGGGCGCGGCGTTGATGGTGCGGCGCGAGGTGATCCTGCAGGTCGGCGGGTTGGATGACGCCTTCTTTATGTATTGCGAAGAGATGGATTGGTGTCTGCGTATGGAGGAGGCCGGCTGGGGCGTCTTTGCTGTGCCGACCGCACATGTGACCCACCACGAGGCGCAGAGCAGCAAGCAGGTGCGCTGGCCGGCTTATATTCAGCTATGGCGCAGTCGGTTCCGTTTCTATACGAAGCATGAGCGGATCTATTCGCCCCAGTATGTCGAGTGGTTGCGTCGATTGGTGCGCGTAGGGCTGTGGCGGCGGACGAACCAAGCCCATCAACGTTTTGCACATGGCGAGATCACGGGCGAACAGTTGGCGGAAGAGTTGGCGGCGTACGCACTGTTGAAGCGGTTGTGATGTCATTGTAGTAAAGACTTATGAACATTAGGTAAATAAACCGGTAATCGTAGGTGCGGTTTGTAACCGCACTTGCTCCCTGGGAACCGTGCGGTTACAAACCGC
>QWII01000196.1 GCA_021405325.1 Caldilinea sp. CFX5 | reverse complement strand
GTAGTGGCCGACTCATTACCAACCAATAGTAAGAAGCTGTTTGCAAAGGGAGAGCCAGCAAAAGTGCCGGGGACGGGCCAGTGAATACTTGGAGGTTGCGAACGATTACTGGCCCGTCCCCGGCACTTTTGCGGCCCCCATCGGCGCTCAACGCTGACTTTCCCAACAGTTTCTCAAGAGCTATAGACTGAAAACAGGTAAAGGTTTGCCTGTCATTCTGAAAGAATCTCTAGACTTCAATGCCCTAGAGATTCTTTCAGAATGACAGGCAGGCTTTTAGGGTCTCTTTGAGACCCCTTCGCTCGATGCAGATGGGTGACAAACTGCACCGATCATTTCTTACAGTTTGTCACCCCTAGGCTTCCAGAAGACCCTAAATTTTGAGCGTTCCTGCACAATTTAGAAATGGGGACAGCTATGACATTGGCAACAACGAATCAACTGGCTATCGAATTGTATCGTTCTGGACAACTTAGCACTGGATCAGCCGCACGTCTGGCTGGAGTCCCGCGCTCACAGTTCTTCCTTCTACTAAGCCAGCATGGTTTGTCGCCGTTTGGTGAGGAACCGGATGAACTTGAGGAAGATCTAAAAAACGCTAATGCTGCTTGTTCATCGTCAATAACCCGTTACCCATTCCGAGAAATTTAACTTCATCGTCACCATCCTCCCAGACACAAATCCAAGGAGACCCTTTCATGAAAGTCCTCTTTATCGGCGGCACCGGCAAGATCAGTTCCGCTTGCACCCCCCTGGCCGCAGACCGTGGCTTTGCGATGTACCTGCTCAACCGCGGCCAGACCGACCGCCCCGTGCCGCCCGGTGTGACTGTCCTTAATGGTGATATCCGTGATCGCGCATCGGCTGCCGCCGCCCTGGCCGGTCATACCTTTGATGTGGTGGTGGACTGGATCGCCTTTACACCAGAGCAAGTTGAAACCGATCTGGCCCTCTTTAAGGGGCGGGTCGGGCAATACATTTTTATTAGCTCGGCCTCGGCCTACCAGACGCCCCCCGCCAGCCTGCCCGCCACCGAATCGACGCCGCTGGATAACCCCTACTGGCTCTACTCGCGCAATAAAATTGCCTGTGAGGAACTCCTGTTGCGTGAATACCGGGACAACAAATTCCCAATGACCATTGTGCGTCCCTCGCACACCTATGACAAGACTCTGTTTCCCTTTAACGGCGGTTACACCACCGTCCACCGGATGCGCCAGGGCAAACCAGTGGTTATTCATGGCGACGGTACGTCGCTCTGGACGATGACCCACCACACCGATTTTGCCAAAGGCTTTGTCGGCCTGCTGGGCAACAGCCGCGCCATCGGCGACGCCTTCCACATCACCTCTGATGAGTGGCTGAACTGGAATCAGATCTATGAGATTTTCGCCCGCGCCGCCGGTGTCGCCAACCCGACTTATGTCCATATCCCATCGGACTTGCTCAACGCCTATGATCCCAACTTGGGCGCCGGTCTATTGGGTGACAAAGCCAACAGCATGATCTTTGACAACAGCAAAATCAAACGCCTTGTCCCCGATTTCATCTGCACGACCCCGTTGAGTCGCGGCGCCGAAGAGGTCATGGCCTGGTACGACGCCGACCCGGCGCGCCAGGTAGTCGATCAAGCGCTGGATCAGCTTTATGATCGGATGCTGGTAGCCTATCAAAAGGCATGGCCGAACGCATAACGAATTTCCCATAATCGTAGGTGCGGTTTGTAACCGCACGTTCTCCCCGAACCCATGCCATTTGTAACCGTGCGTTCTCACCGAACCCCGTGCGGTTACAAACCGCACCTACGATCCAGCGCATTGTGAGGTGAGCAAAGATGCGCTTTGATCCATCCATCTTACAACCCAATCCCCCCGTGCGACAGAAAATTACCGCAGTTTTAGAGGCAGCGCTGACAGCCGTTGATCCCTATGGCGCTGTCCTACACGTTCTGCAACGCCAAGGTAATCGCCTAACCGTCGGTGCGCAACACTATGATCTAACCCAATTCCGCCGCCTCTTCGTCATTGGCGCGGGCAAAGCGGGTGCGCCCATGACCCAAGCGGTGGAACAGCTCTTAGGCGACCGCATCACCACCGGCCTAGTCGTCGTCAAAACCGACCACGGCGGCCCGACCAATCGGGTGCGCATTGCCGAAGCGTCCCACCCCATGCCGGATGCGGCGGGCGTGGCGGCTGGGCAGCAAATTCTGGCGCTGGCCCACGAAGCTGGCCCGGACGACCTCATCATTGCCCTGCTCTCCGGCGGCGGCTCGGCGTTGTTGGTGGCCCCGGCGGAGGGCTTGACGCTGGCCGACAAACAAGGGATGACCAACGCCCTGCTGGCCTGTGGCGCCACCATCAACGAGATCAACTGTCTGCGCAAACATTGCAGTGCGGTCAAGGGTGGTCAACTGGCGCGGGCCGTGGCCCCGGCGACGCTCATCACCCTGGCGCTGAGTGATGTCATCGGCAGCCCGCTCGATGTGATCGCTAGTGGGCCGACCGTGCCGGATGCCAGCACCTGGGCCGATGCCTGGGCCGTGGTCGAAAAGTACGATCTGGCCGAGAAGTTGCCGCCCGCCATTGTGACGCGGTTGCGCGCCGGGCTGGCCGGTACGATTGCTGATACGCCCAAAAGCGGCGACCCAGCCTTTGCCAAAACCCAGAATGTCATCGTCGCCGACAACCGCGTCGCCGCTGATGCCGCCCTGGTCAAAGCGCGGGAACTGGGCTATCACACCATGCTGCTCACTACCTATGTGGAAGGCGAAGCGGCGCACGTTGCCAAAGTGGCAGTGGCGCTGGCCAAAGAGGTGCGCGCCAGTGGGTTGCCGATTGCTGCGCCGGCCTGTCTCGTGCTTGGCGGTGAAACCACCGTTACGCTAGGGGCGAATCCGGGCCGCGGTGGTCGCAACCAGGAACTCGCCCTGGCCGCCGCGTTGGCCCTGCGCAACACGCCCGGCGTCACAATTGCTTCTCTCGCCACCGACGGCACCGACGGCCCCACCGATAGCGCCGGCGGTCTTGCCGACAGCGCAACCGTCGCGCGCGGAGAAGCTGCCGGTCTGAGCGCAATGGACTATCTACGCCGGCACGACGCTTACCCCTTTTTGCAAGCAACCAATGACCTGCTACGCACCGGGCCAACCCAAACAAATGTGAATGACTTGCTCTTTGTCTTTGTTGAGGGATAACGACTAAGATCGCTTGTAACCGGTCACGGACCGGCGTTGTAAGCGCCGGTCACGGACCGGCTACGAGCGAAGAACTACAGTAGAGGAGTAAACCATGAAAACCGGCGTCTCCTACCTCGGCCATCACAACCCCAAGCACATGGCAACCGACTTCCGCGCCATGCGAGAATTACAACTCGATGATGTCTTTCTCTGTATGCAGGAGATCGACTTTGTTCACTACCCCGGTAAGATCAACTTCGGCCCCCGGTTGGCCAAAGAACAGGGTATCCGTCCCCTGGCGCTCTTTTGGGGGGCGCTCAACCTCTTTGGCGGCGGGCGTTCCAGCCATTTTCTGCTGAGTCATCCCCAATGTTTTCAAGTCGGCATGAATGGTGTGCCGTTGAACGCCGGTTGTTATGTGAACGCCGAGTGCGTTGCCTATATCCAAAAGCTGATCGATGTCGTCGCTAGCGCCGGGTTTGCCGGCTACTTTGTCGATGAACCGACCCCACTGCGCGACTGCTACTGCGCCGCCTGTCGCGCCCGCTATGCCGAACGGTATGATGGCGACCTGACGACCACCCCACCAGATCAACAGGAAGCCTTCCGCCAACAATGTGTTGTGGATTATGTGCGCACCATTGCCGACTATTGCAAAGCCAACCACCCGGCTCTGGAGACCTTCTGCTGTCTCATGCCCCACGATGACGCCATGTGGGAACCGACGGCGCAGATCGCGTCGCTCGACAACATCGGCACCGACATCTACTGGACCAACAATGACCGCCCCGTCCAGGAGATGGAGCCGATTGTCGATCAGATGGCGGCGATTGCCAGGCAATATGGCAAAGTTCATCACGAATGGCTGGAATGCTGGCGCGCCCAGGCCGGTCGCGAAAAGCGGATCTTCGACCAGGGCGCAACGTTGGTGCGCCGTCAGCCCGATGCGCTTTATGTCTGGGCTTGGGAAGGGCAGATCGGCACCTACGAAAGTTGCGCCGATCCGTTGCTGGCGTGGGAAAATGCGTGTGCGGTGCTACGGCTGGCGAAGAGATGACAAGAAGACAAGAAGACAGAAAACTCCTGATCTTCTTGTCTTTGCTTTTAGGCGCTGGCGGTCAGCCGGCGATCCACGGCCAGGGCGCCGCCGCCATGTAGGGCAAAGAAGAGTGCCGCTGCTAACAACACCAGGACAAATTCCACACCGCCGCCATCGACAAAGAAGCCGTTGGGTAGGTGGACGGTGAAGAGCGCCACTGCCATATTGACTGCCAGCAACGCGGCGACATAACGAGTGCCAAGACCAATCAACAACGCCAGCCCGCCAATCAATTCAACCAGGATGACGACAACCGCCGCCACTTCGGGCAAAGGAATGCCCAAAGAACCAAGGAATCCGGCTGTCCCACCGACCCCAAAGAGCAACAGTTTCTGAGCGCCATGTACGGCAAAGACCAGACCAACGGCGACGCGAAGCAGGAGTAAGCCCCAATTTTGAGTGGATTGTGTGTTATTCATACAGATTGTACCGCTTTCTAAAAATTGTTTTTACACTATACTTGATTATTCAACCGTAGATGCACTTTGCCACCCATAGGCAGCAACCTGAGGGCTAGGGAAAACGCTGTGGAGGAATTTGTCACCCTGGAAGGGTCTCTCGCCTGCAATACACGGGAGACCCTTCCAGGGTGACAGACGGACCTTCCCTGCTCGCCAAAGAGCCGTGCAGTTGTGGGCGCCTTTGGGCGTACACCTACGATTTACACTATTCGCAACAGAACCCCATTCTGTGAGGGATCCTGCACTAACCAACCGGCCTCTTGTTGCGTTGGTTGGTAGCCGGCGGCTTTCACCCGTTCGACGACACTATCCAGCGCATCGGCATCCGGCAATAGCACTTCATAGCTGACCAAGCGGGCCGCGTCACACGAGGGCGCGGGTACGCCAACGCCGGCCCATACATTCATGCCGATGTGATGGTGATAGCCGCCGGCGCTGATAAATAAGGCGCTGCCCATATCCGCCATGACGCCAAAACCCAGCACATTGGCATAGAAGGCACGGCTCTTCTCTAGCTCGGCCACGCGCAGGTGAATGTGGCCCATATCGGTCGCCGGGTGCAGCCCCTGCCAGGGCGCCGAGCCGCCATCCAGTTCGGCCATGATGCCGTCGATGTCCAGCCGGTGGGTATCGATCAGGAAGTTGCCGTTTTGATCATACCAGGCGTCACGCGGGCGATCCCGGTAAATCTCAATGCCATGTCGGTCAGGGTCGTGCAGATAGAGCGCTTCGCTGACGGTGTGGTCCGCGGCGCCGTCAATGCTGGTGCGGGTGCGCGCCAGATGCTCAATTGTGCGCGCCAGTTCCAATCGCGACGGCACACGCAGGGCAAAGTGAAACAGCCCCGTGGTGCGTGGTGCGTAGCGGGCGCCGGGTAACGCTTGCAACCGCAACAAAGGCCGCGTGCCGACCCCCAGCAACGCTTCACTGGCGCTCTTGCTCTGGGTAGTCAAACCGATATTCTCTTCATAAAAGGCCACGGATCGCCCCAGGTCGGCCACCGTCAATGTGACCACCCCCATGGCGGCGTCCGGATGGATACTGTTCATCATTCCGCTCCTCTTCTGCCCGCTCCTCTTCTGCCTCTTCTCTTCTGCCTCTCCACTTTTGCCTCAACAGATCGGCAAACACTCGATGTCATCAGCATAGCGGACAGGCGTGAGACGAACGTGAGCAAAACGTGAACAGGTTGGTTCGGTCATTGATGCGGTGGTTGAGCTTGTCGAAACCACCGCATCAA
>QWII01000012.1 GCA_021405325.1 Caldilinea sp. CFX5 | reverse complement strand
AAACTTAGTAGACATAACAACTCCTTTGTTGTTGTATTTATTTCGGTAATCACCCTGTAAGGGCGACCGCAAGGGTACGCCCTACAGGGTGATTACCGGATTATTATCGTAACGTTGATCAAACTGTACCTACTGAGCGTTTTTGAAAGGTTACACTTTCCCCTCTTCCTCCAGCTCTTCCACCCACTTGCCATGTTCCAACCGGGCATCTTCTTCCGCCACATAGCCGCTGACCATACCGGAGAGCGCATTGTAGACATAGGTGAAATAGAGATGACCGACCAACAGCACTGTCAGCACAAACATGGCAATATCATGCGCCATGGCGGCCAGCGCCAGATTGTTGGCGCCCAATGCGCCTTTCCCGAACCAGAGAACCAGGCCGCTCGCCACAATCACAGCCGAGAAGAGGACGACCCCGGCGTGGTGCAGCTTTTGGCCGGCATTGAGGCGACCTTGCGGCGGCATCCCTTCCACACGACCCAGAAAGTAGCGGAAGAAGTGGAGCAACCACTGCCGGTCATCACGGTCATAGTGGAAGGAATCCCAGAGCAGTTCCTTGGCCGCCTGGCGATCGACAATGAGATAGACAAGGGGAATCGCCATGTAGATCACCGCGCCCACCCGATGCAACCAGCGGGAAAAACCACCCGCCGCATACTGTGACATGAGCGGCCAAAACAGGATATAGCCGGTGACCAGCAAAATGATAAAGGAAGAGGCCAACATGGCGTGCATGATGCGCGGACCTGCCCGGAACCGTAAAATTTTGTGGGACGGCGAACTGGCCGGGCGCCCATTCATCGTTTGCGTTGTCATGATTGTTTCTCCTTCTGCGCCTTGGTCACCATTGCCGCTGCGCCAGCGTCGGCTGAACTTGTCGAAGCCGCTGTTTGTAGTCGGCGCACTTCTTGCAAGTGATTACGCCGGGCAATCACCGCCGCCACCCCTGTGACCAACAAACTCAGGCCGGTGAAGCCAAGGCTGGCGGGTTGCACCACTTTCTGCCAGGCGTTGACGACAAAGGGAATCTGCGGATTGACCGGCAGGTTAAAGGCTGCCGGCTCGTCCGGTAGGAGCAGGATGACGCCTAAGCCGCCCGCTTCCGTTTCGCCATAGATGCGGGCATTGGGATAGCGTTGCTGGAGCGCAGTAAGGCGTGTGTGCGCTTCGGCCAGAATTTCCGCACGCTCGCCATAGAGCAGGGCATGGCTGGGGCAGGTTTTGACACACCAGGGCGTCCCCCCCGCCTTGACCACGGCCGCACAACCATCACACTTGCTGGAGCGCTCGTCAAACATCCGAGGAATGTCAAAGGGACAGGCATCGACACAGTAGGTGCAGCCGCTGCATTTGGTGCGGTCGAGCCGGGTCAGGCCCTCTTCTTTGTAGAGGGCGCCGGTCGGGCAGACGGTGACACAGGCCGCGTCGAGACAATGATAGCAGCGCTGGTTGGTCACCCGGCTGGTGACATTGGGGAAGCTGCCGGTGGTCTGCTCACTGATTTGGATATATTGGGCGCCGACTGGTAGCTCATTGCCGGTTTTGCAGGCGGCCACACAGCCTTGACAGCCGATACAGCGCCCTAGATCGAGTAGAAAGGTATAGGTTGCCACCTCATGCCTCCTTCATTCGTGCGCTCTGCCCAGCGACCGCCTCAGGCACGATTTTGACAAAGTTCACGCGCATCCCGGCCCCGCCGCTGATCGGATCAAGGGCATAACGGGTAATCAGTTGGGCGTCGCTGGCTCCTTTGCCATAGGCATTGGTCAGGCCGGGCGCCTGTTGGCCAAAGCCATGCACCAGGAAGACGGCATCGGGGCGGATGCGTGGCGTCGCCTTGACTTTGATTGGCCCGCTCCGTGCGCCATCCTGATTTTCAAGCCAGACATAGGCGCCATCCGCCACCCCCAGTTGACTGGCGGCTGCGTCATTGATCCACACTTCATTCTCCGGGTATAGCTCATGAAGCAACGGCGTATTTTGCGTCTTGGCAAAGGTATGCACGGGATGGCGGCCATAGAGCAGGCGGAAGAAACCGGCCGGCGGCTCAGCCACCGGTTCATAGACCGGCAGCGGGTCGTGACCGAGCAGTGCCAGTTCATGGGCGTAAAACTCAATCTTCTGCGATGCCGTGGGGAAGGGCGAACTCCCGTTGTAATCAGCCAGGTACGGTTTGCCCTTTTGCACGATAATGCCTTTGGCTTCCCGCAACTTGTCCAGACTGGAACCGATGGTGAGCAGCCGTTCATTCAAATACTCTTCCACCGTTGCCCATTTGAAATACTTTTCCAGCCCCAGCCGCAACCCCAACTCACGCGCCATCCACCAGCCTGGTTTGGTTTCATACAGCGGCTCGATGGCCGGTTCACGCAGCGCGATATAGGGCGTCTTGTGCGCCACCGTCCAGAGATCGTCGTAGCGTTCTAACGACGTGGCTTCCGGGAAAACCATATCGGCCCACGCCACATGTTCCTGGGGCAGCACATCGATCACCAGGACAAAGTCCAAGGCTTTGAGCGCTTCCTTGGTGCGCTCCGGGTTAGGCAAGGAGTGGAGCAGGTTGACGCCGTAGACGATCAAGCCTTTGATCGGATAGGGTTTGCCGGTAATCATCGGCTCGATCAACTCTTGTAACGCGGTCGCGCCTCGCCAGAAGCTGACCCGCGCCCCGTCCGCCCGCGCTTTGCCGGTTGGCCCCAGGGGCAGTTCATCACTTTCGACCCCGCCTTCCGCCGAACAGCCGCCGGCGCTGCCGGTGACGGCAAAGGGGGGATGGGGATAGCTTTCAATGTAGGGCGTCTTGTTAAAATAGATGCCCCCTTCGCGACCATACGCGCCCAGCAGGGCATTGATCATATAGATCGCTCGCATCCGCTGTGTGTCGTTGCCGTACCAGGTCACATGGCGACCGGGCATAATGACTGTGCGCCCCTTCGCGAGCAGGGGCGCATCGGATGATGTGCGAGGGAGAGTAGCGGCCATGACACGCGCGGTCTCGACAATTTGATCAACCGTGATGTCGGTGATGGCCGCGGCCCATTCAGGGGTAAATTGCTGAACGTGCGCCTTCAATTCGTCAAAACCGGTGGTCCATTCGGCTACATAATCCACATCATAGCGCTCTTCGTTGATGAGTACATGCATCCAGGCGAGTAACAGCGCCGTGTCCGTCCCCGGCTTAATGGGCAGCCAGTAATCCGCCTTGGCCGCAACCGTGGAGAGCCGGGGGTCAACCACAATAACCTTGCCGCCGCGCGCCCACAGGTTGGCAAAATCTTGCATCACCGTGTTGCGCGCATCCTCGCCAATATGACTGCCGATCAGCACCAGGCATTGCAGCCCGCTGTTCGGTGCGCCTTCCGGCCCGTCCCAATCCAACGGCTCATGGCCGCCGACCGTTGTGCCATAGACCAGCTTGGCCGCTTCTTCCCGCGGGTTGGTGCAGAGCGACGCCGACGGTTTGCCGGCGTTGGGGGTTCCCCACGCCTGCGCCAGGTAATCGGTAAACCAGAAATCACCGGCGGTGTGCCCAAAGATCGCCACCGCTTCGGGGCCATATTCGTCAGCGATGGCCTTCAATTTGGCCCCGGCCTGGTCAAGCGCTTCAGTCCAGGTGACTTCTTGGAATTTGCCTTCACCCCGTTCGCCGGTGCGCACCATCGGCGCTTGCAACCGATCCGGGTCATACAGAAAGGAGACGCTGCCCTGCCCGCGCGCACAAAGCATCCCGCGACTTTTGGGATCAGCCGGGTTGCCATCGACTTTGTAGACGCGCCCGTTGACGCTGGAAGCGATCAGACCACAGCTCCAGGGACAGATGCTGCAACAGTTGTAGCTCTGTTTGATGGCGCCCTGGTGGAACCAGGTGGGGTCGAGCGCGGCCGCGTCCCCGGCCGCAACAGCCGGCCCTGGCGCGCCGGCGGCCAGGGCAAGCCCACTACCGGCTGCCAACGCGCTTTTGAGAAAGGTGCGTCTGGTAATCTGTAAATTGATTCTTGCCATTCGTCACTCCTTGCGAATAATTAATTGCCAACGGACAGTAATTAATTATTAATTTCTTGATGAGCATCCCTTTGCGCGCGGTGAGGCCCATCTTTCATAAGACAGGCTGCCCACTATCAGGCACTACCGCGGCGGCGAATTTATTCTCATATTCGGCGCGTAAGCGGGCCTCGCGCTGCATGGCGCGCACCATGACACAGAGAATGCTCGAAAGCCATTCCTGTTCCACATATTCTTTGGGAATGCTGTTGCAGGCGCCCGCTGCCCAAACCAGTTGGCGATATTGGCGTTGATGGGAGGGCAGCAACACCACAGTACGCATTTGGGGGTTATGGCTGAGAATTTCCCTGACGAGATGGGCAGTGGCGGCTTGGGCTAGCTCCCAGTCGAGCAGAATCACATCATCGATTGCGGCATCGACGCGCTGGATGAGCGCCGGCCGGTTCTGGACTGTGGCGATTGTGATGGCAAAGCTGGTGAGGTCGTCCGCCGCCTGCACCACTGATTGGAGCAGGGCAAGGGAAGCGTCATCCGGGGTTGCAATGAGTAAGCGAATTTGCATAAACACCCTCCCTCTATACACACGAGCAGCACAGGAAGTAACCCATTACTCCTATACAAAGTGTTACTTCCTGGCGCTCGTTGGTATGTCCAAGCCCGCCCTGTGATTTGTTCCAAAATTCACAAATAGCATAACATGGGCGGAAAGAAGTGGGTATCGGGAAAAGTATGACAGATCGCGGGGAAAAATCCTGACGCGCCACCTACCAGGTGGCTAGAATCTCTTTGAGGACTGTATCGAGGGTGGGCGCAGGCGCCGCCTCGACATGGTTGGGGAGGTGTTTAGGTATACTCGCTCAAAAGCCCCCGCGCCAGCGCATACTGCACCAGATCGACGCGGCTGTTCAGGTTTAGTTTCTCCATGATGCGCACGCGGTAGGTCTCTACTGTCTTCGGGCTGAGGGCGAGTTTGTCGGCCACCTCTTTGGCGGTGTGGCCCAGTGCCAGCAACTTGAGCACCTCACGTTCCCGTTCACTCAGGTTTTCGTAGGCATCATGGGGCGTATCACTATGCAGGTGGGTGAGATAGTCTTCCAGCAGCAGCTTGGTGGCCGAGGGGTAGAGAAAGGCGCCGCCTTGGGCGACTGTGCGAATGGCGTCGAGCAGCTCCGTGTCGACCGTGGATTTCAGGACATAACCGGCGCCCCCCGCCTTGAGTACGGGAAAGAGATAGCGCTCTTGGGCGTGGACGGTCAGAATGAGAATGTGACATGAAGGCAGGCTGGCGCGAATCCGCCGCGTCGCCTCCAACCCATCCATGACCGGCATCGAAATATCCATCACAATCACATCGGGCAACAGCGCCGTGGCTTGGGCAATCGCCGCCTCCCCATTCGCCGCTTCCCCCACCACCGTCAGATCCGGTTCACTATCAATGAGCGCACGCAACCCAATGCGCACCACCATGTGATCATCAACCAACAGTACACGCGTCTTTCCCATTCGCTACTCCGTTTTTTGAAGAGATAGCAAGATGACAGGATGACAAGATGAATCTAACCTGATCATCTTGTCATCCTGTCATCTTGTCATCCTGTCATCTTGCCATCCTGTCACCTTGTCACCTTGTCACCTTGTCACCTTGTCACCTTGTCACCTTGTCACCTTGTCATCATTGCACCGGCGCCCGCGCCACCACCTGGGTTCCCGCACCCAAGGTTGAAACGATGGTCAATTCACCATCGATCATCCCCATGCGTTCACGCATCCCCAGCAGACCAAAGCCTTGGCCGTTGTTACCTCGGACCGCGGTTGGGTCAAAACCCTGGCCGTCATCGCTGACTTCCAGCGTCACCTGGCCATCAATCCGTTGCAGGTTGACTGTTACCTGGCGCGCCTGGGCATGGCGCACTACGTTGCTGAGCGCTTCCTGGCCCACCCGGTAGAAGACCAGTTCCACATCACGGGGCAGCCGCTGCTCCAAGCCGTGAATGGCAATGGTGGCGTGCATCCCTTCGATCGTATTAAACTCATCGACGCGCCAGGCCAGCGCCGGTCCCAGCCCAAGATCATCCAGAATGGTCGGGCGCAAGTCGAGGGCCACACGGCGCACTTCTTCCAAGGCTTGGGCCGTCAAGACGCGCAACTCTTGCACCCGTTGCTGCGCTTCCGCCGGTGTGTGGGCGCGCTCCAACAGCCGCAAGTGAACGAGCAGGGAGGTCAGGGCTTGGGCCGCTTCGTCATGCAGTTCGCGCGCCAGGCGATGGCGTTCCTCTTCCTGCGCCTGGAGAATCTGGCGGGAGAGTTGCTGGAGGCGCTGGGCATTGGCTTCAAGCCGCGCCACCATCTGGTTAAAGGTCTCGGCCAGCCGGTCAAAGCGGTCGTCACTGGTCAACCCCGGATCGACGCGCACCTGGGTCACGCCACGGCGGATGGCATCCACCGCACTTTGGAGCCGGTCGAGGGGCGCCAGCGCGCGCTGCAACACCCAATGATTCACCACAAAGCTGATTACCAGCCCGGCGCCGCTAAAGAGGACAATCAACGGGTAATGAATATCGGCGGGGTAGGTCTGTACATGCCAGACGGTAATCACCGTGCCGGCGACGGCGCCCAGCATCACAATCGCTGAGTTCGCCAGCAGGAGCTTGTAGAAGAGCGGCATCCGCAGCAAGCGCTGACAAAGCGGACAGTGGTATGACAAACAGTAGCGTAGCAATTGGTTCATGGCTCTATTGTACCAGATCCTGAGCAACTTGTGGAGACAAGGCCGGTGGCGGATCATGCTGATCGGGGCAGTCTGCCGAGCTACTGAATAGAAGTTCACGTAAGGCGCTAAAAAAACAACGCTATATCCCTACAAAAATCCGGCTTTCATGCTAACTTGGGTATAGCAAGCGGATGATGTAAACTGAAGCGCATGACATTGGCAATCAACAGAGAAGAAGGCAACTTGACTTTGGGGACGACGCAACTACCGAATCGCGCTCATGCGTTACAACGCAATTTCGCTGCGCTTCAGCGACGGATCGACCAGTTACAACCGCAGAGTAATCGTTATTCCTGGCTCCGGGTTTTGATCTTTATCGTGGGGCTGGCGCTGAGTGCGTTGATGCTCTATACGCTGGGCGGGTGGTTCTTTGGCGCCGGACTGGTGTTGACCGCGCTCCTTTTTGGCGTTGTAGTCTATTGCCATAACCAGTTGGAGAGTGCACTACAAGAAACTGCCACGCTCCAAGCCATCAAACGCGCCCAACTGGCGCGTAGCCAACTCGACTGGGCGATGATTCCGCCGGCGCGTCAAACCCAGCCCCGCTATGAACATCCCTTTGAAGCCGATCTCGATCTGGTCGGCCCCCGTTCGCTTCATCGCCTGCTCGATACCACTGTCACCCAGGAGGCCAGCCAACGCCTACGCGACTGGTTGACCGCCATGCCGCCGACGGAGGAAGAGCTATTGCACCGGCAAACGCTGGTGCGTGAATTGATCCCCCGGTCGCACTTTCGCAACAAACTACAGTTATATGGCGAGCTTTTGCTGGGCGGGCGGGAACCGTGGCGCGCCGAACATCTGCTGACCTGGTTACAACCGCACGCCTCCCCCCACGGCTTGCAGCGTTGGGTCATCGGCTTGAGCGTCCTGGCGTTGATCAATGCCTTCCTCTTTCTCTTGAACTACTACAATATCTTACCCCCCTGGTGGCGACTGACCTTTGGTCTCTATGCTGCCCTCTACTTCTGGCATGGCCGCACCCTCAGCCACACCTTTGAAGAGGCCAAAACGCTGGAAGATGACCTGAGTCGATTGGCCGGCGTCTTCCGCCATCTGGAGCGCTATGGCTACCATGACGCACCGGCCCTCCATGCGCTCTGTCTGCCCTTACTCACCGGCGAACACCGGCCTTCGCATTATCTCCAACGCATCAGCCGGATCGTGGCGGCAACGGGCGTGCAGGGCAACCCGGTGCTGGCGATTCTGCTCAATAGCTTGCTGCCGTGGGGACTGATCTTTGCCTGGCGGCTGGCGGTCTGGAAGCAGTCCGTAGCGACTGATCTACCGCGTTGGCTGGAAGTCTGGTATGAACTGGAAACCTTGAGTGCGCTGGCCGGCTACGGCTGGCTCAATCCACAGAGTACCTTTCCCACCTTCCATGCCGATGAAACCGTACCGGTCTTTGTCGGTCAAGGCATCGGCCACCCGCTCTTGCCCCATGAGCGTAAAGTGCGCAATAATTTCGTCGTCAACCACCTGGGCGAAGTAGCCATCCTCACCGGCTCCAACATGTCGGGCAAGAGTACGCTGCTCAAGGCGCTGGGCGTCAACCTGGCGTTGGCCTATGCCGGCAGCGTGGTCGATGTCCAGGCATTGCAAACCATGCGCTTCCGCCTCTTCACCTGCATCAAAGTCAGCGATTCGGTGACGGATGGCATCTCCTATTTCTATGCCGAGGTGCAGCGGTTGCGCTCCCTGCTTGACGCCCTGGCCGACAACCATGAATTGCCCCTCTTTTTTGCCGTGGATGAAATTTTTCGCGGCACCAACAACCGCGAGCGGCTCATCGGTAGTCGCGCTTATATCCGCGCCCTGGCCGGTCAACGGGGCGTCGGCTTGATCTCCACCCATGATCTGGAATTGATCCGCCTCGAAGACGAAGTAACCGGCGTCACCAACTATCACTTCCGCGATGATATTGTCAAAGGACGGATGGCCTTCGACTATCGCCTGCGCCGCGGCCCTAGCCCAACGACGAACGCCCTGCGCATTATGGCGCTGGAGGGGTTGCCGGTCGATGGCTAGGGTGGGCAAGCCCCAGGTATGAACCTAATGAAATTTCAAGTTCAGAAGCGGTAATCGTAGGGGCGCGTTATATGGTGCTTTATCTGGCCGTTATGGATTACCAGTCGCACCTGCAAAATCCGCTCCTTTCCGAATCCGTTGTAGTGTCCCGCACCCCAATCAGTAAAGGAATCAACAATTATGACCCAGTCCACTACCGTTGAAGTCCACGACCCAGCCATTCTTGCCAACGCCAGGGCCATTCTTGACGCCAGCGAAGCGCCGCGGGCCTGGGCGCAAGCCGTCATCGATGCCGTCAAGCGCAATGATGAATGGCGCGGCCAACGCTGTATCAACCTGCTCGCCCCGGAGGCGCCGACCAGCCCCACCGTGCGCGCCCTCTTGTCTTCGGAGATCGGCACGCGCGCGGCTGAAGGCCATATCGGGCGCGTTAACCGCTGGTTTGCCGGCACGCAGCACATTGACGAGGTTGAAGCACTCTGTGTGGAACTGCTAAAGCTGGCCTTTCGCTGTCGCTATGCCGACCATCGGCTCATGGGCAGTATGTTGGGCAACCTGGCCGTCTACCAAGCCTTGACCCAACCGGGCGATACGATCATGAGCGCCGCGCAGCCCTTTGGCGGCCATTCCAGCAATCGTTTCGACGGGCCGGCAGGGATGCGTGGTCTCCAGATTGTCGATGTGCCTTTTCATGCCGATGAACTGGAAGTGGATCTGGACGCCTTTGCCAAAGTTGCCCGTCAAGTGCGCCCCAAAGTGGTGGTGATGGGGATGTCGATGACCCTTTTCCCGCTGCCGGTGCGTGAAATGAGTGCCATCGTTGCCGAATGGGGCGGGCGCTTTATCTTTGACGGCGCCCACCAGGCCGGTCTAATTGCGGGCGGGCAGTTCCAAGATCCGCTCAACGAAGGGGCGGCAGTTCTCACCGGTTCGGCGGGCAAGACCTTTAGCGGTCCGCAGAGCGGCATGATGATGTGGAATGACCCGACCTTGACCGCCCCTCTCACCGAAGCGATCTTCCCGGTGCTGGTGGCGACCCATCAGGTCAACCGGGTAGCGGCGCTGGCGGTAGCGGCCGCGGAGATGTTGGAATATGGCGAAGTGTACATGGCGCAGATCGTCAAAAATTCCCAGGCATTGGGCCGGGCGCTTGATGAACGGGGGATTCCGGTACTCTGTGCTAACAAGGGTTATTCACGTACCCATCAAGTGATTGCCAATGTCAAGCAATTTGGCGGCGGGTTGGAGGTGGCGCACCGGCTGGCGCAGGCCAATCTCATCACCAACAAAAATCTGGTGCCGGGCGATGGCCGGGAAGATTGGGATCGCCCCAGCGGTCTACGCATGGGGACGATTGAGGTGACGCGTCTGGGGATGCGTGAACAAGATATGGTGACAATTGCCGACTTTATGACCCGCGTGCTGGTCAAAGGCGAGGCGCCGGAGCGCGTTGGGCGCGATGTGCTGGATTTCCGCTTGCCGCAGCAGACCATCTATTACAACTTTGATCATGGCTTGCCGCCGTGGGCTGAATAAGGATCGATGCGGTAATCGCACCTACGATTACCGCAACAAATTCCTAACGCTCATTAGGTCAAGGCTCACGCCAAAATGCGGTCAACATTTACCTTGTTCGCCTGCACGGCCTGTCGCAAATGTTCCACCGTGGCGGCTACACCGTCGGCCAATGGTCGCCAGTGGATGGGGCCAAGCGCGGCGTTGAGCGCACTGTCATCAACACTGGGCGCGGTGGACAACTGCACCGGCTCAAAAGTGATCTTGCCCGTCATCGCCGGCGCTGCCGCTTCGATCCCGGCGACAAGTTCGCTCATGTGGGCTGTGTTGCCACCTAAGTTATACACAGGTGCATTGTCCACTTGGGTGCGCGCCGCTTTGACAAAGACCGCCGCCGCGTCGCTGGCATGATGGTAAACCGCCACCCCGCCAAAGCTGATGTGATAGGGCCGTCCCACTGCCGCGGCCAACATGGCCTTGGTCGGCGTCGAGGTCATCCCCTGGTCGCGACCGGGGCCGTAGATAATGTAGGGGCGCAGACCAATGCTGCGGATGCCATACTCTTGCCAGTAGATGCGCGCTGTCCCTTCATTGGCCTGCTTGCTGACACCATAAAGGGTCGGCGGGGCTAACGGTGCGTCATGGGCCAGCGGGCCGGGCGGGTAGAGCGTGGCCGGGCCATAGACGCCGGCCGAACTGGCATAGGCCAACCCTTTGATCTGATCGGCGTGGCGCTTGACGATCTCAAAGACAATGGTACTGCCGACGACGTTGACCTTCATGCCCAGAATTGGATCGGCGCGTACAAACGGCACCTGTAATGCCGCCAGGTGGATAATGTGGGTAATGCCGTTGTCCACCACCGTGCGTTCAAAGGTTTCGGCGTCGGTAATATCGCCGGCAATGCGGGTAATCTTGCCCAACTCGGCCTCAGCCATAATCAGATCCAGCCGATGTTGGCTGCCTGGCAAATCATACGTCCAGACCGCGGCGCCTTCCGTTACCAAGCGTTTCACTGTCCACGCGCCGATACAACCCAGCGCACCTGTTACCAAAAATCGTTCCGTCATAATGCTTGCCCGTTTCTATTGGTTGAAAATGATAGAATGCGGATTGAGCGGATTGGGCTGATCAGAGCGGATATTTTTCTGATAAAATCCGCCCAAATCCGCCCGATCCGCTCAATCCGCATTCTAGTAACTATCCTTTGGATGGATCGAATTTGTGTTGTTCGTCAGAAGCTTCCCGATGCGCATCGGGGCGGTTGAGGACTTCCGGGCGCAGTTGCACCCCTAGCCCCGGTTTCCCCGGCAGCGACAACATGCCTTCGGCAATGGGAACCGGTTCGGTCATGACATCATTGTACCAGCCCTGATAGTAAGCGCGCACCGACTCCATGATCAGCGCGTTGGGGATATGCAACATCATGTGCGCCGCCGACCAGAGCGCCACCGGCCCAATCGTATCGTGTAGCGTGACGGGCAGGTAATAGGTGTCGGCCAGGGCGCAGATTTTGCGCGTCTCGGTGACGCCACCGGTCCAGGCCATGTCGGGCATGACAATGTCGGCGGCATGTTTTTCCACCACCTGGCGGAAGCCGAAGCGGGTGAAGAGTCGTTCGCTGACACAGAGCGGCACTCTGGTCTCGCTTTTCAGCCGGGCGTAGGCGTCAATGTTGTCGGGCGGAATGATCTCTTCTAGCCAGAGAATGTCGTATGGCTCCAATGCCCGCGCGATCTTGGTTGCTTCGGGCAGGTTCCAGCGGGCGTGGCCTTCAATGGCAATCTCCATCTTGTCGCCGACCGACCGCCGGATATCCTCAACATACGACAGCCCTTTTTTCAGGTCATCTTTGCTCAGAAAGTGCGTTACCGGCCCGACTGCCTCGGCGCCGGCGCGCTGTCCAATCGGCCCGCCCAACGACGCGCCAAATTGATCAAAGGGCCAGATTTTCATTGCCTTGATGCCCTGTTGCAGCAGTTCGGCGGCCAGTTCCCCGGTGCGGTTTTCGTAGCGCCAGCGATGGAAATCCTGGATCGCGCCGTGGCTGACACAGGTGTTGTAGACCGGCACGCGCTCGCGATTGCGCCCGCCCAGCAGATTGTAGATCGGCTGTCCTGTATATTGGCCGACAATATCCCAGAGCGCCACATCGACCGCACTAATCGCCCGTGTCTCCGCGCCGGCATAGCCAAAAAAGTTGACTGTGGAAAAGAGATTGGTCCAGTGGTTCTCAATATCCAATGGACTGCGCCCTAGCAGCAAACTGGCGAAGACATCATGGATAATGGCGCTGACGGCCCGTGGCGTGTAGTAGGTTTCGCCTAGCCCCACCAGCCCGTCATCGGTATGAAGCTGCACCCACAACGTGTTCGGTTGCTCATCGATCCAAATCGTTTCAATGCGTGTGATTTTCATGGTGACTTTGCCTTTTACCCAATAAAGCTACTCGGTCGTCTGTGGCCGCGCCAACGACATCAAGCCTACTGTGCCGCCATCGACCAAAAGAGTCGCGCCGACGACAAAGGCGGCATCATCCGAGGCCAGGAAGGCGCAGACTTTGGCAATATCCAAGGGCGAACCGACGCGACCCAGCGGGATCACCTTGCCGCCGGCTTGCACATCATAATCGGCATATTTGGCATAGTGACTCGGCACCTCGATCCAGCCGGGCGCAACGGCATTGACGCGGATCTGTTTGGGCGCCAGTTCAATGCCGATTTCGCGCGTCCAGGCAATGATCGCCCCTTTGGTGCCGGCGTAGACCGAATGACCGGGCATCCCGGCAAAGCCATGCACCGAGGTCATATTGACAATCGCCCCTTTGCCGCGCTGGAGCATATAGTTGACGGCGCGTTGGGCACAGAAAAACTGACCGCGAATGTTGACGTTGTAAAGCTGGTCAAACTGCGCCGGCGTCACACTTGCAAAGTCCCAGGTTTCGGTGATGCCGGCATTGTTGACCAACACATCCAGCCCGCCTAAAAAGTCAGCGGCGGTATCAACCAGGCGAAAACATTCTTCCACCTGCCCCAGATCGGCGCCAATCGCCAACGCCTTGCCGCCGCCGGCGCTGATCTCGTCCACGGCGCTGGCGGCGCCACTCTTGCTGTGAGCATAATGTAATACCACCGTCGCGCCCTGGCGGGCAAATTCCAACGCCACTTCCCGCCCGATCCCGGTGCCGGCGCCCGTCACCAGCGCTAGTTTTCCCTGTAATGTGCTTGTCATTTGCTGCTCCGTTTCTCTGTCATCCGATCACCAGCGACTGTTGTTTGGCGCGGTCGGTGGTTGTTCGTTTCTACTCGCTTTCCAGCGCAGCGAGATCACCTTGGCGCCCACTTCCGGCAAAACGACCAGCGTGAGCATGGGTGTATCGATAGTCAGCGCAGACAGGCCGTCAATCATCGTCGTTTGCAGCGCGGCAGTCATACTCGGTTACTTTCTGTTTGGGTTGGCGGTAGGGCTAAACCAGTTGCCCACCGTGCGCTAACTGTAACATAAGTGCCAGCAACCGTCAATCGGCTGTAAAAGTTCTTGGCCATGATCAGAGTTGGGCGCGTTAGCGACCAGCAACCTGGTCGCTAACGCGCCCAACTCTGGTAAAACGTGCCGCCAATCCCTAAAAATCGGCCCCAAAAAGACAATTGACACCCTACCGCAGCCGTGATATGATGCCTCCACTGTTGCCGGCGCCAGTGCATGGGCAGCGGCAGCGCCCAACTTTCCACCTCGCTAACGCACAAAGGGATTGCTATGAGCCGAAATCGTTTACGTCAGCAACTGCGTGACCAGCAGACGACCTATGGCCTGTGGGTGACGGTCGAAAGCCCGACCATTACCGAAATTGCCGTCGCCTGTGGCTTAGATTGGATCTGTGTTGACACCGAGCATGGTCATCTTGACTATCGAGAGATCATGGAGCATTTGCGCGCCGCCCGTGGCTCAGCGACCAGCGTCATCGTCCGTGTGCCCGAACTGCAAATGAGCGCGGTCAAACGGGTGCTGGACATGGGCGCCCACGGTGTGATCTTACCCTACGCCCGCAGTCGTGACGAGTTGGCGACGGCCATGAGCTATGGTCGCTACCCGCCGGCCGGCATTCGGGGCGTCGGCGGCGAACGGGCCTTTAAATGGGGCATGGGGATGCAGGAATATCTGAGCTATGCCAACGACGAGACGTTGCTCATCCCGCTTATCGAAACGCGCGAAGCCGTCGCCGAAATTGATGACATCCTCGCCCTGCCCGGCATTGATGCCATCTTCTTTGGCCCGGCTGATCTCTCCGCCTCTTACGGCCATCTGGGCCGTTGGGACGAACATGGCGTCGCTGCAATCCTGACCGACATCAAAAGCAAAGCCGCCGCCAAAGGCATCGCCTCCGGCATCCTGGCCCGTGGTATGGCCGACGCCGCCAGTCGCCGCGACCAGGGTTTCCAGATGGTCGGTCTTGGCGCCGACATGACGTTGCTCGTGCGCGCTATCCGTGAAAATCTGGCCCATTTGGGGCGGGATACGGCGCCGAAGCTGTGGTTTTAGCAATGTGCTACGTGATAACGTGATAACGTGCTACGTGATCTTACCCAATTCTCGATCACGTAGCACGTAGCACGTAGCACGCAGCACGCAGCACGCATCACGCATCACGTATCACGTATCACGCATCAATCAAGGTCTTCCCATGCCCATTATCGATCTAACCCATCCACTGGAACCGACAACACCGGTCTTTCCCGATTATCCACCGGTCGGTGTCAAGATTCTGGAAGCGATTGGCATCTCAACACCCGTTGGTCGGCGCGCCTTGAACAGCAGCCAGGTGACGGTGGGACTACACTGCGGCACCCATGTTGATGCGCCGGCCCACTTTTACAACGCGCGCCCGACGATTGAACAGACGGCGCTGGAAAAGTGTGTTGGCCCAGCGCTCTTGATCGACCTGACGCCAAAAACGTTGCCGGCACAAAGTGTGATAGATGTTGCCGACCTTGCCAGCTATGTCGATCAACTACGGGAAACGGGCAAAGTGATCCTGAAAACCGGCTGGGCGCAACGCTGGGGTGATCCCGCGTATTTCACCGAACATCCGGTGATGACCGGTGAAGCGGCCCAGTTCCTTGTTGATTGCGGCGTGCATCTGATCGGTGTCGACACGCCATCGGTGGATCGACCGTCCTTTCCTGCCCATCTGGTTTTGTTGGACAAACAGGTCGTCATTCTTGAAAATCTGACCAACCTGGACGCCATTCCTACACCGCGCTTTCAACTGGTCGCTTTGCCGCTGAAATTGACCGGGCGCGAAGCGTCACCGGTGCGGGCGATTGCCATCTTGTAACCGAGCGTCGCAGCAGGTGCGTGGCACTGGTCAAGGATAACTACTCGATCCTGCCGACTGCTGACCAGTGCCGCGCACCTGCGCTTTGGTCGCTAGATTGAATTGAGAAACCTTATGTTTACCATCGCCGCACAAGAATTACGTCAATCCGTTTTTGCCATCTTCCGCACTGCTGGCGCTTCTCCGGTCGTCGCTCAACGCATTGCCGATTCGCTGGTGGAAAGCAACCTCGTCGGTCATGACTCGCATGGGGTGCTGCGCGTGCCGGAGTATGTGGAACGCATTCAAAGCGGTGCGTTACAACTGCACGGCCAAGTCAAAATTGTCCACGAAACGGCGTCAACCGCGCTGATCGACTGTCAATGGAATCTGGGCCAGGTCGCGCTGCCGCAGGGCATGGATCTGGCCATCGCCAAAGCCCGCGCCACCGGCATCGGCATGGTAGTGCTGGGCCACTGTGACCACACGGGGCGAGTGGGCGAATATGTAGTCAGCGCGGCGCAGCAAGAGATGATCGGGCAACTGGTCTGCAATGGCTCCTTACCCGGCGGCATTGTCGCCCCCTATGGCGGCGCACGTCGCGCGTTGGGCGCCAACCCGATTGCCTGGGCGCTACCCGTGGCCGATCGACCGCCGCTCTTCTTTGACTTTGCCACCTCGGCGGTGGCGCACGGCAAGTTACAGGTGGCCGCCGACAAGGGCGAACTGGTGCCGGAAGGCTGGATCATCGATAAGGAGGGCCGCCCTACCCGCAACCCCCATGACCAGTTTGATGACGGCGCGATCCTCCCCTTTGGCGGTCACAAAGGCTATGCGCTCAGCGTGATGATCGAACTGTTAGGCGGTGGCTTGAGCGGCGCCGGTTTCCCGCTCTTGCCCGGTTATCGTTGGGATCAGGGGACGGCGTTGCTGGCGATTGATATTGCCGCCTTTCAACCGGTGGCGGAATTTAAGGTGCAGGCGGCGGCTTTCGTCGCGCAGTTGAAAGCGACACCGTGCGCACCGGGCGTTGAGGAAATTTTACTGCCCGGTGAGATCGAGTGGCGGACAAAGGCTGTGCGCGAACGGGAAGGCATTCCGCTGCCGGAGGTGACCTGGCAACGGATCAAGGACGCTGCTCGTCAAGTGGGTGTCAGATTGATATAACCCAGATCGCCTTCTAGAATGAGAAAGCTAATTGACAAAGCCACATTTATCGGCGTTCTCAACAGCGGAACCTTGATCCCCGGCGGCGCTCAGTTGTCTATAAACACTGGTCGAAAATTTACTGAACTTCTGTTACAGCAACGAAAGGCACAGCACAAAACATGAAGAGTAGCGCTCCTGTCTTTACCACGGAAACGCTGGCCCTCCTTGACACCATCCAACGCCGCATTCTTTGGCTGGCGACCAACATTATTCATCATGCCAATAACGTGCGTCCGAACCCGGATGGCGTGAAAGTGGGCGGCCACCAGGCGTCATCAGCTTCAGTGGTGACGATTCTGACAGCGCTCTATTTTCACTATTTGCAGGCCGGTGACCGCGTTTCGATTAAGCCGCACGCCTCGCCGGTCTTTCATGCCGTGCAATATTTGCTGGGACAGTTACCGCGCGAATACCTGACCACCCTGCGCGCCTACAAGGGCTTACAAGCGTACCCCAGCCGCACCAAAGATCCCGACCGGGTGGACTTTTCCACCGGCTCGGTTGGCCTGGGCGTGGTCGCCACGGCCTTTGCCGCCCTGGCGCAGAAATATACCCATGCCCACTTTGGACAAGTGACCTCCAACCGCTTTGTTGCGCTAGTGGGCGATGCCGAATTGGATGAGGGCAACGTTTGGGAAGCGGTGCTGGATGAAGCGCTGGAGGGGCTGGACAACCTGCTCTGGATTGTCGATCTCAACCGCCAAAGCCTGGATCGGGTGATCCCCGGCATCCGCGCCGCCCGGCTCAAACGGCTCTTTGAAGATATGGGCTGGCGGGTGTTGGAGGCCAAGTATGGTCGCCAGTTGCAGGCGCTCTTTGCCCTGCCCGCTGGCGACCTGTTGCGCCAGCGCATTGACGACATGGACAATGAAGAATATCAGGCATTGATCCGCTTGCCCGGCGCCCAACTGCGCGAACGGCTGGAAACGGCTACGCCGGAACTACGCGTTGTCCTACAAGATGTGACCGATGAAGAACTGCCGGGCGTGATCGCCAACCTGGGCGGCCATGATCTGGTGGAACTGCTCACGGTGCTGGACAAAGCGGCGCAACCCTGTGGGCAACCGACCATCATCTTTGCCTATACCATCAAAGGCTGGGGCTTGCCGATTGCCGGCCATCCGCTCAACCACGCCATGTTGCTGACCGACAAACAGCGCGACCAGGTGCGCGACCAATTGGACATCGACCCGCAGGATGAATGGGCGCTCTTTCCGGCTGATTCCGCTGCCGGCCGGCTTTGTCAACAGGTGCAGAATCGGCTCTACCCAACCGCGCCTATCCCCGCCGAACCATTGCCGGTTGCTATTCCGGCCATGTTGAGCCTGCCTGTGGGCGAAAAGGTCAGCACCCAGGATACCTTTGGCCGCGTTCTCTCTCGCCTGGCCGACCTGCCGGAGGCGCGCGAACGGTTGATGACCTGCTCGCCCGATGTCTCCTTCTCCACGAATCTGTCGGGTTGGATCAACAAGCGGGGCGCGTTCAAGAGCAAACCCAAACCGGAGTATGAAGGCGATTCCCAGCAGTTGCTCAAGTGGCAGCGCGGCCCCGGCGGTCAACACATTGAACTGGGCATTTCGGAGATGAATCTGTTCCTGCTGCTGGGGATGTTTGGCCTCTCGGCGGAGTTGAACGGGCAGATGCTGGCGCCCATTGGCACGGTCTATGATCCCTTTGTCTGTCGCGGGCTGGATGCGTTGATCTACGCGCTCTACTCCGGCGGCAAGTTTGTCTTCGCCGGCACCCCCTCCGGCGTGACGTTGGCCCCCGAAGGCGGCGCACACCAATCGACGATTACCCCTTCGATTGGCGCCGAATTGCCCAACTTGCGCCTCTATGAACCCTGTTTTGCCCGTGAAGTGGAGTGGACACTGCTCGAAGGGATGCGCGCCTGTTTTGACCGGAAACAGGGCTATGCTACTTACCTCCGCCTCTCCACCAAACCGATTGAACAACGCTTGCTGCAACCGGCGCTGGCGCGCCTGGGCGAAGAGTGCTTGCGCGAACAAACCCTGGCCGGCGGCTATCGTCTCTGGGATTGGCGACAGAGTGGCGCCGAAGTCGATGAGCGCTATCTTGTCCAGATTGCCGCCTCCGGGGCGATGATTCCCGAAGCGTGTGCGGCGGCGGCCTATCTCTGGCAGGAAGGGGTGGCGGCGAATGTCCTCAACCTCACCAGCCCACGCCAACTCTTTGCCCAGTGGCGGGCGACCCCCTATCACCAACGCTCCAATCTTTTTGATTGGCTTATCCCGTCCAGTGAACGTCATGCCCCGATCATCACCGTGCAAGACGGCGCGTCTCACTCATTAGCCTGGTTGGGCAGCGCACTGGGAACAACGCTGATTCCGTTGGGCGTCGATGACTTCGGCCAATCCGGCACCGGCGCCGATCTCTATCGCCATTTCCGTATTGACTGGGCAGCGATTGTGGCCGCGGCGCTGGCAGCGTTGGATGCGGGATAAGTTGTGCTCGTCAGGGTGGTGCGTCAAGCGCCAAAAGCGGGGCAGGTGGTCGCTGCCCCGCTGTGACCAAGCGGTAGGTTAATCCAGCACGGTGGCGCGTGGTAAGGCAAATGCTTTTAGACAAGCGCTAGCATTGCTTAAGCCGGAACGAGTTCCTTCTCTTCCCGTGCCCAGTGGCGATGCTGGGCAATGGCCTGGATGAACTGTTGGCTGAATCCATTCAGATCAACCCCACTACGGCTGGTCACCACCCCTTTGTGAGCGACTACGGCCTCTGTATTCTGCGAACCGGCGATGTTCACCCCTTGGATATCGGCGGCCATGAGTAAGGCAGCGCCATCACCAACAGCGCCGATCGTCTTGCCATGTTTGAACGCTTCGTTGACAAAGTGACGAGCATCCCCCTGTTGCTGCATCATCTGAACGCTTTGCTGTCCCCCCGGAATAAAGACGGCATCGTACATGATCGACGCGGTGGTCAGGTAGCTCTTGTCCACCTCCACCGACCCGCCGCTGCTGCTTTGGAGGTTGCCAAACATCTTCGACACCACTTCCGTCTGCGCGCCGGCGCTTTCCAGGGCGCTCTTCACAGCCATGAGTGCGGCGTGGTTGTAGCCATCGGCGGCCAGAATGGCGATACGGCGGGTCTGAATTGTGTTCTTGACCGTGTTTTGCATACTGAGGGCCGGTGAGCGCTCGACCGTGCGTGGTTCAGCTTTGACAGCCTCGGCGACCTTGTGCGCCGCCTTTTTCACCGTTTTGCTCACCGCCGCCACCGCGCCGTTGCTGGGCGCGGCGACCCCAATGCCTGCCGCTACTCTGGTTGCCAACGCCGGATCGATCTGCTGGAAATGTTCGACCATGCGTTGGCGAATTGCTTTGACTTCTACCTTGCCCAGTTCAAAGTGTGCGGCCTCCACCAGATGTTCCTGCTCCGGCGGCGTCAAACTCTGCCAGAAGAGGGTGGCCTGGCTATAGTGATCTTGGAAGCTGGCGCTGCGGGCGCGCACCTTGTGCCCCTCCACCTTTTCGGCATAGTGGACATAGCCGCCCATCGCCTCCGGCGTCATCATCGGGCAGCCCTGGCCCAGCGAATTGGGGAAGTAGCTCACCCGGCCTTTGTTGATGGTCTGGCGCATATAGCCGTCACGTTGGTTGTTGTGGACTTGGGCCAGGGGCCGGTTGATCGGAATTTCGGCAAAGTTCGGACCACCCAGACGAATCAGTTGCGTATCGAGGTAGGAGAAGAGCCGCCCTTGCAGGAGCGGATCATTGGTGACATCAATGCCCGGCACGACGTGACCAGGATGAAAGGCCACCTGCTCGGTTTCGGCAAAGAAGTTCTCCGGGTTGCGGTTCAAGACCATTTTGCCGATCGGCTGCACGGGAACCAACTCTTCAGGGATCAGTTTGGTGGCATCGAGCAGGTCAAAGGCGAAGCTGAACTCGTCCTCCTCTTCGACAATTTGCACGCCCAGCTCAAATTCCGGGTAATTGCCCATCGCAATCGCTTGCCAGAGGTCCCGCCGCAGCCAGTCGGGATCTTTGCCGGCCAGCTTCTGCGCCTCGTCCCAGACCAGCGAATGCATACCCAGGAGAGGTTTCCAGTGGAACTTAACAAAGCGCGCCTTGCCTTGGGCATTGATCAAGCGGAAGGTATGAACGCCAAAACCTTCCATCATGCGGAAACTGCGGGGCAGCGCCCGATCCGAAAGCACCCACATGATCATGTGCATTGACTCCGGCATAAGCGAGATAAAGTCCCAGAAGGTGTCATGCGCCGCCGACGCCTGGGGCATTTCGTTGTGCGGCTCCGGTTTGATCGAATGAACCAGATCGGGAAACTTGATGGCGTCCTGAATAAAAAAGACCGGCATGTTGTTGCCGACCAGATCAAAGTTGCCTTCCGCCGTGTAGAACTTGGTGGCAAAACCGCGCACATCGCGCACCGTGTCCGCCGAACCGCGAAAGCCGACAACGGTGGAAAAGCGCACAAAGACCGGCGTCTTGACTGACGGGTCTTGTAGGAAGCCGGCTTTGGTATACTCGCTCATCGGCTGGTAGACCTGGAAGTAGCCATGCGCGCCCGACCCACGGGCATGAACCACTCGTTCGGGGATGCGCTCGTGGTCAAAGTGGGTCATCTTTTCGCGGAAATGAAAATCTTCGATCAGCGTCGGCCCCCGTTCGCCGGCTTTGAGCGAATCGTCGGTGTGGTTGATGCGCACGCCCTGGTTGGTGGTCAGATAGTGGTTGGCGCTCTCTTCCTGGAATTGCGCCAGATCTTGCGCCTTGCTCTCGGCATCCAGGTGGGCGCTGTTCATTGTCTGGCCGTTGGTGCGGCGCTGGCCGTTTTGGTTCTTTTTTTGTTTCATCAATCGCTTCCTTTACAGTGCTGTATTGTTGGCTTCGTCTCCATCATCAATGGACATTGACCAATCCTTTGTCCTATGCTTGGGTCGGGTGGGGAGGTTACGGCCGTATCCGTACTGTCAGTGTAGGGAAAATGGGGATGATTTGCGATAGGTACTTACACAGGAGTGAGTCACAGAGCAGGTTGTGGCTTGTCAATACTCACCAACAAAAGATAGCGCGAAGGATTTGGTTTACTTATACGATTAAATAGATAAGATAAATATAGGAGTTACGCAGTTGGACAAGACCTGTCAGGTTTGCGAAACCTGACAGGTCTCTGGTAGCGCCCGTCAACTGCGTAACTCCTAAAATATTTCAGCTATAGTACTATTTGACTCTATTTCTGGTAAGGCATAGGCAAAATTGACCTGATCCTTGAATCCGATGAGCAGAGTGCGAAGTTTCACCCATCAGCCTTTTTTGTATGCCTTGCTACAATCGATGGAGAAGAAGCATGAGTGGTTCAACCTTTGATACGTCAAAGACGCCTCTACAAGACCTCTTACGTAACATTCACACAGGAAAGATGCAATTGCCCGACTTTCAACGAGGGTGGGTATGGGATGACGACCGCATCCGCAGTTTGCTGGCCAGTATTGCCGTTTCCTTCCCCATTGGCGCTGTCATGTTGTTAGAGACGGGCGGCGAAGGGGTGCGATTCAAACCACGACCCGTCGAAGGTGCGCAAGTTTCGCCCTCGAAGGAACCGGAGATTCTAATTTTGGATGGGCAGCAACGCTTTACTTCCCTCTATCAGGCGTTGATGCTACAAACGCCTGTCCAAACAACCAACCTGCAAAAGAAGAAGATTGAACGCTATTACTACTTCGATATGGCGGAGATGGTCAATGGCGACCCTGATGAGGAGAGTGCCATTCTAAGTATTCCTGCTGATAGGCAGGTGAAGAGCGATTTTGGACGCAAAATTGAGCTTGATGTCACAACATCACAGTTGGAATACCAGAATCATCTCTTCCCAGTACATCGGGTCTTTGATTCCGCTGACTGGCGCACCGGCTACCAGGAATTTTGGGGCTACGCCCCTGAGAAAATGCGTCTCTTCAATGAGTTCGAGCGCCAGATCATCAAGCGCTTTGAACAATACCATATTCCCGTGATTCAGTTAAACAAATCCACCCCAAAAGAGGCGGTCTGTCTTGTCTTTGAAAAGGTGAATACAGGTGGCGTGCCGCTCAATGTCTTTGAATTGTTAACCGCCACCTTTGCTGCCGAAAATTTCCAACTGCGCGACGATTGGGAGGGGCGGGAAAAGCGCATGAAGAGCCAACATCGAGCGCTTGGCTCACTCCAGAACGATGACTTTTTGCAAGCCATCACGCTGCTTGTGACACAAAGCCGGCGTCAACGCGCCATCGCCGAAGGCATCACTGGGGAGCGGCTACCAGGAATTAGCTGTAAACGACGCGATATTCTGCGTCTCACCCTGGCTGATTATTGTCAATGGGCCGACGCCGTGGAGCAAGGCTTCATGCTCGCTGCTCGTTTTCTTCACAGTCAGAACATCTACCGTGCGGTTGATCTGCCCTACCGCACACAACTTGTACCACTGGCAGCGGTCTTTGTCACCTTGGACAAAGAAGCCGAGAGTGCCAGCGCCCAGAGTCAGCTCGCCCGCTGGTATTGGTGTGGTGTTCTGGGCGAACTGTACGGCGGCGCCGTCGAAAGCCGTTTTGCGCGCGATCTGCCGGAATTGGTCGATTATGTGCGTAATCGTAACGTCGAGCCGAAGACAATTCAAGACGCTAATGTCGATGCCAACCGCCTTCTCTCCCTGCGCACGCGGAACAGCGCCGCCTACAAGGGTATCCACGCCCTACTCATGCGCGCCGGCTGCCGGGACTTTCGTACAGGCGAGACCATTACCATGCAAACCTTTTTTGATGATGCAATCGACATACACCATATCTTTCCCCAGAAATGGTGTATCGATACCGGCGTGGATGAGGAGATCTACAACAGTATTGTCAACAAAACAGCCATCGCCGCCCGCACTAATCGCATCATCGGTGGTTTGGCGCCCTCCCTCTATCTGGCACGCATTGAAGCCGATGCCAAATTACAGCGAGCAGAATTGTCGCAGATTTTAGTGAGCCACGGCATTAGGCCAGATCTACTCTACAGCGACAACTTCACCCAATTTTTCGCTCACCGGGGTCGCGCTTTAGTTGCACTGATTGAGGAGGCGATGGGCAAACCGGTGGCGCAGGAAGGAGCAGATTTTCTGGCCCCACCCGCTGTCGCAAAAGTAGAAGCTGTGCAGCCGGCCTGGCAGGCGGAATCGCCAAGGATGACAACAGAGAACGGGACACGTAAAAGCGAATCGCCAGTCAACATAAACCTACCGACTCCCCCGCCGCCGTTTCCCCTGGCAGAGTTGGAGAAGCAATTTCACCAGACCATGTTAACAGTCTATCAAGCAGCCAAGCGCGAACTGAACTACTCAGCGACCTACTTTCTACAAATGATTTCGGAACATGGTGGGTTGGCAGCAGCGCGGCGGCTTCTCGCTAAGCGGGAGTTGTCTGATGGGTTTACCGAGCTTTACCTTAAAGGACGTCTCGACTTGACTGTCGAAGCGCAGGTTACCCGTCCCGAATTTCGGGCGCTCTTTACACCAGACGAAATCGCAACTGCCGAAAAACGGCTCACCGATCTGGGGTATAAGACCCACGCTTGAAAAGGCAAGGTGATAGCAGATTTACTGGTTTAGATTTCTTGCTCATCAATAGCAGGCGTATACCCTGCCATTGATGAATGATCAACCCTGATCACAAATCGCGAAAGTCGTCTTCAGCGCCGCCATCGGGTCGCCTTTGGGCCGGAATTCGTGGCCAACATAGAGATCATAGTTGGTGGCGGCGATGGCGCGACAGATGCCGGTGTAGTTGAGTTCCTGGGCGTCATCCAGGTCGCGACGGTCGGGGTTGCCGGCGGTGTGGAAGTGGCCGATCCATTTGATGTTCTGGCGGATAGTGCGGATCACATCGCCTTCCATGATCTGCATGTGGTAGATGTCATAGAGCAGCTTGACCCGTGGACTGTTGACCCGCTCACAGACCGCCACGCCCCACGCTGTATGGTCGCACTGATAGCCGGGGTGATCGATCTTGGAGTTGAGCAGTTCCAGGTTGAGGTTGATGCCCTGCTTCTCGGCATAGGGCGCGACCCGTCGTAGTCCGTCGGCCACCGCTTCGATGGCCTCGATCTCGCTCTGGTGGGGCTGGCGGTTGCCGCTAAAGCAGATGAGACCAGGAATGCCGTGGCGCACAGCAATGTCAATCGATGTTTTCAACTCATCCTCAATGCGGTCGTGGTTGCTGCGCTTGTTCAAGCCATCGGGCAGCGACAAGTGACCACTCATGCTGGCGACGGCGAGTTTGTGGCGCTTGGCCATCGCCATAACCTCTTCAAATTTCTCATCCCGCCCCCAAAGCTCCACCGCGGCATAGCCAACTTCGGCGGTATATTTCATCAAATCGTCCAGTGCCATACCCGGCGGCATGAAGAGCGGATAGCAAATCGATTGTTTAATTCGCATAGGGTTTCTCTACAGTGTAAGTTGTTAGGTTTTTTGGATGTATGGTACATCAGCGGTCAGGCTCTCGCTGAATGGTTGTGTCTATCCCGACTAAAAAGCTGCGCGCTTCTGACATGGCCCTGATAGGAATTAATTCGATGCGATGATTATACGCAACGACTTGCAATTTTTGACCAGGCTGTAGGTCAAACGTTTGTCGCACTTTATGCGGAATGACCACTTGAAACTTTGCCGAAAGCGTAACGACCTGCATAATTGTCTTGCCATTACCTGTTTGATGATAGTCTCATATTACATGTTAATTCTAATACGAACCGTTACTGCTGTCAATCAGGTAGAGACGCTCTACCCGAGTTCCGCCACCTTGACCGGGCGACCTTCTTGATAGCTCTTTAGCGCAGCCAGACCCACCAGCAGCGCCATGCGACCATCGTGGCCGGTGACCGGCGTCGGCTTGTCATTGACCACGGCATCGACAAAGGCAGCGACTTCGGCGGCATAGGAATCGGTGTACCGTTCCAGGAAGAAGTTGAGCGGCAGGTCGCGCCGAATGGCGTCGGCCCCGCTAACGACACTGGTGTTGGGGTAGTTGTTTTCAGTCTGGATTGCGCCCTTTGTCCCCAACACCTCGACCCGTTGATCATAACCATAAACCGCCTGCCGGCAGTTGTCAATCGTGCCGATCATGCCGTTGGCAAAGCGCATGAGGGTGACATGGGTGTCGATGTCGCCGGCTTCGCCGATGGCCGGATCGACGGTGACGCCGCCTTGGACATAGACCTCGGTGATCTCACTGCCGCTGAGGAAGCGCGCCATATCCCAATCGTGAATGGTCATGTCGAGAAAGATGCCGCCGGAGCTTTTGACATAGCTGATCGGCGGCGGGGCCGGGTCGCGGCTGATGATGTGCAGAATTTGCGGGTTGCCGATCTCGCCGCCGGCAATCGCTTTGCGCACACGGGCGTAGTTGGCATCAAAACGACGGTTGAAGCCCAGTTGCAACTTGACGCCACACTGCTCGACCACCGCCAGGGCGTCATCGGTGGCGGCCAGGGTGAGCGCGATCGGTTTTTCGCAGAAGATCTGCTTGCCGGCCCGCGCTGCCGCTTTCATGATTTCGGCGTGAGTGTCGGTGGGCGTGCAGATGAAAACGGCGTCAATCTGGGGATCGGCCAGGATCGCCTGATAGTTGGGGGCGATGGTGGGAATGCGAAACTTGGCGGCGATATTGGTGGCGGCGCTGGCAATGGGGTCAGTCACGATGGCCAGTTGGGCATTGCTAATGCGGTAGGCCACGGTGGCGGCATGGGCCTGGGCAATCCGCCCCGCACCGATCAAGCCGATTTGCAATAACTTTGACATAAATATCCTTTACGCTGTTTGTGGTTGGTGAGCTGTTTAATGCTTGCCATAGATTGCCGGCGGCGCTGGAATCGTCACCGCTACCGCCTGCCCGCTCCTGGCCGATTCGATACAGGCGTCGGCGACGATCATCGCCGTGTAGCCATCCCAGGCGGACGGGCCGGTGGCCTGACCCTGGTGCAGCGCGTTGACCCAAGCGCGGGCTTCGATAATGTAGGCGGTGTCAAAGCGTTGCAGCCAATCTTCCTCGATCCATTGCCCTCGCTGGTTAGCCTGGGAGACAAAGGCGCTTTGGCGGGAGTTGGTTTGGACCGCGCCGCTTTCGCCGGTCAGTTTGACATCGACTTCATAGCCATAACCGGCTTCCACATTGCATTCGATCTGGCCGAGGCCGCCCCGGCGGAAGTGCAGTTGGATCAAGACGAGCCGGGCGGTATCCGGCAGGTCGGGTCGATAGGGGATGTAACTGGTGTAGACCCGTTCAATCTCATCGCCCATAAACCAACGCGCCGAATGGATGTCGTGAATCGCCGAGTTGGTGATCACCTCGGCCACGCTTGGTTGTTCTGAAGATTGGTTGATGTGGAGGCCATGAAAGGCCAGCGCCTTGCCCAACTTACCGCTCTCGATCGCTTGTTTGACCTTAACATGGGCCGGGTCATATTCGCGCATAAAGCCGAGTTGTACCAGCCGTCGTCCACCGGCTACCTCCGCTTCAATGACCTGATAGGCTTCGGCGGCGCTGGTGGCTAGCGGTTTCTCACAAAAGACCGGCTTCCCCGCCGCAATGCAGGCGTGAGCGAGGCTGGCATGAAAGCGATCCGGCGCCGCAATCAGCACCGCTTCGACTTCCGGGTGGTTGATCAGCGCATGGGCGTCGGTGAAAAGATGGGTAGCGCCAGCCGCCGTCGCCACCCCTTGCATCCGCGCCTGATCGACATCCATGAGCGCAACCACCTGCGCCCCCGCCACTTCATTCGTTAAATTCCGTACATGGCGCCCACCCATACCCCCTGTACCGATAACGCCGACATTAATGATTTTATTACTCATGGGCAACCTTGCTTGACATGCTTCGTGCTTCGTTTTGTGACTTTGACCAGACAACAGCATTGTAACTCATTTACTTGTTCTTGGGGAAAGCGAACAAAAGTCAAGGAATTTCATTTTCTGGTTTTACCGCAACCCTTTAGGCGCCAAATCACCAATCGAACTTTCCAGGGCGCTATCAACCGGGCGGCCCTTGCTGACGGTGGCGATGGGCGGCACCGGCGTGTCAAAGAAATAAGCCGGGTCGCTTTGTTGGCGATGCCAGGTGTCGCGCATCTCGCGCCAGGCGGCGGCCAGCGTGCGTGGTTTGGGCATCTGGTCGGCGACGGCGTAGTAGAGCGGCTTCAGGTTATAGCAGGGCACGCCGGCAAACATATGATGCTCGGTATGCCAGTTCATGCGCCAGTAGAGAAACTCAGCCAACGGATTCACCGTCACGGTGCGGACGCATTTGCGGAAGTCCGCGTCATTCTCTTTCAGCCCGCAATGTTGGGTCATGCCAAGGGCATAGGCGCCCCAGTTGGCGATGAAGGGAGAACCGGTGATGATCAAGGCGAAGACCCAATAGCCGCTCAAGAGCGAAGCGAGGACGATAAGGCCGTGGAAGACCAAGAGAAAACGCGCCCACCAGATCGCGCTCTTGTGCAGTTCCGGCTGATCCTCATGCAGAGCTTGCTGCCACTCCTGGCTGGGAATCTCCAGCGAACCGACACGGCCCTGGGCATTCAACACTGTAATATAAATGGTGGAAAGCAGCCCGCCTTTGCCAAAGGTGCGCCCCGGCTGTGTCATCAGGTTAATCGTGAGCAATTGCACTAAAAAGAACGGCCCCACCAGCGGAGAAAGCGGCAGTAGATTTTCGCGATCACCTTTCGGGTGCAGCGTGTAGCGATGGTGATAGGTGTGGCTGGCCGCATAGTCGAAGAGATCCCACCAGGAGAGGGCGCTATAGATATAGAGGAAAATTTGATTGAGCATTTTGGTGCGGAAAACGGTAGCGTGCCCCAACTCGTGCGGCGCCACGCCGACAAAAAAGCTGGCGACGGCGCCGTGACAGAAGAGGGCCACCAGGAAAGCTGACCAATTTTCCTGCGTCCAGAAATAGTAGACAAGGGCGCCTGTCACCAGCCAAATCGCCAGATGGCCGCCGGCCTGAAACCAGCCCTGGAGGTCACTGCGCTGACTTAGCGCTTGCAACTTGTCCGCGTCAATCCGCGGGCGCACCCAGCGCACTTTCAATTCTTTGCGGACTTTTTCCAGCGGTTCATAAGTCATGTTGTCGTCTCCTTATACTTTGAAATCCTCTAACCATTAACCATGCCAATTTTTATACAGGTCACATGCCTTGGCGGCGCCACAAAGGATGAAAACAGAACCGCCTAGCGTTAGCGGGTCGGCCCCTTACTGACGTGCGGGGTTCTATTTTCCCAGCAGCCGTCATGAATAGGCTACACCCATCAGCGTCAAAATCAGCTTTTGATCAAAGATTGCGCAGATTTCACAGATTTTTCTATTCGTTAATCGGCGTAATCGGTGAAATCCCAGTTATTTACAGAACAGGTTCCTCATGCATGCAGGGATTGGTTAGGTCCACCGGGCGCAACGCCGGTCGAAGCGCGCACCACTAAGGTGCAATCCAACATTTTGTTCTGTACGGGAGTTTTGTCGATCAACGCCAGCACCATTGCCATGCCCGTGCGCCCCATTTGCTGTAAGGGCTGCCGCACTGTGGTCAGCGGCGGATTGACATAACTGGCAGGCCGAATATCATCAAAGCCGACAATACTCAGTTGTTGGGGGACGGCAATGCCCTTATGATAGCAACTGTTCAGGACGCTGATGGCGATCTGGTCGTTATAGCAAAAGATCGCTGTCACACCGGCGGCCAAACAATGGTCCAACCCCCGCCGCCCACGCTGAATATCATCGGCGGCGGCGGGGTTGATCACCCAAGTGGGGTCGACTTGAATGCCCGCGGCTTGCAACGTTGTCGTATATCCAGCCAATCGCTTGCGATTGGTCAGACGGCGATCGGTGGCGCCGATATAGCCAATCCGCCGGTGGCCCAGTTGCAAGAGATGCGCCACCGCCGCGGCCGCCCCGCCGACATTATCAACATTGACCGCCGGATGGCTATCATGCACCTCTTCACTGTCGAGCAACACTAGCGGCACCTGGATGCGGTCCAGGGCCAACTGGTATTGGTCGCCACTGCGCGAAGCGACGACGATCACCCCATCGACGCGACGGCGTTGGAACATTTCGACGACATGCAATTCACGCACCGGGTCATTGCGCGAGGTGCTAAGAAAGATACAATAGCCCCGCTCCTGGGCAACCTCCTCGGCCCCTTCCACAAAATCCATCACCACCGGGTCGGCCACGGAGGTGACCAACATGCCGATGGTATAGGTGCGCTGGGCGTTCAAACTCTGGGCAATCGAGTTTGGGATATAGCCCAGTTCATCAGCTAACTGTAAAATCCGTTCGGTGGTATCGTTGGTAATGCGCGGATCGCCCCGCAAGGCGCGCGAGACCGTTGTATGCGAAACACCGGCAACTTTGGCAATGTCTTTGATTGTAATCAAGGTTTGGGCTTCACTGGTAAACGGCTTATGCACACGTGTGCATGAATGCGCAGCACTCTACCACAACAAACGGCGGCTGTCAAAATCAAAACCGTAAAAATGAAGAATCATGAACCGGCATCCATGTATTTAAGCGCGGTGCAGCGCGCACTACTCTAAGAAGCTGTTTGCTCTCTGCGATCGATCTTATACCCAATTTTGCTTTTTATGTATTTTCCCTGCCGATAAAAGCACCTATACCTAGGACAGATGTTGACTGACCATGAAGAGCCTTTGTTTGAGCAATAAGATGAAAACAACAGCACAACGTTATCTGAACCAGATCAAGCGCTTCACCCGCTTATTCGCACGCGCCGGGCAGGCAGTACCCCAGCATCGCTGTCAAAAGCGGTACTTCCGCGCGCTCGTTGGTAGCTTATTGTGCCTCTTCCTTTGGGTCATCATGGCGCCTATGGTCATGGCGAAAAGTAAGGAAGCAGAGGCGCCAGTCAGCAGGATCTTTGGTCACAGCACCGGTTTCAACGAGCGCGGCAATGATGCGGACGGCGACGATGCGGGCGGTGGCGATTCTGATGATGATGACGCCGACGACGATAATTCCGGTCATGGCGACGCGGATCATGACGATGACGATTCCGATAATGACAATTCTGGTCATGGCAATTCGGATCATGACGATTCAGGCGATGACGGCTCCGGCGATGACAATTCCGGCTCTGGGAACAGTGGTTCCGGAAGTGATAACAGCGGCTCTGGGAGTGATGACCACAAGCAAGAAGATACCGCTGAATCTGCCCCTACTCAAGTGCAAGTTCCACCGACGGATACACCGGCGCCACCCGCCAACACACCGGTAGCGCCGACGAGTACATCAGTACGCCCAACCAATACACCAGCGCCGCTCATCAGCACGCCGGTAGCGCCGACGAATACACCAGCACCGCCAACCAACACTCTGGCGCCACTGACGAACACAGCCGTGCCGCTCACCAGCACGACAGTAGCACCCACGAGTACATCGGTACGCCCAACCCATACGTCAGCGCCAGCAACCAACACACCGGTGCTGCCAACCAATACGCCAACACAAGCGTTGCTGACAGCGACAATTGTGTCGCCGTCAACGACCACTGTTCCGTTGCTCAATTCACTTGTGGTCTCGCCAACCGATCCCTTGCCAGCACTTGCCGACGTGACCCCGGTTCTGGCCGCCGCCTTGACGCACACGGCCATTTCTGTGCCGTCGCCAATCGCAACCGGCCAACCTTTATGGGGAAGCGCGTCTCTGGGTGAACAATTGGGCAAACAAGGTGTAATACCAAGCACAGTGGCCTTTGCGCTCGGGGGAGCAGCGGGCGGCATCGGCTTAACCTTATGGGCGCTTTGGGTACGAAAAAAGGTGCGCCAATACCAGGAACGACGGGCGGCCCAAGCCCACAAGGTGCAGCCGCAACTAGGGGGGCGGCTACGAGCTGTAGTTTGGCAACATCTGTGCCAGATCAAAGGTAGCCTAGCCTTGGCCGCGCTCGGCGTGATCGGGACAACCTTGACCGATCTGGCCAGCCCGTGGCCGCTCAAGTTAATCTTTGACTATGTGTTGTTGCAGAAAGAGTTGCCGGCAATGCTCGCAATGCTGGAGCGCTGGTTTGCCGGCAATGCCTTCTGGCTCTTGACGACTTTGGTCGGCCTCTCTGGCCTTAATGCCCTGGCAGCCAATGGCTTTGCCTTCCTGGAAAGTTATTTCACCTCGCGCATTGGGTTTCAGCTTGTCACGACCCTGCGGCGTGAACTCTTTATTCATTTGCAACGGCTCTCGCTCTCGTTTCATGCCCATTCACAGCGGGGGGAACTGCTGAACAAAGTTTCCAGCGACACCCAGGCGCTGCGCGAAGCCTTTGCCGAAGCCGGGATCAACTTAGTCACCAACACGTTGACGATTCTCGGCATGTGTGTGGTCATGCTCCTGGTCAATTGGCGTCTGAGCCTCATTCCCTTGCTTTCCGTCCCGACGCTGTTCTTGGTCTATTATGGGATGCAGCACAAGCTGAAAGAAACGGCGCGCACTCAGCGCAAAACCGAAGGGCAGCTCGCGGCCCACCTGAGCGAAAATCTCGCGATCATGCCGTTGGTGCAAGCCTTTGGCCGTGAATCTCAGGAGGTGCGCCGCTTCGACGACGCCAATAGCCAAAATTTCGATGAAGGCGTCCACCTGGCGCGTCTCAATGCCGGCATGTCGCGCACGATCAACTTGATCAGCACCGTCGGTCTGCTGGGCGTGATCTTTTACGGCGCCTGGCTCGCCCTCCACAATCAGATGACCCCCGGTGATGTCTTGCTCTTTGTCACCTATGTCAAAGGTCTCTATAAACCAATTCGCGACGCGGTGAAGCTGACCAGCAAAGTCACCAAGGCGAGCGTCAGCGCGCAACGGATTGATGAAATCTTGAGCTTACATCCTGAGATTACCGATAAGCCGAATGCCATTGTTGCGCACCACTTGCGGGGAGAGATTGTCTTTTCACAGGTCACCTTTGGTTATCAGGCCGAGCGCCCGACGATCCGGGATGTCTCCTTCACCATTGCGCCGGGCCAACGGGTGGCTTTGGTCGGCGCCTCGGGGGCCGGAAAATCGACGATCACCAATTTGCTCCTGCGCCTCTACGAAGTGCAAGGCGGCGCCATTACCATCGACGGCGTCGATCTGCGCGACTATGCTCGCCACGCGTTGCGCCGTCAGATCGGGCTGGTGTTGCAAGAACCCTTTTTGATGAGCGGCACGCTGCGCGAGAACATTGCCTACGGCAAGCTCAATGCCACGCCGGCTGAGATCGAAACCGCCGCCCGCCAGGCTCACATTCACGACTTTATCATGACGCTCCCCAAACGGTACGACACAGTTATCGGGGAATTGGGCAATACACTTTCGGGTGGACAGCGCCAACGGATTGCCATTGCCCGCGCGCTGATCAAACAGCCGGCGCTTTTGATCTTAGACGAACCCACATCCGCCTTGGATGCGGCGTCGAAAGCACAGGTGCAAGAGACCATCGACCGTCTCCAACGCGGGCGCACCGTCCTCTGTATTACTCATCAATTCTCGACCGTGGAGAACTTTGACAAGATTATTGTCATGGACGCCGGTCAGGTTGTCGAGCAGGGAAGCCATCAGGAGCTAATGGCGCGCAACGGGGTTTACGCCCGGTTACACGCCTTGCAACATGCCACGTCGCTCACGCCGGAGACGAGCGCACAAAGTCAGGTCAACCCAGAGCCGCTCCACAATGGCGTTACGCCTGAGCAACGGACAGCACCCAAGGGCGCCCGCCCATCAACCGGCTTGGCGCTACAACCCGCCTAATTTCGTCTCCTGATCCCAGATGTAGACCCCAGCCCCATCGGATTTCAGCGCCCGTGTCGTCGTCGATGATGCCGGACTTGACCTGAAGCAAATACCCTATCTATTTGATAATCATCATTAGCGTCTGTGTTGTCATCAAATCAATGGTGCGCTACAATAGCAGTATCCTGACGCCCCCGTTGCGTGGATCCAAATAGCGAAACAGTTAGCTCTGCTTAAACCCAAAGGAGAAACCGATGTCAGCCAGGAGAACGCTTGTACGCTTATGCGCCATATCGCTTGTCTTAGCCTTGTTGCTGGCGGGGTGCGTCAATGCATCGCCGGCGGCCCAACCAGGCCAGGATGGCTATACCATCAGGATCATGACATGGCATGGCCCTGACAGCACCACCAAATACTACGCCGGCTACAAGCAGATCGCCGATGATTACACAGCCCAACACCCCAATGTCACCTTCGAGTTTGTCTATCAACCGCTGGATGGTTACAAGGAGCTGCTCGACACCCAGTTTGTCTCCGAGAGCGCGCCGGAGATCATCCAGATGCAGCCGTGGATGTTTGGCGAATATGCCAACAAGGGTGTGCTTTACAACCTCAACAATGCCTTCAACGCCGCCAGCCCCTATGCGACAACAGAACGCTGGATCGACTCCTTTGCCGGGGGTGAAGCGTCCTTTGCCGGTGTGCGCTCTTCCAACAAGTATGGCGGCATCTTCTTTGTGCCGAGTGATAGCAACGCCAAATTGTCGATTGGCGTCCCTTTCTTCTATAACAAAGCTCTTTTTGCCCAAGCCGGCCTAGACCCGGAGAAGACGCCGCAGAACTGGGAAGAGTTTCGCGCCATCATGCAGGCGCTGAAAGACAAGGAGATCATCCCCATTGCCGCCGACAATGGTCGCTGGATCGGCTGGTCCTTGGGGCAGATCGGCTATCAATTTGGCGAGAAGTATGTCAACCAGTTCTATGATGAGAAGTATAACAGCGGCAACCGCGGCGTCGAGTTTTACTGGGACAAAGTCTACCTTGCGCTCGCCAACGGGCAATTGAGCAACGCCGACTATTATGACGATATGCTTAATCTCTGGCAGGATTATGCCCAGTATTGGCAAGATGGTTGGGCCGGCACCGCTGAGGCCGATGCACCCAATCTCTTTATGACCGGGCAAGCCGCCATGTTGCAAGCCGGGTTCTGGGATTTCCAAGGCTATGCCGATCTCATCGGCGATAAGTTTGAATGGGGCATCTTCCCGGTGCCGGTCATCACCGCCGAAACGTCGCCCTACGCCATCGGCAAATACAGTGCGCCACCCAACCAGCAAGATTACGGCTTTACCGTCAATGCCAGCGTCGAGAAGGATCCGGAATTGGCGAAGGTGGTCGTTGATTTTCTCCAATTCATGACGAGCGTGGAACAGCAGACCAAATATGTCGAAATTGCCAAATCCTTCTCGCCGGTGGAGGGCGTTCCCGTCCCCGCGGAGATCCAGGGCTTTGTCAATCCCGTCGAAAAGTCTACGGCCAGCGAGGTGGTGGGGTCGTCCTTTATTGAATGGGGCGATGGCGCCGTTTGGCCCGGTCTCTCGCAGGACTTTTTGCTGGGCAACCTTGACCTGGAAAGCTACAAGAGCCGCGTGGCGGAACTTTCTCAGAACGGCGCCAAAGCCTATGTCGAAAGTATGCTAGGCCCCGATGGCTATGCCGCCCAAATCACCGCCGCCGAAGCCAAACTGGCCGAGATGAAGGCCGCCAATGACCATGAAATGCTCATCCAATCGCAGGAAGCGACGATTGAAAATCTCAAGCTGCGGCTGGAGATGATGCAGACGTATTATAAGTAGGTAAACAGGTAAACAGGTAAACAGGTAGACAAAGAAGTGTTTGCCTGTCTATGGATGCATTATTGCCGTGTTCCTTCTATCTGTGTTTAGGACTTGGGTCGCTTCAACAGACTAAACACGGATAGAAGGAACACGGAATCATAAGAATTTGGACGGTGCTTAGGCCGTGAATCTGGTACAACGTGAAAAACTCAACCAACAACGCGGAAAGAAGTTCGGTGATCAGGCGCTGATCGGGCTGTTGTTTGTCGCGCCGGCGATCTTGATGAACTTGCTCTTTGACTGGTATCCGATGGTAGAGGGGATGTATCGCTCGTTTTACCGTTGGGATGGCTATAATACCGCCGTCTTTGTCGGGTGGGGGAATTTTGTCGATCTCTTTCATGATGATGTTTTCTGGGTGGCGGTCGGGAATATGCTCTTCTTTCTGGTGATGGGGGTGCTGCTCATGTTCCCGACCATTGTCGCCAGCGTTATGCTCTTTCGCATCCGCAACCTGCGGGCGCAATATCTCTACCGCGTCCTCTTCTGTATCCCGATGGTGGTGCCTTGGTTGATCATCATCCTCATGTGGCAGTTTATGTATAACCCGCAATATGGGCTGTTCAACAAAGTGCTTGGGGCGGTTGGGCTGGAAGGGTGGCAACAGACCTGGCTGGGTGATTCCAATCTGGTGAAGTGGTGTCTGATTGCTATGGGCTTCCCCTTTGTGACCACCAATGCGGCATTGATCTATCTGGGCGGGCTGAAAAGCATCAATGAGTCGGTCTGGGAAGCGGGCGATTTGGAAGGCATTGGGCCGCTCCAGCGCTTCTATTACCTGGAGCTGCCGCTGATCCTGGGGCAGTTCAAGCTCAACCTGATTGGGACGATCACGGCGGCGATTACGGGCTATAGTGCGCAATTGATCCTCACCAAAGGGGGGCCGGGCTTTGCGTCGATGGTGCCGGGGCTGTATATGTATTTTTCCGCCTTCAAAAGCCAGAAGTATGGGTACGCCTCAGCGCTGGGGCTGGTGATGTTTGCCATTGCGCTGATGATCACGCTCTTGACCATGAAGTTTCTGCGCAACGAGGAGCAAGGATGAGGACACGGACCGCAACACTGCTTACGCCGGCCAGTACCAGCGCCACACCCAACTACAAGCGGCGCACCCGGCTGGCCGAGTGGTTTAAGAATGGCGTCTTGATCTTCATCTGTGTGGCCTTGCTCTTTCCGTTGGGCCTGATGCTGGTGATGTCGGTCAAAGACAAAGAGCAAATCGTCTTCCAATTCTTTACCATCCAGCCGCCCTTCCATTTTGAAAATTATGCGGTGGCCTTTCGCTACATCGCCCCGCTGACCATGAACAGTGTGGTGATGGCGGTCGGCTCGACGGTGTTGACCGTCTTTGTCACGGCGCTGGCGGGCTACGCCTTTGGCCGGCTGGATTTTCCGCTGAAAAATCTGCTCTTTGGCCTCCTCTTTGCCAAGATGATGCTGCCGGGCATTATGAACCTGATCCCCTCCTTTACGCTGGCCTGGAAGTTGGGCATCCTGGATACCCCGCTGCCGGTCATCCTCTTTTGCGCCGGCACCTCGCAGCCCTTTTGGGTCTTTGTCATGCGCACCTTTGTGGCCCAACAGCCGCGTGAACTCTTTGAGGCCATGCGCATCGACGGCGCGCATGAATTCCAGATCTTCCGCTGGCTGGCCTTACCGCTGCTCCGCCCGATGATCGCGCTCATGTCGATCAATGTCTTTGTTTCGGTCTGGAACGACTATATCTGGCCGCTGGTGACGATCCCCACCTTTGACAAGCGTCCGCTCACCGTCGGTCTGGCCTACCTCACCCAGGCCCACCCCGGCGATTATGGCATGCTCACCGCCGGCTATGTGCTGGCCGCGCTGCCGCTCCTCCTCCTCTTTCTACTCGCCATGCGCCAGTTTATCGAAGGGTTGACGGCGGGGGCGATTAAGCTGTAGGTGATTTTTCGATTAGCACCGTAATTCCACAGGAAGACAATGGCGATGGCAAGCAGGAGGGAAGCGTTAGCTGCCAATAAGGGATTTCTGAAGCAGTAACGGCTTCGGCAAGCACATCAGTAACTGCTCTATGCTTTTTCTCAGCAACTTACTCCGTCGTCGCCTCGGCCCAGCGTGCTTCAAATTCCTTGATAAAGTAGCCGGCAAAGGTGGGATCATGGACGACCAACAGGTTCTCATCATTGTTGCGATTGGCGCTGGCGCTAAAGTTGAAGGAGCCGAAGATCACAAGCTGCCGATCCACAATGATGACCTTGTGATGGAACAGCCGGGAATTGCCATCCAGTCGCACCTGGACATTGGCTAAACCGGCTTTGCGCATGAGGCCATAGTAGCTGCTTGCCGTGTCGGAGCCGGTCTTCTCAAAGATGCCACGAACGGGAACGCCGGCATCAGCCCGGCCCAGCATTGCCTCGCCGATCTCTTCATTGGTAAAAGAGAAGGCCATGAAGAGGATTTCCTGCTGGGCGCGGGTGACGGTGCGGGCGATGACGTTGATCAGTTCCAATTCCCGTTCCGGCGCAAAATAGTTATCCACCTCAATGCCCTGAATAAAAAGCTGCTCCTGGGGCGTGGTGTCGGGCGAATCGGGGCCGAAGAGGCGGTCATTGTACATTTCGTCCATCTCGGCGCGATAGTTGGCGGCCAGCACCGGTGCGTCAAAGCGCACCAGGTTGTTGTTATTGCAGTAGACATCGTTGGACGTAAAGTTCATCGCACCGGCCCAGAGGTAATGGTTGTCGATAATGATGAACTTGTTGTGCATCAAACCGCTCCGCTTATCCTCCACCACACTGATGCCATTACGCCGCAGCCGCCGGATGCTGGATAGATCGGCGTTGTCGGTGTCGGTGACAATGTGGACAGCCACGCCCCGTTCATTGAGCGTCATCAGGGCGGCGATGATTGGTTCGGCATCCAGGTCAAAAGCTGCGATATCCACCTGTGTTTGCGCCCGCAACAGATCCGCCGCAATAAGTTCGTCGATGCCGCCGGTGCGTTGTTCTTCGGGCGGGCAGGTCGGGGTGGTGAAGTAAATTTGGTAGAAATCAGCCGCAGGATTGGGCACAGGATTCGGGCTGCTGTTGGCGACGGTCGGCGACGGGGAAACGTCAGGCGCAATCGTCGGTGGCGCTTTAGGTGTTGGTGTGACTACGGTCAAAATCATCGCCGGGTCGATGTTGCCTTCAGTAGTTAAGACCAAATCAGCCACATCGCGCATGGTGCTGCCGACAGAGTCATTGCTGCCGTCATCGAAAAAGTAGGACAAGACCAACAAGATTGCCGCAATGATCACAGCGATGGTCGCCACGTCGCGTTTTTTCATACCTTACAACAACTCCTAACGATTTTTAGATTAGACCAGGAGTGTAACACAGTTCAGGGGCGGCGGCAAAGGATAGTTGGTTGGTTGACTCGTTGGTTGAGCTTGTCGAAACCAACGAGTCAACCAACCAGCCAATCAAATTTAAGCTGTTTGCATTGATGGCAGGGTTGGTGCTACGATATAGAAAGTATAATTCCTCACACATTTGATGATTGTTTCATCTTTGAGTAGCAATTGAGAACGATATGACTTCTGCAACCAAATCCTTGGAGCGTAATCGGCCGCGACCAACGGTGCGCAAGGCCGGCGGCGTGCGGCAATTTGTACAATATGTCCGCGAGAACTATCTGCTCTTTCTGCTGGGCGCGCCGGCGCTTATCCTCATCTTTGTCTTTAGCTATATCCCCATGTTTGGTACGATCATGGCCTTTCAGGATTATAGCCCGCGCACCATGTTCTTAAGTCCGTGGGTCGGCTTTCGCAATTTCCGCTTGTTGACCGAGTCGCCCTTGGCCTTCCGCTTGATTGCGAATACATTGCAACTGAATGCCATGTTTATCATCGCCACCACGCTCTTTGCCGTGCTGACAGCGCTCCTACTCAACGAAGTGCGGCTGGTTTACTACAAGCGACTCACCCAGTCGCTCATGTTTCTCCCCTTTTTTATGGGGTGGACGATTGTGTCGATGGTACTCTTTGGGCTGATCGATTATCAGGTCGGCACGATCAACGCCTTTCTCGTCAAGCTGGAGATGGAACGGGTGATTATTACCGACAAGCCGGAACTATGGCCTTGGATTCTCACCGCCATTCGGGTCTGGAAAGGCACCGGCGCCGGTTGCATCATCTACCTGGCGACGCTGGTCTCCATTGATCCGCAATTATATGAAGCGGCGGCCATTGATGGCGCCAGCCGCATTCAACGGATGCGGTACATCAGCTTGCCGGCGCTCGTCCCCGTGGTGATCCTGCTGGTGCTGCTCGACATCGGCCGCATCTTCTTTGGCGACTTTGGCATGATCTACGCGGTGATCGGCGACAAGGCGCAACTCTATGAAACCACCGATGTGATCGACACCTATCTCTTGCGCGCCCTCCGTAACAATTCCAACTACGGTTTTAGCGCCGCCGTGGGGTTGTTACAGTCGGTGCTGGGCTTTATCTGTATTTACGGTTCAAATTGGCTAGTCAAAAAATACTCGCAGAGTCGTGGCGAGGATTACACGTTATTTTAGGAACTACCCATGAAAGAAAGCAAAAGTCTGGGCGACCGCCTCTTTGTCTTTGGCAGTTATGTTTATTTGCTGGTGATGACGCTTTTCTGTCTCTTTCCCTTTTGGATCATGATCGTGGCCTCCTTTACCGATGACCTGGTGCTGCGCCAGGATGGTTATTTGCCCTGGGCGCGTGAGTGGTCGCTGGAAGCCTATCGCTGGGTCTTTAAGGGGGGCGAAGTGCGCACAGGCTATCTGGTGACGATCTTTGTCACCGTTGTCGGCACCCTTTCGTCGCTCTTTGTCATGTCGGGGCTGGCTTATGTTATGGCATTGAAGCGGTTGAGCTGGCGCAACAAAGTCGCCTTCTATGTCTTCTTCACAATGATTTTCACTCCCAGCCTGATTCCCTGGTTTATCACCTGTCGCAATCTGCTCCAACTTACAGACAGCATTTGGGCGCTGATTCTGCCGATGATGGTGCAGCCCTTCTGGGTCTTTGTCCTGCGCAATTTTTTTGCCGCCTTGCCGACGGAGATTATGGAATCGGCTTATATTGATGGCGCCTCGGACACCACCATTCTGTTTCGTATTGTCCTCCCTCTCTCCACGCCGGCGCTGGCCACCGTCGGCCTCTTTACCGCCGTCGCCTACTGGAATGATTGGTTCCTGGCGCTCATGCTGCTCGACTTTGCCGAGTTTAAACCGCTCTCGCTGATTATTTTGAAGATGATCAACAACCTGCAATCGATCCAGGCTGCCATGAAGTACCCCGGCGTCAACATCAACTTGGCCGATATGCCGACGCTCTCCATTCGTATGGCAACGGCAGTCATTACTATCGGCCCGATCATTCTGGCCTATCCCTTTGTCCAACGCTATTTTGTCCGGGGCTTGACACTGGGCGCCGTCAAAGGCTAACAAATTATTAGTTATCAATTGACAATTAATAATTTTTAATGTTTGTCACCCTCGTCCTGAGAAGCAAAGGAGCGATTCGTATGCAAGCACTAACTCGTCGTAACTTTTTGAAGCTGGCCGGCATTGGTACGGCTGGTCTGGCATTGGCGGCTTGTGCGCCTCCTGGCGCCGCGCCGGCTGGTGGGGAAGGAGGCGGGGCGGCCCCTGGTGCGGCGCCGGTCACGATCACCATGGTCGAAAGCTGGTTTGGCATTCCCCAATACAAAGAGAGCATCGACCCGGTGACGCAGGAAATTTCCAAAAAGATGCAGTCCGAAGGGTTGAACATTGAGATCGTCTCGATGATTTTGGAGGATCACAACAACAAGTACCCGGCGCTCTATGCCTCCGGCGCCGAATTTACGATGGCCTTTGACGCACCCTGGTACAAGATGAACAGTCTGCGCGATCAGGGGGCCTTGGCGCCGCTGGAAACGCTGGTCGATCAACATGGCGCGGAACTCAAGAAGGCGATCACCGACAAGATCTACGATGCCAACTTTATGAACGGCCACCTCTACGGCGTACCGGCGGCCTATTACTATGGCGGCACCGGCGGCGCCATCTTCCGTGAAGATTTGCGCGCCAAATATGATGCGCCCATGCCCACCTCCGAGGGGGGCTGGCCCAGCCTGGAACCCTATTTGCAGGCGCTCTTGGACAATGAAAAGGATGTGATTCCCTTTGTCAATGTGCCAACCCAATCGCTGGTGGGCTACAACCGCAACCGCAAGGGGTGGGGGCCTGGGGTGAGCAAGACCGGGGTCAAGGCGCTGGATGCCACCGCTGATTGGACATTGGTGGACGAAGAGGACGATCCGGCGATGATCGAAACGGCGGAACTGCTGCGCTCCTGGTGGGAAAAGGGCTATGTCAACAAGACCGACTTGCCCTTCTCCGGCACCAGCCAGAATTCGCAGGTCGATTACATCTATCCCGGTCGCGGCGGCGCATGTGTGGAAAATGAGCCGGATTTCAAATGGGTGCAACAGACCAAAGAGATGAAATCCTCCAACGCCGACGCGTCGTTGATGGGCGTTGATATGATTGGCTTGCGCGCCGGCGTCAACAAAGCGATCGGCAACCTCAAGCAATGGAACTTTGTGGTCTTCAACGTCAACGCCCCGGCGGAACAACACCAGGCCGGCATTCAATATTTCAACTGGCTCGCCGGTAGCCAGGATAACCTCGACCTCTGGTTGATGGGCGTCGATGGGGTGAACTACAAGAAAGAAGACAACCTGAAATTCTCCGAGATTGAAGGGGTCGATCAGGCGCGCAACTATCGGCGCATGTGGTATGTCTCCGGCATGTCGGGCCGCTACCAGCGCCAACCGGCCGATCTGCCGCCCGAAGCCGAAGAGGCGCTCAAGTTCTTTACCACCGAAGAAAACTGGGTCTTCAACCCCTACGAGCAATTTGAAGCCGACACCAAGGCGCTCGAAGTCGATTCGGCCAAGCTCAACGCCGTCTATGATGAGGCAGTACATGGGTTGATGAGCGGCCAGGAGCCGGTGGCCGATGCCGTCGCCAAGATGAAGAAGATGCTCGATGAGGCTGGCCGCCAAGAGTACAAGGCCAAGTTGCAAGCGCAGATCGACGCCTATATTGCCGCCAACAAAAAGTCCTAAATGAGGAGTTCGCACGCCCTCGTGCGAACCGCTTCGCACAACAAAAAAGACCCACAGCCGACCATTGCCGGTTGCTGTGGGTCTTTTATTTTTGGTTGTCAGATTACCGTTGGCTGAGACCCGGTTGCACAGTATGGGTGCGCAGCCAGTTGCCGGCGCTGGTCAGCCAGTGGCTGCGCGATAACAGCCCTTGGTTTGTTAGCTGGCGGTCATTACTCCGCTCGACTTGCGCAGCCAGTCGTTCTTGTGCGGCGCGTTCTAAGCGCTCCCAATGTTCAATGCGGGTTGTTTCTAATAAAACTAATTCGTACATACCTGATTCCTTTATGTGCTGTTCATCGCCACAGCCGGCGTTTTATATTTTATAATAGTGGCGCAATCGCGCCGGCATGGTTGCGGGAACAAATGATTTGACCAACCATGCGTTCTTAGCATAGTGCAACCGGTTGCAACGCAGTTACATTTCCCCACCCCATTGTATTCTTTCACCCAAAACGCTTGCCAAACGCTCACCAAACGGTGCCCCGGCTATGCTATTCCACAAGCAGGGCAACGGGACATCGTCTGCAACTTGCTACCAGCCAGAAACAGTATTCTAGGGTTAGGGCATATCGAAAATCAAAAGAGGGTAAACCTATGTTTGTGCTGACTGTTATGCTTGTTGTCTTTTTCATCGTGGCGGTCTCCAGTTGGTGGCTGGATGATTTTGCGGTAGCTGAGGATGAATCAACGTTGGCGCCAAACAGCCAATCAATCGTCGCACCGCACGAACAGTTATCCCCTCATCCAATCCCGGCAACCCTTAGTAATTAAAAAATCTGCGCCCCCCAAATCTGCGGCTGTACTCCCCCAATCGGCTGGCGATGCTTCTACAAAACCTGAAACAGTGTTTGACGGATTGACCCTTTCGCCGTATACTAGCAGTGTGTGCAACAATGGTCGCCAGCTTTGCGCGAAAGAAAATCAGTAGTGTCAGCAGTGTCAAAACCCAAAGCGCCAACCAATCTCTACGATCTCTTTCTCTACCGGCATGGTCTAAAACTTGTCGGGGTTTTGCTCTGGGGCGCGTTGATTGGCGGCTACCTCTATTACCTGCGCGCCAACCAACTGTCAGCCGAAGAGGCGTTGACCCAATTGGTGCATCTGCTCGCTTCGCCTTGGGGGCCGCTGCTCTATATCCTCCTCTATACCTGTAGTCCGCTATTTTTTGCTTCGGCGGCGGTGCTGGCAATCATTGGCGGGGCGGCCTTTGGCGCGGGTTCAATGAGCAATCTAGCCTTGGCCATCGGCTATACCATCCTTGGCAGTTTGGGGGCAGCGCAGATGGCTTATGGCTTGGGGCGGCTCTTTGGGGCTGATCTGGTTCCCACGGAGGAAGGCTTGGTGAGTCGCTATGCGGAACGGATGCGCCAGAACAGTTTTGTCACCATCCTGTTGATGCACCTGCTCTTTTTGCCCTATGAATTGGTCAACTTTCTGGCCGGCGTCCTGCGCATCGACTGGCGCGCCTTTATCTTCGCAACCTTTTTGGGGTCGCTGCCCGGCTTTTTTACCTTTGTCCCCTTTGGCGCAGCGCTCGATCTGAAGAAGCTGATGCTAGGGGAAGAACCGGAGTTTTCACTCGGCGCACTCCTCTTTGGCGTGGTGATTCTGGTAGTTAGTTTGCTGGTGGCGCACTATCTCAAGAAGCGGGAAAGCCAGCTTCAGCAATGAGACAAGTTCCTGCCTATACCACTGCGAATCACTTCAGGGGAAGAAATTCGCTAATCCGAATGATTCGCGGTGATATGGGGATGACACCTCAACCATGCAAGCCTTATTTGCCGATTTGCTTTGGCAGCATCACTTGCGCAATTCCGACGAAAAGAGTAGCACCAGGTAGCTGATAACAAAGCCAGCCGCGCCAACAAAGAGCGTAGCGCGTAAACCAATGGCGTCACCGCCCAAACCGCCCAACGCCGCCACAGGCAAAAATCAAGCCGATTCCCGCTGGTTCATATCCTGAAAGCGCAACACAACTTGATTGAAAGCGGCCTTGTCCCCCTGTTGGGCAGCGCTGACCAATATTGCCAATTCGTTCATCAATCACCTGTTCATGCGGTTGCTGAACCATTCCATCGCTATAAGAAAGTCCCCAAAGTCAGAGAAAAGGATACCTTGAATTTTCCAAAGACCCAAGCCAGCCAGGAGAACCATGAAGCCCCAAGCGTTCCTCTTTTCTCTATTGACAGCAACTTTGTTATAATAATGAGTAACGAATGCGCAGGCAGTGGATGGAGGTTAGATCATGACGATAGCAACAGCGTCAGTGCTTGAACCCTTATTAAAGTCGTCCAAATTAGTCATCTATACCAGTCAATTGCAACAATATCTGGACGAAGAACGGCGTAAACGCGAAGCTTTCTATGACTGGATCACAGAAGATACAAAAGCCGAATTTATTAATGGAGAGATAATATGAATTACTGCTCAAAGTCAAGAGCGGCGAGATTAGCAGCGAAGTGGTCAAGGGTTTTACCATTCCGGTGACGGCCATTTTTGATCACAAACGCAAAAATCAAGTATTGACCCAATTTCTGAATGCTTCTGCATGAAGGAGAAAGCAATAGGCTATGGTCGAAGTCATCCCACTGAAATACGGTGTTACGTTTAAACGAGTCTTTAGCGATCCGGTCATCTTCAGCCACTTCGCCTCTGATGTGCTGGGCTTTCCCATTCAAGTCGACCGGGTCTTTACCGAATATGAATACCCGGAACCCGTGGGCTATGTCAAGATCCAGTATGACCTCTTTGCCGAAGACACAACCCAACGCACGATCATCGAGGTGCAACACGTTCGCGAAGACGATTTTTTTGACCGTTTTCTTTACTATCACATCATCGCTCTGGCTGAACAGGTACGCGGTTATTCAGCCTACCGTTTCAACCGTAATGTCTACACCATTGTCGTCCTCACCCGGATGCCGCAGGAAAAACATCTGCAATTCAGTTATGCCGTCAGTAACATGAGTCCAGTCAATGAAGGGGGGACGCAGATTGAACTCTATCCCCATCGGCTGGTCTTTTTGGGGCCACGCAGTGTCAATGAAAAAACGCCGCCCAAAGTGCGCCCCTGGCTGGAACTGATTGCCGATTCGCTCGATAGTCAGGTAGACGAGGCCAACTATGATTCCGATCTCTTCCGTAACATTATTGAACGGATGAAGCGCAACACGCTCTCGCCCGAAGAACTTGGCATTATCAAAGATGAAGCCGCTTGGGAAGAGGCCAAACAAAATGCCCTCAGAGAAGGACGAATGCAGGGGCAGGCGGAAGGGAAGGCGGAAGGAATCCGTGAAGGAAAGCTGGAAATTGCTCGCGCCATGCTCACGGATGGCATCGACAAGGCGACGATTGCGCGCATAACCGGTTTGCCACTGACCGAAATCGAGCAAATCACCCTGCCTTGAACATGTATCAATCCAATCAACAAACAACCTACATTTCTCCTACGTAGTACAATACAATCACCGTTGTCAGCAATGCGCAGAATATGCGTTGCCTACCGCTTGCAGCTCGGAACGACGTTTAGACTACTGATTTCCAACAGACATACCACCAGAAACCGCTTTCATGTAAGCTACTATCAAGAGTCCCTTACCTTTCTGTGACGGAAAGATGACGAATCGGCTACTTTTTATGCACAACCCGCCTGACGGTGGCGGCGACCGCGCAATTTGGCCGTCAAATCCATCCGGTTGTATAGTGCCAACGCGCACAAGCGCAAGCGGTAGCATTGGATTTTGCGGAAGAAAGAAGGGTGAAGGAATGAGAGGGAAACACCGTTTCAATCAATTGACCAACCGCCTCAATGGCCTGGCCGATGCGCTGACCGGGGCCGAACAGGTGTTGATCGTACCACACAATAACCCCGATCCTGACGCGATTGCCAGTGCCTTGGCCTTACAAACGCTCATCACCGAACATCTGCTGTTCCCCACCGCAATTGCCTACCAGGGGTCGATTGGTCGGGCGGAAAATCGAGCCTTGCTCCGCTATCTCGACTTTCCACTGAAGCGCTTAACGGCTGCCGATCTAAAAGAGGCATCCCATCTCGTGCTGGTGGACACGCAGCCCGATGCCGGGAACGCACCGCTGCCGGCGGGGGTCATGCCGGCTGTGGTGATCGATCACCATCCACTGCGCACAGCCTACAAACAGGCCGGTTACGCCGACATTCGTCCGCAAGTGGGGGCGACCGCTTCGCTGATGGTAGAGTATTTGCGCGCCGCCAATCTGCCCATTTCCCCGGCCTTAGCCACGGCACTCTTCTATGGCATCAAGACTGACACCCAAGGCTTAGAGCGCGGGGCGTCGGAATGTGATCGCGCCGCCTTTGGCTATTTGGGGCCGCAAGTGGACCTGGCCGCTATCTTCAAAATCGAACATGCCCCCATGCCCAGCGACTATTTCAGCACCCTGACCTATGCCCTGCAATCGGCCCGCTGTTATGACCAGGTGATGGTCTCCTATCTGGGGGCGATGAGTTATCCGGATCTCGCCGCCAATATTGCCGATTTCTTTATGCGGCGGCAGGGGTTGCGCTGGGTCTTTTGCGCCGGTATTCACAAAGAGCATCTCTACTTGTCCGTGCGCACCAGCTATCAACAAGGGGCGGGGCGGTTGATTCAGTCGGTGGTGGGGGCGCGGGGGTCTGCCGGCGGGCATGGGTCGATGGCCGGGGCGCAGATCCCGCTCAACGGCGAGACGCCCGATCTGTTGATCGACGAACTCTGTCGCCACTTTTTAGACCAACTCAATGTGCCGGCGGATCAGCTTGGGGAGCCGTTGGTGCAGATGTAATAAATTTGCGGAAAGGCTCCGGTTTCGCTGATGGATATTCGCTCTGATCTGGATAGTGATCGAAACCTACATACTCTCCAACGCGCCTGCCGCCACCACGATCATCTCAAAAGTTTGGTGCAGGAATACCAGTTCATGCGTGTGCAGCAGACCTACGCGCGCCTGGCTGATCCCAATTTTCGCACCGATCCTGCGTTGATGGTGCAAAGTGACAGCCGCACCTGGCTGCGCACGTCGCTGGTGTTCAAATTGCCCGATCAGCCACAATCACCCTTCTTTCAACAAGTTCGTGCCACCTATACAGCGGTGCAAACGCTGATCCACCACTTCTACCCGACCACAGCAGTGGATGTTTATCTTGACACGGCCCACATCACGGTCAAAACGCTAGCCGAGGATCAAGCCCAAAGCATTGATGACCTCCTACGCTATCACGCTATCATCCAGCCGATTGTCGCCCACTGGCTCGACGCAATGGCGGGATCAACCGAGCTTTATGCCGTGGGCCTCTTTAGCAGCCTCACCAGAGACAAGGGCTTATCGCTGGGGCTGCGCTTCTACCCCACCTTGCCCCTGCTGCAGATCATTCGCGGCGAAGTCGGCGTGGCGCTCTACAACCAGGCCGCCCATCTGGCCCTGCGCCCGGAACAGAAATTCCACACCATGCTCACCCATGCCACCGGTCTGCGGGCGCGGCTGGTTGATCTGCCGGTGACGCCTGATTTTTTACAGGCGTTCAAAGCGGTGCTAGAATCAACCGACCAAACCATTTTCGGCGTCATCACTGATCTACAGGCCGCCGATTTTTGCATCCGCCACGGCTATTCCGATCAACTGGTTCCGTTGGTTGAAGTAAACTGTGGTTAACGACAAGGACAACCCATGACTTTCTCCGCTTCCCGCTACGCCACCATGACCTACCGCCGCTGTGGGCGCAGCGGCTTGCTCTTGCCGGCTATTTCACTCGGCGGCTGGCACAACTTTACCGATGTCGAGCAGACACGCGCCATGTTGCGGCGCGCCTTTGACCTGGGCATTACCCATATCGACCTGGCGAACAACTATGGCCCGCCGCCCGGTATTGCCGAGGAGAATGTGGGCAAGGTGTTGAAAAGCGACTTTGCCAATCATCGCGACGAGTTGATCATCTCGACCAAAGCCGGTTACAACATGTGGCCCGGCCCCTACGGTGAGTGGGGATCGAAGAAGTATATGGTTGCCAGCCTGCACCAATCGCTCAAACGGCTGCAACTGGAGTACGTGGACATCTTCTACTCCCATCGCTTTGACCCCAACACGCCGTTAGAGGAAACAATGGGTGCGCTTGACCTAGTGGTGCGCCAGGGCAAAGCGCTCTACGCCGGCGTTAGCAACTACGATGGCGCCTATACCTGTGCTGCCGCCGGGATCATGGAAAAACTCGGCACACCGATCACGATTCACCAGCCCAAATATTCGATGCTCCACCGCCCGATTGAAAAGGATCTGCTCCACCACACGGCTCGCCTGGGCATCGGCGTCATTGCCTTTAGCCCGTTGGCGCAAGGGTTGCTCTCGGACAAATACCTGGCCGGCGTCCCCGCCGATTCGCGTGCCGGCAAGCCGGCCACCAGTCGGCTACAAGAGCAGATCACCCCGGCGCTGGTAGACAAATTACAGAAACTCAACGCCATTGCCACGGCGCGCGGCCAAAGTGTAGCCCAATTAGCCCTCCGCTGGGCGCTGCGTGACGACCGGGTCACCAGCCTGGTCATCGGCGCCAGTCGGGTTGAACAGATCGAAGACAATGTGGCTGCCCTCAATGCTCCGGCGCTCAGTGCCGAAGAGATCGCCGCCATTGAAACGATTTTGACGAGCTAACCGATGAGCAACCCAAACGCCAAAGGGATCGATAGCCGGCAGGCGCAGACCTTCCTCACCGACACGCTCAAGCTGGATGTCACCGCCGTTGCGCAGATCGGCGAGGGGGCTTGGTCACGCTGTTTCGGCTTTCACCAGGGCGACCAGGAGCTGGCGATCCGCTTTGGCAATTATGTCGATGACTTTCAGAAAGACCAACTGGCCTATCGCTATGCCACCGCGGCTTTGCCGATCCCGGCTGTGCTGGCCATCGGTGAAGCCTTTGGCGGCTACTACGCCATCTCGACGCGCGTCCACGGCGTACCGCTAGAAAACGTTGATGTGAATCAATGGCGCGCCTTGGTGCCGGCGGTGGTTGGGGCAATGGAAGCCATGCGCACGGCTGATGTAACGGGGACAAGCGGCATGGGCGGCTGGGGGCTGGGCGAGCAAGCGCCCTTTGACCGTTGGTCGCAACATCTACTCACCGTCAGTTATGACGGCCCCGATCGCCGCACCTTTGGCTGGCGCCAGAAGTTGGCAACTTCCCCGGAAGATGATGCCACCTTTAGCTGGGGCTACGACTTGCTCCAACAGGTGACGCCGGATGATATTCCCCGGTCGCTGCTCCACTGTGACCTGATCAACCGCAATGTCCTGGTGGACGACGATCACCTTGCCGGCGTCTTCGACTGGGGCTGTTCGCTCTACGGCGACCATCTCTACGAACTGGCCTGGTTTGAGTTCTGGGCTCCGTGGACACCCAATCTCGACATTCCCTATCTGCGCACCGCCTTGGAGCAGCGCTGGCGGGACGTGGGCTATGTCCCCCACAATCAGGCCGCCCGCTTGGTGGCCTGTTATCTCCACATCGGCCTCGACCACCTGGCCTACAATGCCCACCTGGAAGATTGGGCAACGCTCCGGGCGACGGCGGAGCAGATGCGGGCGCTGGTGCGTGAAGTCTAGACAGGAGACAGGAGACACGAGATAAGAGGTGAGACGATCTCGTGTCTCCTGTCTCGTGTCTCCTGTCTCCTGTCTCCTGTCTCGTGTCTCCTGTCTTCCTGCCTTCACCTACCCTACCTGAATCGTCTTCCAGCGACCGGAGCGAAAACGGAAAATGTAGATGGTGGTCAGGACGAGTAGATAGACCAGCGCGGCAATCCAGGCGCCGGCAACGCCGGTATCCAGTGGGAAGATCAAGAACCAGACCAGCGGGATAAAGAAGAACCAGGCGAGCAGGGAGCGCACGATCATCGTAAAGGTGGTGTCGCCGGCGCCATTGAGCGCACCGGCCAGGACGATGCCGGCGGCGTCGAAAATTTGGTAGAAGGCCACCAGTTGTAGAATGGTGACACCGGCAGCGATGACATGCGCTTCATCGCTGAAGATACGCATCAACTCGGCAGGCGCCACCAAGTATCCCAGACCAATCAACCCCATGCCGGTCATCGCCACTAGACAAGCACGGTAAGTCACTTGTTGGGCAAAGTCGGGCCGTTTGGCCCCCAAATATTGGGCCACCAGGCTGGCTGTTGCCATGTTCACCGCCATCCCCAGGGTGAAGGAGATGTTCATATATTGCAGGGCAATCTGGTTCGCCGCCAGCAGATCAGTGCCCAAGCGGGCAATGAGGGCAAAGAAGACGCTAAACGAGGCAATCTCAATAAAGTCGCCAACGCCCAGCGGCAGGCCCACCTGCAACGTCTTCCGCAATTCGGCCCAGGCGAAAAAGCGGGGCTGGCCGGTCGCATAGCGTTGGCGATTGGTGCGATTCCACAGAATTGCCGCGCTGACGAGCGCATTGAGACCATTCGCCATCACCGTGGCGTAGGCGGCGCCGGCCACACCTAGCGCCGGCGCGCCCCAGTTCCCCAAGACCAGCAGCCAATCCAGGAAAATATTCGCCAGCACCGTCAACCAGGCCAGCAACATCGGTGTCCGCGAATCACCCCGCCCCACCAGAAAGCCCCAAACCACCGCGCTAAACATGATGAGCGGCAATTCAAAGACGCGTATCTGAAGGTACTGTGCGCCCAATTCACGCACCGCCGAACCATCCGCCGGCGCGGCCAACGTTATGAGAACGCCGGCGAGCCACGGCAACACAGCCACTAACAGTGACAACCATACGATCATATTGAGACCCCGCCAAACTGCTGCGCCAATTTTGGCGGGGTCGCCTTCGCCATAGGCCCGCCCGACAAAAACGACGGTGCTATTGGCCGTCCCCCGAAAGAACATAAAGATCGCCATAAAGATCATACTCGCCAGCCCCACGGCGGCCAGGGCATCGGTACTGAGGCGGGAGACGAAGTAAGTATCGATGACCCCCAACAAAGTGTGCGATAGATTTTGTAGGACTAATGGACTGGCTAACCAGATGACCTGGCGGGTTAGGCCGGTGCTGCCGCGGAGTGTGGCTTGGATTTCCATGATGTGTGGTTGTTCGCCTTTTGTTGCGTGGTACGTGTTGCGTGTACCGTTTACTCGTTGCCGAAGCGCTATCCTGCCATAAAACAGAGCGGGTGTCTAGAGAGGAGCGCTACGATTGGCGCTACTTCCCAGATACCCGCTCTATCGTAAGTTTCCGTACCGCCACCCTGAAAGGATCTCTGGGGTATTATACTGCGAAGACTCGCCTATCACCCTGAAAAGGTCTCGCGGCTACAATACCCTTGAGACCCTTTCAGGGTGACAGACAAGATCACTACGTTTATCGGAGCATCTTAGGTTGATGGCGATGGGTGTGGAAATGGCATCGACGATCCTCGAAGAAATTCCTATTGTCGATACGCCTTCACCACCATTTACGCCATCGGCACATCGACCCAGCGCCGTTCACGGGCTGCCAACAGGATGGAATCGGCGACGGCTTGGGCGCGCATCCCTTCGTAGAAGGAGGGAACGGGGTCGCGACCTTCGCGGATAGCGCTGACAAACTCCCACGCCTGGTCATAGCGGAAGGTGCGCACCGGGTCGCCGTCGTTGGGGTCACGCGGAGAGCCGGGGCGAGTTAGGAATTCAGGCGGGACGGGGATGGCGCGGTAAGGTTTGCCCCGTTCGCCAAAGAGAATTTCATGGGGCGTATGTAGTCGGTAGGCCGCCGACGCTTTTGTGCCGTTGAGTTCGGCCAGATCGTGATCGCCTTGCGGGCTGTAGCCTTTGGTCAATTTGCCCATTTCAAAGACGCCGGTCGTACCGCCTTCAAATTCGGCAATCCACGCCACCCAATCTTCCACATCTTGCGGCAGCACGGGTTGACCGTCGCGCGTGCGGTCGCGGGCAGCCAGTTGCTTGGTCGCCGCGCAAACGGACGTGATCGGCCCCAACAGATCCTGCGCAAAGTCGATGCGATGGATGCCCATGTCGCCCAGTTCACCGGAACCGGCCATCGCCTTGTATTGCCGCCAGCCGATGGCAAATTCGCCCCAATCCTGCAACCGTTGGAAGCGGGCGTGGCGAATCTCGCCCAGTTCCCCACTGCGCACCAGGTGACGAATGTAGTTCATCCCCGGCACAAAGCGGTAGGTAAAGGCCATCATGGCGCGCACACCGGCGGTTTTGGCGGCTTGGTAAAGCTGCACGGTCTCGGCGTAGTCCATACCCAGCGGCTTTTCACAGAGAACATGACAGCCGTTGGCAAACGCTTCCAAAATCAATTCACGGTGAAACTTGTTGGGCGTCGCAATCACCACCGCATCGGGCTTCACCTCATGAAAAAAGGTCTCGCTATCAGGGTAGGCCAGCGCCACGCCCCACTCTTCCTGGCGCTGCTTGCGCAACGCATCTTCCGGCTCACAAATACCGGCAATCTCCACGTCGCCGATCCGGCTCAACCCCGGATAATGCACCATGCCACAGATCCCACCCACACCGATGAGACCGACCCGAACTGCATCCTTTGTCATTTCCTTATTCTTTCATATTCATGATAAAAATTGCTCGTTCCACGCTCGGCGTGGAATGCCGGACTGGGCGCTCTGCGCCCCTTGCGCCGCAGAAGAAGGTTAGTTCAAACCAGCTAACACATCCCTCATGCGCGCCACGCTCTCCTCCAACCGCTGCATCTCCCAAGTCGGCAAGATCGCTTCATCACCCGTTTCCCACGGCGTGCGCCATTCGATATCGACCTCCGCCGTGCGCATCAACCGCAGCACCGGCAACACTTCACTGATCGGCCGGTCGCCCAGACCAGTCCAGTATTCCTCTTCCAGCAGCCGAATATGCCGTTCACCCAGCGCCGCCATTTCAATATGCGTTGCCACCTCTGGTTTGGTGCGGAAGAGGCGAAAGAGCGCGGCAAAATCGACGACGCCCGCGCCAATCGGGCAGTGGAAAAGTCGATAGCCGGAGGGGGTGGCAGTCATGCGATAATCCTTCAGATGGACATGCACCAGATAGGGCAAAATCCGTTCGGCAAAGATCACCGGGTCTTCGCCCACAGCCAGCGGGTTGCCGGTGTCCAGGGTGATGCCGACGTTGGGGTAGCCCACTTCTTCGCAAACCCGAATCAGGTCGGCGGAGGTAGCGTCCTGGTGGTTCTCAATGCCGATCTTTAAGCCCAGGTCTTCGGCCATCGGTGCAATGGCCTTCAAATGTTGCACCATCTGGGCCAGGTGGCGCTGCCAGCCATCATAGCCCCCCAGCGGTCGCCGGTCGCCACAGAGAATGCCGCTAAGGACGCAGCGCACCACCTTCGCCCCCAGCCAGGCTGCCTGTTCCAGACAGGGGCGGAAGGCGGCCGGGTCGATTTTGGGGCCATCTACGACAAGGAAGAGGCCATGCGCCTGCGCCCGCTGCCGAAAAGCGACGAGATCAGCCTTCTGTGCGCCGGGAGAAAAATATTCGGGCGGCGCTTCAATCGAACTCAGCCCCAGGCGCACCGCCAGGTCAATAAAATCATTGGGGCCAATCGGCTTGCCGTCGGTACGTTTGGCCCAGTTGCCGGTATAGCCGGCGCTATAAGCAATGCCAAAGATGCAGAGGCCGATGGGCAAGCGCGCACCGGCGGATTGCATACTCATGAGAAATAAACCCTTTCTATAGTCGGTTAGTCCAGAGTCGGTTAGTCCAGAGTCGAGAAATCTGTTTCCCCGACTCTGGCTTGACTGTTGCCTGCATAGGCGGCTCCAGACTTCGGACTCTGGACTTCGGACTCTGGACTTTGGACTTCGGACTATTTGTAAACAGGCCACATGTCTTGGCGACACCACAAACGATGAAAATGCAACAAGGATTTCACCGATTTCACCGATATTTCTATTTGTGAATCTGCGGAATCGGTGAAATCCCTGTTATTTTCCCATCAGGTGGCTGCTACGATTATATGTGGGAAACGGGCGCAGGGGCAAACTGCGTACAGCAAATTGGCAAATCAAGCCTTTTGCCGCAGTTGTGGTATGCTTGCCAAAGAAGTTGAAAAGAGCGGTCAACACGATCGCGTTTGACTATCGGTTACAAGAAGTGGCAGCAAGGAGAAGGAAGCCCCTCCCTTTGCCGCCCTGTCACCTTGTCACCTTGTCACGCTACAAGGAGGAGATCATGCGCACCTACACATTTCACGTCACCTTACCGCAACACAAGGGCGTTTCGCGCAAAGTCGAGTTGCCGGCAGACGCAACCTTGGAATGGTTGCACTATGCCATTCAAGATGCCTACAATTTTAACGCCGATCATCTCTACTCGTTCTTCATGAGCGGGAAAGCCTGGGATGAAAGCAGTGAGTACACCTTGCCGGAGGATGCCGATCCGTGGGGTGATGGGCCACTGAGTGAAGATGATGAAGAAGACGAAGCGTTCCTCAACGAGTACGGTGATCTACTCACCGATTCTGCCCGCCAACCCCTGACGCCGGACCAAATGCGCAATGTCTTGCAGATGCTCAAAAGTGATCCCGAGGCGCGGGAACTGGTGATGAAAGTGATGAGCGAGCAAATGGGGCTGCCGCCGACGATGGTGCAGATGTTGCTGGGCAACATCGAAAACACCGTTAGCGGCATGTCGGATGAGCAACTGAATCAGATGCTCCAGATGGGTAGCCCCTTTGCTGCTGATGACGATGATGATGAGTACGAGGACGAAGAGGCCGCTGGTGATGTACGCACAACCACCCTGGCCTCCCTCAACCTGCGCAAAGGGCAGAACTTCCTCTATCTCTTTGATTATGGCGACGAATGGCGCTTCAATGTCAAACTTCATGCCATCAACGAAAATGGCGACCCGGAGGCCGAGTATCCCCGGATTGTCGAAAGTGTCGGCACCGCGCCGCAACAGTACCCGGACTGGGAAGAAGACGATGAGTGGGAGGATGACGAAGACGAAAAATAGAAATCGTAACCGCTTTCTTGTAAGCACCTGTCCTAAAACTGAGCAGGTGCTGTTGTTGCAGTAGCCGGCAACCCTTTCTCAATGATCAACCCATACTCAGCGGCCGCAGGTATGAGCAGCAAGCACAGACGTTGGATCTGCTTGCTAGTCGTGCGCACCTAGCGCCGGTGAGCCAGGCAACAAAGGCGATAAAGACAATTATGACGACCATTACCAAAACAAGAAAACCGGCGCGCCTTAACCAACCACCCAATGGTAGCCCAGTCATCATGCCTTTACCAGACCCGCGTGCGCTTACCTCGCTCAACGTTCCGACCACCCCAGCATTTGACCCGAAACCAACTACCCAAACCAGTTCCGTCCTCAGCATGTGTGGCGTCTGCCCGGAGGGGTGCGGCGCTGAAATTCATCTGGTGGACGACCGGATTCAACGCATCGCATCGATCAAGAACCATCCTCATAGCGTCCTCTGTACACGGGGCATGAAGACCGCCGAAGTGGTCTATTCGCCTGATCGCCTGCTCTATCCCCAACGGCGCGTAGGCGAACGGGGTGAAGGACGCTTTGAACGCATCACCTGGGATGAAGCTTATGCGCTGATTGTCGAGAATCTGCGGCGGGTGGCGGCGGAATATGGTCCCGAAGCCGTGGGTATTTACACGGGGCGCGGCAACTTTGAGTATGGCTTGAATGAGATGTTTGCTCCGGCCGGCACCGCCGAATCATCGGCCAACGCAGTACTCTTCCCCTTCGGCTCGCCCAACACCACGGGTGTCGGCGCGCTCTGCTATGTTTCTTACGGCATGATCGCCCCACGCGCCTGTTTTGGCGAATATATGATGAACATGGCAGAGGAGATGGACGACGCCGACCTGATCCTCGTCTGGGGCGAAAATCCGGCCACCGATTCGTCGCCGCTCAATCTGGGGCGCTTGCGCCAGGCCCAACAACGGGGCGCCCGCATTATTGTCATCGACCACCGACGCAGCGAGACGGCCCAAGCCCTGCGCTGTGAGTGGTTTGGCGTGCGCCCGGGGACGGATGGCGCGCTGGCGCTAGGTGCGATTCATGTTTTGATCGCTGAGGATTTGTATGACCATGATTTTGTTCACAACTGGACGCATGGTTTTGCTGAGTTGAAAGAGTACGTCCAGCAATTTACACCGGAACGGGTGGCACTGATCACCGGCGTGCCGACGGAACAGGTAGGCGAACTAGCACGGGCAATGGCGCGAGCGCGGGGCTGTTCGATTCTCAGTTACACGGGCTTGGAATATTCCAATAGCGGCGTGCAGGCAATTCGCGCCATGATTTCGCTGCAAGCGCTGGCCGGTCATCTCGATGTGCCGGGGGGCAAGGTCTTCCAGATGCCCAATCGCTTAAAGCTCAACCGTCTGCTGACTGAACCGCCCAAAGGCGCCCGCCCGCCAATTGGCGCCGCGGAATATCCAATCTACTACGAAGTGCGCAAAGAAGGTCACGCCGCCCTCTTCCCCAAGGCGATTCTCGAAGGTAAGCCCTATCCGCTGCGCGCCATGATTGTCAGCGGCACCTCGCTCACCACCGCTTGGCCCAACCCCGCTCTCTGGCGACGGGCGCTGGCCGCGTTGGATTTCCTGGTGGTGATCAACCGCTTCCCCACAGTCGATTCCCAGTATGCTGATCTCGTCTTGCCCGCGGCGACCGCTTTTGAGATTGAATCCTATGGCATTAGCGGCAGCTATGTGCAGCACCGGCAGCGGGTGATCGAGCCACTGGGCGAAGCACGCAACGACTATCTCATCTTTGCTGAGTTGGCAAAACACTTGGGCTATGGCGACCACTGGCCGCAGACCGAACGGGCGATGGTCGAATATGCCCTCAAGGATACCGGCGTTTGCCTCGACGAGTTAATGGCCCATCCCGCAGGCGTCCACTACCCCGATCCGCCGATGGAGTATCGCAAATATGCCACCGGCGCACTGCGCCCCGATGGACACCCCGGTTTTAACACGCCCACCGGCAAATTTGAACTCACCTCTGAATGGCTGCGCAGCTATGGCTATGATGCGCTGCCGGTCTACACCGAACCGGTGGAAGGTCCATTAGCCAGCCCGGAAGTTGCAGCGAAGTATCCGCTGGTCTTCAATTCGGGGGCGCGTACCAACTTTGATTTCCGCTCGCAACATCACAACATACCCAGCTTGCTGAACAAATTGCCCCGTCCGCTCGTCCATCTCCACCCGCAAGACGCCGCCGCCCGCGGCATCAACGATGGCGACGAGGTGATTGTCGCCTCGCCCCGCGCCGAGGCTATTTTCTACGCACGGGTTACGCCGGATATTGTCGCCGGTGCGGTCGAGGTCAACATGGGCGGCGGTGGGCCGCTTGGCCCGATCGAATGGCGACGGGCGAATGCCAATGCGCTGACCGATTTTGAGAACCGGGATCCCATTTCCGGGTTTCCGGTCTATAAAGCATTGTTGTGTGAGGTGCGGAAAACAAATACTCAATCGGTGTAACGATGCGCTTACCGGTTTTCAACGCAATACCACCAGTGGTCTACCCACCTTTGCTGCTGTGTAAAAGCATCGCCAGCACCAATGATGAACCGGTTTACCACACTAAGGGTCCGTACAAGTATAAGTGACCGCGCTCAGCGCGGCCACTTATACTTGTACGGACCCTTAGCGGACGCGCACAACCGTCTCCGTTTCCATCGACTCAATCGCCGCCGCGATCACTTTCTGTGCTGCTAATGCTTCTGCCGCCGAACCATCGATCTGATCCGCCGCGACACCTGCCGTCACCTGCTCCAGGAACGTATGAATGCGGTTGCGGAAGGTGTCATTGAAATCCCGGTAGCCGCCGAAGAGGGGATTGGTGTAGACTGTCTTTTCCAGATTGCCGGCTGGGTAGAGCGTCACTTCGCGATACATGTCGTCGATCACAAAGCGACCATTGACCCCCGCCACCTCGCACCGTTCCATCGGGTGGCCGCGCTGGATGTCATAGCTGCCGGTCAGCGTGCCGACACAGCCGTTTTTGAACTTCATGTTGAAGACGGCGGTGGACCAAATCTTGCGCCCCGGCGCTTTGCTAGCGAAACAGTGGACGGCTTCAACGTCGCCACAGAAGTAGCGCATGACATCAATCGTGTGCGGGTGGAGCGCTTTCAGGTGAAAATAGGGCGAACTTTCGCGCGGGTTCATGATCCACATGCTCATGTTGATAAAAAGCTGGTGGCCGATACGCCCTTCTTCCACCCATTTTTTCGCCAGCCGCGCCGCCGGTGTAAAGCGATGGTTGAGGTTGACGCCATAGCGGATGCCCTTTGCTTTGGCCTTGGCGACCATCTCCTCGCCCTCTTCGACTTCGTTGGAGATGGGCTTTTCGCCGATCACATTGCAGCCAAATTCCAGCGCCTGCATGGTGGGCAGATAATGTTCACTGCCATACTCATGGCCGCCGGTCGCCACGCTCACCACATCGGGGCGTTCGGCTTCCAACATGGTTTGCACATCATAGTACGCCTTCACCCCGAACTTGGCCGCGCCGGCGTCGGCGCGCTCTTTGTTCCAGTCACAGACGGCTACAAAGTTCGCCAGTTCATCCTCTTTGTACATCGTCGAGTGAATATTGCCAATCGGCCCCATGCCGATGACGCACGTTTTTAACATGATGGTTTCTCCGTGATTCGTGTTACGTGATTCGTGCTGCGTGACTCGTGACCTGAGCTTGTCGAAGGTCACGAGTCACGCAGCACGAATCACGTCGGTTTACGCCACCGGCACTTCCTCGGCCCGGCCCGTTTCGTGGGAGCGAATGGCGGCCTCGATCACCTCTTGTACGGCCAGCCCATCCTTGCCGGAGGCGTCGATCTCCTCCCGCGGGACGCCGGCGCTGACCTGTTCGATCCAGCGGTTGATGCGATTGGTGAAGGTCGCGTTGAAGCCGCTCAACCCACCCATGATGCTGTTACGAATGACGGTTAATTCATCGCTGCGGCGCGGATAGAGGGTCAACTCTTCGTAGCAGTTGTCGAGGACAAAGCGCCCTTCGGTGCCCATGACTTCACAGCGTTCCAGGTTGTGGCGCGGGTTGGCGTCATAGCTGCCGGTGAGATGACCGACGACGCCATTCTCAAACTCGATGTTGACCTGCATATTGGAATAGCAGACGCGGCCCGGCGCTTTGTTAAAGAACGCCTGCACACGCGCCACATCACCGCAATAGTAGCGCATCACATCAATGGAATGGGGATGGAGCGCACGGGCATGAAACCAGGGCGACGTCTCGTTGGGGTTGCCGATCCACATGGTCATGTTGATGAGCAGCAGATGGCCCAACTTGCCTTCCGTCACCCACTGTTTGGCCTTGGCCGCCGGCGGCACAAAGCGGTGGTTGAGGTTGATGCCATAGTAGACCCCCTTCTGATCGGCCTTGCGCACCATCGCGCGCGCCTTTTCAATCTCGTTGGAGATGGGCTTTTCCCCCAACACATGTTTGCCCGCTTCCAAACATTGCATGGTCGGCTCATAGTGGTCGCCGCCATTTTCCTTGCCGGCGCTACAAACGCTCACGGCGTCGATTTCTTCGTTCTTGAGCAGATCCTCGACGCTGTAATAGGCTTTGACGCCATAGCGGGCTGCGGCCTTGTCGGCGCGCTCCTTGATAATGTCACAAACGGCGACCAATTCGACGGCGGGGTTGGCTTGATAGACGGGGGCATGGGTGTTGCCAATGCCACCCAGACCGATCACTGCAACTTTTAGCGCCATGTTCAGACTCCTCTTTGTTTGCTTGGGAAGGTTTACGGTTCGCTCCGGCGTTGCCAGAGTTGGTAATTACCAAATTGCTTGTGTAAAGTATAGTGGCTGCGTAGGTATTCGTCCAAATGGGTTACGCCGCTACTCAACGCACTGCCGTTGGGTTCGTTCGGGTTGCCAAAATCCGCAATCACCACCCAGGGCGTCTGTTGCGTTTCTAGCGCTTGGGCAATCTCCTCTTGGACGGGTAAGGTTGTTGCTACGCCGGGGTGCAACTCGTGATAAAGGGTAGCAATGGGTCGATCCGCCAGGAAGTAGAACGAAACATCGTTGATAAAAATCCGGTCATGCGTCGGCACGCCGACATAGAGCGCGCCCTGGTCCGCATCCAGACCATTCAGATAGTCAATCATTGCCGTCTGTTCACCGATAACCGGCACACAACTGGCGCGCGGCAGCGTGGAAAAACAACCAGTGGGCGGGAAATACTCGGCCAGTTTACTGAGTTGGGCATAGGGCAGGTAGCCGTAGACAAAGAGCGGAACGAGGGTCAACAGCGCCGGCAACGGCGTCAGGAAGGCGCGCCACCACTTGGCTGTGACCAAGCGCCGCCAGAGCCAGCCGATGAGCAAGATGGTTGGCAGAGAGGTCGGCAATGCATGAATGGCATCATAACGACTCATCGCTTGGACAAAGAGGCCAAGCCCCAAGACCAGTATTGTTAGGGCGTGGATGTCACTTTGGGTCAGTTTTCTTCGTGTAGCCAGACGAAACGCGAGGGAGACCAAAAGAATCAGTGCTACGGCAGTGTAAACCAAGAGCGGCAGGTAGAAACGCAACCATTCACCCAAGACCCAATCGACCTGGGCCAGCCACTCCCCGCGCTCTTGCCACCGTGACCAATCCGGTAGCAAGGTTGGGTAGGGCAGGTGGCGCACATCATGAAAGGTGGTTGTGGGGAAGATAAAGAGGTTATTGAACATCTCACCCACATTGCCAACCAGCGCCAGGTAGCCATAGAAGGGCAGGAAGATGATCAGCGCCCCAGCCACAACCTGTGTCCCACGTTCTATCAGGGCTTGTAGGGCCTGCTTGTCCTCTGGCTGATCGACCAGCATATCAACTAGCAATCCTACCATAACGGCAATGCCGACATAACCCGCAACATCAATGCGATAGAGTGAAGTCACACCGATGGTCAGGCCGGTGACAAGCAAAAGTCGTTGTCGTCGCTGTTCCAGGTAGTAAAAGAAAAGCAGGAGCGCCAGGAAGGCAAAGAGCAGTGCCGGAAACATCGCATAGCCATAAAAAGTCGCCGCCGCCAGCAGCCCGATCACTGCACCGTAGAACAGCACGGACCACCCCCAAGCACGCAGCATCTGCACCGCCAACAAGTAAATCACCATCGCACAGAGCAGGCGGACAAATGAATCATAGACGCGTTCAGCCAGAATGGTCGAGCCGGCTAGTTTGAAGAGCGCTGCCAGGGCGTACGACTGCCCTGGCGGGTAGATGGCCCAGTAATCGCGGAAGGGAATTTCACCCTGCTCAACCCGCATGGCATTAACTAGCGCCAGCCCCTCGTCATAAATGTTCAGCGGTGTTTTGATCGGCAAGTAAAGTAGGAATGCCCCGCTCAGGAACAGCAGGGCAAGGAACAGCCAACGCTTCATACAACAGGCGCCACTGCCTGCCGAGACGCCCGTCGGTAGAGCCAGAAGAGAACAAGCGCTAGGATCACTTCACCCACCACGATGAGCAACGCGGTAGGAATAAAGAATCCAAGGATCACTTGACTGATAAGACCGGAGAGGTGCATGAAGGTGAGAAAGAGCAATTCGAGCAAGGTGATCAGAAAAAAGCGTGCAAAAAGCCGCTTCTTTTCTACTCCGGTGCGATAGAAATGTTCGGTAAAGACGATCACGGCCAGGCCAAAGATCGCCAGAAACAAAAAGCCAAATTGGTTGAGGGCGTGGACAAAATAGCGGTCCCAGCCGGTCGCGCCCAGCGTTATCATAATCGAACTGCGCGAAACCAGGAGCGCCACAAAGGCGAGGGCTACGCTAATGACCCAAAGCAAATAGGCCAGCGCATATCGCGAAACACTTGTTGCCATCTTGATTCAATTTCTAGCCTGCGGCTAGTGGCGCTTGGGGAGTGAGCAACCAACCGCAGGATTTCTACTGTACGCCAGCGGTAACAGGGGGCGTCGTTTTCAACGCAATCCCTTGCAGGAGCAGATCCTCGGCAAAGTGGCAACTGGCAAAATGATTGTCACCAACCGTGCGCAGTTGCGGCTCTTCCTGTTTGCAGCGATCTTTCACATATTTACAACGATTCTGGAAAACACACCCCTTGGGCAGGTTGGCGAGATCGGGCGGTTCCCCTGGCGTGATCAAGCGGTGGCCCCGTTGGCGATCCACCGTGCGCGGCACGGCTGCCAACAACAATTCCGTATAGGGGTGGCGTGGATGCGAGAGCAACTCCTGCTTTTCCCCCAACTCGACCAACTTGCCGGCATACATGACGGCAATGCGGTCGCTGATATAGCGCACCACCGACATATTATGGGAGACAAAGATATAGGTCAAGCCATATTGCGCCTGCAAATCTTCCAGCAGATTCAAAATCTGCGCCTGGATCGACACATCGAGCGCCGACACCGGCTCATCAGCGACAATCAGACTTGGCTTCACCACCAGCGCGCGCGCAATGCCGACCCGCTGCCGTTGCCCACCGCTGAAACTGTGGGGGAAGCGGCGCAGATGTTCCACGCGCAACCCCACCTGTGTGATCACCTCTTTGACGCGCTCTTCCAGGTCGCGTCCCGTGGCCAACCCATTGACCAGCAGCGGTTCACCCACCGTTTCCAGAATGTTCATGCGCGGGTTGAGCGAGGCAAAGGGATCTTGGAAGATAATCTGTGCGCTGCTGCGGAAGAGCCGGCGATCTTGTCCCTCCAGTTCGGTGACAGAGAGGGTCTTTTGTGGCGTGTGGAGCAAAACCTTGCCGCCGGTCGGCTCATAGAGCTTGACCAGACAGCGGCCCATGGTCGTCTTCCCACAGCCGCTTTCGCCGACCACGCCTAGCGTCTCGCCAGTTTTGACTTGCAGCGAAACATTATCCACTGCCTTGATAAACCCAACCGTGCGCCGGAAAAAGCCCTGTTGCACCGGGAAATATTTCTTCAGCCCTTGTACATCGAGCAAAACATCTTTTTGTTCAGCCACGTTTCTGACTCCAAAAATTGTTTAGTCGCGTAGTCAATTGGTCGCGTAGTCGATTGGTCAGTTTTTATAATTTCTAAACTTGCCCGGTATTGACCACGCGACTAAACGACTACGCGACTAATTGACTACTTGTTATACAACACACAGCGCACCTTATGTCCCGGCTCAACCTCCACCAGCGGTGGACGAGTAGCATCACACGTCCCAGGGATGCGTTGCTCACAGCGGGAGAAGAAGGGGCACCCCTTGTGTTCGGTAAAGGGGCTTGGCATCGTCCCCTTGATGGTCTTCAGCCGTTCCAACTCACCATCAATCGTGGGGATGGAGCGGAGCAAAGCCTGGGTGTAAGGATGCAGCGGGTTGTCAAAGAGTTGATCGGTGCCGGCATGTTCCATCACGATCCCCAGGTACATGACCATCACTTCGTCCGCCACCCCGCCGATAACAGCCAGGTCGTGACTGATGTACATGATCGCCATGCCGAACTCTTGTTGCAAATCCTTAAGCAGTTCGATGATCTGCGCCTCAATCGTCACATCGAGCGCAGTGGTCGGCTCATCGGCGATCAACAGTTTGGGATTACAGGCCAGCGCCATGGCGATCATGGCGCGTTGACGCATACCGCCACTAAACTGATGTGAATAGGCATCGATGCGCTGTTCGGCGCGCGGGATGCCGACGCGGCGCAAAATCTCAATTGTCCGCTCGCGGGCTTCCTTCTTGCTAATGTTGGGGATATGGAGCAGAATCGACTCCATTATCTGGTTGCCGATGGTATGCACCGGGCTGAAGGAGGTCATCGGCTCCTGGAAGATGATGCCGATCTCCTTGCCGCGAATGGCGCGATAGTCATTGCCCCGTGTCGGCAGATCAGAGAGAATGATGCTGCGGTTGCCCACGCCATTCTCCGGCAGGTGCATGGTAATGCGTCCACTCTCCATTTTGGCCGGCGGCATGGGCAAAATCCCCATAATTGCCTGGGCTGACACCGACTTGCCCGACCCGCTCTCGCCGATCACGCCCAGCGTCTTCTGGTGGCGAATGGCAAAGCTCACCCCATCCACCGCTCGCACTTTGCCCTCTTGCAGGTGAAAGTGGACGCGTAGATCTTCCACTTCGATCAAAACATCTCGTTGGTCAGTCATGAGTCATGTATCCAGAATGTAAATGAATATGGATAGGTATTTAGCCGGCGCCTATGGGTAAATCTAACCGTTCCTCAACCCACTCGCGTAAGAGGGCGCTCATCGGCTTCCTCGCTGCCACTGCTTCAGCGTGCAAAATACCTCTGGTAAAATCATCAAGATAGAGAGTTACCGTTCGTTGTCGTTTACCTTGTGAATCAGGCGCCAGCGGCTCAAAATAGTGAGCTGGATAAAGATAGTCCTCGCCGGAAGCGTCAATGACGCGTAACATTTCTCCATCATTCTCTGCCGGTGGCGCAACTTTATACACCTCACCGACAACTAAATCGGGAATTGTTTCGTCAAACAACTGTCCATTTTCATCATATATGAAACCAGTATTGTTAATGCAGCGTACGTATTTCATGCGATTCTTTTCAGCTTAAACTTGTCTTTCATCCGTTTTCGACCGATACCATGTGCTTCAAACCAGTGTAATTCAACCATCCAGATCTGTCCATTCTCATACTCTACCATACCTACCCCTTTGAGTTTACGCCAGTCACCATAACCATAAGCGCGATTTAGTTGATGGTGAATATCGACGTTTTTCCCTTTTGCAATAATCTGGATGTCGCTAATCTCACTAATGAGTTTGAAGTTCATGAAAGGCGATCACATTAGGATGAATACGGGTCAGCCGCATCACGCAAGCCATCGCCGACAAAGTTAAAGAGCAGCACCGCCACGATCACAAACAGCCCCGGAATTAACCGCCACGGCTGCTGCGCCACCACCACCATATCCTGGGCATCGCGCAGCAGAACGCCCCAACTGACGGCCGGCGGTTGCATCCCCAGCCCCAGGAAACTGAGCGACGTTTCCCCCAAGATCGAGCCGGGAATTGCCAGTGTGAGCGACACAATGAGGTGGCTGGTAAAGCCGGGGAGCAGATGCCGGAAGATAATGCGCGGTTGACTTGCGCCAGCCGCCTGTGCCGCCAGACTATAATCCTCTTCGCGCAGGGCCAGCAACTTGCCACGCACCACACGCGCCAACCCCGACCAACCGATGATCGACAAAATCACCGTAATGGCAAAGTAGGTTCTGGTCACCGACCAATCGCGCGGCAGGGCGGCGGCTAATGCCATCCAGAAGGGCAGTTGTGGAATGGCGAGCAGGAAATCGATGGTGCGTTGAATGATCTCATCGATAATGCCGCCAAAATAGCCGGAAATACCGCCCAACAAGATGCCGATGATAAAGGTCAACAGCACACCCACAAAGCCAATCGACATGGAAATACGCGAGCCATAAAAGGTGCGGCTGAGAATATCGCGCCCCAATTCATCGGTGCCGAAAAGCACCAGCGGCGGGCCATCGACTCCGGTGCCGAAGAGATGGGTGTTGCCCTCCCAACGCCCCCACAATTTATAGGGATCGCCTTCGACAAAAAAGAGAATCGGAAAAGGTTGGCTGGTATCAGCCGTATAGGTATATTTGAAGGTCTTTTGATCCAATTCCCGTTTGAGCGGATAGATAAAGGGGCGGCGGAAATTTCCTGCCTCATCAAAAAAGTGAATGCGCGTGGGCGGGCTTTGTTGAAATTTCTCAAAGCGGGTTTGGGCGTCGTAGGGGGCGGCAAATTCAGGAAAGATGGCAATCAAATAGAGGATCCCCAGCAACACCAATGACACCATGGCCAATCGATGACGACGGAAACGCCACCAGATCAACTGCCACTGCTTGGCATAATAATAGCGCTCGGACTTAACATCCAATTGCTCTTCGACAGCCGCGGTTGGATCGCCGACCGGCGGCAAACCGGTTGGTGGTTTGCTCAGTACATCTTGTACCGCCATGAATCATCTCCTTACGTTTTAGCGGTATAGCACAAATCTGGCAGCGTTATGCTTCTACGGGAAGGCGCGCAAAGATTGGGCATACCGCCTACTTCCCCCCGCTCTCAAAGCGAATTCTGGGGTCGGCCCAGGCCAAATAAATATCCGAAAGTAACGTTCCCACCACGGTGAGGCTACTTAAGATCAGCACAATGCTACCCACCAAATACATATCTTGCGCCAGTGTAGCGCGCAACAAAGTTGGCCCCAATGTGGGAATACTCAACACCACGGAGATGATCACTTCCCCGGAGAAGAGCGCCGGTAACAACCAGCCGATGGTGCTAAAGAGCGGATTGAAGGCAATGCGCACCGGATATTTAAAGAGAATGCGCAGTTCCGGTAAGCCCTTGGCCCGCGCCGTGGTGACATACTGCTTTTTCAACTCATCCAGCAGATTGGCGCGCAGGACGCGAATGGTGGCGCCGGTGCCGGAGAGACCAATAATGATAATCGGCAGGATGAAATGTTTGATCCGGTCGATCAATTTGGCTGTACTCCAGGGCGCGTCGAGAAATTCGGTTGAATTGAGGCCCAACGGTGAAAAATCAAGATAGCGATAGACCAGCCAGGCCGCCACGAACGCGAGCAAGAACCCCGGCGTCGCTACCCAAATAAAGGCCAATACTGTGGCAACATAATCGACAATCGAATAGGGATGGGTTGCCGAATAGATGCCGATAGGGATAGCAATAATCCAGGAAATAATCAGCGCCCCGATGGAAATAATCAAGGTAAAGGGCAACTTTTCGGCCAGAATATCGTTGACTGGTTTGCCCCACTGGAAAGACCAGCCAAAATCGCCACGGGTGATAATCCCTTGCATCCAACGAGCATAACGCACATAGGAGGGCTGATCGAAACCATACATCGCGGTTAACCGATCCGCTTCATCATCCTGCAATTCAATCCCCGATGTGCGTAGGTTATTGATATAATTACTCACCCAATCGCCGGGCGGTAATTCAATCACAATAAAGGAGACGACCGAGATCAAAAAGAGAATCGGGATCAACATGATCACCCGGCGCACAATGTAAAGTAACATCGGAAGAACCCTTCACAGTGACGAGTTACGAATTACGAGTTACGATGCGTAACTCATAATTCGTAACTCGTCACTCTAAAATTAACTATTCACCGTACCACAACTGCTCACCCGCAAAGTTACAGGCAATGGCGTAGCCGGCGGACGGCACGTTACGCAGTCGCTTGCTGGCGATCATCGGATACTTGACATCTTCCACAATGGTGATCTGCGGAATGTTGGCCTGTTGCCAGGCGTAGCCTTCATCGGCCAGAGCGTTGTATTGCTCTTCGCCAGCCACCGCTTCCCAGCGCGCCTTGTTGCGATCCAGCGCTTCCATCACCCAAGCCGGCGGTTCAGTTCCTTCGGCGCCACCGGTGGTGTACCAGGTATTCCACTGGCGACCAAAGAGACCCAGATTGCCCATTAAGCGATCATTGTCACCGTTTTGATCATGCGCCCAGAAAACCGTCGCTTGCAGCTCGTTGGCCGTGTTGCGTTGACCCCAGAGTTGGGAATCAATGCGCTTGATCTGGAAGTTGATGCCCACATCTTTCATCTGCTCGGCCAGGAGTTCGGAAATCGGTTCCAGGTCGGGGGCATGGGCGCCATGTTCGACCAGGATCGAGAAGGGTTCGCCATCCGGCCCCAAGCGGAAGCCGTCGCCGTCCCGTTCGGTCATGCCCAGTTCATCGAGCAAGGCGTTGGCCTGTTCCACATCATAGGTGGAGTTTTCTTCGCCAACGGACTTGAGCGGATAACCGGCAAAGCCGTAGTAGATGCTTTCGATGATCTCATCGCGGTTGATGGCGTGGCTCAACGCCTTGCGGAAGCGCACATCTTGCGACAGTTGCTGCCAGACCGGATTGTCAAAGGTCTGATTCAGGAAGATGGTGCTGGAATCAACGTGCATATCGAGCAGCACGGTGTTGAAGCCGCCCTTCTCTTCATTCTCTTTATAGAGCGGCACTTTGACCAAGCCCGTGCTTTCGCGCAGGAAGTCGACTTCGCCGGTCAGCACTTTCAGGTTGACCGCTTCGACATCTTCCACCTGCTGCGAAACGATTTTGTCGATGTAGGGCAGTTGTTTGCCTTCGGTGTCAACCTTGAAGTAATAGGGGTTGCGCTCGAAGATTTTGGTGGCCGGTGAATCAGAGGCTTGCAGCACCCACGGGTTGACCGTCGGGTAGCCGATGCAGCGTTCGCGGGTCACATCCCAGTTTTGGCACCACTTCTGACCAAAGAGCGTCCACCACTCATCAGTCAGGTTGTTCTTGGTCAATTCTTCCTGCAGATCTTCGATGGGCGTGAAATCGGTGTGCCACTTCTTCAGCACATGGGCCGGGTTGATCAACTCGGTGTAGCCGTTCCAACCTTCGATGACGAGGTTGCGCAGGAAGCTGCCATAGGGCGAGGCGTAGGTGATCTTGAAGGTGTAGTCGTCGATAATTTCCAACACACCCGGTTCACCCTTGGGGTCATTGCCGACGCGGAAGCGGGCCTTTAAACCAGCCGGGGTCAGCTTTTCGTTGCCATAGATATTTTCCCAGGTGAAGCGTACATCTTCGGTGGTGACCGGTTCGCCGTCACTCCACTTCAACCCTTCGCGCATGTAGAAGGTGAAAACTTTGTTGTCGTCTTCTACCAGGAAATCCTTCAATACGTTGCCCTTGATGCCCTGCACGCCAAGATCGGGCGCATGGAGCGCCGGCTCATTGAGCATAACGAAGACATCGGGCGCCCAGTCGGCCACGCTGTGAGCCGTGCGGATGACGCTGCCATCTTGATATTGGCCGGCCGTCCAATCGGGCAGGCTTTCTTCGCTCAGCAGCACGCCGGGGCCAATCACCTTGGGTTCGGCCGGGAGCCGTTCGGCCAGCGGCGGCAATTCACCGGCCGCAACCTTGGCGGCCAGCATGGGCGCTTCGAGGGCGCCATCCGCCGCAGCCGCTTCAGCCGGGGCCGCGGCCTCTTCCTTGGGCGCTTCGGTCGCTGCTGCTTCTGCCGCCGGCGCATCCGCCGCGGGTTGCTCGGCTGCCGGCGCCCCGCCGCCACAGGCGGACAGGACCAATGCCAGCACGACGAGCAGACTCAGGAACCTGAATTTCTTCATAACTAATCCCTCCTGGTTCACTTCGTTGAGAAAAGCGGGAAAAATATTGACACGCCGTTGTTGCGTGATTCGTGATTCGTGTTGCGTGTTCGTTGTCAAATCCTGAAATAGCTTGACAGCAAATGCACGGTTCACGGTCACGGTATTCGTACAAATCAACCGGCGATTGTCGCAAATCAAGCCGTAGTAAAGACTAATGAACGTTACGAAAATAAAGCGGTAACTGTAGTCATCGCCGCCGGCGTGACAAGTTCCAAGGATTACCGAAACAAGTAGCTACCCTTCATTAGTCTTTACTACGGATCAAGCATTCGCTAACGAAACACTACACAACTTCAACCATAATCCCCAGCGCTCGAATGGCATCCAGTTCACTGGGCGGGGCGTTCTTGCCGGTAATGATGCGTGTCGCTGTTGACAGTGGGGCAATCAAGCCGGCGCGCATGACGCCAATTTTAGAAGCATCGACCAACAATATGTTCTGTTGCCCGGCTTCGAGCGCTTTCCGTTTGATGGGGATCTCTTCCAGACTGGCATTGGTGATGCCGGCGACAGCAGCGACGCCGCTCGCTGCCATAAAGGTTTTGTCGTAGCGAATATTATAGGCTTCAATGCTGTTCAGGGCCAGCAGACCGCTAAAGGTTAAGGAATAACGGTGCAGCGCGCCGCCAATCGCGATCAGGGTAACATTCGGATTGGCGCTCAGGCGATTGATAATGTTTAACCCGTAGGTGACAACGGTAATGCGCTTCTCCGGCAGATAAGGCAACATACACTCGGTGGTGGTGCCGCCATCGATAAAGATGGTTTCCCCTTCGCCAATATGTTGGGCAGCAGCACGTCCGATCCGATCTTTTTCGGGGAGGTTGGCAACCTGCCGTTCGACAAAAGGCGCTTCGCCGCTGCTGCTATGCCCATTGCCGTTGAGCGCCACGGCGCCGCCATAAGTGCGAGTGAGCAGACCATGTTCATGTAACTGACAGAGATCGCGCCGAATCGATGACCGACTGACGCCAAAATGGCCGGCCAAATGGTCAACGCTGACGCGTGACTTCTCTTCAAGCAGCGCGAGAATTTCTTGTCGTCTTTCTGCTGAAAACATGTGCGTTTACTACATGTGCATTTACGAACGCTGGAGAATGATGAAACCGGTTGGGGCGCGGCTTCGGTACGATTATTAACTTTGCGAAATAGTTGGGCTTTGTTGGCCGGTATTATAAAGGGCTTTTGGGCGCTTGTCAAACGACACTATGGATGGTTGCTCACAATTGCGCGAAATGCGCAACAATGCGCAACCATCTTCGCCGCTGAAGGTACGAATTGTGCAGCTTTAAGCAAATTCTCATCTATTTCTCATGATTCACTGTATCTTTTGGACGCACCCTATTGCAAAAGATACGCTTTGCCTTCATAGGCATCCAAGTGGATAGACAAACCGGCAGGCGCGTTCCCTTCCGGTTGATCGGTCAGTAGATTAACGACGGTTTGCCACCGGCCATGGGGAAGGGCCACCACTTCGTCAACTGCCGTTGCACCAAAGTTTAGCGCAGTCACTTCAATACCCAACCCCGCCGGTAACGCATGCACCAGCACCAACAAGCCCTTGTTTTGGACAGTTGGCAGCGGCAATTGTCTACTTTCATAGAGGCGGATCTGTTGGCGCACGGCCAGGATCTGCCGTAACTGGCTGGCAAAGGAGTCCGGCTGTTGCAACTGGGTGGTCAGTGAACCATAGAGCATGGGCGCTTTGGGCAAGCCGGCGCGCGACTGGGTGGCCGTCGGGTTGGCATCGACCAGATCATAGGCGCCACGGTTGATCCAACGTGTGTCGCCATCGGCCACCAGCGGCGCAACCGTGGCCGGATCCAGCGGCAAGGCGCCCACCAGATCCCATCCCGACAGCGCAAAGACGCCGGGTTGCAGGGCATTGTACATGGCGAGTAGGAGGTGCATCTGCTGAATCTGCGCTTTTTGGGCCGGCGTGATCTGGGTAAGATCCTGAATGCCCAGGGTTGCCGCAAGCACACTGGCGGTGGTGCAGGCGACGCCATTGGTCACAAAGCGCAGATTGTAGGGCGCGTGCGGACCGGTCAACCGTTCATACATGACGGTGCGAATCCGATCCCGTAAGGCCGCCCCCTTGACAACCGCGCCTTGCCAGGGATAAGGATCGGCGCTGTGTAGATGCCAGAAGTGGACTAATTCGAGCGTCAGTTCATCATGGTTTTGCAGAGCGTGGATCAACGCCGCCGGATCAATGCCCTGCTCCCGCATAATGGTCAGCATGAGCCGCAAAAATTCGGTGTCGCCCGTAACTAGGGCATGATGATAAGCCGGTCGGGTGATAAAATCATAAGAAAGATCGGCCCCGCCTTGTGACATAGCAGCAATATCATCGACGGTCAGGTTGAGTTCTTGAAAGGTAAAGCCGCCGACCTTGCGCACCAGGCCGGCGATCAGTTGGTTGGCGACAAGGGAAAGCGGATGCCCTTCCGACCAGGCCGGGCCGGCAGCGCGCCGTTCAATGCCCAAGAAGCCATTGGCGTCCAGGCGCAGCATACCGGCGCCTAGCGTATCCAGCGCATGGAGTGCATCGCCCAGCACCAGCCGTTGGGCCGCAAAGGAAGGATCGAGCCAGTTCAAGGTCGGCTGGCCTTCCTTGAAGTAGTGCAGGTAGACCCAGCGCCGCTCTACGCCATCGACGCCAACGATGGGGGCGGTAGCGCTCCAATCAGTCTCTTTCACCCCCGGTTCATAGAAGATGACCCGTTGCAACTGGCCGACAATGTACCCTTTGGCCTTGAGTTGCTCAACCGTGGCCGGCGGCAGATTAACGGCATCTTTTCCCGCAGGCACTGGGGGCAATAGCCTCCAATCCCCAGGTTGAATCTCGACCATGTGGTACAGCCCCGGATAGTCGCCATAGTTGCGCTCGGCCAGGCGAAAATCGGCCCCCTTGCCTGTGTGACCGGGGATGATATCATCAATAATGAGGGCGCCATAGCGCGCCGCCATCCGGCTCATGGCCATAAACTCGGCTTCCGTGCCGAAAGTGGGATCGATGGCGAGGCTGATACGGTCGAAATAGCCATCGACGGTTGGTGTCAGCGTGTGGCCTTGCCATCCGCCGGCCACTTTCATGGGGCCGGTGTGAAGCGCCTGAATGCCGATGCTCTGGAAGGCTTGCCAGAGGGCTTCGCTTCCTAACGCAGCCAGAACCGATTCGTCGGCGTCGGTAATTACGGCGGGGGGATAGGCGGTGAACCAGACCGAGGCTTTAGCGGTGGCCGCCCGTGGTTGCGCTTGGGCATAAGGATGTTGCCACATGCGCCCCTGCCCGGAAAAGCGGGTTGCGATGCTCTTGGCCTGTTCTAACATGGCATGACTAAGCAGCCACTGGATGTAATCTGCGTCAGCGCTCATCGGGCCGGCTCCTTTCCTTTACTACATAGTGCTACACCTGTGTCTGTTTCCACACGCGATGGCGTGCCCAAACTTGCTCCCACAATTAATCAGCCAGCGGCGGCAGGCCAAAGGTTTCACCAAGTATCTGGCGGGTTCGCCCACACTGCTGCCGAGCAAGGTTACATCTGCTGCCTCACGCACTCCCTGGCCACCTGGTGAGCGTCTAAAAACAACTTCCGTGTTCCGCTCTCCGCTCTGGGCGATTACCTATACTCAAGTCAGAAGGAAAGCCGGCTTGTGGTAGGGGACGCCCCTACCACAAGCCGCTTCATTATGCCGTATGATTGAGGATTGGAAAAATGGCGACAGCGCTTAGGTGGAAAGCGCTGTCCCGCCGGGAGAGTTGAATTGAGGACGCAAGCGTTTCACAAGCGGAAACGTGGTTTTCCTTCTGGCTCACCGCGCACCCAAAATCGACAAGTACCACTTCGCGCGGCAGGGTCGGATTTTGGCGATCAAAGCTCATGAGGGCACGGTTCAAGCGCTTGTTGCCCGTCTCATCATAAAAACTGCCTGGAAGCAAGCGCCAGGTTACAGTACTTAGTATTTTTGCCTATGCTGGTAGCTTGTCGCGTTCCGGCCCGACGCTGGTGGCGCAGAGCTGGAGCAAGGTGGCGCGTAAGCGGTCCTGACGCACCGGTTTGGTGAGGTAGGCATTATAGCCGTGCGTTAAGGCGAGCTTGCCCTGTTCTTGTGCATCGAAGGGGGTCAACATGATCAGTTGGGTGGCGGCGAGGGTTGGTTCATTGCGCACCGCCGCCCCGATTGCCAAGCCATCCATCTCCGGCATTGCCAGATCGACCAGGGCCGCTTGATAGGGGCGATCAGTTGCGCGTCGTAACTGTATGAGCGCTTCCGGGCCACTGGCCGCTACTTCCGTCTGGATGCCCCAATCCCGTAGATAGTTGCGCAAGATGGCTCGGTAGCTGGCATTGTCATCAACGACCAACACCCGCAACTGTTGCAGGGCGATGTTGGCTTGGGCATGACCGTTGGCTGTGGAGGCCGCTGGGGTAAGACGGCTGGTAAACCAGAAGGTCGAGCCTTGCCCCTCGACGCTCTCAACGCCGATGTCACCCCCCATCAGTTTGACCAGACGGTGCGCAATCGCCAGCCCTAACCCGGTGCCGCCGTGGCGACGGGTGGCGCTGCCGTCCAGTTGGGTAAAGGGCTGGAAGAGGCGGCCTAGATCGGCGGGCGCGATGCCAATGCCCGAATCGGTCACTGTGCAGTGCAACTGGACATAGGCCGGCGTCTGCGCGACCACTTTGACCCGCACGATCACCTCACCCTGATCGGTAAATTTGACCGCATTGCCCACCAGATTGAGCAATACCTGACGAAAGCGCCCAGCATCACCGCGCAGAATGGCCGGCACCTCCGGCGCAATGTAGGTCATCAGCGCCAAGCCTTTGGCCGTGGCCTGGGCGGAGAGGAGTTCGGCCACGCTCTCAACAACCATGATCGGTGGGAAGCTATCGTCCTGCAAGGTGAAGCGCCCAGACTCGATCTTGGAAAAGTCCAAAATGTCATTGATGATCTTCAGCAGATGGTCGGCTTCCTTGAGAACGACGCCGGCATACTCCTGCTGGCGCGGGGTCAACTCGGTGTTGAGCAGCAACTTGCTCATGCCGATGATGCCGTTCATGGGCGTGCGAATCTCATGGCTCATGGTGGCCAGAAATTCGCTCTTCAGGCGCGAGGCTTCCAACGCCTGATCGCGCGCTTCTTCCAGTTCGGCATTGGTCTGCGCAATCCGGTTGGCGTAGGCTTGTAACTGTTCCGTCTTCTGCTGCCGTTCGATCTCCCCGGCAATCCACTGGGCCATTAGACTCAAAAATTCATGGTCGGCCGCTTGAAAGGGGGTGGCGCGTGGCCGTGCGCTGGAAAAATTCAGGGTGCCATAGAGTTGGCCGTTACTGGTCGATGAGAGCTGAATGCGCGTACCTAGATAGGCTTCTAGTCGGGAGCTTTGATAGCAAGGATGGGCCGCCCACGGGGAGGCGCCCGCGTGGGTAAAGCTCAATGGCCCAAGCGCGTGCATGGTCTCGCGGCAGTAGGTCTGACCAAGCGGAAAGTGATCGCCTTTGCGAATGCGCCCTGATGGGTCATAAGCTTCTACCACCAGGTACTCGTCGTCGATAATCTGCGCGAGGATGCCAATCTGCATCCCAAAGCGCTGACGCCCCATTTTCAATAGCGCCTGCACCTTCTCCGGGAAGCTCATTTGCTGATCAGCGGTAATGGTGTAGAGGCTGCGAATCGCCGCTTCACTCTCACGGCGCGCTTCTTCGGCCTGCTTGCGTACTTGAATTTCCCGCTCTAACTCCTTGGTGCGCATGGCTTGCAGATGCGCGCTGGCCGACTGTTCACGGATCAGACGGATGGCATAGACCAGATGGTTATTGCACAGATATTCAAGCAGCGGCAGATCATGGTTAGCGCTGGTGGCGAAGAAATTGACCGCGCCCAGGTAGTGGTCGCCGGTGTGCAAGCGAATGGAGGCAATCCGGTGTAGCCCTATGAGCGTCTCAATGGCCAGGGAGACCGGGCGCGCAATATCGGGCCGCCATTCGTAGATGTGGGTAAAGTTCTCGGTGGGCGGGGTCTGGAGCGCCACCGCCGGGTCATTGACAAAGCGATAGCCGACAACGGTAAAGCCCAGCAGCTTCTCAATGGCCTGAAAGAGGCGCGAGGGAAAATAGGCGGCCATCACGCGCATGTGCTGGCCGTCGAGTTCCATCTCGGATTGGAGGGCGTAGGTGTAACCGGTCGCTTCGACGATGATCGCCAGCAACCGTTGGCGCACTTCGCCATGTCGCGCGACATCGACCAGATCCGCCAGGGTGGCATTGATCTGGCGGGCGGCTTTGGTGCGCCGTTCTTCACGCGTCTGCTCAATGGTTAAGTTACCCACGGTCAATTTGCCCACGGAATTGCATCCTTCTGGTTTGACGTAAGGTGCGCGCCAAGGGAACTGGTAGCATTGGGCCAAATGAGTGACGATGAAAGGAGCAAGTGGGCGCCCCATGCCCCACGTCATTTGCTTTAATAGAATGTTATGACGCGAGTATGATAACACACTTTATGTGAATTGTACATTACAAAAATGTGTTGGATAAAAAGACTAGTACAGAGCGGCGTAAAAGAAACCAGGGTTTTTGGCTGCTAAAGCAGGTAGTCTACCACTGGAAAACCCTGGTTTCTTAACCATTGGTTTATTTACGCCGTCGTGTACTAGGAAATTTATGTTGGATCCCTCTTGTTGCTTCGTGTAGTCAAAATCAGCTTCTGTTCACCTAAACAACTGGCTTACCCCCGCATTTCCTCTTCAAAGCGTTTTACCAGCGTCGGCGGCGCTTGCGACCGCCAACCATTCAGCAGAAGCACCTCTAGTTCACCGACATCGACCGCGGCGAGCCGCACCAGGATGGCCGGGAAGCCATTGTAGTGGGGTTCGGTGAAGAATTTGGTTGGTTCGGCCTCGATCAGCATTTCTTTTTCTAAGTTGTTGCGGACACGAATGGCGATGACCGCGGGGTTGGGGACGCGTGCCTTTTTCGGATCAACCCGTTCCAGCCAAACCCAGGCGAACCCTTTGGGTTTGCCTTTGTTCAGTACGGCAAAGGCGATCCGTCCCTCCTCTTGCGTCGTTTCCGGGAAAGAGAGGGCGATTCGCTGTAGATCATTGAGGTCGGCCATTCGTATACCTCCTATTACCCGCGCCAGGCGTATGGCAACGGTTTGCCGGTTTCGAGTAACGTCTTCAAGTTATTTAGAATTGCTATCCAACCCATTGCGGTCATTGCAATGTTGGCATCCGGTGCAAACTCGTCATGCGTGATCTTGAGCATGACAATGCTGCCCTCGGTAGCCGGGTAGGGGGAAAGTTCAAAGGTGACGCGCGAAGGTTGTTCACCCAAGCGCTGCGATTGCCAACTGTAGGCGAGTACTTTGTGGGGTTCGGCTTGCAAGATGACCCCTTGCACCTCAAAGTCGCCATCCGGCTTATAGATTTTGACCGGCGAGCCGACCTGCCAATCCGTTTCATGGCGACGCCCACCCCAATATTGTTGGGTGAATGCGGCAGTGGTCAGCGCCTGCCAGAGCTTTTCCGGCGTGGTGGCAATAAAAAGGGTGTAGACGAATTGGGGCTTTTCCATGAGCTTGTTCCTTGTTATTAGCAATTGATTATTGGGTATTGGGCGCTGGATCTTCAAGATTTTGCTTGAGTACCTGTAAGGCTTGGAGACGCGTGCGTTCGTACTTGCCAATCCAGCGGTCGTAGATCTCTTGAATGGGCGTCGGGTTGAGATAGTGCAGTTTTGTCCGTCCGCGCCAGACGGTGGTGATCAGATTGGCCTCTTCTAGTAAGGCAATATGTTTGGAAGCGGACTGGCGCGCCATCGCTAGGTGCGTACAGAGTTCGCCCAAACTCTGCCCATTTTGGACAAAGAGTTGATCGAGCAGCTTGCGGCGGCTGGGGTCAGCCAGCGCTTTGAAGACTTTGTCGGCATCCATGCCTGTTATTATGCAGCTAAATGGCTGCATAAGTCAAATGGCGCAAGCGTGGAAACAATGTTACAATCGCCGGTTGAATTCACGATTTATGCCATGGGCCATTTCGTAGGGGCACGATATTGTAACTTTCCGAAATAGTACTGGTATCACCGCGCAGGCCAGCATTCCGGGAAAGGGCGAGAGGCGCTTCCAGTTACCGAGAAATTGCTCGCCCCGGGTGCCCGTTGGGCGCGGAATGCTGGCCCGCTCCCGATGCTAGTACTACTTTGTTAATCTGCAATGTTGTGCCCCTACGAAATGGTGCGTGACATGAGTTAATTACTGGAAATCTATGGCACGGAAGGCATCCTCTATGCCAAATTGGCGTGGCCGATATGGCTTATGGTCTGCGGTATGGCCGCGCGCATCGCGCCAATGGGGAACTGGCGCGCCACGTTCTCGACATTACGTTGGGCATTTTTGAAGCGGCGCGCACTGAGCGGCATATTGCACTAAGCACCACTTGCGAACGACCAGCACCATTGCCGCCGGGGCTGCGATTAGGTGAGTTGGATGCGTAATCACCACTGTGACGGCTGATCCCGCATGGGTGAATGAAGGGGTAATTCGCATAGCCAAAAAAAGCGCGCAAATATATTCTTGGCTCATCTACGGAAAGTGAACACCTGTCAGGTTTTGGAAACCTGACAGGTGTGGCGGGTCGAAACCTCACACTTTCTGTAGATGAGCGATATTCTTTGGGGATGATAAGAGTGTATATCAAGTTGGGGGCGCGGCACTCTTGCCCCCAACTTGATATACACCCGGATGATAAATGACTATAGACATTGTGACTTTTGTATGATAGATTGGATAATCTAAGCATTCCATCGCAGTCCTAATCAAAGGAATCTCCCCATATGCGTATCCATCATGCACCTTACGTAGCGCTTGTTCTGGTTGCGCTTTTCTTCGGCCTGTTAGTCTGGTGGGATAGCCCAGCCGTCTACACCCAGACTGTGCCAACGCTTCCCATCCAGCTTACCAATCACCATACCGGCATTGCCAGCGCGGGGCCGGAAGGCTTTACTGAATTGAATGGTGCGGTCTACTTTGGCCTTGCTAGTGAAAAACGGGGCCTATGGAAGACCGATGGTACAGCCCAGGGGACAGTATTGGTGAAAGACCTTCAACTCTACCCTGCCTCGCTCCAGCGGATTGGCGATCTGCTCTACTTTGCCGTTTTTGAGGCTGATTTGGGGTATACATATACGTTATGGCAGAGCGATGGCACCGCCGCCGGCACTGTTGCCCTGACATCGACGATGTCACTGGCCTATCCTTATCAATTGGTTACCGTGGGCAATACCTTCTACTTTGCTGCGTCGGATGAAACGCATGGCGTGGAGTTATGGCAGAGCGACGGCACCGCCGCCGGCACCCAACTCGTGGCTGATTTGAATCCTGGTCCGCTGGGGATCTACCCGAAGCAGTTAACAGCCATCAATGGCCTACTCTATTTTGTCGGCTATGACCAACAATATCGTGAGCGCTTATGGCAAAGCGATGGCACGGCCAACGGCACCCAGCTCGTTCCGGGCGGACCTGAATTTCCGCGTGGGCTGACAACCATGCAGAATACGCTCTATTTTCTCGGCGCCGATCAAAGTCATGGCTATGAGTTGTGGCGCTATACACCGGGCGACCCAGCGGCAGCATTGGTGCTGGACATTGCCACTGGGCCAAACAGTGCAGGGATTGAGGAACTGGTGGTTTTCAAGAATCGCCTCTACTTTGCCCCCTATAGCGACCAAGTTGGTTTTGAACTCTGGCAAAGCGATGGCACGGCCGCCGGCACCACCCTGGTGAAAGATATTGCCCCTGGCGCCACGCAGTCATCAACGCCACGTCATCTGACCGTCGTTGGTGACCTGCTCTATTTTAGCGCCACGGATGGAACTGTGGGCTATGAATTGTGGAAGAGCGATGGCACCGCGGCTGGCACCGTGCTGGTCAAAGAGTTGCAGCCAGGCCCTGGCAATTCCGCCCTAAGCACCTTCACGGCTGGAACGAGTCAGCTTTATTTTTTGGTGGGCGCCGATCCCGACACCGGCGCCACTACGCTCTGGAAAAGCGATGGGACGGACGCTGGTACAACGGCTTTGGCGGCTCCAGTCTTCCGCAATTCCGCTGCGCGTTTGCTTACCGCGATTGGTGATAAGGTCTATTTTAGCGGCTATGATGCGGCCCACGGTCACGAACTCTGGGTCAGCGATGGCACGACTGCCGGCACCACCTTTGTTCAAGATCTCGCGCCCGGTTATCTTGGCCCCGACTTTCTTCAAGCGGTCCATGCCGGTCAACGTCTTTACTTTACCACCGGCCGCTTTACCCCATTGGGCAACTTGGACGAAAAGCTGTGGATGAGTAATGGCGCACCGGCCATGTTGCTTGCTGATCAGTTCGACGCCTATCAGTTGTTTACGGTAGGGGAGACGCTCTTGTTCAGCGCGCGGGATGCCGACGGCACAGCTCTGTGGCGTCATGATGGGGTGACGGCTGCGCCGACCCTGATTAGACGTTTTGCGAATCAAGGGTTGCACAGTCTGGTCGTTCTCAAGGATCAACTTTTCTTTCAGGTCGATGCTGATCCGCGTGATCTCGTGCAAACCCCGGATCTCTGGCGTAGCGACGGCACCGCCGCCGGCACCGTCAAATGGCTGGCCGCCACAGCGACCACACCTGTACCCTTACCCCGTTTTGTCTTTCAGGGGCAGATCTTTGCGACCAGCGGGAGCGAACTTTGGCTCTTGGGCGACATGCTGACCAATACAACCCATTTTACCCCGCAAGGGCTTACGGGGAGCATCGCACAGATTGTCACGACGCCGACCGCGTTCTATTTTGTCGCTGATCAGCTCGACACTGTGTGGCGCAGTGACGGCACGGCCGAGGGTACGCACCAACTGACCACTACACCGGCAGTAAGATACATTTCGGGGTTGATGCCCGTCGACAATGCCGTCTATCTTGTGGCTGCCAGCCGCCAAGAGCAAGGGCAAGGGTTATGGTATAACGACGGTCTGGCGCCAACGTTTACGCGACTGGTGACGATGCCCACGACGAATTACTACCTCAATCTGGTTTGGCATACGCCGACCAAAGGGCAACTCTTCTTCATTGCCGATGATGGCGTTCATGGACCTGAACTCTGGCGCAGCGATGGTACACCGGCCGGGACATTTTTGCTCAAAGACATTGTTCCCCCGGAACTAGCGGAGGTGCCGGCGGCCTATCCTGGCCCCCTCTTTGAATTTGGCGACCTGCTCTATTTTAGCATTAACGATGGTGTTCATGGTCAGGAATTATGGCGGAGTGATGGCACCACTACCGGCACTTCCCTCTTTAAGGAGATCAACCCGACCGCCCGCGGTTCTTGGCCCAGCAACTTTATGGGCCACGCTGGACTTTTCTTCTTTTCCGCCAATGATGGTCGTCATGGGCGCGAACTATGGCAGAGTGACGGCACCGCAACCGGCACGCGCTTGGTTGCCGATCTCAACCCCGGCTCGTCCAGTGCTGACCCGTATGGTAGCCTGGTCGTTAGCGATACGCTCTATTTCACGGCGAATAGTGAGGCCGATGGCCGCCAGCTTTTTGAATTACGGACGGGTGTACCGCTGGCGCTGCCCGGCGCCGGGGAGCCGCTCCCTCCTCAGCCGCATCACCTCTACTTCCCAATTATGAAGCAGTAGTTGATGGACAACCCATTTAAAAGTCGCACTTTTGAGCCATGATATACACGGGGTTGAATGTGCGACTTTTAAGGGGTTTATCTATGAGAAGCGTAGTAGCGCATGAATCTTTTTGCCGTACCATCATTTTCGCCATCAGGCGATAGCCGCAACCGTTTCCATCAATGGCTGAGTGTGATCGCTCTGCTGCTGCTGGTCACGGGCTGGCGTTTTTACCAAGTGCGCTATCTGACACTGCCGGCGTGGGTCGATTCGGTGCATCACACGCTGCTGGTGCGGATTCTGCTGGAGCAGGGGACGGTGCCGGAGACCTGGGGGCCGTACCTGCCGACAACGCCCTTCTATTACCACTTTGGCTTTCACCTCAGCGCCGCTCTGCTCACCAAAGTGACGGGCATGACTGGACTAGCTTTGGGGAATGCAGTGTTGATAGCCGGTCAACTGTGGCAGGTGTTACTGGTCTTGGCGCTCTATCTGCTGGCGCGCACTCTGTTTGCAGCCCACGAACCGGCCTTTATCGCCGCCTTGCTGGTCAGCTTTGTGGCCGAGATGCCAGCCTTCTATGTCTCCTGGGGGCGCTATCCATTGTTGGCCGGCGCGACCTTGTTGATCGGCGCAATGACTGCCGCGACGGCACGGCGTTGGTGGCTTCTGACCTTGCTCACCGCCCTTACTGCCATTACCCACCATTACACACTCTTCTTATTAGCATTATTTCTGTTGGCAAGTTGGCTACTGCGACCGGCAGCGCGCCGACCTCTTTTCCTTAGTGGGTTGGCGGCTGCTCTGTTGGTCAGCCCCTGGCTATGGCGGGTCTGGCGTTTGGGCCAGCAGTGGGCAGGCGTCGCCACGCAGCAGGGGGATGACAGCACACCCAACACATACCTGCTTACGCTACTCGGCCCGCTCCATAACTATGGGTTACTGCTGATTGCCCTGATCGGTTTTGGGTTGCTGTTGCGCACCCTCTATCAAAAGCCGGACGCAGTGCGCCCGTGGTGGCCCTTTGCCCTCTGGACATTCCTTCTGCTCCTGTTGTTGGGGCCGTGGGCGCTGCCGCCGTTCCGGGCTGATCACGCCGCCTTGCTGATCTTTTTGCCGGCTGTCCTCTTTGCCACCCTGGCGCTAACGCAGTTGCCTACGCCGATGTACCGCTGGTCGGCAGTGTTGCTGCTCTTGTTGTGGGGGATGATGGCGACACGCAACCTCGTGCGGCCTGACACCATCCTGGCCGACGCCGGTGATGTCGCTGCTTTACAGTGGATCGACACCCACACCGCGCCCGACACGAAATTTTTGATCGATGTCGCACCCTGGTTTACCGTCTGGCGCGGGGTGGATGGCGGGTGGTGGATCACCCCGCTGACTGGTCGCGCAACCGTGCTGCCCCCGCTAGCTTATCTCTGGGGCGAGGCCGATGAAATTGCCGGTTATCGTGCGGCGGCAACAAAACTATCAGCAATCGCTACCATGCCATTACCTCTGTATTGCGACCAGTTAATGGCGCTGATGGCAGAACAGGCCGCGACCCTCTATTACACTCATTCGCTTTCCCCGCGTTATTGCCCCCAACTCATGCTTGTCTATGAAGAACCGACCGGAGTGCAGATCTTCCAATTTGCCTATTGACATTGACGTTACGTCATAGTTTAGAATGGGAGCTCGTGATGAGCTGCGGGCAGAAGGAGCATTCGGATGAAAGCAAATTGGATACCGACAAATCAATATTATCAGCAAATCTTAATGAGTTCGGATAGCGCGACGCGTCATCAGCTTTATTTGAATCTGATTGTCGAGCCGTGGCAACCGATGATGACAATGGTAACCGGAGATAGCAACGGGGATGCGTTGGCGGGGGCGCGAGCGTGGAAATGGTTGCTGCCTGATCAGCTTGTACAAATCGGCGCGTTGCTGGCGCAAATGGAAGCCGCTCACGCTTGGCAAGTGGGGGCAGACGCATTGGAGAAAGCGGTGGCCGCCTTTGCCCCCTGGCACGACCAAATCGGTTTTCCCGAAATCACGGGGTGGCTGCTGCTGGCTGACCCGGCGCAGGCCAACCCGGTTGAACCAGGGTATACCGGCGCTATCGATTGGCTGAACCCGCGCTTTGTTTGTCAATTTTGGCAACCCAACGAAGCAAATTTATCCCGTATCGGCGCAGTGATTGCCCACGAAATGCACCATCTCATTCGCTTGCGCGCCTTTCCGTGGCACATGCACAACACGACCGTGGCCGATTACATCGTCATGGAAGGGACAGCCGAGTCGTTTGCCACGGCCCTCTTTGGCGCAGACAAGGTGGGTGACTATGCAATCGGGCTGACAGCCGACGAGTTTGCCCAGGCGCGCCGGTTGATTGGTCAAGGGTTACAGGTCACCGGCTTCAATGTCTTGCGCAGCTACATCTTTGGCGACACCCTGGCCGAGCAATCAGGCTTTGCGCCGCTGGGTGGGATGCCGCGCTATGGTGGTTACGCTATCGGCTATCACATTGTACAAGAATTTCTACGCCGTAGCGGTTTGTCGATTACCGAAACTACCTTTTTGCCCGCCGACGAGATTGTGGCGGGATCGGGCGTTTTTGCTGAGTAATATGTTAACCGTCAAACAACTTGCCAAGATCGCCGGAGTGACGCCGCGCACTCTGCATTATTATGATGAAATCGGTCTACTCAAGCCGTCGCAGGTGGGGCTAAACGGCTATCGGTACTATGGCGATGAAGCCTTGTTGCGCTTGCAACAGATCCTGCTCTACCGCGCTTTGGATATGCCGCTGGAGAACATTAAACGGCTCATGGGTCGTGGCGATTTTGATGTGGTGGCGGCGCTCGAACGGCATCGTGAGGAACTACGCAAACGCATCAACACCCTGGAGCGTCTCTGCGTCACGGTCGAGGATACGATTCAACATCTACAAGGAAAAAAACAGATGAGCAACCAACAACTCTTTGCCGCCTTTAGCGAAGAGCAACAGGAAGCCTATACCCAGGAAGCGCTGCAAAGCTACGACCCGGCCACGGTCAAAGCGTCGCTCAGAAAGTGGAAAAGCTACACGGTTGCCGACAAGGACCGCATTGCCGCCGAAGGTAATGCTGTCTATCAAGATTTTCTGCGCTTGCTGCCCAAAGGGGCCGATGCCCCCGAAGTGCAAGCCTGTGTCGAGCGTTGGCGGCGGCACATTGAATACTTCTGGACGCCAAACGAAGCGCAGTTGCTAGGGCTGGTCAATGGCTACAACGATGATCCACGCTTCAAGGCCAACTTCGACCAAATCGATGCCGCCCTGGCCCCCTTTATGCGCGAAGCAGTGCGAATTTATGTGGCGAACAAGAAACGGTAGGGCATTGCAATGGCACCTGGGTAACAAGCGCCAATCGCTATGTTTTTTCATTGGAAAGCACCCGGTCTACTGGCGCACTTCACACATCATACCAACCAGTCTACCCCAAGACAAAAGCTACCCATCCACTGCTGCAAAGTTAAGCCGCGCCGACTCGAAGGCCCGCATAAATCTATCGAGCCGTTCTGGTTCCAATGTTTCAAGAAACTTGCCATCTTTTCTGAAATCAGAGCCAACGATAAAGCCATCGGCTAACGGCAGATACTCGGCAATATTCTCAGTCGTCATCCCTGAACCGATGAGGACGGGTAATTTTGTGGCGCTTTTGGCTTTGATCAAATCATCTTGGTTTGGCTTGATGCCGGTAAATTGGCTGGTGACAATCACGCCATCGACCAGAAAAAATTCGGCCTGCCTGATTTCGTCGGTGATGTCGAGGTCTATGGTCAACGAATGGGAGCCATGTTTTTTCTTGACATCGGCAAAGACTTTGATCTGTTCGGCCTTGAGTTCTTTTCTCCGGCGTAATATTCTCCCCGCCGAACCGTTGATGATGCCGCTGCCCCCCACATGGGCAAAAACAAATGCCTCCACCCGAATGTAATCCAGATCCGCCGCGACGGCAATTTCCAACGATGTGATGTTCGCCGCCTCAAGCATTTGAATACCGACCGGGCCAGCAAACCTTGCCCTGACTTCTTTGGCAATTTCTGTCATCAAGGCAATGCCTTTTTCATCCAAAGGGGGTTGGATATAGGGCAAATCGTGATCATTTTCTAACAATACGCTGTCAACCCCGGCCTGTTGATAGTGCGCGAGATCAGCCAACGCTTGGTCGATCACCCGTTGGTCATTACCATCGTATAAAGGAGATCCTGGCAGCGGTAAAACAGCAATCATGGCGGCCAAAAACTTTGGCGGCAGCGTTCTTATGGTCTTCATCCTTTATTTCCTATCCAATTGAAACAACGCTTGGTTGCTAAGAATATCAGCATTCAGGTGTTAAGCAGGAATCAAATCTTAGCGTTCTCATCATTGAAAAGTGACCAGAGCTTGCGGTTACGCAGCGCTTGATCCGAAAGCACGAGGTCACGGATGGCATCGGGCAATTGCTCCCGTTGCCAGCGACATTCACTGCGGCCAGTCTCCTCGCGTTTCTCGACAGGGGATGCTGCACGCACTGCCCGGATCGCATAAGCGGCAGCGCCAAGTTCGTGATCTGCCATGTGTGCAGTGGCCACGGCATGACCAGCCGCCCGTGCGGCCTCGCGTGCGGCGCCGGTCGCTGATCGGGCAGCATCATGCGCCGCATACGCTGCTTCCCGCGCCTGCGTCATACTGATCTCGCCACGCGACCAGGCCCGCGCCTGTGCAATCGCCTGTCGCGGTCGGTCATCGTCGGGCTGTTGCGCTTCAAAGTAGGCGAGAACGTGTTCGGCACAGTTGGCAGCCCAAGCGGCAAGCAAACGATGGTGCGTATCTTCAAGCATGCCGCCGCGACGAATGGTCACGAAGCGTGGGTCTCTGCGCCCGGTATAAGATGATGCCATCGGTTCTAGTTTTCCCTCTTTAGGTTGCTCCACTGGCTGCATAGAGCCGTTCTACCGGTCTTAATCGCGCTCGCCCCGTTCGCTCACCGCTACCGCTATTGGTTCATCTAGCGACCAAAGCGGGCCATGAGCTGGATAGATGCACTTGGCGCCACGCGCGCGTAACATCTGCCAGGTTGCCAGGATCGTAGGGTCGCCAAACGCGTGCTGCTCCGCCGGCAGATCGCCGGTAAAGAGCGCACCATCATCCAGGAGGAGGGAGACGCAATGCTCGGTATGACCGGGCGTGTGCAAGATTTCGCCGGCAATGCCGATGCGGCTGAGCAGTTGGCGGCTTTCGGCAAAGGAGATGACAACGTTGCCCTTGGCTGTAATCTCTGTATAGTTGTCTGCCGGTTTGGTCCACTGCTTCATGAGCGGGATGGCCGCCACCTGCACATCCAGCACCAACAGCGGAACCCCTTCCCGCTTCAGCTCCTCGCCAAGCCCGGCATGGTCAATATGATAATGGGTGGCGAGGGCGTAGCGAATCTCCCCTAGAGGAATGCCCATTTTTTTGAGGTTCGCCTTCATAGTGCCCAACGTGCCGGGCCAGCCAATGTCAACCAGGAGACGCGACCTACCGGCGCTGATCACCCAGTAGTGGGTGGAGCGATAGCCGACATTGACAATCGTTATCGGTGTTGCTTTGTTCATGATTCCTGTTCTCTCCATCGGCAACGTGGGGATTGACAGGTGCAGACCTTCAACGTGCTTTCGTCATAATAGTCGGCGGTAATTTCCTCATGGGCCTGGATGGGGCGCAAGGCAACGTACTGGGTCGAGGTGGCATGGCGCGTGACATCAATGGCGTTTGGATCACATGAGTGGTTGATGTAGTAATGAAAGAGTTTGGGTGTCACGATAAACACGCCATCGGTGACCCGATCTTGATTATAGAGTTCCACGGCCAGTTGCAGTTGCTCCGCTTGTGGATCCCCGGGTCTAACAATCAGACCACCCGTGACCAACATGAGTAATGCGCCCGCCTCAATGTCCTGCACGGCAAAGGTGCCGATCCCATGAATGGACGATGGTCGCAGCACAAGGCGACGATCAAACCACATCGTTAGTGGTTGCGTTTGGTAGTTCATCAAGCCTCTCCTTTCCGGGTTGCTATCCGTAAACATGGCTATCCTTTTTTGGGGGTGACTGCTAACCCCTCCCTAACCCTCCCCATCCTTCCAGGACAAGCCTTGGGGAGGGAACCGTGGCACCCACGACAGTTCCTCCCCTTACCAGGGGGAGGGTAGGAGGGGGTTTACCTCTTTGGCTTGATCTTGCTGGATAAAAGTATACTGCTTGCGCGGAAAAAAGGGCAAGGCGACGAGGGGAAAAGCGCTTAGTGTAACGGGCGATCCACAAAGAGAAACGGTTCACCGGCGACAAAGGGGTGGCAGAATTTTTCGACAAATTGGATCATATTGCGGCGGTTGATGGGCGAGAGGCGATGCTCTTTCAACGTTGCTTGGAAGGCCAAGTTGACCAGGGCCGCCATGATCATAAACGCTTCGAGCATGTCATGATCAGCCTGGGTCAAGGGACGAATGGCGGCATAACCGGCCACCAGCGCCTGGCGGATGGCAACGCGATCAAAGGTGGTGTGATAGAGGGAGACGCCGAGATCGTACAGAAAGAAGGAGCGAAACGCGCCATAGTCGAGCGCCAATGCTTGCTCCCCGGTGAAGAGCACATTGCCTTGATACAGATCGCCATGAATTAAGCCAAAGGTAGCCGTTGTCCGGGCTTGTTGGGCCAGCATGGCGCTGATCCGTTCCCCGGCCTGGCGAATGAGATCATATTGTTCGGCGCTGATCAAGGCGAGATCGACCGTAACCGCCAAACCAACAATGGCTTGGTGCAGATGCTGGTCTTCAAAGCTGCCAAATTGTTCGTTCGCACTGCCCGGCCACTCGGCACTAATCGAATGTAAGATAGCCACCAGCGCACCCACGGCATAGGCATGGTTTTCACCCCACCGTTCTACATGTTGCGCCGTGATCCACCGTTGTACACAAACCGGCGATAACCGATCCAGCCCTGCCAACTGTACCTCGGTGACAAAATCACCAGCGCGGTTGGCAATGGGCGTTTGTACCACGACGCGCCCATCTTCGCTCAATGCTTGTAGCCACGCCATCTGCGCAGTCAACTGTGCCGGCGTGTCGCCCAATTCATCGCCGGCGCTTTCGTGGATCTTCAGCAAGTAACATGCGTTCCCATCTGCATCATCCAATCGATAGACAATCCCGGCATTGTGTTGGACAAAGTGAACAGTGACCGACCCCAGATCATACTGGGCCAGGGCAACGTTTGCGCAATCTTGATAGTACGCCTGCCGTTGCGCATCGTTCATCGCCGTCAGCAGCGAACTCACGTAAACCATAGGTGTCCTTACCGCTACATTCATTTAAGAATTTTCACCGCAAAGGCGCGAAGATCGCAAAGGTTTCTTGCCGTTTTCCTTTGCGCCCTTCGCGTCTTTGCGGTTGAAACTACCGATGTTGATCAACCAAAACCGGGTTGCCATCGGGATCGACCACCACAAAGCTGGCGGGGCCGGTCGTTGTTTCATCGGCTTCGCTGGCAAAGATTACGCCTTGCGCTTTGAGTTGGCGTTGGAGTTCCCGCACATCGGTAAAGGTCGGCAGCGGTTGGGCATTGCTGTCCCAGCCGGGGTTGAAGGTTAAGATATTCTTGTCAAACATCCCCTGAAAGAGACCAATCAGCGTCTCGCCATTTTTCATGATCAACCAACGCTGCTCCTGATTGCCGCCAAAGACGCTAAAGCCCAACTGCTCATAAAAGGCTTTGGAGGCAGCAATATCACTGACCGCCAGACTGATTGAAAATGCACCCAGTTCCATCATTCGCTCCTTCTCATCTGCTTCACCGATAAAATAATGCGTTGGCCGAGTGCATAGCCGATCCCCATGTGTACCAAGCTAAGGGATCAGGGGGCGCACAACACTACAGCGGATGAAGGCGGGAACGGATAGCATGGTTGCCGAACAAAACCGATGAATGGCAAGGGCATGATGCAAAATGTTCTCGTTGCTATATGTTCTCGTTGCTATATGTTCTCGTTGCTATCCGGAAACGTTTTCATCGGCGAAACCATCCGTTCCCGCCTTCATCCGCTGTAGTGTCTTGGGGCCGAGCGCCTAGCCGACCTGCTACAGCGCAACAACGGGGACGGCGCAATCCATGTCAAACGTTTGCCACCCGCCAGCGGCAGGAAACTGGCGATAGATCTCCATTGCCGGCAGATTCGCCGGTTGATAGCGACTGCGCGGCAACCAGTAGCGGAAGAGATAGTGCAGCGCCCGATCTTCCTGCGCCAGGTCGCCCACGACGCGGATGGTGGCGACCTGACAAGCCGGAAAGTCCTGTAGACTCACCGGTCCGGTCGCCGGCCAATCTGCCGGCACCGCCAGACACCAGTCAAAGCGACAGAGGTGCAACGGCGTAATATCCGGGTCATCCTGCGACATGCCATAGAGCGTCGTTTGCGCGATCTCACCGCCCTGCTGACCATACCAGGCCAACAACTGCTCATAGGCCGCTAAAATCTGGCCGGGATGGTTGTAGGAATCATAGACCCGGATATAGGCCAGCCGTTGAGCGGGCAGGGATCGGATCGTCACGCGATAGGCGTCCTGCTGTGCGAACTCAGCCAACATCGCTACAGTATAGCGGGGAAACGGCCCGGTTGGTTGATCAATCTTGCTATTTTTCAGCGCACTTTGGCGATCCCAGGCGCTGGCGGTCAGCCCAAAGTGCTTTTTGAAGGCGCGGGAGAAGGTCGACACGGCGGTAAAGCCGCTGTCAAAGGCCGCATCGGTGATCGAAAGGTGCGGGGTTGCCCGTAACAATGCCGCCGCCCGTTCCAACCGCAAGCGCACCACCAACTCATTGACCGTCTCTTCCGTCATCGCCTTGAAGATGCGATGAAAATGAAACGGCGAGAAGTTGGCGACCTGCGCCAGCGTTTCCAGCGAAAGATCGCTGTCCAGATTTTCGCGGACATAGCTGATCACGGCGTTGATGCGCTGCTGATAAATGTTCTTTTGCACAAAGTCAGATGACATACAGCGATTTGGCCTACCTCGTTCCTTTGCTTTGGATTTTTCATTCACCTGCATGTATGATAAATGCAGATCAGGCCATTTCAGAAAAATACGTGCCCACAGCGACAGACGAACGAGGAATTTATGGATTCATTGACAATGCAGCCCATCGCCAAAGTGGCGGGGACGATCAACTTGCCCGGTTCCAAAAGTTTATCCAACCGGGCGTTGTTACTGGCCGCCCTGGCGGAAGGAACAACGGAAATCTACAACCTGCTCCACAGCGATGATATTCACCACATGCTCAACGCTTTAACAAAGTTGGATATTTCGTATAGCCAAAAAGAAACTGGAACACGCTGCATCGTGGTCGGCAATGGCGGCCCCATTCATATCAAGGGCAGCACCGAACTCCACCTGGGCAATGCCGGCACAGCCATGCGCCCCCTCTGCGCCGCGCTCTGTTTAGGCAGTGGCAACTATATCCTGACTGGTGAGCCACGCATGGAAGAGCGGCCGATTGGTGCGCTGGTCACCTCGTTGCGCCAGGCCGGCTGTGACATCAGCTATTTGAAAAACGACGGCTATCCGCCGCTGAAGATTCACGCCAACGGCATCAAAGGGGGCAACATCACTGTCGATGGCTCGATTTCCAGTCAGTTTTTGACGGCGATTTTGATGGCCTGCCCATTGGCCCAAGCCGATACGACGGTTACTGTGCTGGGCGATCTGGTCTCCAAGCCCTATATCGACATCACGTTGCATACAATGGCGCAGTTTGGCGTCACCGTCGAAAATCAAAACTATCAACAATTTCACATTCAGGGGCGGCAGCGCTATCAGTCGCCGGGCAAGTTCCTGGTGGAGGGGGACGCTTCGTCGGCCTCCTACTTCCTGGCGGCCGGCGCAATCAAAGGCGGGCCGGTGACAGTGACGGGCATTGGCAAGCAGAGCATCCAGGGCGACATTCGCTTTGCCGATGTGCTGACGGCAATGGGCGCACAGGTGGTGTGGGGCGATGATTATATCACGGTGACGCAGGGCGATCTCCACGGCATCGACATGGACATGAACCACATCCCCGACGCCGCCATGACCATTGCGACGACGGCGCTCTTTGCCAAAGGGCCAACGGTTATCCGCAATATCTACAACTGGCGGGTCAAAGAGACCGACCGGCTGCACGCAATGGCAACCGAACTACGCAAAGTGGGCGCGACCGTCGAGGAAGGCAACGATTTTATCGCCATCACCCCGCCGGCCACCATCACCCATGCCGCCATTGACACCTATAACGACCACCGCATGGCGATGTGCTTCTCGTTGCTGGCGTTGGCTCCCAACGCGGTGACGATCAACGATCCCAAATGTACCGCCAAAACCTTTCCCGATTATTTCGAAAAGTTAGCGAGCATTACAACCTAAGGTTCCCTATGCAGCCATAATCAGCAGACCGTAATACCGCCGAGGCAGCGACTGACGCTGGACTACGCGACCACGCGACTACGCGACCACGCGACTGCGGACTACTGACAACACAAAATTTGAGGAGCAAGCTATGGGCAATGAAACGCTGTTTACCCCGGCCCTTTCGCCGGAAAGTGTGGGCATCCCTTCACGAGCGATTCTGAATTTTTTGCAGCGGATCGACGCCGAGCGCATCTGTATGCACGGCTTCCTGCTGGTGCGGCGCAACCAGATTGCGGCGGAAGGCTACTGGTCGCCGTGGTCGGCGGAACGAAAACACCGGATGTATTCAATCAGTAAAAGCTTTGTCGCCTTGGCCGTCGGGCTGATGATTGACGAAGGCCGACTTACCCTTGAAGATCGAGTTGCCAATTACTTCCCCGACAAAGTGCCGGCAACCCTGCATCCGTGGCTGGCAGCGGCCACCGTTCGTGACCTCTTGATCATGGCGACCCCCCATTCGACCACCTCCTATACCCGCACCGACCCCGACTGGGTGTGGACTTTCTTTAACAAGGTCCCCTCCCATCCGCCCGGAACGATTTTCGCGTATGACACGGCGGCCACCGTTGTGCTCAACGCCATTGTTGAGCAGCTTGCGGGCAAACCGTTTCTGGATTACATGCGCCCCCGTTTTCTCGACCGCATTGGTTTCTCGGCCGATGCCTGGTGTGTCCGTAGACCCGAAGGTGGTTCGTGGGGTGGATCGGGGGTGATCTGTACGCTGCGCGATATGGCGAAGGTTGCCCTTGCCTGTATGAACGGCGGCCTGTGGGGTGAAGAAAGAGTTCTCCCGACGGACTATGTGCGCGCCGCCACGGCCCGCCAGATCGACAACAGCCTCGGCGGCAACGATGGCTATGGCTATCAGATTTGGTGCGAAAAGGAGAACGGCTTCTCCTTCCGCGGGATGGGCAGTCAGTTCGCCATCTGTTTTCCTGAACAGGATTTCCTCTTTGCGTGCATTGCCGATACCCAAGGCGCACCGGCGGGCAGCGCCATTCCGACGGTGATGTGGGAAGAGCTTTTCCCCCACCTGTCCGCTACGCCGCTGCCCGCGGATCCGACCGCCCAAGCCGCGCTCACCGCCAAGATCGAGCGGCTCGCCGTCTTGCCGCTCCCTGGGAATTCTGACGCGCCGGTCGCCGCAACTGTTAATGGCGGCTGGTACGGATTGGAAGAGAACCCGATGGGGATCACGCGGATGCGCCTTTCCTTTAACGGGGACGAGGGCGTGTGGGCGTACACCAATGATCAGGGCGACAATATGCTGCACTTCGGGATCGGGCGTATGGTTGCCGGCAAGTTCCCGCAACGCAACTACTTCGGTGAACAGATTGGCGTAGTGCCGGGCATTGAATACGATTGTCTGGCCTCGGCGGCCTGGGTTGACGAGCAAACCCTCAATTTGGAGGTTTCCATCACCGATAGTTACCTGGGCGGGTTGCGCATTTCATTCGCCTTTAAGGGAGATGAAATCGGCATCTTTATGACGAAACAAGCCGAGTGGTTCTTGGACGAATATAGTGGCTTTGCTGGCGGGAGGCGCCTCTAAAACAAGTCATGATCGGTAGTAAAGACTAATGAAGGTTAGCTACTTGTTTCGGTAATCCTTGGAACTTGTCACGCCGGCGGCGATGACCTACAGTTACCGATTTATTTTCGTAACGTTCATTAGTCTTTGGGCTGGCGGGGAGAAAGACTAATGATGGACATGATCATTCCTCTACCACTTGCATAAAGGTCGAAAGGGCCGCTGCTAACGCCGCACGATAGCCAGGATCCGGTGTGATGAGTTCATTTTATGGGATCTCTACTTGCCAGAGGTTGGGGTAATGGGTGACGAAACTGTTGTCATTCACCTGCAGCGCAGTGCGAAAAGTACCGCCCGCACTTTCATACGCATAGGCGCTGTCTGATAAGCGGCGATAGCGTTGGTCAAGCGGTTCCAGGGTAAAGCCGGGAAAGCGCAACCATGCTGCTGTGACAGGCGCGCTTTGTCCGTTTGCTAATGCCAGACGGCGAATGGGCAAAAGATTGGTGACTGGGCTGAAACTCAAGTCGATGTCGAGGCAACCGGCAACTTGCGGCTGTTCGACGCCATTGAGCCACCAGCGCTGCTGGGTGTCAACGGCGATGGCGACATGAACCGTTGTTTCGCCCACCCAGCCGCTAATGCTCACGCTCCTGGTCTGCCAGTTTGCCCGACAAGCAATGGCATAATGCAGACACGCGGGCTGTTCATCGGCAAAAATGGCTGTACCAAGCAAACGCCAGATGTTTCGCTCCGCATACAAGCGCACCGCTTCGTGGCCGGGCCGGTCAAGCCTGCGCCAGATGATAGATTGGTCGGTCATCAGTTTTCTCCTCACTTCTCCTGACGTAATCGCGCCGTCTGCTCCTTCATGAGATTCGCACCCCGTTGGACGAAATCCAGGACAACGGCTAATTCCTCCGTGCTGTACCGATTGACAAACTCGTTGATGGTTGCCTCGGCCAGTGGCCCAAAGATCGTCTGAATTTCGGGCGTATTGGTTGCCTGTTCCACTGGTTCAATCACCACCCGCCGCCGGTCGTGGGGATCGGCGGCGCGGCGCACATAGCCATGCTTCTCCAAACGATCAAGAATGCCGGTGACGGCGCCCGTCGTCACCCCGATGATCTCGGCCATCTCGCCGGCGGTGATCGGGCCGGTCTCCCGTAGAACACTCAGACACTTACCATCCGTGGGATTTAGCCCCATACGTTGAGACGCGGCCTGGTGAAACATGACAGTCCAGGTGCTCATCCGGCTAATTTCTTGCATAAACCGAGCGACTACCTGGGCGCGATTGGGGCGAGAGTGCTTATCTTCTGTCATCATCTTGCAACCTTTTTCTTCTTAGTTCGTAATTAACTTATAGACTAAGATATTTTGCGACTAAGGGAAACCTGCTTATAATCCAACTTGTCTTAGTTTTTAAGATATTTAGAAGGACGAAACATAAATGGAGTATATCACAGGAAAGGTCAAGAAACCTAGTGATGCACTTGATGACAACGAATTCTACCGAAGGAGACAAAGCATGAGTAGCTATACTGGATTTGTGATTGAGTCTAATCAACCCGCAACTAACCACACCGAAGATGAAAGCGCCGTTCGCCATCTCTTTCAACAACTGATGGCTGCCTGGGCGGCCGGTGATGCTGATGCCTATGGCGCGCTCTTTACGGAAGACGCCGACTATATTGCCTTTGATGGGGTCAATGCTAAGGGACGGGCGGCGATTGTTGCCAGCCATAAACCGCTCTTTGAACGCTTTCTCAAAGGCTCCTATCTGACCGGTGATCTGGTCAGCCTGCGCAAGTTGGCGCCCAATGTGATCCTGGCCCACGCCGTCGGCAGCATTGTTGACCCTGGGCGCAGCACACCAAAACCGGAACGGCTTTCCAGCCAAACGCTGATTGCGGTGCAAGAACAGGACGAGTGGCGCTTTAGGGCTTTCCACAATACCAGGGTGCGCCCCATTGCCCGCGGTCTGGGCGGCTTGGCCGCCTGGGTGCTGGCCGATCTGTTCTGGCGGCTCCTGGGGCCGAAACCGAAAGCGGGGGAAGAGTAGCCATGAATCTCACCCTGAGCCTCATCGGCGTTGCCCTGCTTGTCCTTGTGTTCGGCTGGTTGACCGGGCGCGCCTGGCGGGCGCAGCACCCGCTCCTGAAGTGGTCGGGCGTGACCGTAGCCGGCCTGTTGACACTGCTTGGCTTGCTGGCGGTAGCGCTACCGCTGGTTGGCCTCTACCGTTTGCATCGACCAACGGCTCCGCCCGCCCCGGATATCCAACTTGCCCATACGCCGGCCCAAGTGACGCGGGGGGAACGGTTGGCCTATCTTTGTGTGCAATGTCATTCCAGCAGCGGTGCTTTGCCGCTCGATGGCGCCAGCGCTGATATTACCGAAGGTGGGTTGGGCGCCCTCTATCCAACTAACCTCACGCCGGGCGGTCCCTTGCAAACATGGACAGATGGCGAGATTGGGCGCGCGATTCGGGAAGGCATTCATCAAAGTGGACGGACGTTGCTACTCATGCCGTCGCATCAATACCATGTCATGAGTGACGACGATGTGACGGCCTTGGTCGCCTATCTGCGTAGTCAACCGGTTGTAACCCGACAGACGCCGCCAACGGAACTCAATTTGTTAGGTGCGGCTGTCGTTGGGGTGGGGATCTTTCCCATCAGCCGGCAGCCGCCGATCACAGCCCCCGTAGCGGCGCCACCGGTTGGCCCCACGGCAGAGTACGGCGCTTATCTGACTAGACTGAGTGGATGTGACGCATGTCATGGCGAAGGCTTGCGGGGTGGCGACGATCCATTCACTCCCATCGGCCCCCACCTGCCGGCGATGATCGGCCAGTGGGACGCCGGTCAATTCATTTCAACCATACGCAGTGGGGTGGACCCCTATGGCCGCACCCTCAATGGCGAACTGATGCCCTGGCCTGATTATGCCAAAGCGTTTAGCGATGAGGAGTTAACGGCGATTTACACCTACATCGGTTCACTGCCGCTGGGGCCGCCGTCGGCTGAATAATAGTGAAGATTAAGAGATTGAGAGATTCAGCTACTTAATCTCTCAATCTCTTAATCTTCACTGCGGACAAGCTTACCCTGTCAGTCCTTAACTGCGGCCCGGCGGCTGCCCTTCTGTAGTGGGGAGCTCGCCGGTTTCCATCAAGCTCTTGAAGCGGCTGATGTCGTTCTGCGCCTGTTGGGTCGTGACACCGTTGAGCAGGCGGCCAAAGGTCTCGCCGATGATACCGCCCGGTGGCGTATAACGAATGTCAACATCGACCATCGTGCCGCGCCCGTTACCCATCTCTTTGAAGGCAACCATACCAACCTGTTGTACTTGTGAGTCAGGGTTGGTGCGCCAGGCGATGCGTTTGATTATTCGCTTGATTCGTTCTGCTTTAGGGCTTATGCTGGCGTTTACGCCCATTCACCGACCGACGCATCCAGATTCTCGCCGGTGTATTGGTTATATTGCTGCGCCGCCTGTTGACCGAGCGTGGTCGCTTGTTCCAGGCGCGCCCGCTGCTCCGGCGGCAGTTGCTCTTTGACTGCCATACCCCGCAGCGGTTCCACCCGTTGCGGGGTGGGCGTCGGCATGACATTGGCAATCACCAGCGCCAGCAGATCGGTCACCAGCCCAGGGAAAAGCCCATTCATCCGTGCGCCAATCTTGGCCGGCAGGCCGATATTAAGGATCGTCGCCCGCTGCTTGATGGCCTGGACAATCTGGCGGGCCGCGCTTTCGGCGCTGACGGCGACACCGGGCAATGTGGCGCTGAGGCTAAACCAGCTAAATTCTTTGCCCTGTTGACCGGTGAACTCGGCCTGGAGATGGGAGCCGGTGCGCATGGTGCTGGGGGCGACGGTGGTGACCTGGATGCCTTTGTTGCGCAGTTCGGCGCTCAAGCCCTGGGAAAAGCCGGTGGCGGCAAATTTGGCGGCGCTGTAGGGCAGCAGATGGGGTACGCTGATCTCGCCGCCGATAGAGGTGATATTGACAATTCGTCCCCGTTGCCGCGCCAACATCTGTGGCAAGACCGCAAAGGTTGGGTAGAAGGCGCCCCAGAAGTTAATGTCCATCACCCGGTGAAAATCGGCGGCGGTCATATTCTCCACCGGGCCGACGAGGATGATGCCGGCGTTGTTGACCAGCAGGTCGATGTGACCATAGTGGCGCGTCACCTGGCTGATCATCTGCTCTACATCCCCCTGGTTGGCGACATCGCAGACGACGGGGAAAATGTCGATGCCTTGGGCCGCCAGGTCGGCGCGGGCGGCTTCCAACTCGCGCCGGTCGCGGGCGCAGATCGCTACCCGACAGCCGTTGTGGCCCAGTTCTCGCGCCAGCAAAAAGCCTAACCCACGCGATCCGCCAGTGATCAAGGCGACCTCGCCTCGGAGGTCATCTTCCCGTAGTCGGCGCGCTGCTTCCAGCCCTAGCCAGGTTAATCCAGCCGCAAGAAGCGCTGTCTTGAGTACAGAGCTTGATCTCTTCATGGACACCCTTCCTTTTCATACGCTTGCCTTTGGGTGTACTGTAGCGGAATAAATGGAAAATGTCTTCTACACGGATACAAGAAGGAGGTAGAGGATAGTTACATCTGCTTTCAGTAAACAGAGGTGAGTGGTGGCTCCGGATCAATGCTGTAGTCAAGGCGATGGCGAAAATTGCGTGCGTGATAGATGGTGGTGTAAGCGCTTTGGAGGGGCAAGGGTACATACTCATCCACTTCGATCAAAGGGAGTGGCGTGGTTGGGATCACATCATTCAACCCAAAGGACCAGACTCGCCCTTCGGGTTGCTCGTCGGCCCGCGTGACGAGGATATGATAGGGTTGGGCCGGCAACTGGTTGATGACACGTTGTCCCCAACGCAACAGATCAATCTCAACCAAATGGGTGCCACTGTTGAGCAGGTCGCGGCGCTTGGTCAAATAGTAAGTTTTTGCGCAATGCTTCAATTGTTGCCGTCAAAATAGCCTTGAATGCCTCATCCTTCAACACGGCAATCCGCTTCACCATCACACTCTCATTCGCCGTGAATAACTTGATAGGACGAGCATAACTGATCGTACTCAACGCGCCTTGTTTGAGATCGGCATTGGTGAGTCGAATCGCATCTGGATCACTGTAAGACTTGCTGGTGATGGGGCATAAGAGCCAATCTTTTCGTCCGGCATCAATCATTACCACCGCCGGACGTAGCTTGGTGCCTGACAAATCCGAAAAAGGAAAGGGCATTACAACGATGGAAGCTGGGCTAAGTGTGACCACGCCTCATCCTCCTCAGGATTGTCCCACTCCCTAGCTAATGCTACTTCACTCATGAGGGCAAGGTTGTCTAGCTCATCGGCTGGTTCTTCATTGAGAATCGTAATCAAAACCCGACGATGCTTTGGCCACTGCACCGGCTCCAGCACATGTAATTTTCCGTTTTGGTCGATAATCGCTTCAACTGTTTGCAGCATGAGATGCTCTCCTTTCTAGCCATTCAGCATACCATCAGAGCACAATTGCGGAAAAAGCAGGTGGGCGAATGTCCAGTTGTTGCATTAGCGTTCGTAGGGAGACATTGCGTAGCTGGGCTAACTCAGCTAAATACTCCACGCGTTTGGCGTCCCTTAGTTCGATTTCGTCAACCAGTTCCAGCAATTCTTCATGTTCTTCATCGGTCAAGGTTTCTGCCCGCCGTTTGGCGGTGAGCAGATCAAACCGCTGCTGCGTTTCGGCTGGTAACCCTTGGTTGATTTTTTGTAGCAACTCTACTTCTTTATGGGGTAAACTGGGGGCGCGACGCTTGGCGCGGACGGCCAAGACCTGATTGGTCAGCCACTCTAAGTCAGCGGTACTCAGTTGCTCAACGCCGCCAACCAGCGCATCCAGTGAAATTTGTGATTGCAATTGAATGGTTGCCATAACTCACGATACCTATAGAATTTATCTATACTCGTCTATGTTGCGGTTCCATTATACCATCGCATGGCGCTTTGACAAAGCAGATCTGGCGTTGCTCGACTGGGCGGCGGTGCAAGGGGTGTGGGCATCGCCGGCCGCGCCGTCGCTGGATCTCTTGTTGCGCCGGGTTAAGCGGGAACATGTGCGCCATGTCATGGTGCATGGGCAGTGGGTGGTGCGGGATGGCCGGTCGACACGGGTGGCTGAGGGGGAGTGTGTGGCCGCGATTCGGGCGGAACTGGCGCGCTTTACCGCAGATGAGTTGGCTGAAAGCGGGGCGGCGGCGCTTGCGTTGGCCCCTTATTTGCGCCGTTTTTACGCGGCATGGGACATAGAATGAAAAGATAAGTTTACACAGGCGATGGGCTAGTGCTTGCTGTTTTTTGCATCGATGCCATAATGGCCGGGTACAAGAGATATTCTAGCACTTCAGCTTGCATCCGCTCGATCTCCAGCCGATAGCCGCTTGACATCAACAAAAATTCTTCTGGTTCAACCCGCTGGCGCATCTCTAGCAGCCATTTTTGAAAGCGTTCAATGCGCGCTTTTGTTACACGTAATTCTTCCTCATTCTGAATCATGAGTTTCCTCTTCTTCCTCGACCACCTCAAGAATACCACGAAGCGAACCATCGCGCTTCACTTGCCACGCTGCGATAAACTCATCTAGTGGCTCTAAGAGCATAGCGCTGGGACGCACCCAGAAAATACTTGCGCCATAACGGGCTTGTGCAATCGCATGATCGAACAATCCGGCACATTCACGGGGACACTCGCGCGGGACAAAGGAATCCTTCATCACCAAAATCACATCAACATCATTGGGTGAGGCTATTAAACGGCTTCTCTTGCCAGCAGTGGCTCATCTTCCCTTTGGGCTGACAAGGCGAGTTCCACCTCTAGTTCTTCCAAGGTCTTCCGTTTGCCGGGTATTGGCTTGGGTTTTGGCGGCTGTTGCGCGATTTCGGCCTCGACTTCTTCAATTGTCAAGATCGGCAATTCAAAGGCTTGTTTGAACCATTCAAGATCCTGGGCAAGCTCTTCCGCTGTCCGGCCACTGGGTACGGATGGCTCTTTATGATAACCAATCAGTGCGCCATCCCGTTCATACAACACGACGCGTACACAATACCCTTCGCGATCATGAAAGACACGATATAACCAACTCATATTGTTTCTTTCTTCTGTTTCTGTGGTATACTTCGTACCAGCACACGATAGCCTGTCGAGAGGGAAGAAACGATGCAAACAGCAATGTTAGAGGAGCAGATTGTTCATAAAATCGGCTTACTCGATCCGATACAAAAACAGACGGTCTATTCATTTATTGATTTTTTGTTGCGTGAGCAACCAACCAAACCAGCAACAGTTCAACAAAGTTCCCTCCTGCAGGTTTCAGTCTGGGAAGAAGAAGCGCTTGCTTCCTCATCCTTAAAATTTAGGCATAAACAGGTGGGTGAATATTTAGCTGTTGCATGAGCGCCCGTAGGGAGACATTGCGCAACTGCGCTAACTCGGCTAAATATTCCACGCGTTTGGCGTCCCTTAGTTCGATTTCGTCAACCAGTTCCAGGAGTTCTTCATATTCTTCATCAGTCAAGGTTTCTGCCCGTCGTTTGGCGGTGAGCAGATCAAATTGTTGCTGTGTTTCGGCTGGTAGTCCTTGGTTGATTTTTTGCAGTAATTCAGCTTGGTTTCGATCATTAAGTTTACTCATATCCGAACTTATTTATTAGCTCTGGTGGCAACTTGGGATTAAGCTGCTCACCTCTCCATTTTGTCAGGAAAGCATGGGCTACTTTACCAATAGTCTCAAGCTTCCCAAGAACGATTTCCACTTGATTGATGTCAACCGTTTTAGTTCCGTGAGCAACACTTACGCGTAGATCATAATTAACATCAATCCATTGTGTATTTCCTGGTATAATGGGCCAGTCTTCGCATTCCCCCCAAATTAACTTGAATGACTCCCATATTGTACTTTTTGAGCCTGTAGATCGGCCTTGTGGTATAGATGGGTGATATTTCGAAGCCACAATCTCTATCGAGTTCCAATAAGCCAGAAACTTGTCTAAAGGATCTTCAGTTATCAATCCTTTTCGATACCAACCCAGCGCTCGCATAAATGAAGGTTCTGATAAAGCCAGCAATCGAGCTTCTCGAAAGCATGATCTCCAAGTATCTTCATTAATAATTCTTCGGGCAACAGGGTTATCTGGTAGTCGACCTGTTCGCTCGGTAAGACTTAATAATAAAGGGCTATCAGTGCGATAAGCTAGTACATCCAACATTTGACCAAAGAAAAGTAAGGCAGCTTTTTGGGCTAGGTAACTTGACGAGGCAAAGGCCGTGATTGTGGCTCGTACACCGAATTGGCTCTTATCCATTTCGATGTCACTGTAAAATGGGTTTTCGAGCTGAAATCCTTTTGGCGCATTGAGGTTTATGCGACGTTGTATAGCGATAGGGCCATGAACAAATAAGTCGACTAGCCAAGTTGAATTCACTATCACGTTGATCACCTGTCATACAAAAATATTCAATAGTAGTTTTGCAAAGATTACCAGCTTGTAATTCTATTGTCAAATAGAATTTGTTAGCCTTGCTACCCCTCTTTCAAGATTGGCCTGAGATCCTCCAGTTTGTCAAACAAGTGCCAGACATAATTGCTGGTCCCATTGACCCGGTGTGGGTGCAAGTCGTGGAGGGCGGGGTCGTTGCGGTAGCTCTCGAAGGCTGCGATGGAGGCCCACTCGACCAGGATCATCACCTGGCGCGGCTCGATGCTACCGGTGGCGACCTCCCTGAACTTGCCAATGGCCACGACGCGCCCGCCGTGGGCCGCAACCTCATGGGCCGAGCGGCGCGAGTAGGCCAGGTACTCTTCTTTGTTCGTAACGTCAAAGAGGTTCAGGGCATAGACTGGTTGCGGCATAGGTGGCTCTCCATCAATATTTTCGGTACGCTGGTGGGTTGTGGTAGAATCTTGTTTGAATTACAAGAGGTTTTACAATGGACACAATAACAACACACTTCCGCGTCATAATCAAAAAAATAATCCAAACCTACGCCGACGAGCAACCAATCGATCCCGATGTCATCACCGAAGTGGTGATGGATGAGGAACGCGGCCACTATGAAGTGTTTGCCATCGGCTGGCGGGGTAATAAGCGCGTGCATCACACCATCATCCACATTGATCTAATCAGTGACAAAGTTTGGCTGCAACATGACGGCACGGATCGCGTCATCGCCGACGAACTGGTTGCGGCCGGCATTCCACCACAGTCGTTGGTGCTTGGTTTCCGCCACCCACGCGTCCGCGCCTTCACTGATTTTGCTGTTGCCTAAGTGGAGCGGCTGTTGTTCATTGCATTCGCTCCACCCATTGCGCTCGCCACGGGGCTGGCGTAAATGGATCGGGCCAATATTCAACTTGACGCACAATCCTGCCGGCGTGGACAGTGGAAAAGGTAAGCGTGCGCCCCGTCATCACCCCATCGGTGACGCTGACGTCGGAAACTACCTCCTGGCCCTCGGCCAGCAAGTGGTGAACGGTGAAATGCCAGCGGTCAGCGGCGGGATAGTGTTCATTGATTGCGATAAAATTGGCGCGTCCGCAAACCCGTTCGCCCGATTGGGGCCACTCCAACACATAGTCATCGGCCAGCAGATCGCCAGCGGCGCGAAAGTCATTAGCCTGCATCGTTGCCCAAAAGGTGGCAACGGTTTGACGGCTCGCATGGGTCACTGGGTCCATAACAAGAACCTCCTTGCGTTTGCTTCTGTTTGCTGATGGTGCGAAAGGTTTTACAACGGATACCGTGATGCTGAGGTCACTTGAGTAGCGCTACAATATTCCCGAAAGCGGTCGCTTCATCCAGATTCACAATACGGCGTTCCGACGCCCGCAGCAGTCGATCGACGATGGCGCGCCCGATGCCTTCGGCTTGAATGACTTTCGTGAGAATAATGTCAACGTTTTGTTCGTCAAGGGCGCGCATGGTGGCAAAGAGATTCCGCCCTACTTCGGCTAAGTTGTCACTTGCGCCCAGGGCGACAACGGTGGCCGGCAAATCGACAAAAACCGGGCGTTCCTCTTGTGTAGTCATAATGCCGACTTTGTACCGGTGGGCCACCAATTGCAAGGTCAGTTGGCGAATCTTCTCGTGCAGGTGCGCGGCTTGTCCGTCGACAAGAAAAAGTTTGGCTTTCGGTGAATAGTGCTTCAACAGCAGACCTGGGGAGGCGAGCGGCGTCTCCTCCGTTTCAAGCGCAACATAATTTTGCTTGACTTGCAGCGACGGGATCTGTTGCTGTAATTGCTCAAACGGCACGCCACCTGGCCGCAGGAGAATGGGGGGGGATTGGGTCAGATCCACAACCGTCGATTCTAAGCCGATTGGCGAAAAACCGCCATCCAAGATGGCATCAATCCGCCCACCTAAATCTTCCAAGACATGCTGGCCCGTGGTGGCGCTTGGTCGTGAAAAAAGATTGGCGCTCGGCGCGGCTATCGGGACACGCGCCCGATCAAGCAACGCCAGCGCAATTTTATGGCTGGGCATGCGCACGGCCACCGTGGGTAAGCCAGCCGAAACATTGGCGGGAATCTTGGGGCCGCGCTTGAGTACCAGGGTTAACGGACCAGGCCAAAATTGTTCCGCCAATTGATAGGCCAACGCGGGAATATCCGCCGCAACGTCTTGTAGTTGGTCAATCGAAGAGATATGCAGGATGATCGGATCGGATAACGGCCGCTGTTTCGCCACAAAAATGCGGGCGACCGCTTCTTCACTAAACCCATTTGCGCCTAACCCATAGACAGTTTCTGTCGGAAAAGCCACTAAGCCACCGGCCAATAATAGATCGGCGGCAATCGCAATCACGCTCAGGTCAGGGTGATCCGGGTCGATAGGGAAAACGCTTGTCGTCGTAGCAGTCATAAGCAATAAACGGTAAACACGGAATAGGATTTACAACAATCAGCCGTCCGCAGTCGCCAGTCCAAAGTCCAGAGTCGGGTCAGTCGATGGTGCGGTCGATTGGCAATGGCTGGTGGTTACTATAGCAGTTGTCAGGTTCGCTGTCAATTAAAAGTTTCCAGTGTGTTTATGCCGCTGCCGCCGTGCTGCGCCGTTCCAACTCCTGTTCGGCCAACACTTTTACCGCTCGATAATCCAACCAGCGTTCGACCCGCTCCCAACTGAGGTAGCCGCCGTCGGTATCAGGGACCTCTTCGATATAATGGCCGTTGTCCGGCAGACTTGCCACTAGGCACAGCACTGCGGTGGGGATGGTAGCCGCCGTCCGTTCGACGACAGCCTGTAAGGCCAGCAGCGCCTCACGCGCCAGATCAGGATTTTGCAACGCTTGATAGAGCGGTTCAACGGCCCGTTCATCGCCCACCACCGCCAGGGCATCGGCCACATAGCGCTGGACATAAACCTCACTCGTTTGCAGCGCTTTGACCAGGGGCAGCACAGCGCGGGGATCGCCAATCTGGCGCAACGCCTCAGCGGCAAAGCGGCGGGTGTACCCATTTTCATCTTGAAGGGCCTGGCAGAGCGGTTCGACGGCAAGGCTGCCCAACTTGACCAACTCGGCAACGGCCTGCCGCCGTGGGGCGAATTCACCGCGGCCAGGAACATGCGCCCCGTAGACATCCTGGCTGCTATCTCGGAGCAACGCCATCAGCGGCCCGATTGGGTCTCGTTGGTTTCCCTGTTGGGGCGCTCCGGCGAAGACCAGCGCTTGCCACTCAGCGCGTGAAAGGACGAACTCGCCTTCGTTGACCCGTTTTAACCCTAGCGTTGTGAGCAAGCGGACGGAGGGTTCATTGGCCGGGTGGGTGCCTGTGTGGATTGCCGTTGCCGCCAACTGGTCAAAGAGATAGCCCATGATGGCCCGACAGCCTTCCAGGGCATAGCCTTGCCCTTGGTACGCCGGGTGAAAGATATAGCCAAGGTTATGCATCTGCCCGGCTGCGTCTTGCCGGCGCTCAATGGCCAGCAATCCGATGATTGCGCCGGTTGCCTTCAGCGTGACGCACAAGTAGTCATCGCCACCGGCAAACCAGGTGGTGATACCCTGGATCTCTTCCGCAGCGGTGGGCCACGGCGCTTCATATTGGGCGCTGGCCGAAGCCTGGTAGTGGACAATGACTTCTTGTAGACCCTGCCAGTCGTTGGCTGTGAAGTTTCTAAGCTGAAGGTGTTCGGTTTCGATGGCGATCACCGGTAACTCTCCCTTTGGCGCTTCTACGCAAGCTGCTTCTCCATATACCATTCCTCTTCCTGGTCCAACTCAGCGCGATGCTGAAAGCCTTGCCGCGCATAGAAGCGTTTGCCCAGTTCGTTGCGGCTGTGGACAAAACAGGAGTAGGTCGTAAGACCACGCGCACGCACAAACTGCTCGCCGCGCTGGAGCAGGGCAGCGCCAATCCCCTGGCCAATCGTTGAGGGGTGCAGGTAGATCCGAAAGAGTTGCGCTCCCTGGGGCGTTACGCCAATGTTGCAGAAGCCGATCACCTGGTCGCCATCTGCGGCCACATCAAAGAAGATTTCCTGGGCGGCAACCAGCGGCGCTAGGGCATTGAGGCGTTCCGGTGCATAGTTGGTGCGGGTGTACTGGTCGATAAACGCCGGGTCAAAGATGGTGGCATAGGTGAAGCGCCACGCCGCTTGGGCGATGGCAAACACAGCGTCACCGTCAGTTGCGGAGAAGGGTCGATAAGTAATGGTATTCATCGCTGGGTCTCCTCGAAAGTAGCAGCGTCACCGACTGCAGTGAAGTGATGGTACGTTTGGAACGCCCGGATGGCTAATGTTACAATCACCATATCATAACGGAAGGTACAACACAAAGCAAAGGTGCGTGTGCAATGACGGCTCCAGTCTGTGTCATGGATATTGGCGGGACCAAACTCGCCGCCGGCGTGATGCTGGCCGACAATACGATCCACTACCGGCACGAATTGCCGACCCTGGCCCAAGAAGGAGCGCAAGCAGTTTTTCACCGTTTGACGACATTGGGTGCGCAAGTGCTGGCAGCCTATCAACAAGAATACGCAACCCGGCCCATAGCCGCCATCGGCGTCGCCAGCGGCGGCCAGATTGAGCCAAGCACCGGCCAGGTCGTTCACGCCACCGACAACATCCCCGGCTGGACGGGTCTGCCACTGGGCGCACGGCTGGCGGCGCACTTTGGCTTGCCGGCCTTTGTCGAGAATGACGCCAACTGTTTTGCCCTGGCCGAAGCCAAGCTGGGCGCGGGGCAAGGCTACCGGCATCTGCTGGTGGTGGCCGTCGGCACCGGCGTAGGCGCGGGGATTGTGATCAATGGTCGGCTCTATAGCGGTTGGGAGGGCAAGGCCGGCGAGGTGGGCCATTTCTGTGTCGAGCCGGTCAATGGGCGGCCTTGCACTTGTGGCCTGACCGGTTGCCTGGAATCGTACACGGCGACGCGCATCATTGTGGCCCAGAGCGGCTACCCGACCATCCAAGCGCTGGCGGCAGACTATAACGCCGGTCAAGCCATCCCCGCCGTCGATGAAGCAGCGCTGTGGTTGGGCCGTGGGCTGGCGACGATGGCGCATGTACTGGGGCCGGAAGCGCTGGTCATCGGCGGCAGTGTGGGTCTGTTGGGGGAACGCTATCTGCGCCAGGTACGGGCCAGCTATCAAGAACATGCCATGCTTTCGTATAGACGTATTCCGATTCTAGCAGCCCAACTGGCGGCGGATACCGGGTTGCTAGGCGCCGGTCTCTGGGCGCGGCAGGGGGGAGCTTTAAGTTAGTTGGTTGGTTGGTTGAGCGGGTGCCCTGTGGGCGCGAAACCAACCAACCAACCAACCAGTCATCCCAGCCCACTTGCATCTACGCCAAGTTCGGCACCCAACTCGACCAGCGCCTTGACCACATATCCATCCAGCGGAATCCCGTTTTGCAAGCGGTGTCGGCGCTTGTCATGTTCGATTTCGCCGGGGAGATAGATGCGGTCAACTCCTTTGGCCAATGGGGTGGCGCGCTGTTCGGCCACCACTTGCGCCATGCTCCGGCGAAAGTCGGCCTGGGGAAGAAAGTGGTCAATGTCCAGCGCCAGAAAGAAATGACCGTGGCCTTGCACCAGCGCCGGATCGGCCATCGGCGGCATGGTGGGGCCAAAGGTGGCGCCGCTGAGGACGCTGCTCAGAATTTGCATCACCAACGCCAGGCCATAGCCCTTGTAGCCACCCACCGGCAGGAGAACACCGGCCATTGCTTCTTGTGGGTCAGTGGTCGATTCACCGGCGGCATTGAGCGCCCACGTCGGTGGGATGGTTTCGCCCCGTTGAGCGGCGAGAAAGATTTTGCCCCAAGCCACCACACTCTGTGCCATATCCAGCACCATCGTGAACTCATCATCGACCGGAATGGCGTAGGCCAACGGGTTGTTGCCGACGACCAATTGTTGTGCGCCACCCCACGGCGCCATCGTCGGTTCGGCATCGGTGGTGGCAAAACCGATCTGCTGCTCCTGGGCCGCCATTTGCGCGTAGTAAGCGGCAGCGCCAAAGTGGTTGGAGTTGCGCACCGCCGCCACGCCAACGCCGCTACTTTTGGCTTTGGCGATGGCATGGCGCATGGCCGCTACACTCGCCACCTGCCCCAGCCCGCCATCGGCGTCGAGCAAGACCATTGCCCCCGTTTCCCGCGCAATGCGCAAGTTGGGTCGTGGCTTCACGCCGCCGTGGCGCAACCGTTTGGTATAGGTCGTGACCCACCAAACGCCGTGCGAATGGACGCCGCGCAGATCCGCTTCGACTAAGGTGTCGGTGACAAGCGCGGCATCCGCCGGCGGCACTCCAACCTGTTCAAAGGCTGCTGTACAGAAGCGCCGTAGCGCCGACGCCGGAAGCACTTTTGGTTCAACCGTGTTGGCGCTGTTCATGGTTGTTTCTCCTGAAGCGCTTGGACGCCCTGACGCGCGCCGTTGTAGAGAAACTCGATGTCCGAGGCGTAGGCGATAAAGCGCACCCCCTGTTCATGCCAGCTTCCAATGGCGGCGGGGTCGCTGGTGTGGATGCCCGGCCAGCGCGCCGCCTGACTGGTGGTGGCAATAATCTGGCCAATGGTTGACGCCACTTGGGGATGCCCTTGCTGCCCGGCCAGCCCCAGCGAAATGGAGAGATCCTCCGGGCCGATAAAACAGACATCCACCCCCGGCACCGTCACCAACGCATCCAGATTCGCAACGGCTTCTTTGCTTTCAATCTGGATAATGACCAGTGTCTCCTGGTTGGCGAAGTTGATATAATCGGGGGTCGTCACCCACTGAAAATCGGTATTGCCCAAGCCGGAAGCCATGCCCCGGCGACCGGCCGGCGGATACTTGAGATACGCAACAAAATCGCGCGCCTGTTGCACCGTGTCGACACGGGGCAACATCAACCCCTGGGCGCCGGCATCAAGGATGCGCCCCACCCGTTCCCAACTCAGATCCGGCACCCGCACAATCGGTGTGATCGCCACCAACCGCGCCATGCGCACAATGTCGGCCATTGTCTCCATGTTATAGGCGCCATGCTCCATATCGACAATTAAGAAATCCAAGCCCGCCGCCGCGAGCAACTGTGCGGTGGCCGGGCTGCGCATCTCTTCCAGCCAGGCGCCAATGACAGTTTTGCCCTGACGTAGTCGGGCCTTTGTAATATTACTTCGTGTAGTCATAAATAGTCCAACCTTGATTCCCCGCCCATACAAAACAAAAAAGCCCAATTCCTCTGTAAATCATTCCGTGTGTGGCTGTGAAGAAAATTTATCCGGCCCCATTGTCGCTAACCAGGATTGCGCCGTGGGGTCGATAATGGTCAGGCCGCCATCGACAATCAGGGTTGCCCCGGTGATAAAGGACGCCTGCTCTGAGGCCAGAAAGAGGGTTGCTTGCGCAATTTCATCAGGCCGGCCCATGCGCCCCAGCAGGGAGGCTTCTTTTTCCCAGGCTTCCCGGCGGGCGCGCTGCGCCGGCGTCGGCTCCCCATCGGGGAAGGTGACGCTGGTCTTGACCCAGCCGGGGCTGACACAATTTACCCGAATGTTGTAGGGGGCATATTCGACCGCCAGGCTGCGGGTCAAGCCTTCCACGCCAGCTTTGGCGCCGCCATAGATGCCATAGTTGCCATGCACCGCCGCCGTCGAGGAGATGTTGACAATGGCGCCACCGCCGGCCTTGCGCAACTCCGGCAGGGCATAGGCAGAAACCAGATAGGTGGAGGTGAAGTTGGCGCCCACCAGCTTCTGCCAGCGCACCCCCGGCCCATCGCTTGGCAGGACGCCTGACTTTTGCGCCCCGGCGCCGGCATTGTTGACCACCACATGAAGCGCACCATATTCGGCAATGGTTCGTTCGATGACCATGCGCGCCTGCGTTTCCTTACTCAACTCCGCCTGGACAAAGATCGCCCGACCACCGGCTTGATGCAGCGCTTGCACCGTTTCCTCGCCCCGCCCCACATTCCGCCCGGTGATGACAACCAGAGCGCCCTCCGCCACCGCCAATTCGGCAATGGCGCGTCCAATGCCGGAGTTGCCGCCGGTGACAATCGTCACTTTATTCAATAAACGCATCAGACTCTCCCGTTTGTGATTCGTGCTACGTGCTACGTGCTGCGTTGCCTTCGACAAGCTCAGGCAACGCAGCACGTAGCACGAATCACCATTTGCTAACAACTATAGGAACGGTACGGCCAGGGTTGGTTCCGGGTCTTTGACATAGTTGACCAATGTCTCGACCAGTTTGCCGCCGCGCCAGTTTTGCGCTTTGGCATCATCGACCGTCGGCAGGGGGCCGGCTTTGCCTGGTTTAGGTAGTTCAAAGTTATTGTAGGCCCACTTCTTGAAGGCTTCCGTGTGATTCCAGCCGCCCCAGTGGATGCCGTTGAGAATCTTCATGCTTTCGCCGCAGCTTGCGGGATCAATTGTGACATCACGGTCTTCGCGCACAGCCTGGATAATGTCGTGCATCTGCAAGAGGACGCGACGGTCGTGGGTGTCATTCCAGTTTTGCAGCCCCGGCCCGCGCAGGCCAGCGAGATGATTTTCCATCTCATCACGTAGCTCTTCTTCCTCGGTCTTGTCGTGAAGGGCGAAATCGATGGTATAGAGCCAGGGCAGGACAGCAAAAATCTCGCCCTTGCTGCCGCTGATGCGCATCCAGACCGTCTCTGCCGGCTCTTCACACATGCTGGTGGCAAAGAATTTGCCATGCACGCCATTGCGGAAGCGCACCAACCCATAGCCGATGTCTTCCACTTCAATGTTAGGGTGAAGCAGGTTGGCCCAGTAGCCATAGGCGGTATCAACGCCGCCCATAAACCACTGCCAGGTATCCCATGTGTAGATGGCCTGGTTGACAAAGATGCCGCCCCCTTCTCGTCCCCAGGTGCCACGCCAACGGGCTTTCTCATAGTAGGCCAGGTTGCGATAATAAAAATCGACCAGAAAGGTGAAGGAGATGTCGCCAATGGCCGGCAGCACATGCTCCTTGATCCAGCGGTGGCGCGGGTTGACTTGCTCGGAGGACATGGTCAGCTTGACGCCATTCTTCTTGGCAGCGTAGACCATCTCCTGCACCTCGCCGATATTCATACACATGGGCTTCTCGACCAGAATATGCTTACCGGCGTTGGCGGCGGCGATGGTCATGGGCGCGTGTAGGTAATGGGGCGTGCAGATCGCCACGGCATCGACCCGCCTATCGGCCAGCAGATCGTGATAATTGGTGTACACAGTCTCGACGCCGAACTCCTGCGCCCGTCGTTTGGCCGCCGCTTCCATAGCATCAGAGAGGGCGACGATTTCACATTCGTCGGCAATTTCCTTGTAGGCGCGATAGTGGGCCGCGGAGATTTCGCCACAGCCAATAATGCCAATCCCAAATTTCTTTGCCATATCGGATTCCTTTCATACTAAACCCCACTACACTACACTACAACGGATTCGGAAAGAAGCGGATTTTCCACAGAATAGCAGGCATCCGCTTCTTTCTGAATCCGTTGTAGTGTAGTGGGTTATAAGTTTGCCAGGGCAGTACGCAACGCCTCCGCCGCGCGGTGGAAATTTTGGGTGCGTACTTGATCGGTTAGTTTTGTATAATCCTGCCAGCCTAGATGTGGCTCCAGGGTTAAATAGCCCTGGAAGTTATGGTGCTGTAAGTCCGCCAGTAGCTCAGGCCAACGTACATCGCCTTCCCCAACAACGCCGTAGTGGGTCGTGCCGCGCGGCGTGTCGCGCACATGAACATAGGCCAGATAGGGACGGAGCAGCGGCAAGGCTTCGGTATATGGATCGTAGTTCATCACCGTGAAGCTGCACGGCTCAAAGAGCGCGCGAAAGTTTGGGGGCAGCGCCTGGTGAAAAGCCAGACATTCCGCCGGTCGCCAGGCGCAGAAACCGCCCTCTTCGTTTTCATGGGCCAGGGTAATGCCAAACGGTGCGGCTAGTTCGCATAGCCTTTGGAGTCGGGACAGGGCTTCCCCCCGATACCGCACCGCTTCTTCTTCATTGGCATAAAACGAGAAGACCCGAATATACTGGGCGCCAAAGCGTTGCGCCAGCTCCAGCGCGCGTTCAAAGCGCGCCACTTCACGACCAAAGTCGTCGGTGATCTTGGTCTTGCCGATGGGTGTGCTGATCGCAACCACGGTAAACCCGCCGGCCGCAATTAATCGCTGGGCCGCCACCGCCTCTTCCTGGGTGAGGTCTACCACATTCCCACCCCAAACCCCGCGCAAGTCAATCGCCTGAATTCCCTCCTGCGCGGCCACCCGCAGGGCATACGCCAAATCCCTGGAAACTTCATCCGTAATCGCCGCAATCTTCATGTTCCTCCTTGCTCGGATGTAATCCGTCTTTCTTGTCTTCTTGTCTTCTTCTCTTCCCGCTACCGTCCACTCAGCCCCGAAAGCTGAATCCCCCGAATAAAATATTTCTGGGCGCTGAAGAAGAGGATGAGCACCGGCGCGACCTGGAGCAGCGCGGTCGCCATCAGATAGTTGACGCGCTGGCTGCGGATGTTTTGGAAGGTGCGCAGCGCCAGGGCGATGGTGTAATGCTCCATGCTGTTGATGTAGATCAGCGGGTCTAGAAACTCATTCCAGTGACCCCAGACCTGGAAGATGGTCACGGTCGCCAGTGCCGGCCCGGAGAGCGGCAGGACCACCGACCAGAAGATTTGCATACTGGACGCGCCATCCATGCGGGCAGCTTCGTCCAACTCGCGGGGGATGTTCATAAAAAATTGGCGCAACAGAAAGATGCTAAAGGCGGTGCCGCCAAACCAGTAGGGGATGATCAGCGGCAGGAAGCTGTCGAGCCAGCCCAGGTAGCGGAAGATGAGAAAGCGTGGGATGAGCGTCACCGCACTGGGCAACATCATGGTGGCGATCACCAACAGAAAAAGGCTATTCCGTCCTGGGAAACGCAGCCGGGCAAAGGCAAAGGCCGCCAGCGACGAAGTGACCAGCGTGCCACAGGTTGCGCCGGCGGTGATGATAAAGGTGTTGATGACGTAGACGTAAAACGGCACCGGCAACGCATCCATCGCCTCCAGGTAGTTGCGCCACCAGATCGGCTCCGGTAGCCAGACCGGCGGGAAGACCCACTCCTGACCGCTCTTTTTCAACGACGTGGAGAGCATCCAGAGCATGGGGATGCTCATGGCGACGGAACCGGCGATTAACAGGGCGTGTCCCAGCAACGCCCGCAGCCGGCGCCGGAGCAGTGCAGCCTGCGGGCGTGGGGTAATTGTCGATTGGGGCAGCGCCAGGGATTGCGGTCTGGTGGTTTGCGCCATTTTAGCCGGTCTCCTCAAATTCATAATAGACCAGCCGCCGGGCCAGCCGGAACTGGATCAGCGTCAGGAGCAGGATAATCAGCAACAGCACCCAGGCCAGCGCCGACGCATAGCCCATCTTGAAGTAATCAAAGCCATTGCGCCAGAGGTAAAGCACATAAAAGAGTGTCGCATTTTGCGGCCCGCCCTGAGTAGCGATATAGGCGGTGGTAAAGACCTGAAATGACCCGATGATCCCAATCACCAAATTAAAGAAAATGGTTGGACTGAGCATCGGCAACGTGATATTCCAGAAGCGGCGCCACTCGTTGGCGCCATCAATGCTCGCTGCTTCGTATAGTGTTTGGGGGATGCCCTGTAAACCGCCGAGAAAGACGATCATTTGGCTGCCGATACCCCACAGGCCCATGAGAATCAACGCCGGTTTCGCCAGGTTGACATCAAAGAGCCACTTCTGCGGCGGCGCCCCGATCATCCCCAGCAGGTAATTCGCCAGCCCAAAATCGGGGCTAAAGATCCAGACCCAGAGCAAAGCATTAGCGACCGCCGGCGTCAATGAGGGCAGGAAGAAGAGCGTCCGGTAGATGGCAATGCCGCGCAAGGGCAAATTCAAGAGCAGCGCACTGCCCAGCGCCCCGATCAGGTACAAAGGCACGCCCAGGAACGTATAGTATGCCGTGTTATAGAGCGCCAGCCGGAAGAGCGGATCGCCCGCCATCTGCCGGAAGTTGGCCAGCCCCACCCAGTTCGGCGGCGTGAGAATCTCCCACTCCCAAAAGCTCAACACCGCTGACGCCACCATCGGCCCCGCTGTAAAGCAGAGAAAGCCAAGCAACCACGGCAAGATAAAGAGCCACCCATCCACCGCCTCACGCCAGAGCGGCCCCCGCCGGCGCTTTCGGCGCTGTGTTTGTTGCATGGGACACTTCCTTGATCCTGACAAGGTGACAAGGTGACAAGGTGAGGGAGCGGCTAGAGAATAAGTGGGTTGTCTTAACAGATCAAGTCCACCACGTTATTACCAACACTGATCACCTTGTCACCCTGTCACCTTGTCACCCTGTCACCTTTTGTCACCTACGCGCCGACACAATTCCCCTTCGCAATACAATCCTTCAACAGTTGATTGATCGGATCCTTGACCTGTTGGGCCATCTGTTCGGCGGTGCTGGTGCCGTCCATGACCGCGTCCCAGGCGGGCCTGAGCAGATCGTTCATTTCGGGGTAGATGGCAGTGTCGGGATGGGGTTTGACATGGCCGTCGAGGGCGTCGATAAAGAGTTGCCAGTTGACCTGTTCCGGCTTCTGTTTGAGGAAGACATCGGAGAGCAGCACTTCCTTGCGGCTGACCGAGAGGCCGGCCTGGACAAGAACCGCCAACGGGTCGGGCTGGCTGATAAATTCGAGGAATTCCCAGGACTCTTGCGGGTGCTTGGTGCCGCTCCAGATGCCCCAGGCGTCGAGCGGGTTGCGGACAAAGGTGCCGGCCTTGCCCATTGGTTGGGGCGCCACATTCCAATTCAGTCCTTCTTGGGCTTTGAGGTCGATGGCCCACCAGGTGCCTTTCTGGGCAATGGCGCCGCGGCGGCCAAAGAACATGGCGCTGTTGCCGCCCTGGATGACTTGGTCGGCCATCGGCCAGACTTTGTGTTGCAAAATGAGATCAGCCGACCACTGGAGCGCCTCAATCGTCTCCGGCATGTCGATGACACACTCGGTCTTGCTTTCGTTGAGCAGCCAGCCGCCATTGCTCCAGATCCAGTTAAGTTGGTAGGTCCAGCCGCGCTCACCGACCCAGCCGAAGAGACGCTCGGCGCCTTCACCTTTGCTCAGTTTTTGGGCTGTGTCCAGGAAGGTTTCCCACGTCCAGTTGGGATCGTCAAACGTGGTGGGCGGATGGGCGACGCCGGCTTCGTCGAAGAGGTCAACATTATACCAGAGCATGGCCGGCGAGTTGTCGAAGGGGGCCAGATACATCTTGCCGTTCCAAAACATCTCTTTCCAGTCGTCGGCGAAGTAGGCATCCTCTTTGACAAGGGATGATTTGGCGACAAAGTCGTCGAGAGGGGCAAAGAAGTTACGCGAGGCAAAGCTGTAAAGCTGCTTGGTTTCAAAGCAGTAAGTGTCCGCCCCGACGGCGCCGGCAGCCTGCGCCATCACCTTCTCGTAGCCTTCGGCAATATCTTCATAAGCCACCTGCACTCTTGACTGGGAATCGTTGAACTGTTGCACCACCTGCATCCACGGCTCCGAGAGAAAACCGCCCCAACCGACCGTGGTGTAGCGCAAGGCGACGTTTTCCGCCGCCGGGCCGGCGCCCCCCGTTGCGGGTTGCCCGGTCCCCGCCGGAATACAAGCCGCCAACGCACTGCTTGCCGTCACACCAACCGCCAACTGTAAGAATCCGCGACGCGAAAGAGCCTGTTCTGACCTGCGAGATGACATCGTTGTTCCTCCTAAAGGTAGAGACTGAACAAAAGCGAGCCGACACACGCATCATGAACCAAACGACGACGAGCGACAGGATGGGTTGCCCCTATACAGTTTTTTGTTTACCGTGAACACGCACACGAACAGCCGAATATCAACAATAAGCACAGATTCGGGAAAAGCGGATGAGGCGGGGTGGGAGGATTGTAACAGAGTATTTTACTTTGGGCAAACACAAATTTGCAGTCAGGGTAGGGCAAACGCATTCATCCTTTTGTTTACCCTTCTGTCATCCCGATATTAGCAATTTTTGCGCGTTCGATATAGCGTCTTGGCATTTCCAAACTTGACCAGCCACCAGCTTCCTGGAGTTGGATCACATCTACTTTCTTCGCCCAGTAGGTTGCCCAATAGTGGCGACAATCGTGCGGTGAGAGGTCAAAGAGACTGATTTGTTCGCCTAAAAAGCGCACGCGGGCCTGAATGGCTCGATCTGAAATACCGGCATGGGTTAACGCGCCATTTTTACGTGAACCGCGCAGGAGGGGGCCGGTTTGCGGTGCATCGCCAGCGCCGATGTAGCTTTGCAGGGCATGTCGTGTGTCATTAGAAAATTTGTGAACTTGCGCGCCATCTACTTTAGGACGCTCAAAGTAAAAAAGGCCGGCTTCTCCATCAAAATTTTCTGCGCGTAGCAGTATAACTTCACCTACACGTAAACCGTGATCGAGCAGCAAGCACATGAGCAATGTGTCCCGTCGGCCCTGGGGAGTGTCAGGGTTCGCCTTGAGCTGGCGCGCTTGGTCGTGAGTGATTCTTGTGGGTGTACTCTTTTTGTCCCCAACGCGCGTAACTGGGCGACGCGCATCAATGCGACGCGCTTCATTTTTTGCATAGCCCGTTACTGTTTTAATCAGTGCCAATTCTTGTGGCTCAATCATACCGGCTTGTGAAGCTAATTTCGCATAGACTTTGATTGTACTTAATCGACGATTGATCGAAGTGATCGCATGTCCCTGGGCTAACTGCCATTTGACAAAACCATCTACCAGCCCCCACGTAACGCCACGCCAGGCGAGTGGATCGGTCTGCAATTGATCTTCGGTTGGCGTCTTCTGCACACCAACATCGCGCAAATAGGCTGAGAAATGAAGCAAATCAGAACGCTGTGCCACCACCGTGTTATCGGCTTTTCGACTCAGATAGTCATCAAAGCGGCGCTGTGCCGCATGGTAATTGGCTGCCTGCCCGGCAATCTGCAGTTCGGTTGGCGCCTTTACCGCCGTCTCAGGCGTCGATTGATTAGCGGTTGATGCTTGTGTTATCTCTGTATTTTTTGCCATTTTTGCCATTTTTGCCCTTAATTTTTTATAATGAATAAATTGGTATAATTAAGATTTATACGTATCTATTATACTACAAGCAAATTCTACGCGCAAATTGGGCGATTCCAATGGAATCAAATAGCTAGCACCTGTTGCTTATGCATGGTAACAGGCACTAGTTGCGACCTAAAAAGGCGGCTCGCATAAGGGCGCCGACAACCCTTCCGGGAAGAGGCGACTACCGTCTGGTTCGACCCAATCGTTCCCGCCGCTTCTGGGAAGTAGCCATGCACCATTATGCGCCACCGCCCTGAAACCAACAGGGCTGCCGCAGATTATACAGATTAATTTGCAGTATAAATCTTTGAAATCTGCGGAATCCCTGTTGGTTTCAGGGCAGGGCTGCCGCAGTTTGTTAACATTTTGTTAAAAGCGAATTATTAACAAAGCGCCACGCAGTAGACTAGTATTTCGCGATAATTGTTAACAAACCACCTCTGTTAACAACGGAACGCTATCACTCCCAACCCACTTACCACCCATTCGTTAACATTTTGTTAACATCTGTCAGCATAAATACGTTGTTAATCTACATCAAATAGTATACACTGGTACAGCGCAACCGCGTACATTCCGCCTGTCGTGATGAAGGTACGGGGCAAGTTGCGCGCCAATTGATGAATCATCGCCTGGGTGGGCGATGAGTTGAAGGAGATCGACAAGATGACCCTATCCCACAATGGGTGCAGCATAAAGCGTAGCCAGCAGCGCAGCGCGTTCCGCCCGGCGCTACTGGCGGCGCTTGGTTTGCTTCTGGCGCTGACAACCGCCTGTGGCTCGGCCGTCGTCCGCACGGCCGCCGCCAGCACCGCCGGCGCCAGCGGGCGCACCATCCAAAACAAAGGCTCCGACACGCTGGTCAACCTAGCGCTGGCCTGGGCGGAACGCTACCGCACGATCCAGCCCGATGTCTCGATTGCCGTGACCGGCGGCGGCACCGGCACCGGCATTGCCGCCCTGATCAACAATACGGTGGATATTGCCAACGCCTCCCGTCACATGAAGGAGGATGAGATCGACGCGGCCAAAGCCAATGGCATCACGCCGGTCGAATTTACCGTTGCCATTGATGCGCTGGCGATCATTGTCAACCCCGCCAACCCGGTCAGCCAATTGACCATCGATCAGCTCGCCGACATCTACACGGGACGCATTACCAACTGGCAAGAAGTTGGCGGCAACGACGCGCCGATTATCCTGCTCTCCCGCGAGACCAATTCGGGCACCCATGTCTATTTCCTGGAAGAAGTCGTGCGCAAGGGAGACAAAGAAAACAAAGATATTTTTGCGCCCCAGACACTGCTCATGCCCTCATCGGTCGGCATTACCAGCGAACTGCGCCGTAACCCGAATGCCATCGGCTATGACGGTTTTGGCTATGTTGACACCGCACACGAAAAGTTGATCGCGGTTGCCGTCGATGCCGATTCGCCCTATGTGTTGCCTTCGGTGGCCAGCGGCGCCGACGGCAGCTATCCGATTGCCCGCGGTCTGTTAATGTATACCGCCGGCGAACCAACCGGCGCCATTCGCCATTATCTCGACTGGATTCTTGGCCCCGAAGGTCAGGCCATTGTCGCCGAATTAGGCTTTGTCCCACTGCCCAACAAGGAGTAAGCACGCATGGCAACTGCTACGGAAAGCCGTTCCCAACTCAACGCCGCTGCCGACGAGGCGCGCGATGAGGCGCGCTGGGGGGAATGGTTAATTGAAAACTTAATTCGTCTGGCCGGGATGTCAACCATTGTGATTATCGGCTTAATCTTTTTCTTTCTGTTACGCGAAGGGCTGCCGGCCTTCCTGGACATCCCACTGCGCCAACTCTTTAGCAGCCGCTGGTATCCGATTGAGAATCTCTTTGGCATGGCGCCCTTGTTGGTCGGCTCTTTTCTGGTTACAATCGGCGCCGTGATCATCGCCGTGCCGCTGGGGGTGACGACGGCCATCTACCTGGGCGAAATTGCGCCGGTCTGGCAACGGGAGATCCTCAAGCCGCTCATTGAGATGCTGGCCGGGATCCCCTCGATTGTGCTGGGCTTTTTGGGCTGGGTGGCGCTGGCGCCGCTGGTGCAAGATCTGGGCGCGCCGACCGGTCTCACCGCTTTTACCGGCTCACTGATTCTGGCCTACATGTCGCTGCCCACCATCATCAGCATTGCCGAAGATGCGCTCTACGCCGTCCCCAAAGAGTATCGCGACGGCGCGCTGGCCATTGGCGCCACCAAGTGGCAGACCATCTGGCGGGTCGTCTTGCCGGCAGCGCGCTCCGGGCTGGTCATTGCCGTCATGTTGGGCATCGGTCGCGCCATTGGAGAAACGATGGCCGTCCTCATGGTCACCGGCAACGCTGCCAACATCCCGGCGCTAGGCGCCGACCTCTTCTTCCAACCGGTGCGCACCATGACCGCCACCATCGCCGCCGAAATGGGCGAAGTTTCCCGCGGCAGTCTACACTACAATGTCCTCTTTGGCATTGGCATTGTGCTCTTCCTCATCACCTTTGCCATCAACAGCTTGGCAAATCGGCTGGTGGGGATGCCGGCGGTGCGGCGGCGGAGTGGTCAATTGTAAACTGGGTGATTGGGTGCTTCGGTGATTCGGTGATTGAGCTTGTCGAAATCACCGAATCACCGAAGCACCCATTCACCAAAAAAGGACTTTTCTTGTGACACGACAACAAACCAATCGTCTCGTAATTATCTTCATCTCTCTGGTCGCCCTGGTGGTGATTTTGCCGATTGTGTTGGTGATCGGCTTTGTCATCTATCAGGGGATTGGTACGCTTTCGTGGGAGTTTTTGACGGCAATGCCCCGCAACGGGATGCGCGAAGGGGGCATTATGCCGGCGCTGTTGGGAACCGTCTTCCTGACCTTTGGCACCGCCATTGCCGCCTTCCCGCTGGCGATTGCGGCGGCGATCTACCTGGCGGAATATGCGCGCGAGAACCGCTTGACCCGCTGGGTGCGGCTGGCGATTGTCAACCTGGCCGGCATCCCGTCGATTGTCTATGGATTGTTTGGCCTGGGCGCCTTTGTCCTCTTCCTGGGCTTTGGCACTTCGATTCTCGCCGGTTCGCTGACGCTGGGCATTTTGACACTACCTGTGGTGATCAGCACGGCGGAAGAGGCGATCAACAGCGTCCCGCGCCAGTTTCGCACCGTTAGCCTGAGTCTGGGCGCCACCCGCTGGCAGACCATCCGCCATCAGGTTTTGCCCCATGCCCTGCCCGGCATCATCACCGGCGTCATTCTCGGTCTAGGTCGCGCCGCCGGCGAGACTGCGCCCATTCTCTTTACCGTCGCGGCCTTCTACGTGCCTGAATTGCCCACCTCGATCTTCGACCAGAGTATGGCGCTCCCCTACCATCTCTATGTCATCTCGACGCAGATTCCAGGGATGCCGCTTTCCATTCAATATGGTACGGCCCTGGTCCTAATGCTCATCGTCCTGGCGCTGACCCTGGTGGCAACGCTCGTGCGCACCAATATGCGTCGCAATCGGGAGTGGTAGCAATTAGGTGCTTCGGTGATTTCGACAAGCTCAATCACCGAAGCACCTAATTGCCCAATCCAATGTCTTACAAAGGATCTTTCATGCAGCCGATTCTTTCTCTGCAAAATGTCTATTATACCTATCGCGATGGCACCGAGGCGTTGAGCAATATTTCGTTGATCATTAACCGCAACGAGTTGTTTGTCCTCTTTGGGCCGGCGCGCAGTGGGAAATCGACCCTGTTACGCCTGCTCAATCGTCTCTCCGACCTGGATGAAGGGGCGCGGCGCCAGGGGCAGGTGCTCTTTGGCGGCGCCGATATTTTTGCCCGCAGTGTCAATGTGTCTCATTTACGGCGGCGAATTAGCATGGTCTTTGCCATTCCGACCCCCCTCCCCGGCTCGATCTATGACAATCTGACCTACGGGTTGAAAATGGCCGGCATCCGCAATCAAAGCGAACTCGATGACCGGGTGGTGCGCTCATTACAACAAGCGGCGCTCTGGGACGAGGTGCAAGACCGGCTACACAATTCGGCCTTTGCCCTTTCCGGCGGCCAAAAACAGCGGCTTTGTCTGGCGCGCAGTCTGGCGCTGGAACCGGATGTGATCTTGCTTGACAACCCTACCTCTGGTCTTGACCCGCTCTCTACGGCTACGGTCGAAGAATCACTATACGAATTGAAGCAGCGCTATACGATTATCATGGTGCCCCATAGCGTGCAACAGGCGGCCCGTGTCGCCGATCGGGCGGCGTTTCTGCTCGATGGCGAATTGGTCGAAATGGGGTCAGCCGACAAGATCTTTGTCCAGCCGCAGAACAAACGGACGGAAGACTATATCACCGGGCGCTTTGGTTAGAAACAATTAATTGTCAATGAAAAACAATTAATGATGCAGAAATGGGGTTGGCATGAAGAATAAGATGGAAGTCAAGGGGTTTAGTTTTTATTATGGTAACTTCCAGGCGCTGATTGAGTTAAATTTGGGCATTCCCAAGAATAAAATTACGGCATTGATTGGGCCGTCGGGCTGCGGCAAATCGACCTTTTTGCGGTCGCTCAATCGCATGAATGACACCATCGCCAAAACACGCGCCACGGGTCAGGCGCTGCTTGATGGCAAAAATATCTATGATCCCGATGTGGATGTGGTCGAGTTGCGCCGGCGGATTGGTATGGTCTTTCAGCGGCCCAACCCTTTCCCCCAGAGCATTTACGACAACGTCGCCTTTGGTCCGCGTGTCCTGGGCATGACGACGAAAAAGCAGGAACTTGACCACATGGTTCAGGAGAGTTTGCAAGGCGCGGCGCTCTGGGATGAGGTCAAAGGGCGGCTACACGACCCGGCGCTTGACCTAAATCCCGGTCAGCAGCAGCGCCTGTGCATTGCGCGCACCATTGCCGTCAAACCGGAAGTGATCTTGATGGATGAGCCATGTTCGGCGCTCGACCCCGTCGCTACCCTAAGCGTCGAAGACTTGATGCGTGAACTGGCCACCACCTACACGATTGTCATTGTCACCCACAACATGCAACAAGCCGCGCGCGCCTCGGACTTCACCGGTTTCTTCTGGTTGGGTAAGCTCGTAGAATTTAACAGCACCCGTAAACTATTTACCGCGCCCAAAGAAGAGTTAACCGAAGCCTACATTACAGGACGGCGTGGTTAGGCGAACGCGATGCGTGTTGCGTGAACCGTTCAAAGACAAACACACTTTTCTATTTCTATATTTTTCTTCCTTTGTGTATACTTTATGATTTTAAGCAGAGCTTCAGCCGTGATTGTTAAACAGTGACAATTCACACAACACGCAACACATATCACGTATCAAAATTTACTATCACCAGGCAGAAAGGAAAGAGATGACACGGGAACGATTTGTCCAACAATTAAAGGGGTTGCAGAGCGATGTCCTGCACATGGGAAAATTGGTCGAGGAGGAGATGTTGCTGGCTCTGCGCGCTCTGGATCAGTTGGACGCCAAACTCGCCCAGCAAGTCCATCTCGCTGATGAAGCCGTCAACAAATTGCGCTTTGAAACCGAAGAAAAGTGCTTTACGGTGATTGTGACCCAACAGCCGGCGGCCAGCGATCTGCGCGCCGTCGTTTCGGTCATGAACATGATCATCGATCTGGAGCGCATGGGCGATCAGGCCAAGGGCATTGCCAAGGTCATCCCTCATCTGCGCCAACAACAAAAACATGCACCGCTGCCCGAATTTAAGCAGATGGGCGACCTGGCGATCAATATGTTGCGCCAGGCGATGCAAGCCTACAGCAGCGAAAGCGTCACCCTGGCGCAAATGGTCGCCAACCAGGATGACGAGGTGGACAAGCTCTACAGCCAGGTCTTCTCCAAGCTCATCAACCAGATGGCCGACGACAATCTGGCCGAAGAGATCGCCGCCAGCTACGAACGGCTGCGCGTCGCCCGTGAGTTGGAACGCTTTGGCGACCTGGCAACCAACATTGCCGAACGGGTCATCTATCGCGTCACCGGGCAGATGAAAGAGATCAACACCGATAATCCGATCGGGCGCTAACGGTACACCGGCGTCTGTTCAACAAGCTGCGCGGCTACCCTTTGAGCGCACCAAAAGTCAGACCGCCGGTGATATACTTTTCCAGCGCCATGCCGGCCACGATCATGGGGATTACGCTGATCAAGGCAATGGCGCTCATGTTCCACCATTCGGTGTAGCCGGTCTGGCTGACCTGCATCTGCATAAAGAGTGGGATCGTGATCGATTCGCGGAAGGTGAGCGTCACCGCCACCAGATATTCGTTCCACGCACCAATCAGCGCCAGCACAAAGACGGCCACCAGCCCCGGCGCGGCCAGCGGCATGGCAATGCGAAAGATCACAATCAGCCGCGACGCGCCATCGATCAACGCACTCTCTTCAATCTCCACCGGGAGGCCGGCAAAGAAATCACGCATCACCCAGACAATAAAGGGGATCGCGCCGCTGGCATAAACAATGATCAGCGCCGTGCGTGTATCGAGCAACTTCAACTCACGAAACATCACCAGGAAGGCCAGAATAAAGAGCGCGCCAGGGAAGATGCGTTGCGACATAAAGCCCAGCACAATGGCATTGTTACGATTGCCATAGTTAAAGCGCGCCAGCCCGTAGCCGGCCAGTGACCCCACCACCAAGGCGATGGTTGACGAGACAAAGGCCACAATCACGCTGTTCATAAAGGGCTGCATAAACCAACTCAGCCGCTCTACCAGCAGATAGCGCCAGGCGTTGAGGCTGGGTTGAAAATCGACCCAAGGCAGATAGGTCGCGCCGGCAGCCATATCCTTGCCGGTCTTAAAGGAGGTGATCACGACCCAATACATGGGAAAGAAGAGGATCAACGACCAGACAATCAACACCGTATAGGAAACGATGGCCGTAACCCGTTTTTGTGTACGTATACTCATGCCAGACCTCTCTCACTCATTAGCCGTAGACTACAATGCAGCCCGGATCGCCAGCGCGACACCGGACTACGCGACCACGCGACTGCGGACTCCTGACTACTTTTGCTCCATACCCCGGCGCGTCATATAGATAAAAGCGCCGCCAAAGATCAACATGATCACCAGCAGAAAATAGGCTTGGCTGCTGCCAAAGGCCAGGTCGCCCCCCTTGACACCGATGCGGTAGATCGCCAGCGTGACCGATTCGGTCGATTGGCCGGGGCCGCCGCCGGTGAGCGTCATGATGATATCCACCACTTTGAAAGCGTCAATGATGCGGATCAAGAGGGCGGTGATCATAATCGGCATCAGCAGCGGCAGGGTAATGCGCCAGAAGCTTTGCCAGGCCGTTGCACCGTCCACGCTGGCCGCTTCATGGAGATCGGGCGGCACCCCTTGCAGACCGGCCATGAGCATCAACACCATAAAGGAACTCCACTGCCAGACATCAATGATGATCAGCGCCACCATCGCCCAGAAGGAGTCGGTGAACCAGGGAATGCCCTTAAAGCCCATCGCACGCAACATCTCGTTAATCGGGCCAATGTCCTCTTGAAAGAGCATCTTGCCCACAACAAAGGCGACCACCACCGGGCTGACCATGAGCGGCATCAAAAACCAGGTGCGAAAGAATTTGCGCCCATAGGTGATATTGTTGAGACATAGGGCGATCACCATGCCGATGACCAATTGTGTCGGCACCACGCCCAGCATAAAGACCACGGTGTTGCGTGCTGTGCGCCAGAAGGAGGTGTTGCTGATCAACTTTTCAAAGTTTTTGAAACCGACAAAGCTGGTTTCGCCTCCCACGCGAAAAAGGTGTAGATCGGTGAACGCCGCGTAGAGCGTCCACAGCACCGGTATCGCCAGCAGCGCCACCACAATGATCACCGCCGGCAACAGGAGAATCCATTTCCAGACGGCGTCGCGAATTTCAAAACGAGAACGGCGCGCCCCCCTGGATGACAGCGTGAGCGGAACACGAGTCGTAGCCATTGTTATTTATCCTCTAGCGAAGTCGATACCTATCCAGGGGTCACTATTAAGCTGGAGCCCCACCCGCCGGTCACGGACCGGCCAGCAGCAGGCTTAACAGTGCCCCTGGACAAGCTAGAATCAACCGTTTCACCGCAAAGGCGCAAAGTTTACAGAGGATTCTTTGCGTTCTTCGCGCCTTTGCGGTGAAATCTTCTTGTCGATTGCGACTACAACCCCATTGTGCGCAAGTAAATGTCGGCCTGCGACTTCATGCCACCCATACGTTCGCTGATTTCGTCAAAAGCGGCGGCAGCTTCATCCAGGGCGGCCTGGGGCGACATCTCATTGCCCATCGCCTTGGCCACGGCTAATTCCAAGGCGTCACGGTATTGCACCCAGCCGGGGAAGGCCAAGTCAGTCACAGCGTTGGGGTGATCAAGAGTGGCCTGGGCCGTATCGAGATAATCCTTGGCAACATCTTCGCCCAACTTCAAGGGACCATTGGCAAAGGCGTCGAAATTGGCAAATTGGCTAAAGCGGTAGGGGCTGGCGCCGGTCGGGTTAGTGACAAACCAGAGACCACTCTCCGGCTTGGTCAACTCCGTGACCATATCCCAGACCGGCCCGATCTTGGCATTGTCATCCTTGACACTGGCCGAAACGGCGATAACCCAGCCGCCAAAGGCATGGAAGGGCGCATGGCTTGGCTCGTCAAAGGTTTCCCACTCGCCTGATTTGGCATTGTAGACTTCTCTGGAACCGGGCAGGATGTTGTAGCCCTGCATTCCCTTGATGACCGACATATCGGGGTCGGTGGTGGTGGTCACGGCATCCCAACTATAGGTGGAAACAGCGCGCCCGCCGATCGTGGCGTTGATCGAATCGCCATAGGTAAAGTTGGTGCCGCCGGGGGGCGCCCATTTGGTGTTCTCTTCCACCCACTCTTCCAGGGCGCGGACAAAGGCCGGGTTGTTGATGCGCGCCTGACCGGTCTCGGTGTCGATGAAATAGCCGTGGTCATCGGGGTGCTTGGCATAGGCGGTGGCGCGTGAATGGAAGCCCCACCAGGCGGTGTCGCCGCGCTTGGTCATACAGGCAATGCCGAAGTCATCTTCCTCGCCATTGCCGTTCCAGTCCCAACCGGTGAAGAACTCAGCAATTTCCCGCCACTGTTGCCAGGTCTCGGCGCCATTGTCGGGATTTAGATCATAGCCATAGGCGGCCTTGAACTTTTCATTGATTTCAGGGGTAGCAAAGAGATCTTTGCGGAAGGCGTAGTAATGAATATCGCCGTCATAGGGCAGGGCATAGGCGACCCCTTCCCAAGTCAGCGTACGGACAATGCTGGGCAGAATGTCGTCCCAGTCAATGGCGTCTTGCACCTCTTGTGGCACTTCCATCAACGCCTTGGCCGCAATCACATCTGCGCGGGCATTGCTAGGAAATTGAAAGACATCAGCCAGATAGGTATCGGTAGCGACCGACTGCATGATCTTGTCTTCCAATTCCTGCTGTCCAAAGGAGCCGCGCTCCCAGGCATAGCCCTTGTCGCTGATCCAAGGTCCGATAAATTCCTCAACCCGTGCGCCCATGCCCTCCAGACCGGCATAGCGGATCGTCACGGCTTCTTGGGCCGGCGCGCTGCCGGCGCTGCCGCCGGGTACAGCCGGTGCGCACGCAGCCAGCGTTGCCAGGGCGGCTACACTACCGGAAAGACGCAAAAAGCCACGGCGGGACAACGTGGTGGGAAGATGGGTGATGCTAGTCATCTGGGTTCTCCTTCGGTTCCGTTACGGATGAGTATTTAATCAATGGTTCAAGGCTTACAATCGATGCGAAACACGCTTTCCTCGCATAGTGTACAAGAGGGCAGGGAATAGTGTCAAACGGCCAAAAAACTGTCCTATATCCAACTATACCCCATTTCTGTATCGGGATCGATTGGCAGTGGACAGCAGGTCACTTACCGTAAAACCGATAAAGCAATACGATTAACCGGATGGCGCAGGCAATGACATTGATATGGTATCGCTTGTCAGCCATGTTTGGTCAACCCAAAGGAGGTTGTTTTGAATAACACAGGCCCAAAAGTAAAGCTGTCGCGCCGGCTAGGGATTCCGTTAACGCCCAAGGCGGCACGGGTAATGGAGAAGAAATCCTATCCGCCGGGGGCGCATGGCCAGAGCAAGCAATTCCAGCGCAAAGTCTCGGAATTTGGCCGCCAGTTGATGGAGAAGCAGCGGCTGCGTGCGCAATACAATATCCATGAACGGCAGTTGCGTAATTACATGGCGCGCGCCACCCGTAAACAAGGGGTGACGGGCAATGTCCTCCTGCAAATTCTGGAGACGCGGCTGGACGCCTTTATCTATCGCGCTGGCTTTGCCCCCACCATCTACGCCGCCCGCCAACTGGTGACCCACGGCCATGTCCTGGTTGATAACCAGCGGGTTGACCTGCCGGCCAACGAGATCAAGATTGGGCAAACGATTGCGATCAAGCCAAAAAGCCGTCAGATGCCGCTCGTCATCGAGGCCATTGGCAATGCCAACCCGCCGGCCTACATTGACGTGGACAGGAACAACTTTTCGGCGCGCCTGCTGCGGTTGCCAGAGCGCGAAGAGGTGCCAATCATCTGTGAACTATCACTGGTGACGGAATACTACTCCCGGTAAAATCTTTCACCAACCACGATCAACAAAACCGATTGGTAACTAGTCGGCCAGAAACCGGGGTTTTCACCTGTAATTTACAGGCACATGCCAAAGAAAACCCCGGTTTTTTTTGTTTTGGCAGGGGTACGAAACAAGGTTCAGACTATGTTTGACTACACGAATAAAAACAGCCCAACTACGTCTAATTCTATCCTCTACACGCATTGTTGTTGATTTTTCCAGATAATTATACTCATATACAATAGAAGGCGCCTCATGATAAGCACAATCGCGACCCGAAGGAGCCATGGATGGAACAACGACAATTACTTGTACGCAGCGTCGGCTTTGTGCTGGCGTTACTGGTGCTTGGGGGGGTGGTCTACACTGCGCTGGCACAAGGGGGCGCGCCGCGAATCACCACCCTTTCCGGTGCGACCGAGGTGAGCATCGACGGCCAACTCAATGCCGGTGATCTGGATGGCTTTGGCGCGGCGGCGCTTTGGGTCAACCACGGCCAGGGGCGGCTCTGTTGGGAAGTGAGCTATGGGAACATCAATGAGCCTTTTATTGCGCACATTCAGCAAGCGGTGGCCGGCGCCGTTGGGGTCGTTGTGGCGACGCTTGACCCGATCATCAGCGGTTGCACCACCGCCGTTGATGAGACCGTCCTCAAGGATCTGATCCAAAACCCACAAAGCTACTATATCAATCTTCACACGCCGGACTTTCCCGGCGGCGCCCTGCGCGGCCAACTGAACAACCGCGGCCACGGTCAATAACCATACCCTTACATTCCGTTCCACCGCCATTTGTGGTATGATTAAGCAAATTGGATGTCCTGTGTATTGCGGAGAAAGGGTACATTGTGAGCGATTATATTGTCCGTGTGCTGGCAAAAGAGGCCGGTGTACGCGGATTGGCTTGTGTGACCACCGATTTGGTGTTAGACGCCGGTAACCGGCACGACAATGCAACGGCGGCCACCGCTGCGCTTGGTCACGGGTTGACCGCAGCGGCCTTGTTGGGCGCCCTGCTCAAGATCCGCCAGCGGGTGGCGATCAAGGTGGAAGGCAACGGCCCGTTGGGCAAGTTGGTGGCCGAGGCGGACAGCTACGGCCGTATACGCGGCTATGTGAGCCAACCGGAGGCCACCTTGCCGGTTTTGGAATGGCCGGGCGATTTTAGCGTGGCCTTTGGTCGTCAAGGGACGTTAACCGTCGTCAAAGATCTGGGCTTGCAAGAGCTTTATGAAAGCGTCGTCCCGCTGCAAAGTGGTCGCCTGGACAGCGATCTGGTCTACTACTTTATGCAATCCGAACAGACGCCGACGTTAGTGCAGATCAACATCAAGCTCAACGAGAACGACGAACTGGAAGCCGCCGGTGGTCTGCTCTTGCAACTCCTGCCGGACGCAGAACCCACCACCCTGCGCACGCTGGCGAACCGTCTCGCCGAAGCCCCTGATTTGGCGGACGCCCTGACACAAGGGCAAACGCCGGAGTCCATCCTGGCGGCGCTCTTTGATGACATTGCCTATGAAACCCTGGAGACCCGCCCCTTACAGTTCCACTGCTCGTGTAGTTGGGCCTGGGCCGAACAAGCGCTCCGGCTACTGGAGCGGGAAGACATTGAGCAGTTAATGGCCGAAGGTCAGGCCGTCGTCGATTGCCACTTCTGCCACCAACGCTACATCTTTAGCGTGGAAGCGTTGGAGACGATTTTGGAAAAGGCTGTGGGTGATTAGGTGATTGGTTCATTCGGTGCTTTCGACAGGCTCAAGCACCGAATGAACCAATCACCTAATCACCCTTTTATTTACTCACCACAACAACCAAAGGAAAACCCACCATGACCCTCCAATTCGGCTGGCACATGCACTCTTTCCCTGTGGATGGCAGCGACGCAACCCAGTTTTTGCAGCAGATCACCACGGCGATGGATCTCGTCCAGACGGCGAACTTTGATTCGGTCTGGGTCGATGATCACTTCTGGCCGTGGGCCAAGTTTCAGAGCAACGACACGCCCTATGTCGAGTGTATGACGACCATTGCCTATTTCGCCGCCCGCTACCCTACTTTGAAATTTGGCAGCAGCGTCCTCTGCCAGTCCTATCGCAACCCGGCGTTGATGGCGAAGATGGTGGCGAACTTGCAATGGCTCACGGGCGGGCGCTTTATTTTTGGCATCGGCGCCGGCTGGATGGAAGAAGAGTATCTGGCAAACAACATTGACTTTCCCAAACCGGCAGTGCGCATTGCCCAACTGGAAGAGGCGATCCAGATTGTCAACAAGCTCTGGCATGAGACGCCGGCCAGCTTCACCGGTAAATATTACCAGATCACAGATTCCTACCTCATGCCCAAACCCGACCCGATTCCGCCCCTGCTTATCGGCGGCGGTGGTGAACAGTTAACCCTGCGCGTGGTGGCAAAGTACGCCGATTGGTGGAACATTCCCGGCGGCACCTATGAGAATTATGAGCGTAAGTTGGGTATCCTGCGCCAACATTGTGAAGCCATCGGGCGCGATTTTAATTCGATTGGCAAAAGCTGGTCGGCCGAATGCATTGCCGTCGCGCCGACCGAAGCCAGAGCGCGTCAACTGGCCGCAAGCACCCCCTACCAAAACGGCCCGATCTATGGAACGCCGGCCCAAGTCGCCGAACAACTGCAAGCCTTTGTCGATCTCGGCGTCAGCTATCTGGTCATCCGCCTGGTCGATTTCCCCAGCACCGCTGGTCTCCAACTCTTCATCAACGAAGTGATGCCCCGCCTGAAAGCATAACCAATAGAATGCGGATTGAGCGGATTGGGCGGATCAAAGCGGATTTTTATCCGCTATAATCTGCCCAATCCGCTCAATCCGCATTCTATTTCTCGTTTGACACCGCACGCCAACCGCAGTATACTTCACAAAGCGAATAGTTAGGCTTTCAAAGTATTATCGGCGGGACGACAACAACTATGGCTCCGACGGCGGCGGAATGCGCCCATGCGCTGCTTGAAATTATACCGGAAGTGATGCAGGAGATTCGCCGCCACGTCCGCAGCCAACGGGGTCATGACCTCACCATTCTCCAGTTGCGCACCCTTACCTTCTTACACGGCAACCCCGGTGCGCCCCTTTCGGCAGTGGCGGATCATGTCGGGTTAACGCTGCCCTCCATGTCCACCCAGGTCAGCAATCTAGTCGAGCGTAATTTGCTGTCACGAACGACGCTGCCGACGGATCGCCGTTATGTGGCTTTGCATATCACCGACCAGGGCGCCGCGGTGTTGGCGGCTGTGCGCGAAAACGCGCGCGCGAGCCTTGCCGCAACGGTGGCCCAGCTTGCCCCGGATGAGCGCGCCCAGGTGGTAGAGGCGCTCTATTTGTTACGCGCGGTCTTGCCGGATGGTGTCAATGAAACCTAACGAACTGTTATTTTTGGGAGTTGGTTAGGGAGTTGATGCGTTGGTTGAGCTTGTCGAAACCAACGCATCAACTCCCTAACCAACTAATGACAACCCTAGAAAATGGAGTGTGCTATTTTGGATGAAGGCAAGAGTGGCCGCCTGGCGACAGAGGCGGCTGTGACGGCGACTGATGGTACTTATGAAGATGGGGAGACCACGCTAGAGGTGGCGATGACGGCGCGGGAGATTCAGCCGCCCCGTTTGCCCAACATTCCGGCAGAGGTTCTGCCCCTGAAGGCGCGGCAATTTCGCTTGCCCAAGACCTTTGCCGCGCTGCGCCATCGTAATTTTCAACTCTTTGTCCTCGGTCAGTTGATCTCCAGTGTCGGCACCTGGATGCAGATCATTGCCCAGGGCTGGCTGGTCTATCAACTAAGTCAGTCAGAACTAGTGTTGGGCATTGTCGGCTTTGCCTCTGCCCTGCCGGCGCTCTTTATCACCCCGTGGGGTGGCGTGGTGGTGGATCGGATGCCGAAGCGCACGCTCTTGATCATCACGCAAACGGCCTCGATGATCTTCGCCTTTATTCTAGCCGCGCTAACCATGGCCGACGTGGTGCAGGTCTGGCATGTGGTGGCGCTGGCGGTTGGGTTGGGGGTGGTCAATGCCTTTGATGGGCCGGCGCGCCAAGCCTTTGTGGTGGAGATGGTGGGGCGCGCCGATCTGCCCAATGCCATCGCGCTCAACTCGATGACCTTTAATGGCGCGCGTATCTTTGGCCCTGCCATCGGTGGTATTCTGTTGGCGAGTGTGGGCGCAGGCTGGTGTTTCTTCTGGAATGGGTTGACCTTCCTGGCGGTGATTATCGGGTTGTGGGCGATGGATTTGCCGCCCCATCAAGCCAGCAGTAAAAAAGTGTCGCCCTGGCAGCAGTTGCGCAGCGGCGTCACCTATGCCAACAGCATTGCCGAGGTGCGCGCCCTCTTGATGATGGCCTTTATCATCAGTTGTTTTGGCATCACCTATAGCACTGTGCTACCGGCCTTTGTCGCCAAAGTGTTACAACAGGACGCCACCGCCTTTGGTGCGCTTAACACCACTGCCGGTATCGGCGCCATTATCACCGCCTTCCTGATTGCCCGCTATGGCGACCAGGGCAAACGGGGCGAGTGGCTGGCGGTTAGCGCCATTGCCTTTCCGGTGGTGCTTTGTCTCTTTGCCGTTAATCACATCTATCCCCTGGCGCTGATCTTGGGCGTCTTCCTGGGTATGGGCTTTATGAGCCAGTTCACCTTGATCAACACCCTGTTGCAGACCAACATCAGCGACGAAATGCGCGGCCGGGTGATGAGCCTCTACACCCTCACTTTCTTTGGCTTCACCCCCTTTGGCAATCTGGCCATTGGTGCGGTGGCGGAACAGTGGGGACTGAGTGAAGCTATTGTTTCCAGCGCGCTGATTGCGCTTGTGCTTTCGATCATTGTCCTCTACAAGACGCCGCAGTTGCGCCAGTTGCGGTAGGCGAATCGGCGTGACGAACGTATGAACAAGTGTGGCTAAGTTCATACGTTCGTCACACTGTTCTTTCCAGAGCTAGTTGCAATTCTTCCTCAATTTTTTCCGCCAAAAACACCTTGATTAACGATTGATAAGGGATGTCCCGTTTGTTAGCCATCATGCGCAAATGATTGAGCATCACTTCGGGCAAGCGTAGGGAAATCGCTTTGGTGGATGGTTTCAGCTTTGGTAACACAACGCTTTCAGCCGCATCCCAATCAATATATTCGGTTGAATCATGATCGCCCCAGAAGGCGCGTTCATCGTCTTCAGTAGCGAAAACGGGAATATCCTTTCGTGTGGTTTGCATATTTTCTGCTTTCTTTCTGATTCATATCACGCGCAGAGATGACACGAATCAAGGAGCCACGCATGGTAAACGCAATAAAGAGCCATCGATTCATATCAGTCCGGCCCAAAGCAAAGTACCGTTTTTCTTTGGCACTATGCTTTTCATCAAATGCAACGACCAGCGGCAAATTAAAGAAAACCTCTTCACACTCGCCATTCGTGACATCGTGCGAATCCCAGTTCTTCTCTAAATTTTCGTCGTCCCAGTCAAAGCCACTGGCGTCGTAAAGATTAGGCAACATAGATGTATATTACCAAAATATACAAATTCTGTAAAATTCTTGGCCTCCCCTTTTCATCCATGCACCTAAAAATTAGCAAGTTAAGCATAAATTCAGTACAATAGAGCCACAATTTATGCAACCGCTTGCGTAACAGCGGACAGGGTAAGCCTGTTACCCTGTCACCATTCGGCCAAGCTCATGGCGTAGCCTTGTCATTTTCGAGGGAGCGATCATCATTTATGAACATTATCGGCAAAGTTTCCGTCTTTCCAAAAATTCCGGCTGGCATTGCCCGGCTACAGGAATTAGCCTATAACCTCTGGTGGAGTTGGGAGCCGACGGCGCAAGCGCTCTATGAACGCATCGACGCCGACCTCTGGCAGCAGACCAACCACAATCCCGTCAAGTTTTTGCGCAATGTCCAACAGCAACGGTTGGATGCGGCAGCGGCTGACCCAACCTATATCCAGGATTATGCTGCCGTCCTCACCGCCTTCGATGACTACATGCACTCGGCGCAGGGCGACTGGTTCACCAACACCCACGGCGACAAGCGCAATCAGATCATCGCCTACTTCAGCGCCGAATTTGGTCTACACGAAGCGCTGCCCATTTATAGCGGCGGCTTGGGCGTCCTCAGCGGCGACCATTGTAAAGAGGCGAGCGATCTTAACCTGCCCTTTATCGGCGTCGGCTTCCTCTACCCGCAAGGCTATTTCACCCAGCGGCTCGACCCCACCGGTCGCCAGCAAGCGGAATATGAGAAGATCGACTTTGCCGAAATGCCGGTGACAGCGGCGCGTGACAGCCAGGGCAACGAGATTCTGATCAATGTCGATCTGCCCGGTCGCACGGTCTATGCCAAGGTGTGGCGGATTCAGGTGGGGCGCATCCCGATCTTTTTGATGGACACCGATGTGCCGCGCAATGCCCCGCAGGATCGCGAACTGAGCGCCCGGCTCTATGGCGGCGACCGCGAAATGCGTATCAGCCAGGAGGTCGTCCTGGGTATCGGCGGGGTGCGGGCGGTGCGGGCGCTGGGCTATGACCCGGCCGTCTGGCACATGAACGAGGGTCATAGCGCCTTCCTGGGTTTGGAACGCATTCGTGAACTGGTACAGGGCAAGGGGTTGGGCTTCCAGGAAGCAGTCGAAGTGGTGCGCGCCAACACGCTCTTCACCACCCACACCCCGGTGCCGGCGGGCAATGACGCCTTTGCCTTTGAACTGGTCGAAAAGTTCTTCTGGCAATATTGGGGGCAGTTGGGCATCAACCGCGACCACTTTATCGGCTTTGCCCGCCAGGAACTGCCGTGGGGGCCGCAATATAGCATGACCGTGCTGGCGCTGCGTTTGAGCGGCTTTGCCAATGGCGTCAGCAAGCTGCATGGCGAAGTGAGCCGCGAGATGTGGCAATTCCTCTGGCCCGATACGCCGGTGACGCTGACGCCGATTGGTCATATCACCAATGGCGTCCACAGCAAGACCTGGCTAGCCGGCGAATTGCGCGCCCTCTATAGTCGCTACCTGGCGGCCAACTGGTTGGAAGAGGTGGACAACCCGGCCACCTGGGCGGCGCTCGACCAGATGCCCGCGGGCGAGTTGTGGGCCGTCCATCAGCAGCGCAAGGAGCAGATGGTCGCCACCATGCGCCAACGGGTGCGCGCCCAATATTTACGCTATGGCGAAGGCACCCGCCGTCTGGAAGAAGCGTTGAGCCTGCTCGACCCCAACGCCTTGACCCTCGGTTTCGCCCGCCGCTTTGCCACCTATAAGCGCGCCACCTTGATCTTCAAGGATGAAGCGCGGCTGCTGCGGCTGCTCAACAACCCGGAACGCCCGGTGCAAATTGTCTTTAGCGGCAAAGCTCACCCCGCCGATGAGCCGGGCAAGAGCTTTATCCAGCAGATCTACCAGATCAGCCAGCGCCCCGAATTTCTGGGCAAGATCATCTTTGTCGAGAACTATGATATGCACATTGCCCGCCAGTTGATCGCCGGCGTCGATGTCTGGCTCAACAACCCGCGACGGCCCCATGAAGCCAGCGGCACCAGCGGGCAAAAGGCGGCGCTCTGCGGCATTCCCAACTTTAGTGTTCTTGATGGCTGGTGGGTCGAAGGGTATGATGGCAACAATGGTAACGGCTGGTCGATTGGCGAGGAACGGGAGTACAAAGACGAGGCGACCCAGGACGAGGCCGATGTCCTCAATCTCTACGCCACGCTGGAAGATGAGATCATCCCGCTCTTCTACAACCGCAGCGCCGACGGGGTGCCGACCGGCTGGGTGGAAACGATGAAGAACGCCATCCGCACCTGCGCCCCCACCTTTAGCATGAAGCGCATGGTCAAGGAGTACACCACCTGCTACTATCTGCCGGCGGCGGCCAATCAACAGCGCTTTACCGGCAATCAGTACGCCCTGGCCCGTGAGATCGCCGCCTGGAAGGCGCGGCTGGCCCAACAGTGGCAACCGCTCTATCTCCAGGCCGAACTCCAGAGCGTCAACCAGATCACGGTGGGCGACAAGGTGCGGGTCAACGCACGGGTGTGGCTCAATGGCGTGCCGGAAAACCAGGTCGCCGTGGAGTTGTTGTCCGGGGCGGTGAATGGTCAAGGTCACCTGGCCGCGCCCCACATCACCCCCATGCAGCGCACCGGCCAGGAAAACGGCGCGCTCCTCTACCAGGCCGAAGTGACGCCCGGTGACAGCGGTGTGATCCACTTCGGCGTGCGCGCCCGTCCCCACCACCAGGGGTTGATCCACCCGAATGAGACGGGGGTGAGTCGCTGGGCGTAGAGGGTGTCTTGTGACAGTTGAGATTGAGAGATAAAGAGATTGAGAGATTGAGTATCTGAATCTCTCAATCTCTTTATCTCTTGCTTCACCTCAATTGACGGCAAACTCCGTATACTTGCGTGCGTATGGCGGTTGGAAGCCTAACACAATCCGATCTTTCGGGATGCCCAAGGCGACTAAATCTTCGGCAATCTTCTGGTCGGTCATGTTGTGTTGCAACCACACTTTGTCGCCTTTAATGTCAATGTGAATCATTGGCGCGTACACCCGATGACCATTTTCCCAACCAACATGGATGAGTTGATAATGGTCACGTTTGGTGTCAATAACGAGTTGTGTTTCAACTTCTTCCTGAAGGGGAAGTCCCGGTTCACTGGATTCCTCTAACAATTGTTGGACGCGTACTCGATATTCTTCTACGGCAACCATTGAATTATCTCCTTGCTTTCTGGATTATAGACAAGCAATTTCAATTCATAACGTTTTGTCATATACTCACCAAACGGTCTACAAAAGAAAGTTTCATAGGTGATAAGGGGAACGGCAAGGTAGAGTAGACGATCAGGATCTTTATGCAAAAGCCCTTCACGGTAATCGATATATTGGCCCAATGCCTCATGAAAATCAGAGATTGCGGATGAACCGAGGAAACTTAGCCTACACGTTAGTCTCTTCTTGTTTGTAAAATGATGCTCATCATTTTATCATACTTAGCAGTAATCTATAAAACGCTTTAGAACGTGACCGGCATCTTGCTGCTGCCGGTCACGTTGCACCACGCCTCTACGCGTTTGCCAAGGCCCCGGCTAACAATGCCGCCGCCTCGTCCGCCGCTATGCCCAGTACGCCAGCCACGGCGGCGGGAAGGGTGGCATCGCCGCCGGCGCGATGGATGCGGGCGATATTTTGTATCGTTGTATTTATGATATACATATCCTCTGGAAATTCGAGGAAAATTTGAAGTGCTTGAATCAAATGTTGACTTGCTTGTGACCAATGCTTCTGGGTTTCCTCTAGCAAACCTAACTGACCGTAGATACTTGCCTGACGATAATGATCATTGTACTTAATGTAGATGTTATGGGCTTGCTGATAGTAATCCTTAGCTTCTTGCCATTGCTGCTGTTCTTGCGCTATACTTCCTAAACTAAAAAAAAGACCTGCCTGTCTATGCTCATCTTTGAACTCGGTATAAAGGGTGAGTGACTGCTGATAGTAATCCTTAGCTTCTTGCCATTGCTGCTGTTCTTGCGCTATACTCCCCAAGTCACAGTAAATACCCGCTTGCCTGTGGCGATCACTGAACTCGGTGTAGATTTCGTAGGAACGCTGATAGTATTGCTTAGCCTCTTTCCACTGTTTTTCTTCCTGAGCTACCCTTCCCAACAGATTGTAGATATCAGCTTGCCCAAACCTATCAGTGAGTTCAAAATACAGAGCGAACGCTTGTTGGTAATATTTTTTAGCTTGTGAATAGTTTCTTTGTTCTTGGTCAATAATGCCCAGTGTGTGTAGTATCTTTGCCTGGCTGTGGTAGTCATTGAACTCATCAAAGATGTCGTAAGCCTGCTGCAAATTGTACATAGCCTCTCCCCATTTCCGTTGAGCATGCGCAATTGTCGATAGATTATGATGAGTGTAGGCTTGACTGTAGCGATCTTTAAATTCTACATAAATTTCGTGGGCTTGTTGGTGATAGCTCTTGGCCTCCTCCCATTGTTGTTGCTCCTGTGCTACTATTCCTAGACTCTGATAAGTGGTTGCTTGGCTACGGCGGTTATTGAGTTTGATTTTGATGTCGAGGGACCGTTGGAGGTTACGTGCGGCCTCTATCCATTGCTTCTGTCCATACGCTACTAGTCCTAATTGATTGTAGGTCATCGCCCGCAACAAATCTATTACTTTGGGATCAAGTGTAGTCAGGTTTGGAAGAAGTTCGAGAGACTTTTGATAAATAATTTTCGCTTTTTCATACTCCTTAAGCAATAGGTGCCACTTACCAACTTTATCGAGTACTTCGACAAACTCTAGGTGTATTTGCTCTGGTAGTTGATCGGCAAAGTAAGTATCGATATGTGACAAGAGCATTTCTCCCAATTTCAAGCCACGGTGATAGTCGTGAATGGCATCTAGATAGGAGGCGAGCGCACGATAGGGCTTTATAATTGACTTTTGAGCTTGTAATGTTAGGGTTAATGAGTAATAGATATTTTCATATTCGAGATGCACTAACATCTGCGCCAACTGTCTTTGATTTGCTATTTCGGATTGGAACAAGAGAAAAATAAAGTCATTCAAGTCGTCATAATATTGTTGAAATGCTGACTCAATCGCTGCTCTCAAAGTGGCCTTACTTTGCCAGCGTGTCCGCAAGAAGTAGGGAAAGATCGGCTGAATGCGCAGATAGATGGGCAACTGCCTATCGGGCGTCAACAATCCCCAGTTGATCGCCTCGGTCAGCACCTCATCCCAGCGATGGAAGGGTAGATTGGCCAGTGCCAGTTGGGCTTTAAGCTGTTCTGTGTACTGTGGCAACCACCCACAGTTAATCACGCCGGTAAACGGTGCCAGACAGAGCAGCAATTGTTGGGCATCCGGCGACAAGTTGGAATGGGAATAATTGATACAAGCCAAAATGCTCTTGGTCTTATCCTCGGTCGAAGTGGCGCTATCTACGCTCACCGCCCCGCTCTGCAACGCTGCCAGCACTTCGGCCGGCGTCTGTTTGGCGAGGTTGGCCAGCACCACTTCCAGCGCCAGGGGATGGCCGTCGAGCAGGGTGATGAGCCGTTGGAGATCCTGCTGCATGGCCGGGTCGTTGCGATAGCCGGTGGCGTTGTGGCGGGCGAGGACACGGTCGGCCAGGGTGGAAGCGGCTTCGGCGTCGAGACCGGGCAAGTCATAGACGTTGGCGTCAAAGGTGCCGGGGGCCAGCCACGTCTCCGGCCCGCGCGAGCCAAGCAGCACCAGGCTCTTGCCGCCGGCCAGTTCGCGCAGAAAGCCGTGCAGGGCGCGCTGCTCCGCCGACGGCAGGGTATGGAGAATCGCCAGGTTGCTCCCCGTAATCGACTCCAGATTGTCGAGGATGAGGAGGTGGCGCGTGGCGCGGAGGCGGGTGGCGAGAAAGCTTTGCTGGGCGGCGAGGCTCAGGGGTTGGAAGTGGCGCAGATAGTCCGCTTCGCCCAGCAGTTGGCGGGCGAGGCTGTCCAGAATCTGTTGCAGGCTCCATGCCCGTTCGTCATAGCCAAAGTAGGCCACCTGATCGACCAGCCCCGTTGTCTGCCACCAGGCGGCCAGGTGGTGGAGCAGCGTACTCTTGCCCGCGCCACCCAGGCCGCGCACCAGCAGCAGATTCTGGTCGCGGCCCTCCTGGTGGCGCAACAGCCGCTGCTCAATGTGCAGAATATCCAGGTCACGCCCGACAAAGCCGTAGGTAATGGGGGGTTCACGGTAGCGCGTGGCTTGGCGCTCGTAGTAGGCTTGCTGCTCGCTGGCGGTAAAGGGCCGGGTCGTCAACCGTTGGGGCTGGTTCTGGTAGACCACGGGCAGCAACCAATCCTCCAACTCGATGCGCTGGTTGAAGTAAGCGCGGCGCGGTTTGTGGTTACTCAGCTCCAGCCGGGCGCTGCGAATCGCCGCGGCCAGGTCGCCGCTCTGGAACAACTGCTGGTAGAGCCGCCCCATCATGGTCTCGGCCGCGCTCACCGTCACCGAATAGCCCATGGCCAGCACCATCTGCATCCCGGCGCTCATCAGTTGGCTGCCCAGGCTCGTCTCGCTGGCCCCCACCTGTTTGCCGCTCTGGCAGGCGTTGAGAATCGCAATCGGGATCTGGTGGGTGAGCAGCAACTTGGCCAGTTCGCTCGCCTCCACCGGGTCGGCCACTTCCGGCGCGCCGCTTTCGAGAAAAAGAAAGGCTTTGACCCCCGCATAGCGCGGCAGCTTGGGGCGGCCATAGCGCTGCGGTTGGAAGGTGTAGCGGCTGGTCGCCAGCTTTTGCTCCAGGGCGTCAAAGGCCGGGAAGGGGAGCAGCGCGCCATGCACATCAAAGTGGATGACATGATAGTAGCCGGCCCCCTGGTTGTCCTGCCTGGCGGCCAGATGGGCGGCCAGCGCGGCATAGCTGCCCGGTCGCAGAATGTCCACCGTCACCGGCGTCCCGGCCTGGCGCAGCGCTGCCACCAGCGGGCGAGAAATGGTGCGGTAGCCCACATCGCGCCCCGCCCCTGGTCTCGCCGTGACGACGAGGACGTTGATCGTCGGCGCTTCCCGCACTTTGGCCTCCAGCGGGCGCGGCAACAGGTTACGGCGCACAAAGGGGGCGTGCAGGGCAAAGGGCTGGGGCAGATCAGGGTCCTTGAGCGCTTCCCAGTGCAACTGCTGAAATTCAGGAGCGCCGGCAATCTCAAAGGCCAGCTTGTCGATGCCCTCCTGCAAGGCCGTCTGGTAGCGGCCAAAGATCCGACGCTCGCCCAACACCTGTTCAAAGAGCGCCTCGCCATAGCGGCCAATGCTGGTCGCCGCTTCCTGGGCGCGCACCTGGTGGGTAAAGGGAAAACGCAAATGCTCCTCAAAGTACCAGGCCAACTGCGCTTCCGCCTGCTCATCAAAGGGGGAGGTGATATGATTGGGGATTGGATATTCCTGGCCGTCGAAAGCGACAACCGGGCCGCTGCTGGTGATGCCACGTTCACGAATGCTGATGACGGGCATGGGGGTCTCCTTTGTTACTGATAAGGTGACAGGGTGACAAGGTGATGGGGTGAGCGGAGGGGAGTGCCGGGGACTGACCAGCAGCGTTCGCGAAATTGCGACCATCGGCTGGTCAGTCCCCGGCACTCCCCGGTTCCATGAGCGTGTCGTCACCCCATTACGCTATGGTTTTTCAACAACGACAACAATGACGGTGCTGCCATCGGGTTGCTTGGCCGGGTGGATGGCGATGGTAGGCGCTGGTTTGTCGGCAAAGGCGTCTTTGATCAGGTCGTAGAGATAGCTGGAAAGCAAGTTGAGCGCGATGCTGCTGACGACCATAAAGCCCACGTCAGCAAAGTCCATAAATTGGCCGGGCTGCGCCGGTTCAACACGCGCCCGGCCATGTGCAGCGGTGGTTGGGTTTGCATTCCAGGCCGCCGCCAGGTCAGCCGCACTGCGGCCCAAGGCAGGATCGAAGGCGATTTTTTGTTCCATCGGGGTTGGCTCCTTTGGATATGAGCGTTCAACATGGGTTATGGTTAATCGGCTTGTTGAATAGTATCATACCATGCGCTTACTGTTTGTAGGCAATCCAGTAACTTTGCATTTCATCCAGCCCAACCACAAGCGGATCACGGTCGGGGGTGGCAAAGCATTCCCACTCGGTAAAACCGGCGAGCCGTAGCAGCAACTGAAACTCATCTTTGAAGAGCCAGCGCGCTGTCATAGGAAAATCCACGCTTTCGCCTTCATATTCGATAAAACAGCGATCCAGGGTCAAGTGTTGGTCGAGATCAAGCCGGCCAACAATCCGCTGGCGGATAGGCAGCCCGGTCTCTGGATGAGTCCAGGTGTGCCAGCGGCCTTGAATTTTATCTGGGTGTTCCACAAGGTCACGCATTCCTGTCAGCCGAAAATCAAGCAGGAATTTGCCGCCAGGCGCCAGGTGGTGATAGATATTGCGCAACGTTTGAAGCTGCGCGTCTTGCGTGGTCAGCATCGAAAAAGTATTGGTCGGGATGAGAATCGCCGCAAAGTGCTGGTCGTAATGGAATGATTCAAATTCCTGGATCGACAGACGGTGAGCAATGTCAGGTACACCTTGCTTGGCCGCCTTTGCTGTGAGCGTAGCCAGCATCGATGACGAGATGTCAAAGCCGAACATCTCGTGACTATCGGCCAGCAACGGTAACAAAAAGAGACCCGTGCCACAGGCGCATTCCAGGACGGGGCCAGTGACATCCTGAAGATTAGCCCGATAAAAACGCAAATTGTCATCCACGACATGCTGTAGATTCACCATCATCTGGTCATAGATATAGCCCCACCATTTGCTTTCATAGTTGGGCGCGGTGTTGGGTGCGGTCATAGGAGCCTCCAGATCCTAAATGCGAACGCGGATTGATCGGCAAAATCTGCCTAATCAGCCCAATCCGCGTTCTATATTATTGGTACTCATGGTATGATACTACAAAACATTCATCCACGTAGCCAGTGAAGCGATTACCATGAACGGTGCCTTATCTAATCTACTCATTCTCGACCTCTCCCGCGTTCTCGCCGGCCCCTATGCCACCATGATGCTAGGGGACTTGGGCGCGCGTGTCATCAAAATTGAACAACCCGGTCGCGGCGACGACACCCGTCGCTGGGGGCCGCCCTTTACCGCCAATGGCGAAAGTGCCTATTTTCTCTGTGTCAACCGCAACAAAGAGAGTATGACCCTCAACCTGAAAAGCGCTGAAGGTCGTGCCATCCTGTTAGAACTGGCACGACGGGCGGATGTGCTGGTGGAGAACTTCAAAGTGGGGACAATGGCGGAGTTAGGTTTAGACTTCTCTCCACTACACGAAGTCAATCCTGGCCTCATCTACTGCTCCATCACCGGCTACGGCCAGACCGGCCCCTATGCCCACCGCCCCGGCTACGACATTGCCATCGAAGCCGAAGCGGGCATCATGAGCATCACCGGCCCGGCTGACACGCCCGACGGCAACGGCGAACCCTATAAAGTTGGGGTGGCGATTGTGGATATTACGGCAGGAATGAATGCGGTGATTGCCATTCTGGCCGCGCTCCATCACCGCACCTTGACCGGCCAGGGGCAACAGATTGACATTGCGCTCTACGACACCCAGTTGGCCTGGCTGGCCAATGTGGCCAGCAGCTATCTTATCTCCGGGGAAGCGCCCAAACGCTATGGCAACGCCCATGCCGCCATTGTCCCCTACCAAACCGTGGCGACCGCTGATGGCTGGTTGATGCTGGCTGTGGGCAATGATGGGCAGTTTGCGCGTCTCTGTGAAGTCATCGACCAACCGGCGTGGGCGACCGACGCCCGTTTTGCCACCAATCCGGCGCGCGTCGCCCATCGCGATCAACTGGTGCCGGCGCTCGAAACCATCTTCCGCACCCGCCCGAAAGCAGAGTGGTTTACGCGCCTAACGGCGGTTGAGGTGCCCTGTAGCCCAGTGAACGACATTCCCACCGTACTCGCTGACCCCCATACCGCCGCCCGCCAGATGGTGCAAACGGTCCATCACCCAGTTACAGGAGAAATTCCATTAATCGGCCCTGCTCCCAAGTTGAGCGCAACGCCGGCACAGATGCGGAGCGCGCCCCCACTGTTGGGTGAACATACCGAGCATATTCTTAGCACTACTCTTTACTACACGAAAGAACAGGTTGAGCGGCTGCACACAATGGGCGTTATCTAAAGTCTAAAGTGAAAGGTTGCACCAACGAATGACGATCCAAGACTTTACCCAACACAACGAGGAAGTAAGCGCGGTCTGGGCGGCCTATCACGCCGGCAACCCGATCCGCGTGCCCGTCTTGATGGACACGGACACGCGCTTCTTTATCCTGGAAAATGACGATCTCAATCCCAATGAACAGATCACCTTCGAAGATTACTCAGAGGATGCCCTGCTCATGCTGGATTTCCAATTGCGCGCAGCGGCGTGGCGGGCGCAGCACATCGCGCCTTACTGCGACGAGCGGGCCGGCTTGCCGGACAAATTTACGGTCACCGTCGACCTGCAGCGCTATTTTGAAGCCGGCTTTTTTGGCGCTGCGGTGATCTACAAGCGCGGACAAACGCCCGACACCCGCCCCATCCTGGCCGGCGAGCACAAACATCGGCTCTTCGATCAGGGCCTGCCCGACCCGCTGACCGGCGGCGTCTTCGCCAAAGCCCATCGTCTTTACGCGATCATGGCCGAACGCTTGCACGGCGGCTTTACCTACCAGGAACGACCGGTGGAATTCGCACCCTTCGGGCTGATCACCGACGGCCCGCTGACGGTCGCCACCAACCTGCGGGGCGTGGAGCTTTATACTGATTTTTATGAAGACCCGGACTACGTGCGGCAGTTGTTGGACTTGATCGTCGAGGCCACGATTGCCCGCGTGCGCGCCCATCGCCGCTTCTTCGGCCAGCCGGAAATCGCCGAAAGTTGGAGCTTTGCTGATGATGCTGTGCAGTTGCTCTCGACGACGATGGTGCGCGACTTTGTGCTGCCGGCCCATCACAAACTCAAGGCGGCGCTAACCAGCGCGCCGCGGATTGCCATTCATCTATGCGGCGACGCCACGCGCCACTTCAAGCTCCTACGCGACGAGTTGGGGGTCTATTCCTTTGACACCGGCTTTCCCATCGATTTCACCTGGCTGCGCCAGGAGCTAGGGCCGGCAGTAGAGATCAAGGGCGGTCCACGGGTAACGTTGCTGCGCGAGGGGACGCCCGAACAGATCACCACCGAAGTGCGGCGCATTCTGATGTCAGGGATCATGGAAGGCGGCCGCTTCATCCTGCGCGAGGCCAACGATATGGCGCCCGGCACGCCAATTGCCAACATCGCTGCGGCTTATGAGGCTACCCGCACCTTTGGTCACTATGCCGGCTAGTAACTGCTCAGCCCGCTCCTAGCCAGTCACCGGGAACCCCTGCGGGGGTGTGGCTAGGAGCTTTTTCTAAAATCGGATGGATGCGTTTATGGCTCCCGAACACAAGCAGATCGAACAGATTACGGCCAACAATGTCGCCTTGCGCGACCAGTACATCATCGTGGGTGGCGAGACGATCCGTCTGCCGCAGCCGCCGGAGTTGCTGGCCTATTTGGCGAAACTGTGTGAGCGCTACCAACGGTGGGCCGACCAGCCGGCGCCAGCCGCCCCGCTCTTTGACCAGGCGCCGACGCCGGCGGCAGGGCCTGACGCCTATCTGGCGGTTGATGCCAAACCGCTGCCCATGCGCCTGGCCGAGTTTCGCAGCCACGGCGCCGGCCCGGAAGCGCCCAGCCAGGAATTGCTGACGGCGCTGGACGCTACGCCCTACAGCGTGATCCTGGGCGAGCCGGGCAGCGGCAAGACAACGGCGCTGGAACGGCTGGCTTGGGTCTACGCCAATCGCAGCCTTGCCCACGCCGCGTCGCTGGCCCCCGCCCAAGACACTCCCGCCAACGACAACAAGCCGCGCCTCGTGGCGCCGATCCTGGCCCGGCTGACCGACTATCAGGGAGAGGCCGACCTGCTGCCCCTGTTGCGGCGGGTGCTGAACCGTGGGGGGCTTGCCCTGGCCACCGACCTCAGTGTGCGCGCCGCCTTGCAAGCCAGCGACGTTGCTTTCGTGCTGCTGCTCGACGGGCTGAACGAAGTGAGCCGCCAGCACGCGGGTGAGGTCTACAACGCCCTGCGCCGCCACAGCGACGAGTTCTATAAACACGCCATCCACCTGACTTGCCGCACCGCCGACTTTGACCAGCCCAAAGCGGCCGCGGCCTTGCCCAGCGCCACCCAACTGTGGGCGGTACAACCGCTGACCGACGCCATCCGCCATTGGGGTGATAACCAAGGTGAAAGCGATGTGCGCGACTATCTGCGCCGCCACCTAGGCGAGGCGCGGGGCAAACGGCTCTACGAACGGTTGCAGGCCGACGACCGGCTGCACTCGCTGGCGCGGCTACCGCTCTTCCTCTTTATGTTCAAGGAGACCGCCGGTGACGGCGCCGGCGACCTGCCCGCCAACCGCGGCGACCTGGTGCGTCGCTTTGTCACGTCCGACCGCCTGCTGCACCCGGTCCCGCAGGAGCTGCGCAGCCGCCTGGTGCGCAGCCTGGAAGCGCTGGCCTGGCACATGGCCGCCGCGGGCAACCTGGAGATCGACGAAGAGACGCTCTACGACGAACTGGCCGCCGTGCGGGGGCGGCGCACCTACGACTTGGACACCATGCGCCACTATTTGCAGGCCACCGGTCTATTGGTGGCGCTGGGCGAGGAACGCTATCGTCTGCTCCATCAGATGGTGCAGGAGTATGGCGCGGCCGCCACGCTGGCGACGCAGGCGGATTGTGCGGAACGGCTGCCGCAATTGGCGCAGCAGGAATGGTGGCGGGAGGCCTGTGTGTTGACCCTTTGGCTGCGCCCCGCGCTCCAAACACCAGACTACCTGCTGCGGGTGATGGGCGACGCGACCATTGACCTGCGCGTGCGCGTGGCGGCGGGCGAGGTGCTGGCTGAAGTGGGCGACCCGCGCTTTGTGCGCCGCCCCTATGCCAACGGCGTGCAAGCCATTGAGCCGCCCATGGTGACGATTCCGGCCGGTGAAGCCAGGCTGGGCGGCACAGACCCGGAGGCATACGACTGGGAAAAGCCCGCATGCTGGACGCCGGTAGCCGCCTTCGATCTGGCGATCTACCCGGTGACCAATGCTGAGTTTGCTTGCTTTATGGAGGCGGGCGGCTATGACGATCTCAGCCTGTGGCGCGCGGCGGGCCAAGCTTGGCTGGCCGGTGAGAGCAAGTTAGATGCCGAAACCGAGGAGCATTACCGTTGGCTGCACCAACAACTGGTCGCCGATACGGAAGGATTTCTGCTAAAATTAAATGCAGTAACAACCCTAACCGAACAGAGCAAGGACACCTATCGCTGGCTGGCCAGCTTGTCGGCGGATGAAAACATCCGTACCTGGACGCGCTGGCTGAGCAGTGAGGGGCAGCAGCGGCAACCGCGCCTTTGGCAGGATGGCCGCTTTAACCGCCCCAACCAGCCGGTCGTCGGCGTCAATTGGTACGAGGCGATGGCCTACGCCGCCTGGCTGGCCAAGGTGACGGGGCGGGCCTACCGCCTGCCTAGCGAAGCCGAATGGGAATGGGCGGCGCGGCGCAACTGCCGCCGCTATCCTTGGGGTAATACATGGGACGCCAACGCCTGCAACTGGCAAGGCAGCAAACTCAACCGCACCAACCCGGTCGGCGTTTTTGCGTTCAGCGCCACACCCGACGGGCTGCATGAACTGGCCGGCAATGTCTATGAGTGGACAACAACCCTCTATCGCGGCTATCCTTATCAGGCCGCGGATGGGCGGGAAGACCCCAACGCCGAGGGGCGACGCGTCGTGCGCGGCGGCTCATGGGCGGTGGACCAGACCAGGGTGCGGTGTGCGTTTCGGTACAGGGACGACCCGAGGGGCAGGAACAACAGCCTCGGATTTCGCCTCGCCAGGGCCTCTCTCTAGGCTGTTGTCTTCTGTCCCCTGTCCGCTGTTCCCTGATTGTTACCGGTAACGGCGTGGGATCGTCGTACCCTGTTATTATCGGCCTGTGGGCCGATCGAATTTTTTAGCCCCTCCCTAGCCCTCACTGCCATTG
>QWII01000110.1 GCA_021405325.1 Caldilinea sp. CFX5 | reverse complement strand
CAACTTTTATCCATCATGGCGCCGTAATGAGTAGATCCACCAGCACCGGTCCGACGCCGTTCGTGATCTCGGCAAAGTGGGCAGTCAACTCGGCCAAAGTCGTACATTGATAGGTGCGCCGGATGCCGCAGCCCTGAGCAATGGCGGGAAAGTTGATCACCCCCACGCCGGGGATCGGTTGTCCCCCCGTGATCTCATAGGAATTGTTGCGAAAGATAAAGATGCGCAAGTTGGGCGGCGCTTGATTGGCGACCGTCACTAGTGAGCCAAGCGTCATCAATTGGCTGCCATCGCCGTTGAGCACCCACACCTGGTGGTTGGGTTGCGCCAAAGCCAGCCCCAAGCCAACCGGCGTGGCCTGCCCCATCGCATCGCCATCATTGTGATCAAGTGGGTGTGAAGAATAGCGCGGCCACTCCAGCACCGTACTCATGGTGGTGACGACAATCTCATTGCGGCGACGTTCGCTCAGAAAGGTCAACACATCGGATCGCTTCATCAGATCTACCCCTCTTTGAACTCGCGCGTGATCAGCACGGCGACTGGCCCTTGACGTTGTTGTGCTTCGGTATAGGCCAGACGAATCTTGGCGGCGTCGCCTGCGCTATGCACCAGGTAGTATGGCACCTGGAAGGCATTGAGCAACGGTTCGGTGAAGGTGGCGGCGTTGTCGATGCGTTGGGCGTGTTCCACCATCCCTTTATAGCCGCGATAGCCCACCAAGAGCAACATCGGCTGGCAAAGGCGAATTGGGATGCCGCGCAAGGCGTCGATCGCATTCATCAGCCCGGTGTTTTGGATCATCACTACCGCCTTGGCGCCGCCCTTAAGCAAGCCCGAGCAGACGCCAAAGGCCTCGTCCTCACGGCAGACTTGCACCAGCCGCATAGCTGGGTCGCCGGTAATCAGCTTGTACATGGTGTCGGTTTCGCTATCGGGCAGCCAGGTCACCCACTGTACGCCACAGGTTTTTAGTTCGGACACAATTGCTTCGGCCAGAGCCATGAGTAAGCCTCCTTAGTAGACTAAACCCCCATCCAATCTTCCAGCGCGTTGATGCTCTCTTCCAGCAGGTCAAGCCCCTTGTCGGCCAGTTCCTGGCTGATCACCATCGAAGGCATGATGCGTAAAACGGGGGTGGCGGTCGGCAACATCAGACCGCGCTGCAACGCCTGTTGAAAGAGGAAAGTCGCCTCTTGGGTTGAGATCAACTCTTTGGTGACGCGGTTGCGTACAAATTCGACGCCAAGCACCAACCCCAGGCCGCGCACGTCGCCCATGGTGGGGTGCCGAGTCTGCATCTCTTGCAAACGACGCAACATGTGGGCGCCGACCGTGGCGGCATTTTCGGCTAGCTTTGCCGCCAGGATCGTCTTCAGGGTGGCATAGCCCGCCCGCGCCGCCATGTTGTTGCCGCCAAAGGTGGTTGAACCGCCGCCATGTTGATTCCACGGCGCCTCGCGCATGATCGTTTCGTTCGCGGCCACCACCCCAACCGGATAGCCCGAACCGATGCCCTTGCCCAATGTCACAATATCCGGTTGTAGGCCAAATTGCTCAAACGACCACATCGTACCCGTGCGACCACCACCGGTGAAGATCTCATCAACGATCAGGAGCAGGTTGCGGCGGCGACAGAAATCAGCGATCTTGGGCAGAAATTCGGGTGGCGGCACGATGATCCCGCCTGCGCCCTGGATCGGCTCAACCACCACCCCGGCCACCTGACCGGTTGATTCGTTGGCGTAGACCTCTTCGATCATATCGGCGCAGGCGATGCCGCAACTGGGGTAGGTCAGTTTGAGCGGACAGCGATAGCAATAAGCGTTGGGCGTCAACATAAAGCCGGGCGCGCGCGGGCCAAAGCCATTCTTATACCCCACCCCCATCAACCCCAACGACCCGATCGATTTGCCATGAAAGCCCCGGTAGAGACCGATAAACTCATACTTTTTGGTGTAGGACTTCGCCAGCCGCAACGCTGCCTCGACTGTTTCGGTGCCGCCGCTGTACATTTGGAAAAGGCGTAGCTGTTCTGGCAAGAGTTCGCCCAGCAGTTCAAAGAAATCAACCCGCGCCGTACTCGCCATGTCATAGGTGTGCAGAAAGTTGTCGAGTTCGTCTTTGAGCGCCGCCGCCACCTGCGGATGGCGATGACCCGTGCTGACGCCGATCATCGCCATGGCGAAATCGATAAAGACGTTGCCATCCACATCGCGGATCAGCGCGCCTGATCCCTGATCGAGCACCAGTTGCGATAGGGTGGCTAACGCCGATAGACCCGGCGAGCTAAAGCGACTCTCGCGCGCCCACAGCTCCTGCGAACGCGGCCCCGGCAAAGGCGTGCGGATCAATGGAACATCGGCGGCGGTCAATTCCTCTAGTGGTTGGAGATGCATTGTCATAGGCTGTTTGTCCAATCTGTGCTTAAGTCCCTCTGTGTACTCTGTGACGCCTCCGGCCTCTCTGGGTTCCGGTTATTTCTGTTGTTCCTTCACCCCAATTTGATCCAGCACGTTGTAGAGTTCATCACGCTGTTTGGCCGTCAAGGGGCGGAAGGGCGGGCGGATATAGCCGCCGGTTAGCCCCACATAGTCGAGCGTGGCTTTGATCAACGCTGCGACAAAATAGGCGGGTTCACCAGCGGGGGCAGCGGCGGAAAAATAGCGCAGATAGGGGTGCAAACGTGCCTGCCATTGATCCGCCTCGTGATAGCGTTGCGCCTCTAATAACGCCCAGTAGCGCAACTCAAAGTGCGGCCACCAGGTTACTGGCCCCGAGACATAGCCCGCCGCACCATACATGTGGGCGATGGTGCAGGTAAAGCCGGGGGCATTGTTGATGATGGCAAATCGTTGCCCAAAACGCTGCAAGGCCGGGATCATGTCGCTATGTTGCAGCGGCCCGCCATATTTGAGCGCGATGAGGTTGGGTAGCGCCGCCAACTGCGCGATACCGCTCAACGTCAAGTTAGCGCCGAGATCGCCGCGATGCACCTGGTCGTAGATCATCCAGCCGACATCCACGCTTTCGGCCAATAGGCGATACCAATCGTAGAAGACAAAGGGATCAAGTCGGTAGTAATAGGGCGGCGGCGCCATAACACAGACCGCACCCGCCCGCCGCGCATTGGCCGCCAGGCTGATTGCCTCCTGATAGCGACACGATGCTACCCCCGCCACCACCACCGCTTGCCCATCGCTTACCCGCACTGCCGTTTCTACCATCTGGCGATGCTCTTCGGGCGTCAGCGTCACATACTCCCCCACGCCACACGGCACCACCAGAAAACCCTGCCCGGTGCGCAACCCACCATCCAAGATATAGCGGATGTTGCGCTCCAGCGCCGGCAGATCCAGGCTGAGATCCTGGCGAAAGGGCGCCATCACCAGGGCGGCTGGACCACGCAGGCTGGCGCGAATTTCATCCCAATCCACAAGCTTCTCCCTTACTTTCTGATTCATGCCACAAAGCGTCGATCAACGCCAATGCCTCCTCAATGATCCGCTCTGCTGAACCGGGCGCCAATACGGCAGGATAGCCATAACCCTTAAACGCCTCGTTCACTTCGTACCCACCCCGGTCGTAATCGGCGCGCATGGGGATGTAACCGATGGCGCCATTGGCGTAGCCCACAAAAAGGGTGTGCGGGAAGGGCGAACGCTCCTTGATCGCCAGCGCGATCTCGACAAATGCCTCGCCCGGAACGGCCACGATCACCACATCATCCAGGCGCATGGCCTGCAACTCGGCTTGTACCGTCTGCGGCACGCTGCCACGTTGCCAGGCTGCGACTAACTTGCGCGCCCACAACTCCTGATAGATCGCCGGGTTGATCATGGCCCGATCCGCCTGCTTTTGTTCCAATTCGGCAACGATCTGCTGCCTCTCTGTCCAGAGCCGTTCGGCAACATCTTGCGGCGGGGGTGGTGACAGCGTCAACTCGATCATCCGTGCGCGCCCCGCAAAGTGACGGATCGCAGGGCGATCGACCGGCACTTCCGGGTAAATCTTCAAGCTGGAGACCGACTGTAAAAAGGTCGGCTGCACCTCGGTCGGGCGCGGATTGAGGCGCAGGAAGACCTGCGCAGCCGCACAGCCCAGTTGTACACCCACCGACTCGACCACGCTAAGATCGGGTTCCAGATATTTGCGACAGTTGATGTTGCCCGCCGCGCCATTAAAATAGAGCGCTGTCGCGCCGGTCAGATCCTCCACCACCCGCCGCAGCGCGCCGACAAAGTCTGGGCTAAGCAGGTTGACATGGGGCGAGATGACCGGGTGCGTCGTATAGGTGATTACGGCGGCCAGCGGTTGGCCCGTCTCGCTATCGATGCGCAGCACGCTGACATCGTGGTCACAGGGGCCAGCGGGGTTGCGCCCGATCACGGTGCGGCCATCGGGCAGGCGTTCGCGGCGATTGATGTTGAGATCGGCCTGTCCGACCCCGGCAGCCAGCCGCGCCGGTTGCAACTGATGCACAGCCAAATAAGCGGCGCTCTCCAGTTGAAAGCCGAGTTGTGTCTGATATGCCTCTTCGGCAGGGCGCAGACGGCTCTGGTCGCCGCCGATCTTCGGCATGTGGGGCGAGGTGGCAGGGCCATTGTGGGTGTGCGAACAGCCCAACAACACCTGCGCTGCCGGCGCGCCGATGACGGCGCCAATGCGCTCCCGCCACTCACGCGCTGTCGGGTCGGGGATCACCAACAGGTCACAGGCCACCAGGGCCAGGCGTTGCTCCCCTGCCGCCAAGACCAGACAAGTGGCCGTAAGCGGCTGGTGGATGCCCTGGGCGTGATCCCAACGCCGCGCTGTCCCCATAATATCGACACCGATTGGCGGGGTAATATCGACGCGTCCAACACCGGCTAAAAGTTGACTAGACATGACAATGCCTCTTCCGCTTACCCTTCATGGCGCAGCCGTGGATCGAGCGCATCGCGCAGAGCGTCGCCCAATAGATTGAAGCCCAGCACAGCGCCAAAGATTGCCAGCCCTGGAAAGGTGGCGATCCACCAGGCTTTTTGAATGTACTGCCGTCCGGCGGAGACCATCGCCCCCCATTCGGGCAGGGGCGGCTGGGCGCCGGCGCCGATAAAACTGAGGCCCGCTGCCAACAAAATCGCCAGACCAAAATCGAGCGTAGCCTGGACTAACACGGCAGCATAGCTGTTGGGCAGCAGATGGCGCAGGATGATACGCTGGGGCGGCGCGCCCACGGCGCGCGCGGCTAGGGTGTAATCTTTGCTTTTTTCTACCAGCACGCCGCTGCGCATCAAACGGGCATACTGCGTCCAGCGCACCATTGCAATCCCAAAGGTAGCGTTTTCAATGCTGGGGCCAAGCGCCGTGGCAATTGTCAACGCCAGCACCAGCCCCGGCACTGAGAGAAAAATGTCGGTTAAGCGCATCAACGCTTCATCGATCCAGCCGCCAAAGTAACCGCTAATCAGCCCAATCAGTGAGCCGAACGACCCGGCGATCAGCACCACAATCAGCCCCACGCGCAAGCTGATCTGTCCACCCAGCAACACCCGACTCAAGACATCGCGGCCAAATTCGTCCGTGCCAAAGGGAAAATCTCGACTCGGTGCAGCAAAGAGCGGGCCAACCTTCATCTGGTCATAGGGATAGGGCGCAATGAACGGCGCCGACAGAAAGATGACCAGGTAGAACAAGACCAATGCCAGCCCCACCAATGCAGGCGGCTGGGCGCGCAACGTGCGGACGACCCGCTGACCAACCTTATGCATACGACACCCGTGGGTCTAGATAAGCGACCAGAATATCTACCCCCAGGTTGACAAACGAGTAGACCACGCCGATCAATAAGGTGACGGCCATCACCACTGGGCGATCAAGAAAGAAGATCGATTGCACGGCGAAGCGGCCAATCCCCGGCCAGGCAAAGATTGTCTCTGTCAACACCGCGCCCGACAGCAAACTGCCGATCAACAACCCCAGGGCGGTGATGGTGGGGATCATGGCATTCTTCAGGGCGTGACGAATCAACACTGCCCAGCGCGCCAGACCCTTGGCGCGCGCCGTGCGAATATAGTCGGCGCCCAGCACCTCTAACATGCTGGCGCGTGTAATGCGGGCAATCCACCCCACGGCGGAAAAGGCCAGCATGGCGGCAGGCAAGATCAGGTGGTGGAGCGCGGCGCGAAAGAGCGCCAGATTGCCCACCAGGAGTGCATCGACTAGGTACAGCCCCGTGACAAAGGGGGGCGCCGACATTGTCAGCGGGATGCGTTGCGACGACGGCAACCACTGTAACTGATAATAAAAAAGATACAAACAGAGGATCGCCAGCCAGAAGATCGGCATAGAGACGCCCAGCAGCGAGACCAGGCGCGTGGCATGGTCGATCCACGAGTTGCGCCGCACCGCCGAGAGGATGCCCGCCGGAACGCCAAAGAGCAACGCCAGCACTGCCGCCGCCAGCGATAGCTCCACGGTCGCCGGGAAGAAGACGCGCAACTCGTCGGCAATCTTGCGGTTGGTGGCCAGCGACAAGCCGAGATCGCCGCGCAATACATTGCCCATGTAGGCCAGGTATTGTTCGTGAAACGGCTTGTCGAAACCCCAGCGCGCCCGAAATTCCTCGATGGTTTTTTTGCTAAGCGCCGCGCCGGAGTTGACCGCCAACGCCGCTGCTGGGTCGCCCGGCAACTGAAACATCAACAAAAAAGTAAAGAGCGACAGCCCCCACAACACAAACAACTGGAGCAGGAGCCGCCGCAGGATGAATCTACCCATGAACCCCTTATTGCTTGGTGATATACTTCAGTGCAATTGGGAAGTAGCCCGGCGCGCCGACGCCGCCACTCACATTCTGGCGCATCACCACTGGGTCTTGCACCTGCAAAAAGGTGAGATAGGGCGAAGAATCGAGCATCAACTGGGCGATCTCCTGATAGATCGCCTGACGCTTTTGCGGGTCAATTTCAGCGCGTCCCTGGCTGGCCAACTCCTCAGCGCGCGTGGCAGACTCAGCAGCGATCTCCTTCCAGCCAAGCATCTGCGATTCCTGTACCGCGCGCACTGTGGCAGGGTGGTCAGCATCAAGGTAGGTGGCGCCAGCGCCGGAGATGCCAATGTCGCGTAGCGCGCCTTCACCCACTGCGCCCCAGAAGTTGGCGCCGGTTGTCTCGTTGATCTCGGCGCGGATGCCAATCGCCGCCAGGTTTTGTTGCCAGAACTCGGTGGCTTTGGCATAGGCGACCGAGCCACAACTGCCGGGGCGGTTCAGGATCTTAATCTCGAAGCCATCGGCATAACCGGCTTCAGCCATCAGGGCTTTGGCCTTTTCTGGGTCATAGCTGTAATAGCTGTCCTGGCTGGGGTCGTAGCCCGCCATCCCCGGCAAGAAATTGGTCAGCCGCACATCGGCCAGATCACCGGCCACGACGGTGCGGAACCCCTCGTAGTCGATCGCATAGCGCAACGCTTGCAGTACCTTGGGGTAGTTGTTGGCCAGCGCCTCGGTGCGCAGATCGACCAGGAAGTTACAGGTCAGCAGCGCGGGGAACTTCTCTACCTTGATGTCGGCGTTGCCGCTTAGGGTTTCCAGTGAGGTAGGATCAAGCTGCAGGGCAATGTCCAACTCGCCGGAACCCACCATCAACTGACGGGTAGCATTCTCGGGTACATGGGCAAAGATCACGCGTTCGACGCCCGGTTGCACACCGTCGCCGCCCCCCCAATAGGTCGGGTTGCGCCGCAGCGTTAACTTTTGTTCGGGCAAGTACTCTTCCAACATAAAGGGACCAGCACCGGCCGAGTGTTCCGCCAGCCACTTGGCGCCCAAGTCACCTTCGCTCTCATTCGCCATCGCCTCTTCTACATCGACAATGGCAAAGTTGACCGAGGCCAGCGCCGACAGGAGTGGAGCGTAGGATTCTTTGAGTGTCAGGGTAAAGGTGGCGTCATCCGGCGCATCGACGCCTGTCACCGATGTCACCCAACCGTAGCGTGAGGTGAGGTCGTTGGCTTCCAACACCTTGAAGCTGCGTTCAAACGAGGCTTTCACCGCAGCGGCGGTCACTGGGCGGCCCGTGCTAAAGGTCACGCCGGTGCGAATCTTAAAGGTATAGACCAACCCATCGTCTGAGACAGTCCATGATTCGGCCAGGGCGGGTTTTGGCTCGGCAGGGTCGCCCTTAGCCATGCCGGGGCCATCCCAGGCAACCAGACCCTCATAGAGCTGACTGGCAATCCGATAGTCGAAGAACGAGGCAATATCGGGCGGACCAAAGCCGCGGCTATAGAAGAAGACATCGCCGACCGTGAGGTCGGGCAAGGTGGCTTGCTCGGCGGCGGGGGCTTGTGCCGCCTCACCACCGCCGGCAGGCGCCGTCGGCAAGGGCGCACAGGCGGTGATCAACACCAACACGAGCAGCAAGTAGGGCACAAGCCAAGATGTTCGTTGCAACGGTCGCATATGCGGTTTCCTCCATTTTTCTGCGCAGGACACATCCGTACCAATAGAACTCATATTGCCGGGAGCGCCGACACCCTGTCGGCAATACACCGGGGCCGACAGGATGTCGGCGCTCCCAGCATCGTGATTCGCAACTTGCTATTCCTCCATCAACCGGCGAATCTCTGCCACGCTTTCTCGGTAGGCGTCGGCATAGGTGGCGGGTGTGGTTAAGATATCCACCGTCAGAAAGCCTGGAAAGGTGACGGTGCGCAAATGGCGCAAAATTCGCGCCCAGGGTAAGGCGCCTTGCCCCACAGGGACGCTGAGAAAAGGGCCGTTACTCGAATCCGTCCACAGCGGCAAGGATTGGCGGTCGCCATGCAACCATTCGACATAGCGTTTGGCGTCTTTGATATGTACGTTGGCAACCCATTTGCCAAAGAGATCAAAGGGCAGGGGAAAGGGTTCCCCGCCAGCGATATAAAAATTGGCGGGGTCGTAGGTAACACCAAAATGGGGGGATTGGATCGCCTCACAGATCGCCCGCATCCCGCCGGCGTGGCGGGCGGGCATTGTGCCGCCGGGATCTTCGCCACGGTTGTCGAACATGTTCTCCAGCAAGATCGTCATCCCACGGCTGGCGGCTTCGGCAAGACAAGGCTGCAAGTTGCGCCGGTAAAGCTGCAAGGTGGTGTAAAAATTACGCGTCGGATTGCCCCCCAAATAGGTCGTCACATAGCGGGCGCCCAAGGCGGAAGCGAGATCCAGTGCTTTGAAGATCGCCCCTTGCGCCTGCGCCACGTCTTCGCTATTGAGGCGGTACTGTGAACGGGCGCTGACGCAACTGACCTGGATCCCGAACTCATCCAACAACCGTTGTGCATCGGCCAAGCTCTCGTTGGCGACACTCTCCGGCCATAATTCGAGATAACCGACCTCAAGCGTTTTGAGCAAGCGTAGCAACTCAAGAAAGCTCAACGTTTTGAACTCATAACTGGAGACGGCCAGTTTCATCAGAGAGTCCTTTCCAGCGCAGGGGAGTGGCGAACAGCTAACGGTTAGCGCAGGTTAAACCCAATCGGCAGCAGGCGGTTGGCATCCCATTGGCCGCTGCCCATGATGCGTGGCTGACGGGTGACGCGTACGTCGAGTACATATGGCTTGTCGGCGGCCAGGGCGGTTCTGAGCGCCGATTGTAACTCGTCAATGCTATTAACAGTGATACCACCAGCGCCGTAGGCTTCCGCCAAAAGCTTGAAGTCGGGGTTGTAAGGGGTGTCGGTCTTCTCGATCTTAAACTCACTGCCGATCAGCCGCTCGTAGTGCCGTTTCTGGTAGAGTTCGATGATGTTGAAACCGTAGTTGTTGAGTACCAGCCAGACGACGTTAATGCCATGTTCGACAGCGGGAGCCAAGACCTGACAAACCGAGCGAAATTCGCCATCGCCCACCACGTTGATCACTGGGCAATCAGGATGGGCCAGCTTTACGCCCAAAGCGGCGGGCGGGGAGAAGCCCATTGTGCCATGTCCATTGTTGAGGATGCAGACGCCGGGTTGGGTGATAGGAAACTGTTGGGCGATCAAGTGGCGCGGCCCTACTCCACCCAGGAGGTAGCCATCAGGCGGTAGCACAGCGCTGACTTCGTGGATCACGCGCGCCAGTTCGAGCGGAATGGCGTCGGAGTAGCGGGCGGTGTTGAGCTTTTCCTCCCACTCCATCCGTTTTTTCTGTAACTCCTGCACCCAAGATGATTCCTGCCAGCGCCGTTGGGGGCCAAGTTGGCGCACAGCGGCGAGCAATTGCTGTAACACCGCCCCGGCATCGCCCACGATCCCCACCGCGACCTCGTACACCTTGCCGATTTCGGTCGGCTCAATATCGACCTGGAGGACTTTGGCTTGGGGAACGGGAAAGAAATAGTCGGGCCGCCACGAGTTGCAATCCATTTCGCCCAGACGGGTGCCAATCGCCAAGACGACATCGGTGTTTTGCGCCAGCCAGTTGCCGGTTTGGCTGCCGACCACACCGGTAAAGCCGCCATACAGCGAGTGATCGGTGCGAATTACACCCGGCGCGCTCATGGTGTTGGCGATTGGCGCACCCAGGTATTCGGCGAGAGCCTGTAACTCAGTGGAGGCTTCGGAGAGCAGCACGCCATTGCCAGCATACAGGAGCGGGCGCTGCGCCTGCCACAGCAGTTTGGCCGCTTGCACAATGGCCTGGGCATCGCCCTGCACCCGCTTGCCTGTGGGGCGGCGGTGCGTGGTGTCGGGTACGTCAAAGTCTTCGACCATCGAAAAAATATCAAAGGCCACATCCACCAGCACCGGGCCAGGGCGACCACTGTTGGCATAGTTAAAGGCGCGCGCCAACGCCTGTGTCAACATGGCGGGGTGACGCACCTGCCAGGCGCGCTTGACGATCGGGCGCAGGAGTTCGAGCTGCGAGGCGTCGTAGTGGACGCTGACCTCCTGAAATGACTCGCGCCCAACATAGGCGGTCGGGGTGTCGCCGGCGATCACCACCATGGCCGAGCAATCTTTCACTGCGTCAAGCACCCCGTTGAGGGTATTGACCAGGCCAGGGCCAATGCTGGCTGTCACCACCCCGGTTTTGTGGCTGGCGCGATAGTAGCCGTCGGCGGCATGGGCAGCTAGTTGCTCATGCGGCATGGCAATCAGGCGAATGTTGGAATCGTTCAGCGCGTCATAGAGGGCAAGGTTGCCGTGCCCGATCATGCCAAAGATAGTATCGACGCCTTCGCTTTCTAAGCACTTGACAACAGCGGATGCCCCTGATTGACGCATCATATCCCCCTTTTACGCTTGGACAGATGGGTGGTTGTGATAGCCTAACCTGGCCGAAATCTCCTCGGCGGTGGACTGCATGACCTTGATCAACTGTTGGCGCGTCTCCGCGTCAAAACGCACTAATGGCCCCGCCACACCGATGGCCGCAGCCACCTTGCCTGCGCCATCCAAGATCGGCGTCGCCACACAACAAAGCCCCTCTTCAAATTCGCCCAGATCGACTGAATAGCCTTCGTGGCGGATGCGCGCCAACTCGGTGCGTAGATCGTCCAGATTAGTGATCGTGGCCGCTGTGCGCGGCGCCAGTCCCTTCTCTTGGGCAATGCGGGCGACCTCATAATCTGACAGATCGGCCAGGAGGACCTTGCCCACAGCGGTGCAATGCGGTAAGCGGCGTTGCCCTAAACTAGAGGCGGCGCGTAGCACCTTGGCGCTATCCACCTTATCCAGATAGAGTACTTCATCTTCGGACAAAATGCCCAGGGTGATGCTCTCCCCTGTCCGCCGCGACAGTTCTTCCAGGTAGGGGCGGGCGACGGCCCGCAGATCGACGTTACGCCAGGCGTACATCCCCAGTTCAAAGAGGCGCAGTCCCAACCGGTACTTGCCGGTGGTGGGATCTTGTTCTACCAAACCACGCACCTCCAGGTTCACCACCTCGCGAAAAACTGTGGTTTTGGGTAAGTTTACCGCTTGGGCCAACTCTGCCAATGACCATTCCACCTGGTCAGACATAAAGACGAACAGAACATCAATGGTGCGCTGCACAGTTGGCGAAAGATACTTAAAAACTTCCTCGTGTTTCATAGCTGAAATGCCCTCCTGGGATTGACTGGCGCGTAGCATAAATCGGGATGAGAATATCTTACCGAATCTCTGCGCCAAGCAAAAGTCCTATCAGTAGAGCAAACCGCTTATGCAATTATGGGAGCAAGAATGGGAATTAACATATATCTTGCATTTAGGATTTATGAAATGCTATTTCAATTTGAAATAGCATTTCATAAAATTATATCATTGCAGCGATGGGTTGTCAAGTGTGAATTCACGCGAGGTGGATTTCAAGTTGGGGGCAAAGAGAATGGGTTGCACGGGTCACAAAGTTCACATGACAGTATCATCGTCTGACCCGCGCAACCCATTCCCTGGTCGGCGAAACGCGCCCCGAATCTGAACTACGGCGCGTTCACAACAAAAACCCGTTGCTGTGCGCTGTGTAAAAACAGCCCCTTCTAGTCGGGGTGCTTAGCGCACCACCACCGGCAAGAAGAGGGCGCGACTGGTAACTTTGACCGCGCCGGGTGGCAACTGCTGCAAGCCCCGTTGCCCGACGGTGACCGTGGCCGCAACCGGTTGCTCGATCTGTGCGCCATTCCCTGCCGCTACCTTGACGGTGTACTGCCCAAAGGGGACATTGTCGATACGCCAGCCACCGCCGCTTTCGGTGGTGGTGCTGAGGGCATTGCCTGCTCTGCCATCGCTCGGCGTCAGCGTGACCAGTAAGCCAGCCACGCCGACATCATCCGCATCGGGTTGACCGTTGCCGTTGCGATCCTCAAAGACCAGACCGGCGACGCTGGCTTCGTTGGGGCCGGCGTTCACGGTGATGGTGACGGTGGCGACCGGGGCGTCCACCTGGCCGTCGTTGGCGGTGAAGGTGAAGCTTTCCACGCCGATGAAACCAGCGTTGGGTGTGTAGACCCAATCTGTGCCCTCGCCAGCCAACGAACCGTGAGTGGGGCTGCTGACAAGGCGATAGGTCAACGCATCGCCGTCGGCGTCGGTGGCGGTCAGGTTGACGGCGATGGCGCTCTCCTGCGTGGTGCTAAGGGCCAGGTTTTCGACCACCGGGGCTGTGTTGGTTGGCAACACCGTAATGTTGACCGTCGCCACGGTCGCGGCGCCCTGGGCGTCACTGGCGCGGAACTGGAAGCTGTCCTCGCCCACATAATGCGCATTCGGGGTATAGAGCAGGTTGGGGATCGCCCCGCTCAACGAACCATACGTCGGGCTGCTGACCACGGTATAAGTGATGGCGTCGCCTTCGGCGTCCGTCGCGGCCAGGGTGACGGCGGCATTATTGTTGCGCGTCGTGCTGATCGGCTGGGTCACGATGACGGGCGCATCGTTGACGGCGTTCACCGTCAGCGTAATGGTCGAGACGTTGGAGGAATCTTGTCCATCATGGGAACGGAAGGTGAACGAGTCCGTGCCGACAAAATCGACCGTGGGCGTGTAAATGACCGTGTTGGGTGGAATCCACTGGTACTCGCCATGTTTTGGCTTTTCGAGCAACTGATAGAAGAGTTCATCATTCTCGGCATCGGTGCAGAGGACATCAATCGTGATCGGCGTCTCTTCGGTGACGACGACCGTGCGATCCAACGCCACCGGGGCGCTGTTAGCGGCGCCATTGCCGACGATGATAGTGGCAATGGCCACATTCGAGTCATGTTTGCCGTCGCCGATTTTCCAGTGGTAGGTATCGACGCCTTCAAAACCGCTGTTGGGCGTATAGAGACCTGCGATCGTCGTGCCGTGGCTGGTGGTTTTGACTGTCACGATTGAATGAAAGAAATCATTTAAGTCAATATATCGCCTCTCGAGACGAACCGGTGTATCTTTCGGCGTGCGCACCGTTTCATCGAACGCTTCCGGCGCGAAGTTCATTGCTTCGCCGGCGCCGCGTGGGTAGCTCTCTTTGGCGAAGATGATGGCATCCTTGCGACAGAGCGCGCCATCATCCTTGTAGCCAGCCGGGCAGATTTGGAAGCAGACAGGACCCGCACCAGAGAAACCGGCCTGACATCTGGGATAGCAGAGGGCGCCGTTGCGCTCCATGCCTGCTGGACAAGCGCTGACGCCAACACCCGCCCCCCGGCCATAGGTGTTCTTGCCATAGAGGTCAAAGAGATGTTTGAAACAGGTGACGCCATGATCGGCATAGCCCGCCTTGCAGCGTTCCCAGCAGACCGGTCCCACGCCATAGTGGGTGGGGGCGCAGCGGGGATAGCACAAGCCGCCTTGCGCTTCCTGATTCGGGGCGCAGATCATGGATGAACCGCCGCCGCGGCCATAGCTCGCTTTGGCAAAGATGTGGGCATTCTTGCGGCAGATCGCGCCATCGTCGGTGTAGTCATCGGGGCACTTTTTGTAGCAGATCGGGCCGGCGCCGGTAAACCCTTCTTGGCAGGGGGTGTAACAAAGCGCACCATCCTGTTCTGTCCCCGGCAAACAAGCCAGCCCTTGAATTTCGGTTGACTCGGCGTGGGCAATGTGGTTGGCAATCTGCGTATCAAACCAGGCGCCCAGCCATAAGAACAGGGCCAGCACCGCCAACACGACCAGCGGCTTTACCGCCAACCGCAACCAGATGCGACACTCGGCTGAACGCAGAAACTCGAACACCATCACGAAGGTTGACAATAACCATTTCATGGATCTCCTCTTTTCGTTACGCTATGAATTAGATTGACTGGACTACCGTTACTCTACCTGAACAAGCGTTTCGGCGGCGTTTCTGAACCGTTTTTGGCAATCGTTATGTACGGCGCCGGGAACGGCCAGAAAGCGCCGACCTTGTGCAGGCATAGTATTCAGTTGTCCTCATAGATTAGGAGTATAGCGGAGTCGGCGTTAGCAACGCGTCAGCACTTCAGCGCGGGCTGCTAACGCCGACCCGTTGCCGGCTAACGGCGGGCGTCGGCTGCTGATTTACTGTTTGACATCTCGCCAGCGCCTCTTTAAAATGGAACGCGACCATGTGGCGGCCTGGCCCCGGAAGCCCTGGCGGGTTTCGATCCACGCCGCTGGTCGATGAGCCACAAACCAACAGCATCTCGCACAAACGAATCGAGGTCACTTTATGAAATTAGGCTACAGCACCTGGGGGATGCCGACGACGCCCATTGAGGGTAGCCTCCAACAGATCGCGGCGCTCGGCTTTGACGCCGTTGAGATCACCGTCCTCCCGCGCTATACTACTGCCCTTGCCAACCTGGATAGCGCTGAACGGCGGCGCGTGGCCGGGCTGCTCAAGACGCACGGACTGTACCTCTCTGCCGTTGGCTCCTATCTTAACCTGATGGAACCAGACCCCGATGCGTTTGCCCGCCATCGTGATTATGTCCGCGGGGCGGTGGATCTCGCCGTCGATTGGGCGCAGGAGGGCCGGCCGCCGGTGGTGATCACCGGCTTTGGCGGCAAACCCGGCGACCTGGCGACGCAGCAAGCCCAACTGGTGGCGCGGCTGAACGCCCTCGGCGACTATGCCCAGAGCAAGGGCGTCACCATTGCCGTCGAGCATCATGTGGGCGCGGCGGTGGAATGGCCCGACCAAACGGTGACGCTCATGCAGCAGATTGCCTCGCCCGCCATCCGCATCAACTTTGACATCAGCCACTTTAATGTCGTCGGCGTGCCGATTGAGGAGTCGGTCGCCAAGATCATCCCCTACACCGCCCACGCCCACATCAAGGATGAGCGCGGCCGCGCGCCCAACCACGAATATCTCATCCCCGGCGAGGGGGAGTTTGACTATGTGCGCTATCTCAAAGCGATGCAGGCGCACGGCTACACCGGCGTCATCTCCACCGAGATCAGCATGATGGTGCAGCGTCGCCCTGATTATGATCCGCTCGCCACGGCCACCCGCTCCTATGCAGTGGTGAGCAAAGCCTTTGCCGCGGCCGGCATTGAAAGGGGGCGCGCATGACGCTCTCCGTAGCCCTCGTTGGCTGTGGCGGGATGGGCCGTCGCCATATCCGTGGGATGCAAAAATTGCAAGGCGTGGGGCGCTTGCCCTTCACCCTAACTGCGGTCTGTGATCTCTTCCCCGCCAGCGCCCAACAAGCGGCGGACCTGGCAGTGGAGCGGCTGGGACAACGTCCCGCCATCTACAGCGACCTGGCGCAACTGCGCAACGTCGATGCGGTGATCCTTACCACCTCGCCCGACACCCATGCCGATTTAGGGGTGGCGGCCATGGAACTGGGAATGCACGTACTGGTCGAAAAGCCGATCACCCTCACCGTGGCCGAAGGGCGGCGGCTGATCGCAACCGCCCAACGCACCGGGCGCACCCTAGCCGTGGCCGAGAATTACCGGCGCGACCCGATCAACCGGCTGGCCAAGGCGTTGATCGACGCAGGCGCGCTCGGTCGCCCCTATCTCTCCCTGCAATCGACCTCCGGCGGCGGGGAGCGGGTGGCGATCACCCCCTGGCGCCATCTGCGCGCCAAGGGCGGCATCATTGTCGATATGGGCATCCACTACACCGACCTACAGGAATTCTATCTGGGGCCGGTGACGCAGGTGGTGGGGATGAACGCCCTGATCGACCACGAGCGGATCGACGCCCAAGGGCAGCGCCACCCCTCCGACTCAGAAGATGTGATGGCCGGTGTCGCCCGCTTCCAAAATGGTGCGCTGCTGCACTACCTCATGAACCGCGCCGGGCGAGGCGAGGGCCACTTTATCCGCACCATCCACGGCACGGGTGGCAGCCTGGCGATCCCGCGCGATCGCACCGGGGAAGCGCCCAAGTTGGTGCAGCGCCGCAACCTGACCGATGAGATCGTGCCGACCGATGCGCTCCTCGCGCTCGTGCCAGACTTTGCGTTGGATGATCTCACGGCGACACTCTTTGGCGGCGAGCGGCTGAGTTCCTATCAGATGGCGTTTGAGGACATCGACACCAGTCTCCTGGGCATTGAGCAGGCGGATTTTGTTGACGCGATTGTGCGGCAGCGTGCGCCCGAAGTGACGGGTGAAGCCGGGTTGCGGGCGCTGGCGTTGGTGTTGGGCTTCTTAGAATCGGAATTGCTGGGGCGACCGGTGACGATGGCGGAGATGATGACCGCCGCCACCATGCCCCATCAACAGTTAATCGCACAAGGGAGGGGCGCATGACCGCCAAGCGACCCAATATCCTGCTGGCCTTTAGCCAACAAGTCTACAACGACTTTATCGACCCCGCCGACCTGGCCCGTCTGCAAACCTTTGCCGACTGCACCTGGCTCCCCTGCGAAGGGGGCGGTCGCACCTACTTCCGCGCCCACGATGACCCCGCCACCACCCGACAGGTCATTGATCAAATCGGCGCGTATGATGGCCTGGTTGTCTGCCACGGCGCGCCGCTGATCGACGCCGCCATCCTCGCCGCCGCGCCCAATTTGCGCATCATCGGCGAGTTGGAGGGCGACCGCTTTGCCGGGCGCATCGACCTGGAGGCCGCCTGGGCGCGCAACATCCGCACCGTCGATGTGACGAATGGCTCCTCCTACCCGGTTTCGGAGTGGGCGTTGGGGTTGATCTTGCTTTCCATGCGCAATGCCGGCGCCCACTTCCGCCGCATCATCAGCGGACAGACGGCACGTGATCCGGAGGAACGGGCCAAAATGCCGGGGCGGTTACAGGGCAAACGGGTGGGGATGATCGGCTGTGGTCACATGGGGCGACGCTTGATGCACCTGTTGCGCCCCTTTGCGGTGGAGATCTGGGTGCATGATCCCTACTTGCCGCGCGAACTGGCCGAGGCGCTGGGCTTTGTACAGACTTCGCTCGATCAGGTGCTGTCGCAGTGCAACGTGGTGGTCTGTCTGGCGCCGCTCACGCCCAAGACACGGGGCATGTTGGGTGAGCGCGAGTTGAATTTGATCCCGTCAGGTGCCGTCTTTATCAATGTCTCCCGCGGCGCGGTGGTTGATTCCAACGCCCTCATCGCCCGGCTGAAGCGCGGCGACATCATCGCCGGTCTGGATGTCTTTGACCCGGAGCCGATCCCCCCAGAGAGTGAGATCATCCACCTGAGCAATGTCTTTCTCAGCCCCCATGTCGGTGCGCATACGGGGGATCGCTATCGCCCCTTCTTTGCGTTGATGGTGGAGGAGTTGGATCGCTTCTTCCACGGTCACGAGACCCATTTTGATCTCACGTCGCGTTCCCAGGCGAATCGTGAAGGGCGTGCCGCCGCGTAAAGAAGCCAGTTGAAACCCCAAGCGGATAGCCCAAATTGGCGAAAGCCTACTTAGGTTGAGGTGGGGCAGTCTGGTGTTCACAACAAAAAAGGCGTTGCACCGGTGGGGTGTAACGCCTTTTTTAGGTAGCAGAAAACGCTTGTCTAACGCGAAGATTTTGGCTTTAGGGGGTGGCTGTCTTTGCGGCTCCCGTCTGTAATAATGCCTGTACCTGGGTGACAGTCAATCCGGTAATATCGGCGATCACGGCCAGGTCGAAACCTTTGGCGTGCATTGCCAACACAATGTCATGAGTTTTCTGGGTAATGCCCTGCTCGATGCCCTGCTCGATGCCTTGCTCGATGCCTTGCTCGATGCCTTGCTCGATGCCTTGCTCGATGCCTTGCTCGATGCCTTGCTCGATGCCCTGGTCAATCAATTCCTGCTTTAACTCGGTGGGCATCCATGCTTTCAATTTCGCCTTGGGGGTCTGTTGAATCAAAAGCTTCGTCCATTCCTGTCCCAATTCCAGCACACGTTCGGGTGTCAAGACTTCACTCATGCTAGCTCCTTCCGGTAACGACCAGACGGCCTGCAAGGCCTGCAACAACAACAACAACTCAGCCGATAATTTCCAGAAGCGGCGCAACAGGCGAAAGGCTTTGGCTTTTTCCTTCGACCGGCTGGCAAACGCCTTCACCAACGCATTGTGTGGTTCGTTGCGCAATTGGTTGAGGGCGAGGATGGTGATGTGCGCCACGTAGATGTTTTTGCTGCGATAAACCCCCGGCAAATCCGTCGCTTCATAACCCAAAGCAGCTAACCGACTCGCTTGCGGCGTTTTGGCGCAGAGGACAAAGGTACGCACATCGTCCTGGGTTAACTCATGGTTGGTGCGATAAAAATAGTCATAGCCCACCGCTTGCCACAACGCATCCAAGGTCAACGATTCGGTGTATTTGAACTCAATCAGAATCGTGGACGCATCGGTGTCACGGATGCCATCCGGCAACAGCGCCCGTTGCGCTTCGGTCCAGGTGGGCGTTTCTCGGCGCAGGAGAACGGTGTCCACTTTGGGCGGTTCGCTGCCGGTGGGTGATTCGCTCTTTACCAACACCCGCTCGCGGCCAATGGTATCTTCAAAACCGCGAGCGAGAAACCGATGCCACGGCGTCAGGCGGTAATTAATGGTTGAATCACTCATACCCCATAGTATACACCCAGCACGCGTTGGCGGCAATCTTGCGATCCGCCAACGTTTGCTCTACACGGTTTTACCAACAGCTACTTACCGCTTTAACCGGCTAACAATTCCCTGTCGGCTCCAGCTTCTGGATTGCGGTCAGAAACGCGCCCCAGACATCATACGGCGCGATGTAGGGATTCTCGGCGCTCGGCCAGCCTTTCCAGCAGCGTGAGTTGTAGGTCCAGACATGGCGCTCTTCCGAGATGACGATTTCGGGCAGGTCGCGCAGCCAAATGTCAACCGCCTGGCGGAAGAGTTCGACATACGGACCGTCGTCAAAGGAGGGTTGCAGCGCCTCCATCTGGTCGAGGATGGCGTCATATTCGGGGTTCTCGTAGCGGCTGTTGGCCCAACGGAAGCCAGTCGTCGTGCCGATGGGGGCCGAGAACTTGCTGTGGAAGTGGCTAAAGGTCGGATATGGCTCTTGCGCCGCGCCACAGTGGGGTTCGATCCAGGCCGTCTCAGAACCATCGCGGATGCCGTTGACGATCTGGCCGGTTTCATCGTGTTTGGCAATGGCGTCAAAGCCGGCGTCGTGCAGTTGCTGCGCCACCGGCGGGCCAAGCGGGCGGCGACCACCGGTCGTGCTGATCGTCATGACAATGCGCTTACCGTCGGCCCCGACCCAGAAGCCTTCGCCATCCTTCGTGTAGCCGGCCTTGGTCATCAGTTCATCGCTCTTGGCAAGGTCGAAGTTATCAACCTGATACTTATCGACCAGATCCTGCACCTTTTCGGCATACTTCAACACATTGCCAAAGCTGGAGAGGGGCATCACCATCGGCACGGTGCTGTCTTCATAGGCCAGCGTCACCAACTTCTTGCGATCCAGGGCATGGTTGATCGCCCAGCGCACATCGGGGTTGTCGAAGGGGGCGACCTTGGTATTCAAGCCGAGGATGTAGACACAGGCGTCAGCCGTACCCCACGAAGGGCCTTCCTTGTTCCACGAGACCAGATCAGGGTTACGCTCGCGGGCGGCCTCAAAGTCGCCCTTTTGCAGCGCGCCGCCAAAATCAATCTCGCCCTGGGCAAAGAGGCGGGTGACTGCCGCCGCATCGCCGCCAGGGATGCGGATAAAGCGCTCGACCTGCGGCAGTGTCGTGAAGCCGGTTTTGGCCCCCCACCAGTTGTCGCGCCGGTCAAAGACCAGTTGCTGTTCGGTCGCCTTCACCAGGCGGAACGGCCCTGTACCGACCGGCCAGCCCTTGTCGAGATCGAAGTTGCTAAAGGTTTCCGGGTCTTGGTCTTGCCAAATGTGCTTGGGCAGCAAGGCCAGGTTGATCTCCGAGTTCTCGGCCAGGAAGCTGAAGAGCCAGCGCGGGTTGGGCTTGTTAAGGACGATCTTGAGCGTCTTGGCGTCGACCACTTCAACATCCTTCAGCCACTCTTTCATCTGCGCCGAGAAGACCAGGGTCTCCTTGTCGCGCACGGTTTCCAGCGTAAACTCGACATCTTCGGCGGTGAAGGGTTGCCCGTCGCTCCACTCCACGCCATCGCGCAGGGTGATCGTGATCTCGGTGAAATCGGCGTTGTACTCGTAACCGGTCGCCAGCCACGGGGTGATCTCGCCTGAGTTGTGGTTATAGTAGAAGAGGAACTCGTAGATCGTCTTGTTGAGTGTGTCGCGGATGCGCCCCAGACCGCCCAAGCCGTAGGGGTTCATCTGGTTAAAGTCGGCAATCGTGGTGCCATTGCGCGCCAGGATCACCGTCTTGCCGCGCGGGATGCTGCGAGCGGCCGATTCGGCGGCGGTGAGGTTGGCGGTCGAAGCGGCTGCGCCACCGGCGGCCGCGTCACCACCGGCTGGGGCGGCGGGCGGCGCACAGGCCATGACGAGCAGCAAGACCATGACCACGGCAACGCTCCCCGATAGGGTTCGATACCATCGCATACGGTTCATCTTTCTCTCTCCTTTGATCTGTTTGAAGTTATGTAATGACTTTCCTCACCCCCGGCCCCCACTCCCGACATATCAGGAGCAAGAGAGGTTATTATCGGAACTGCGGCATCACCTGTTGCGCAAAACGCTGCAACCCGGCGAGTGATGGGTAGTCCATAAACCAGAGCATAAAACATTCGATCCCCAGCGCTTGATAGGCGCGCAAGCGGTCGCAAACCGTCGCCACATCGCCGATGATAAAGCGTTGGCATAGCTCATCCCAATTGGCGTAGTTGGGGTTACGCGCCTGGATCTGCGCCTTGATCGCCTGCAATTCGGCCTCATTCTCGACCACCAAGATCTGCGTTTCGAGCGATTTGCGCAGGCTGGCATAGGGGCGACCTTGCTGCTCGCAGGCCCGCTCCACCAGCGTCAACACCCGACGCGCCCCCTCCACTGAAATCGGCGTGATGTTCCACCAATCGGCATGGCGGGCGATGATCGGGGCCATCTTCTGCACCAGGGGCCGCTGTTCAGGCGCATCGCCACCGCCCGAAGTGCCGATCCAGAAGGGGATGCTTGGCTGCTGGATGGGGCGGGGTCGGCAGATGGCGTCGGTGATCTGGTAATAGTGGCCCTGAACGGTAGGGTGATCGGCTGTCCACATCGTCTTGATCAGATGGATCGCTTCCTCAAATTGCGCCAACGAACGATCTTCGTCGACAAAGGGCAGGCCGTAGGCTTCGGCTTCCGGGCGATTACCGGCATAGGGATCAAAGAAGAACTCCAATCGCCCGTTGGTGATAAAGTCGAGCGTCGCCGCCATCTTGGCTACCACTGCCGGTGAGCGGAAGCGATTGGCCAGGTGAATCGACCCCAGCCGGAGCCGGGTGGTGACACGCGCTAGCGCCGCCAGCACCGTCCACCCTTCCAAGATCGCTCCCTCGCTCCCTAAGATCAGGTGATCGGCCACCCAGAGCGAGTCATAGCCGAGTTGTTCGGCCGTAACGACGGCCTGTTGCAGTTGATCGAAGTCAATGGCGTCGAGCAAGGGGGTGCGCATGTGCGCGCCGCCGGCGCCGGCGAAGATGGGTAGGCAGAAACCGAAGGTTGTGGTCATGATAATCAACCCTTCGCCAACCGCGGGTTCGAGAGCTGATCCAGCCCGCTGGAAATCAAAAACAACCCGATAAAGATCAACACCAGCACCACAATCGGCGGCAGATACCACCACCACAGCCCGCGGAAGACGGCGTTATACGATTGCGACCAGAAGATCAACATCCCCAGCGACGGCAAATGCGACGGCCCCAGACCCAGCACTTCCAACCCAATCGCCGCCAGGATGCCGGAGGAGACGGACAACACCAGCGTGGCGGCAATGTAGGGAATCAAATTCGGCAGAATGTCGGCGAAGATGATCTCGATGTTATTCAGGCCCGATAACTTCGCCATCTGGATGTACTGACGTTCACGCAACGTCAGCACCTGGGCGCGGATCGCCCGCGTCGGCGCCATCCACGAGAGCGAGGCGACAATCAACGCCATCGCCTCAATGCTCAACACGCGCACCGATGAGGCGACCACGATCAAGATCGCCAGCGCCGGGATCGTCAGGAAAACGTCGGTGGCAATGCGGATGACCGTATCGACCATACCGCCCAGGTAGCCGGCCAACATGCCCAAGATCACCCCGATCCCCAGCCCGACCAGTCCGGCGATCAGGCCGATCTTCAATGTCTGCGGGGTGCCGAGGATGAGCAGGGCCAACACATCGCGCCCCTGCACCTCGGTGCCAAGCAGGTGTTCCGCCGAAGGCTCCTGGGTCGGCTCCACTGCACCGACATCGGCCATCGTAGTGTCGACGAAGAACGGCCCGACAATACCGAGCAACACAATCGAGAGCATGATGAGCAGCCCAATGGTGAGCGGCCAGTTAATGCGACGGGCCGCCAGCCGGGCAGTGCTGGGGGCAAGATTGATAGTTTGTGCGCTCATCCTTTTCTCCCGTAAGTTACCCGTGGGTCAAGCAGCGGGTAGATAAAGTCCATTAGCATGAGGGTGAAGGCGATGGAAAGAATCAGCAGCAGCAAGATGCCCTGCGTGACAAAGAAATCCTTGGCTGTAATCGACTCGTAGAGCGCAAAGCCCACGCCGGGGTAACGGAAGATCACCTCGACCAGCACCGCCCCGGAGACAACATGGCCCAACGCCATCGCCAGATGGGTGGCCTGCGGCAGAAAGGCGTTGCGCATCCCGTAGCGAAAGAAGAGACGCACCTTGCTCAAGCCCTTGGCCTCGGCCAGCAGCATATAATCCTCGCCCTGGAGCGTCACCATCATCCCGCGCATCCCCAACGCCCAAAAGGCCACACTGGCAATGACGATGGAGAGCGCCGGCAGGATGGCATGATGGACGATGTCGAGAATGGCCGGCATGTTGAAGCCCGGCTCCATAAAGATGCTGTGGCCGCCGCCCGTGGGAAAGATCTCCCAGGTGAGGGCAAAGAGGGAAAGCAGCAAGAGACCGAGTAGGTAATAGGGAATCGATGAAAAGACGATAAAGAGGGGGATGACGGTGCGCGTCAACGCCGTTGGCGTGGTGGGCCAGGCAAGCAACGCCCCCGTCAGGGTGCCCACCGTAAAGGCGAGCAAGGTAGCGATCCCCAACATGCCAATCGTCCACGGCAGGGCGCGCACGATAATCTCCCACACCCGCGCCGGGTAACGGCTAATCGAGTAGCCCAGATCGCCGCGGAAAAGATCACCCCAGTAGCTCAGGTACTGCTCGTAGATGGGGCGATCATAGCCGAACTTCTGCTTGTATGCCTCCACCAATTTGGTGAAATCGCCGCCAATGGCAGTGCCTTGGTTGGCCAACGCCTCTAACCGCTGTGTCACCGGGTCGCCGGGGGCCAGCCGCGGCACGAGAAAATTGACCGTCACCGCCACCACGACCACCAGCACGAAGGTGCCTAGTCGGTTCGCCACATAACTCAACCGCATACCCCTCCTCAATTCAATCGTCCCGACGGGACGCAATAGTAGTCCATGATGGCGTAAATCAACCAACAGTGGGTCAGTAAGACAGGGAGACAGTAAGACAGTAAGACAGTGGGTCAGTAGGACAGTGACTGATCAGACTGTGCTACTGTCTTACTGTCTTACTGTGCTACTGTCTCCCTGAACATTGGTCATGTTTGCGATCAACGTGGTGGCCTGGTCGGCGTCGATCACCGGTTGATCCTGGTAGAGATAGCAGGCCACGCCCCGGCGCGCATCGGTGCGGAAGAGGGGGGCGGGTTTCTCGCTGCAGACCCGCAGCGCTGAGGGACAGCGCCCGACAAAGGCGCAGCCGCTTTGAACCTGTTGCGCGTCATCTTCGCTCTTCACCGGCAAGCTGTTGGCCTCCCAGCGCCGTTCCGGGTTCGCCAGCGGGATCGACTCGACCAGCAAGCGGGTGTAGGGATGCTGCGGCTGCTTGATCACCAACTCGACGTGACCCAACTCCGCCACCCGGCCGCGATAGAGGACCAAAATGCTGTCGCCCACCTGGTAGGCCGTCGTGAGATCATGGGTGATGTAGATGAGCGAGATGCCCAGTTCTTTGCTCAGGTTGAGCAGGCTCTCCAAAATCGTAGCGCGCAACGACGCATCGACCATCGACACCGGCTCGTCGGCGATGATCACCTTGGGCTTGAGCAAGAGCGCTCGCGCCACGATGATGCGCTGCCGTTGCCCACCGCTCAACTGGTGTGGATAGCGGCCTAACGTCTCTTCCGGGCGCAAGCCCACCCGTTCCAATGCCGCTGCCGCCAACTTGCGCCCCTCTGCCGCCGACTGCGCCAGCCCAAACTTCCGCAAAGGCGTGAGCAGCACCCGATCCACTTTATGGAAGGGGTTGTAGACCTCAAAGGGATCTTGAAAGATCGCCTGCACCTCGCGGCGAAAGTTCTTCTGCTCCGGGGCCGTCATCGTCGCCAGATCTTTGCCCTGATAGCGGATCTGCCCACTGGTCGGCGCGATAATGCCCAGCAACAAGCGCGCCAACGTCGTCTTTCCGCTGCCGCTTTCGCCCGCAATGACCGTGACCGAGGGCCGGCCATCTGTCACCGCCAACGACAGATTCTCCAAGACCGTGGTGGCATGGCGCTGAAACATCCCCCCGCCAAATGCCTTGGTTACGTTATGCGCTTCAAGCAATGCCGTCATGCAACTCCTCAAATTCTAACCAACCGGAAGGGGTGACAGGGTGACAAGGTAAAGGAGTGATTTGTGACTACCCAGCGGCTCACCTTGTCACCCTGTCACGGTCCTCAATATAAATGACACGCCACCCAATGCCGCGGGCGGATCTCGACCAGGGTGGGATCCTGGCTGGCGCAGTGGTCCAGCTTGCGGCCACAGCGGGGGTGAAAACGACAGCCGGCCGGCGGACGGCGCAGGGAGGGTGCGATGCCGGGGATGCCTTTAAAGACGCCGCGCGTTTCGAGCGAGGGCAAGCTGGCGATTAGCATTTGGGTATACGGATGCAAGGGTTCGCGATAGAGTTCGCGCACCGGGGCCACCTCGACCAGTCGCCCGGCATACATAACGCCGATGGTGTCAACAAATTGCGCCATCAACCCCATATCGTGACCGACCAGAATCACCGCCGCCCCGATCTGTTCCTGGACGCGCGCCAACGTCTCCATCACCTGGCGCTGGGTGACGACATCGAGCGCGCTGGTTGGCTCGTCGGCGATGATCACCTTGGGTTGGAGCGAGATCGCCATGGCGATGCAGACCCGCTGCTTCATGCCGCCGCTCAACTCGTGCGGGTAGCGGTCGATTACCTCTTTCTTCAGCCCCACCATCTCCAGCAAATGATAGAGCCGTTGGTCGAGTTCAGTGCGCGAGATCGCCTTGTTATGCTCTTTGATCACATCGGAAAGTTGTTCGCGAATGCGCAAGACCGGGTTGAGCGAGTTCATGGCCCCTTGGGGAATGAGGGAGATCTGGGCAAAGCGCAGCTTCTTTAGCTCATTGCTCTCTAGCGTCAGCAGCGATGCGCCATCCAGCAGCACCTGCCCGCTTTCAATGCGGGCGGGGGGGCGTGTCAAGCGCAAAACGGCCAACGCCGCCGTCGATTTGCCGCTGCCCGACTCGCCCACCAGGCCAAAGCGCTCGCCCTTGTGCAGGGTAAAACTGACGCCATCGACCGCCTTCACCGGGCCTTCCAATGTATGGTAATAAACTCGCAGATCCTGAACAGTGAGAATTTCAGCCTGCACGCACTTCCTCCGTTGGCAATGGAAATCGTTTTCCAGGATAGTTCAGAAAATAATGGAAGCCTCACGGCCAATCTAGGTAGGGTGAAACGGGTGAGACTTGCGATGCCTACCAGTAAGGCTGTGTGAATATGCGATTTGGTTATTAATTGGCTGGATGGGATTATAGCGAAGGAAGCGCTTGCCTGTCAAATCGTGTTTTTACACCCCCCTACGACGAACAAGCGCAGCTTGGTACAACCAGACCTGGTCATTTTGCTAATCGGTGGATTAGTGCAATGCGTTCAAACAAAAAACGGGCGGCAAGGATCACCTTGCCGCCCGTTTTTTGTTATTTACTTGCGCCAGCCACCATTATCTAACGCACCACCACCGGTAAGAAGAGCGAACGGCCTGTGACCGTCACCGTGGCCGGCTGCGCCGCCTGCACGCCCCGCTGATCCACCGTCAAGGTAGTTTCGATGGCTTGTTCGATCTGCACGCCACTGCTCCCTGTCACTTTGATTGTGTATTGACCAAACGGCACGCCATCGATCTGCCAGGCGCCGTTCCCATCGGTCACGGCTGTCAAGTTGGCGTTTGCTCTGGCGTTGGCCGGCGTCAGGGTGACGAGCAACCCACTCACCCCGCTCTCGTCGCCATCGGGCTGACCATTGCCGTTTTTGTCAGCAAAGACGATCCCCACCACGCTGGCCTCGGCTGCCGTCGGCGTGACCTGGATCGTCACCGTCGCCACCGGCGAGTCGGCCTGACCATCGTTGCTCTTGTAGGTAAAGCTGTCGCTGCCGGTGAAGCCAGCCGCGGGTTGGTAAACCCAATCAGCGCCGCTGCCGCTCAACGTACCGTGGGCGGGGTTGGTGACGAGCGTGTAGGTCAGCGCATCGCCATCGGCGTCATCGGCGTTGAGGGTGATGGCCAGGGCATTCTCCTGGCTGGTGGTCAAGAGCAGGCTGGCCGCCACCGGAGCCGTGTTGGTGGGCAACACGGTGATCTGGATCGTCGCCTGGGTGGCCGCCCCCTGGCTGTCACTGGCGCGGAACTGAAGGCTGTCCTCACCCACAAAGTTGAGTTGGGGCGTGTAGAGCAGATTCGGCAGTTGGCCGCTCAACGAACCGTGGGTCGGGCTGGTGACGAGACTGTAGGTGACAGTGTCGCTCTCGGCATCGGTGGCGGCGAGCAGGATGGCGGCGTTGTGGTTGCGGGTGGTGCTGATCGTCTGCGCCTGGGCCAGCGGCGCATCATTGACCCCGACCACCGTCAGCGTGACGGTCGAGACATTCGAGAACTCCTGCCCGTCATCCGCTTGGAAGGTAAAGGAATCGGTGCCGACAAAATCGACGGTAGGGGTATAGATGACCGTGTTCGGCGGCAGCCACTGATAGCTGCCATGCTTGGGCTTCTCCAGCAGATGGTAGAAGAGCGGGTCATTTTCGGGATCAGTGCAGAAAACCTCAATGGCAATCGCCGTCTCTTCGGTGACGACCACCGTGCGATCAATCGCTTCCGGTGGTCTGGTGACGACACCCGCGAAGGTGCTGAGGGTGATCAGCCCGACATTCGATTCATGCTTGCCGTCGGTGGTCTTCCAACGAATCTCATCGATGCCAGCAAAATTGGGGTCGGCGACGTAAACAGTGTTGTTCTCTTGCAGACGGCCTTTTTTGGGCCCCTGGACAATCTCAATGGGATAGTTGGTGGGATCGCTATCATCCTGGATCCGGTAAATCAAGGGGCGAGGGTTATTGGGCAGAACCGCCAGGCGCGTGTTCACGGCAATCGGCACGCCATTTTTGGGCTGACCGGGGCCACGCAGCTGCGACGCCCGGGGTATAACCTGTTCGATGGGGAGACAAAACAGGCCATTAGGGGCATAGCCGGCGGGACACTGGGTCAAACAGAACGCCCCCTCGCCGACAAAGCCAACCGGACAAACCGGCAGACAGCCATTGCCGGCGACTTCCATCCCGGCTGGGCAACTGGTTGGCGGCACGCCGGCCCCCCGCGTGTAGCTGTTCTTTAGAATGAGGTGGAAGGGGGAGGTCCGGCGACAGAAGAGACCCAGATCATCATAACCGCTGGGGCAGCGTTGCACACAGAGACTCCCTACGCCGACGTGGGTCGCGGCGCATTTGGGGTAGCAGAAGCCGCCTTGCGCCTCCTGGTTGGGGGCGCAGCTAACCCCCTGTCCCGGCCCACGCGGCAATTGCGCGCGCCCAATAAAAACAAAGTCGGGTTTCGACTGACAGACAAGACCAACCGCCGTAAAACCGCTGGGGCATTGTTGCAGGCAGACTGCGCCCACCCCCTCAAAGCCCGCCGGGCAGGGCGGGTAACACAAGCCGTTGCTCTCTTCCGTCCCCGCTGGGCAGGCGAACTCCTGGCTCTGGGCGTGGGCAATGTGGTTGGCGATTTGGGTATCAAACCAGGCGCCCAGCCATAAGAACAGGGCCAGCACCGCCAACACGGCCAGCGGCTTCAGCGCCAGCCGCAACCAGATGCGACACTCTGCTGAACGCAGAAACTCGAACACCATCACGCAGGTTGACAATCGCTGTTTCATGATACTCCTCTTTTCGATACGTTATGGATTGACTCGACTACCGTTACTGTACCTGGACAAGCGTTTCGTTCGCGCTGCTGAACCATTTTGGGTAATCGCCAGGCACAGCGCCGGGAACGGCCAGAAAGCGTCGGCCTTGTGCCGGTAAGCGATTCAGTTGTCCTGGTTGATTAGGAGTATAGCGGAGTCGGCGTTAGCAATGCGTCAGCACTTTAACGCGGCTGCTAACGCCGACCCCTCTTTCTACCGTTCCTAGCAAACGGCATTACAGCGTTCGCCATTCTGCTCCCTCCCCGGCCAACCAGCCATTGTTTGCACCGCGGTTGACGCGGCGAGGACAAAGGAACTGGCGATCCGGTTATCAAACCAGACGTCCAGCCAGAGGAAGTGTCCCAGCGGTTTCCGCGCCCGGCGCTGCCAGATATGACACCCCTGCGCAAGTAAAAACTCACCGCAAAGCCAGCCAGCGTACCATAGGTGTTTCATTGTTTTCCCTTTCCTCTTGCAACGTTGCTGATTTTCAAACTTGACGATCAATCAATCCCTTGCTCAGGGCTTATTCTGCGCCCGTGGTGGACTCCTTGTCGGCTGCCGGGGGGAGTAACTCGTCGGCGGGCGGTTGCGTTGTTGCCTGCGCCTGTAGAAAGGCAAAAAGCTGCGCCAGGTCAGCAAAACGCACCGTTTCCCCACTCTGGGCGCTCTGGGCCGAGGCGCGCCAGCCCTTGTTCGGGGCCTCCTGCCACAGGCGCACCAGGTAGGCGCAGTAGCCGGCCATCACATGGCTCGACACGGCTTGTCGCTTCACCATTGCTTCTCCTTTACTGTGTGATTGAGTTGCTACCCATAGCCTACAGGCCGACCGTGACAACGGCGTCGCGTTCAGCGCCTGGATCGTGACAAAAAGCGGCCGGATCGTGACAAAATACGCGCTGGCAGCGTTTTGGGTGGCTGTGGTCTACTCTTCCTGCCATTCCCCACAACCGCCCCACCCAACTGACGCCGCTGGTGGGGCGGAACCAGGCGGTCGAGGAGCTTTGTATACGATTGGTGGATCGGGCCGGGCGGTTGTTAACGATTGGCGGCGTCGGCGGCATGGGGAAGACGCGGCTGGCGTTGACCGTGGGCAGGCAAGTTACAAATTACGAATTACGCAGATGCAGCGCAGAAGAAAATACCCGTAATTTGTATTGTGGCGTGGCTGGCGAACATGTGACCGCTGTGTTGCGGATCTATCGGCTGGTGTAGGGGATGCCGTTGGGGCTGGAACTGGTAACGGCCTGGGTGGGAACGCTGCCGCTCACCGACATTGCCGACGAGATCACCCGGTGCGGTGCATCAGGCGTTACAGACGTTACACGGGAGAACGGGGTAAGCGCGCAGGCGTATTACGCCATAACACAACAGCGGCGCCCAGAGGGCGCCGCTGTTGTGTTGTAGGGAATTAACGGACGACGACCGGCAAGAAGAGCGTACGGCCGGTCACTTTGACGGCGCCGGGTTGCATCTGTTGCAAGCCCCGTTGCCCAACGGTGACGGTAGTCTCAACCGGCTGCTCGATCTGGACGCCATTGCCGCCTGTTACCTTGACGGTGTATGCCCCAAAGGGGACATTGTCAATGCGCCAGCCGCCGCCCACTTCAGTGGTGGCGCTAAAGGCGTTGTCGGTGCGACCATTGGTGGGCGTCAGCGTGACCAGGAGACCGGCGGCGCCGCTTTCCTCGGCGTCGGGTTGGCCGTTGCCGTTGCGGTCATCGAAGACCAGACCGGCGACGCTGGCTTCGTTGGGGCCGGCGCTCACGGTGATGGTGACGGTGGCGACCGGGGCGTCAGCTTGCCCATCGTTGGCGGTGAAGGTGAAGCTTTCCACGCCGGTGAAGTTGGCCTTTGGCGTGTAGATCCAGTCCGTCCCGACGCCGGTCAACGAACCGTGGGTGGGGCTGCTGACAAGGCGATAGGTCAGCGCATCGCCATTCGCGTCGGTGGCAGTCAGGTTGACAGCGACGGCGCTCTCCTGCGTGGTGCTGAGTGCCAAATTCTCGGCCACCGGGGCCGTATTGGTGGGCAACACCGTAATGGCAATGGCGGCCACGCTGGCGGCGCCGTGCGCGTCACTGGCGCGGAACTGGAAGTTATCCTCGCCCACGAAGTCGGCATTGGGCGTGTAGGTCAGGTTGGGGATCTCCCCGCTCAACGAACCATACGTCGGGCTGGCGACCACGGTATAAGTGATGGTGTCACTCTCGACATCGGTGGCAGCCAGCACCACAGCGGCGTTGTTGTTGCGCGTCGTTGAGATCGGCTGGGTCACGATGACCGGCGCATCGTTGACGGCGTTCACCGTCAGCGTGATGGTCGAGACATTGGACGAATCCTGCCCGTCATGCGAGCGGAAGGTGAACGAGTCCGTGCCGACAAAATCGACCGTGGGCGTGTAGATGACGGTGTTGGGTGGAATCCACTGGTACTCGCCATGTTTTGGCTTTTCGAGCAACTGATAGAAGAGTTCATCATTCTCGGCGTCGGTGCAGAGGACATCGATGGTGATCGGCGTCTCTTCGGTGACGGCGACCGTGCGATCCAACGCCACCGGGGCGCTGTTAGGGTCAACATTGCCGACGATGATAGTGACAATCGCCACATTCGAGTCATGTTTGCCGTCATTGACCTTCCAATGGTAGGCATCGACGCCTTCAAAACCGCTGTTGGGCGTATAGGTGTTACCGATCAATCTGCCGTTGAGGAAGTCCCTCACCGTAATCGGGGGTTTTGAAGATAATTCATCTGCGTCAACATGGGCGAAGGCGAGGGCAACCGGTGTATCCTTCGGCGTCTGCACCGTTTCGTCGATCGCTTCCGGCACAAAGTTCATTGCTTCGCCGGCGCCGCGAGCATAGCTTACTTTAGTAAAGGTGTCTAATGGCCTGCGGCAGCCAAAGCCGCTATTCAGGTGTTCGGGTGGGCATCTTTGATAGCAGACCGGGCCTTCGCCATAGAAACCCGCCCGACACTTGGGATAGCAGAGAGCGCCATTACGTTCCATCCCTGCCGGACAGGTGCTGACGCCAACACCCGCCCCCCGACCATAGGTGTTCTTGCCATACCAGTCAAAGAGGTGCTTGAAGCAAGTCGCCCCATGATCGGTGTAGCCCGCCTTGCAGCGTTCCCAGCAGACCGGTCCCACGCCATAGTGGGTGGGAGCGCAGCGGGGGTAGCACAAGCCGCCTTGTGCCTCCTGATTAGCTGCGCAGACCATGGGCGAACCTGCCCCTCGCCCATAACTGGGTTTGAAAAAGAAAATGGCGTCTCTGCGGCAAGTCGACCCATCATCAATGTACCCGGAAGGGCACTTTAGGTCGCAGACCGGGCCGTTGCCGGTAAACCCATGCTGACAGAGCGGATAACAAAGCTCCCCACTCTGTTCCGTCCCCGGTGGGCAAGCCAGGACTTGAATCTCGGTTGACTCGGCATGGGCAATGTGGTTGGCAATCTGGGTATCAAACCAGGCGCCCAGCCATAGGAACAGCGCCAGCACCGCCAGCACGGCCAGCGGCTTCAATGCCAGCCGCAGCCAGATGCGACACTCTTGTGACAGTAGAAACTCAGCCAAAACCCAACTCCAGTTACATACGCGTTTCATCGTTTTTCCCTTTCTGTGTGATGATTCTCTGTGTGATGACTTCCTGTTGAACAACTGCCTGCTTGCTGATTGACGATTGACAAAGCGCTAAACCTCCTTCTGTACTGTAATTCTCGTTGCTGGTATGGAGGATAGCACAGCCAGCGTTAGCAACGCGTCAGCACTTTGGGTGGGACTGCTAACGCCGGCGTCACCTACATTGCTGCGACTGCTTTACCTTAGCAACGTTGCCGTTGGCAGCTCGTTTGTAATCCGTTTGGTAACTACTAACCCCCTCCTAACCTCCCCCAGCTTGAGGGAGGAACTGTCCCTCCCCCAGCTTGGGGGAGGTTAGGAGGGGGTGGCTTGGTAGTTACTCCGTTTGGTTGAAAACATGCAAGCCTTGTGATTGAGTTGCTACCCATAGCCTACAGGCCGACCGTGACAACGGCGTCGCGTTCAG
>QWII01000195.1 GCA_021405325.1 Caldilinea sp. CFX5 | reverse complement strand
GTTGGGCTTCTGGTTTTTGATGGGCAAGATGTAAATTGCCCTATCACCGCGTACGGATAGATTCACAAATCCTCTGCTGCGCGGTGATAGCCGAGGAATTTTACTCGACGATTAGATAGGTTGACTCATCGTAATCTGCGTAAGCTGCGCAACCTTTGATCGTTTTCCGCGTAGGGAAGTTTATGGCAACCACTGCTGTCCCGTCGGCGCCCTATGAGCAGCCGGCTACTTTTGCCCATACAGCCGGCCATCGTCGCCGAAAACGGTTATTAGGGCTGTTTGCCAGCCTGTTTATGCTTGGCTATGCCGCCATTACCCTCTTCCCGTTCTATGTCCTCTTTGTGCGCACCTTTGTCAGCACCAAAGAGTCGACCGCCTTGCATCTCTGGATTCCGCACAACGATGGCGTAAGTCTGGACGCCGAGATCGGCAATCTGGCCGTCAACTTCAACCTGGATCTAAAGCAAGTGAAGCAAGATTTAGGCATGAAGGGCTATATCGCCCCGCGTGATACCCTACGTGAAGTGGCGGAAAAACAGCAGATCCCCATCGAACGCATTGAAGCCTACTTTGCCAACTTTGGCACCTACAATGGCTGGATCACGCTGCTGGGGCGCAATGATTTCTGGTGGGCGTTGGTGCGCACCATTGCAACAACGGTGCTAGGGATCGCCGGTCTCTGTTTTCTCTCCTTGCTCACCGGTTACGCCCTCGCCGGTCTTCGCCGACGTGACCAGATGTTTCTCTACAATCTCTATCTGATGCAGATGGTGATCCCAACCGTTTTGATCATCATTCCACAGTTTCTCCTGGTGCAGTGGCTGATTGGGCTGGCGCCGGGCAGCGATCAACCAGGGTGGCCGCGCTGGGGCGCCCAATTGCTGGCGTTGGTGCTGATCTTTATCAAAGGCGGCGCGCTCTCAACAATGGTCTTCACCTCGGCCATCAACCAGGTGCCTCACGAATTGGAAGAGTCCGCCCAACTAGATGGCGCCACGCGGATGCAATACTTCTTCCGCATCCTGCTGCCCTTGATGAGCGTGCCGATTGCCACCGTCTCGGTGATTATGCTGCCCGTCTTCTGGAACGCCTTCTTCGAGCCGTATGTCTATCTGGATGCCAGCAACACAACCATTCTGCCGTTAATTGCATCCTACGGCAGCACCTTTACGACCAATTTTCAAATTATCTACACCGGTGTTTTTGTTTCGATTTTGCCGCTCTTCCTGGTCTACCTGGCGCTGCGCCGCTTGTTTATCCGCAGCATCATGGCCGGGGCAGTGAAAGGCTAATTAATAATTAATCGTTAATTATTGACCATTAATTATTAGAAAGGGATAGTTTATGTCCACCAAAATTCGCTTTTTTGGCGTCGCTGCCTATGAGATCATCACCAGTCAGGGCCAGCATATCCTCATCGATCCGTTTCTCAACGAAAATCCGGGCAGTCCGGTGAAGGCTGAAGAACTCGAACGGGTTGACCTGATCATCGTCTCCCATGCCGCCTTTGACCACTTTGGCAACACCGAGGCGATTGCCCGCCGTACTGGCGCACCAATCATCTGTGGCGGTGAGATCAAAGCCTATCTCATGGCGAAAGGTCTACCGGCCAGCCAAATGCGCGCCACCACCTGGGGCATTCGCGTCGAAGTGGCCGGCATTGAGGTGCAGCCGGTCGAGTGTCACCACTGGTCACAGATCCAGATGCCCGATGGCACGCTGGCGACCGGCAACCCGATGGCCTTTGTCGTCTATGCTGATCCGGGCGTCCGCTTTTATCACTATGGCGATACGGCCATCTACAGCGATCTCAAACTGGCCGCCGAATTGTATCAACCGACCATCGGCTGTGTCGGCATCAGCCAGCCGTGGGAGATCACCCATCGCGTCACCGGGCCGGGCCGCATGTTGACCGGCGAGATGAGTCCGCGCGAAGGCGCCCTTGCCGCCCAATGGCTGGGGCTGGAGACGGTCTTGCCCTGCCACTACATTGATCCGGACAACGACGATGTCCGTGAATTTGAACGACATCTGGCCGAAGCCGCCGCGGGTGGGGCCAAAGTGCCGAAGTCGATTGTTATGGCGCCGGGGGACGTGTTGGAAGTATAACAAACACCGGATCAACGGATTCAGGACAGGAACGGATTGCCTTCCCGTGTAATGAAGTTGGTTTCGCTAAGGGGCGGCCTTGGGCCAATGTAGCAAGAAGAACACAGAAAACTTTGTGGACAGCGTAGCAAATCCGTTCCTGTCCTGAATCCGTTGTTCCAGCGTGGTTGACAAAGGAGAGTACCATGCGTGCTGTCATCATGGACGCGCCAGGGCAGATCAGAGTAGCAGAGTGGCAGACACAGCGACCGGGGGCCGGCGAGGTGATGGTGCAGGTCAACGCCACGGGGATCTGTGCTGGCGATATGTATATTTATCAGGGCAAGAACCCCTATGTGATTTTTCCTGCCATTGGTGGTCATGAAATTACGGGCGTCGTCGCCGAGGTGGGCGCTGGGGTCAACAGCATTGCTCCGGGTACACAGGTGGTGGTTGAACCCTTTATCGGCTGTGGGCGCTGTTATCCCTGTCGCGTCGGCAAGTCGAATTGTTGCGCCAACCTGCGGATTATCGGCGTCCATCTGCCGGGTGGTTTTGCTGAATATGTGACGGCGCCGGCGGGTTATATTCATCAAGTGCCCCAAGGTTTGTCGCCGGTTTGGGCCTCCTTCACGGAACCGGTGGCGATTGGTGTGCAAGCCTGTCGCCGCGGGGAGGTGACAGCGGCTGATTACGTATTGGTGCTGGGGTGCGGCCCCATTGGGTTGGCGATCATTGAAGTGGCTAGGGCACGGGGGGCGCAGGTCGCCGCAACTGACATCGATCCCAAGCGCATCGAATTTGCCGCCTCTCTGGGCGCGACCATTCTGCCCAGCGGCGACGCCTTGCTCGATGCCGTCATGACCGCGACCAATGGCGAAGGTGCGCCGGTGGTGATCGAGGCGACCGGTAATGTCAAGGCGATGGAATCAACCGTCGATCTGGTGGCTGCGGGCGGGCGGATTGTGATCGTCGGGCTGCTGCCCAAGGGGAAGATGGTCAGTTTCCCCGGTCTTGATTTTACCCGCAAAGAGATGACCGTGGTCGGCTCACGCGCCTCGGTCAACTGTTTCCCGGAAGCGCTAGAGTTAATTGCCAGCGGCGCCATCACCTATCCCCGCGTCGCCACTGAGTTCAGCATGTGGGATGCCCCGGATGTCTTTGTCGAGTTGAACAGCAATCCGGGCATGGTGCATAAAGGCGTTTTGGTCATTTAATATCAATTGGCTTTACACGGATAGGAAGGAGTACGGCAAACTCTAAAAACAGTGCTTCTTCCTATCCGTGTAAAGCACTGACCTTGTAAGGACAGAGACTATGCAAAAAACGATTCTCGTCACCGGCGGCTCTGGCTTTATCAGTAGTTATATTCTCCGGTTGTTGGCCGAACGGGGCGACACGGTTGTCAATCTCGATGTGCGCGAACTGGGGCCGGAGGCGGCGTGGTTGCTCAAGGAGTGGCTGCCGGCGATTCACTTTGTGCAAGGCGGCGTCGATAACTGGGCAGCGCTTGTCACCGCTATCGAAAAATATTGCCCAACGGCCATTATCCATACGGCGGCGATCACCAACCCGGTCTTGCTCAGTCGCCAACCGAGCCTGGCGCTCAAGGTGATGGTCGAAGGCACCTACAATGTGTTGGAAGCGGCGCGCATCTTTGGCATTGGGCGGGTAGTCTATCTTTCCAGTATTGGCGTCCTACCGGCGGTGCAATACCAGCCGATCGATGTCAATCACCCGGTTTTGTTGGCCACCGAGGGGCCGGGTTCCAGCTTTTACGGCGCGGCCAAAGTAGGGGCGGAAGCCTTTTGCTGGGCCTATCGCCAATCCTTTGGGCTGGACTTTATCACCATTCGCCCCTCGGCGGTCTACGGCTTTGGGATGCAATGGCCGCTCTTTGTCAAGCCGATGGTGGAAAATTCGGTGCAGGGCTTACCAACCCACTTTGAAAAGGGCCGGGAATTTCCCCGTGACTACACCCATGCCGCTGACGTGGCCCAACTGGCTGTGAACGCTGCCGACATCCCGGCGGATCAGGTCAAGGATCGCGTCTTTTACGGCGCTACCGGTCGCCCCCTGGTGACAGCCGGGCAGGTGGCCGATGTTGTTAAAGAACTCATTCCCGGCGCCGCCATTGAAATCGGGTCGGGCCTCTCGGAAAATGACTTGCTCGAAATCCGCTATCGCGGCCTCCTGAGCATTCAGAACGCACAGGAACAGTTGGGCTATGCACCCCAATTTGCCGACATTCGGGATGGCGTGGCGAATTATATCGAGCTGTATCGACGTTACCGAACCGGTTGATAAGATTCAGAGATTGAGAGATTGTGAGATTATGGCTCTAGCAGGGAAAGTTGCGCTGATCACCGGCGCCAGCCGCGGGATTGGTGAGGGGATTGCCCAGGTATTGGCGGCGCAAGGGATGGCGGTGGCTGTCAATGGGCGTTCGGAGCAGGTGGAAACCGTTGCCGCTACACTCCGACAGGCTGGGCATCAAGCCATTGCCGTGCGTGGCGACATTAGCCGCAAAGCCGATGTGATGGCAATGGTCGAACGGGTGGAGCAGGAACTTGGCCCGCTCTGGCTATTGGTCAACAATGCCGGCGTCCTACGCACCGCCCCCACTGCCGAGTTGAGCGAAGAAGCGTGGGATGAAGCCTACGCCGTTGACGCCAAAGGTGTTTTCCTCTGCTCGCAGGCGGCGATCCAGCGTATGATCCCGCGCCGACAAGGCCGGATTGTCAACATCTCATCGATTGCCGGCGTCATTGTGCGCACCGGGCAGATCGCCTATAGCTCGGCCAAAGCGGCGGTCAACCACTTTACCCGTTGTCTGGCTGTGGAGATGGCGCCCTACGGCATCACCGTCAACTGCCTCTGCCCCGGCATGACACGCACGGAAATGTTGGTCTCTTCCTTTGAGGAGCGGGGGTTGAATCTGGACGCCATGCTCGGCCTGATCCCCGACGGGCGTATGGCAACCGCCGAAGATCACGCCCATCTGGTTGCCTACCTGGCGGCGGAAGAAGCGGCCCATGTCACCGGTCAGGTGATCTGTGTCGATGGCGGGCAGAGTAATTTCTTTCCTTTTGTGAAGCGGTAGCCCCATGACCACCATCTTTCAACGGCTCTTTTCGCTTGCAGGCAAAGTCGCCCTCATCACTGGCGCTGGGGGTGGCATCGGACGTGTGCTGGCCGGTGCGCTGGCCGAAGCCGGCGCCGACGTGGCGCTGCACGACCTGACGCCGGAACCGCTGTTGGCGGTCAAGACAACCGTCGAAACAACGGGGCGGCGGGCGCTCCCAGTGACTGCCGACTTACGTGATGTGACCGCTTGCCGACAGTTGATCAGTAACGTGCAGAGTGAGTTGGGCCGGCTCGATATTCTGATCAACTGCGCCGCCACCAATCGCCGCAAACCGATTGCCGCCGTCACTGAAGATGATTTTGAGGCGATTCTCTCGGTCAACGTCAAGAGCATCTATTTTCTCTGTCAGGCCGTGCAGTCGGTCATGACGGCGCAGGGAGGCGGCAAGATCATCAACATTGGTTCCATCAACAGCTTATACGGCCTCGACACTGTCTCCGTCTATGGCTTGACCAAAGGCGCGCTATCGCAGATGACCAGAGTCATGGCTGTGGAGTGGGCCGGTCACAACATCCAGGTCAACTGTATCGCCCCCGGTTTTATGTGGACGCCTCTCTCCCAACCCGTCTGGGCCGACGAAAAACGGGCGACCTGGCTACGCAGTCGCATCCCTACCCGTCGCCCCGGCCAACCGGAAGAACTGGTCGGCGCCGTGTTGCTGCTCTCCTCAGCGGCATCCTCGTATATCACCGGCCAAACGTTGGTGGTCGATGGCGGTTTCCTGGCCGGCGGGTCGTGGGAGAAGGATTAATGCTAGTTACCGTAGGGTTTGAAAGAAGTGGACAATATCCCCACTCTTCTGATATGGTCAGAGTGCGAAAAAGATCATAATCAGGAGGGAATGATGAATAT
>QWII01000109.1 GCA_021405325.1 Caldilinea sp. CFX5 | reverse complement strand
CTCCCTAACCCTCCCCTGCTAAGGGAGGGAACGGTCGAGCGCACCACGGTTCCCTCCCTTAGCAGGGGAGGGTTAGGGAGGGGTGGCTTGGTAGTTACCGTAGCGAAAGGAATAAGATATGCAACAGCCAGCAAGACCGCGGCTACTTCTGCTTATTTTTTTACTCATCGGCACGCTACTCGCCGCTTGTGGCAGCCGTGCACCGACGCCACAGGCAGCGAGCGCCCAAGTCGCTGCGCAGCCAACCACGAGCAATACCACCGTCAGCGTGACGGCCAAGGAATTTTCCTACCTCCTCGACCGTACAGATGCCACCGCCGGCGCCATCACCTTTGTTGTCCAGAACAGCGGCGCCATGCCCCATGACTTTGCGCTCCAGGTCAATGGCGTCGAGCAGAAGACGCCGCTGCTGGAGCCGGGGCAAAGCGCAACGCTGACCGCGACATTGGCGCCGGGGACCTACAGCTATCGATGTACTGTGCTGGGCCATGACCTCCTGGGTATGAAAGGGAGCTTTACCGTCAATTAACGGAGTCACTGATGTTACGCAGTTTCCCCTGGGAACGCCGGCCTCCTGCCGGCCTGCCGCAGTGAGTCATAGTAGCGAACAGGAAGAGGAGAATTGCAATGAACAATCCGAATCAGCAAGGAATACCCGTTCCCGTCCCGATCTATCCCGATCTGGCGGATAAGGTGGCCGTTGTCACCGGCGGCTCACGGGGGATTGGGGCCGCAACGGCGCGGGTGCTGGCGGCCAATGGGGTCAAGGTGGTGGTCAGTGGTCGCGATGCCGCGGCCCTTGAAGCCGTGGCCGATGACATGCGCCGCCAGGGCGGCGTGGCCCTGGGCGTGCGTGCCGATGTCACCGATTTTGCCGCCATCGAGGGGCTGCGCCGGGCGACCGAAGACGCTTTCGGCGCAGCCGATATTGTCGTGGCCTTTGCCGGTGGCGGACGGGGGCGGCCCAGCCCGGTGGCCCAGACCAGCCTGGCCGAGTGGCAGGCGCTCCTGGAGGCCAATCTCACGGCTACCTTTTTGACGCTGCGGAGTTTTCTGCCCGGCATGATCGAACGGCGCCAAGGGTCGATCATCACCATGGCCTCGCTGGCCGGTCGTATCCCCACCCCGGCTGCGGCGGCCTATGCGGCAGCCAAAGCGGGCATCATCATGCTCTCGCGCCAGGTCGCCGAGGAGAACGGCCAGTATGGTATTCGCGTCAACTGTGTGTCGCCCTCCACCATTCTGACCGAAACGGTGCAGCAACAGATGCCGGCAGAACGCCAACAACAGTGGGCGGCGCAGCATCCACTGGGGCGGTTAGGAACGCCGGCGGATGTCGCCTTAACGACCCTCTTTCTCGCCTCGGCCAGTGCGTCCTGGCTGACGGGCCTGACGGTGGATGTGGCCGGCGGCCGGCTCATGTCTTAACGCCGTAAGGGAAAAAATAGCAAAGTGGCCCCATGCTTTGATCAAGAATTGGCTCTTTTCAAAGCACGGCTGACGGCGTACTCTTTGTCCTGAATTAGCGTACTTGCGCCGGCAACGAAGCCGCGGCGCAGGTAAGGAAGTATTACCAGTAGTCCGCAGTCGTTTAGTCCAGAGTCCAGAGTCAGGTTATTGCGATCTCGGCTGTGTTGCGGTCTACTGATTACAGGAGGTCATCATGACAACCATCGATCAACGCCAGGCACTCACCCTGGTCAACCCCGACCCAACCTATCAGCAAGTCCGGCTGCTGGAACCCACGCCCTTCGGCTATATTCACCTGGCCGCCACTGTGGCGCCGAGGGTGCCGCCGCTTTCGTTCTTGCTGCCCACCGGGGGCGCCAAACGAGCGTTGCTGGCAAGGCTGCAAGCATTGGCCCACCAACTGGAACAACACCCAGCGGTGACGCGGGTCACGCTCTTTGACGCCACGGTCATCCCGCCGGTCACGCGCATCAGTGCCTATCTCCGGGAACATCGAGACCGGCTGCACGCCCCGCGCTTTGATGTGGTGGCGCTCATCGAAACGGCGTCGCCCAAGGATGCGCATGTGGTGCAAGGAACGCCCCTCTATCGGGCGCTGGTGGACGCCATCCAGAGCAAAGCCAGCGACCTGCACATCATGACCGCGCACAACGCCAAACGCATCGGCGATGTCAACGAAGAGCAGCAAGGGCTATTCCTCTTTAATTACTTCGTGGGCGATAACCCGCAAGTGGTGCTGCACCTGTGGGAGTACCTGGCTGACTGGTATGTCAAGGAGACCGGGCTAGACAATTCGCTCCTCCTTGTGCCCCTCAATGGCGAACAGGCCGATTATGTCGCCATCAACCATGCCCGCTGGGACGAGAGCCTGTTGCGCTTTTTCTGGCAACAGTTTGGCAAGGCGAGCTTCCGCCACTATGTGCTGGCCAATCTCGAAGCAAACCGGGTGGGCGCCATGCCCGTCTTGTATCGGCTGGTATCAGGTGAACCGACCCGTCGGCTCTCCTCCTGGGCAGTGGCCTTGGGCGCGGTTGCCCTGGGGATAGGGCTGACCTGGTGGCGGATAGGCAAGCGGAATGGCTAACGGCATCCACAGCGTATCCGAATGGCATGGTGATCAATACCTACGAACTACAATCGTAGGCGCAGCCGGACACGAAATCGAAAGTGTCGCTTTAGCAGGCGTGTTCGGTAGAGGGGAGAAAGCTTTATGCAAAGAATGACCAACAGGACAATGGTTTGGGTCGGCGCCATCTTGTTGTTAGCCATCGTCATTGCTGCGGTGGCGCTGACCAATACGGATCGTATCGCCATCGCAATGGCCCCGGAGAAGCAGGCGACGCAAACCCGTAGCGAGGCCGCCCTACAGGCGGACGAACTCTTCTGGCAAACGTTCCACGGGGGCGAATACGACAAAATTCCGCAGGCGCTGAACACTTTGACGGCAGCCTACCTGGAAACCCCCACTGATGCCGTTACTGCCGCGCACATCGCCTGGTTGCACAACTGGCGCAGCGCCGAACGCGTGCGGATGGAGACAGTCCCCGCTACCATCACCGATGATATTCTCCTGGCGCGGCGCTATTTCCAGGAGGCGGTGGCGCTCAATCCCACTGATGCCCGCATTCTGGGCTTTTTGGGCGGCCATCTCGTGGCCGAGGGATCGATCCAGCAGGATGAAAAGCTCACCCGCCAGGGCTACTACACGTTGCTGGACGCCATTGAGGCGTGGCCGGAGTTCAATCTCTTCACCGCCGGTTATGTAATGAGCCGGCTGCCGGCGGATTCGCCCCGCTTCCAGGAAGGTCTGGCATGGCAGTGGCGCACCCTGGACGAATGTATCGACGGGACGCTCGACCGCGCCAACCCGGATTACGCCCCCTACATGGCGTTGGAGATCAAAGAAGGGCCAAAGCGCGCCTGCTGGAATTCGTGGATTGCGCCGCACAACTTCGAGGGCTTTTTCCTGAACATGGGCGACATGCTGGTCAAAGCGGGCGACTGGCAAACCGCGCAAAAGATCTATGCCAATGCCAAGCTCGCCAAAGAGTACCCGACCTGGCCCTATCAGGCGGTGCTGGACGAGCGCATTGCACAAGCCGAGGCCAATGTGGCGGTCTTCAATGCGCCAGACGAAACATCCGACGCACGGATCATGATCAATTCAGAGTTTGCGTGTATGGCCTGTCATCAGGAGTGAACGAAAGCCTCGAAAAGGAGATAACGAATGAATATTGCGCTTTGGATTCTGCAAGTATTGCTGGCGGCCTATTTTTTGTGGCATGGCTGGCTCTTTGTGGCGCCACCCGCCGAGATGGTGGAAATGATGAACGCCTCGATTAACCCAGGCTTCCGTATTTTCATTGGAGTGTCCGAATTGCTGGCGGCGGCCGGTCTCATCTTGCCTGGCCTGACGCGCGTTCTGCCCTGGTTGACCCCGTTGGCCGCGGCGGGTCTGATGATCGTGACGGGCAGTGCGACCGTTCTTCACCTGTCCAGGGGTGAAACAGGCAGTGCGATTTCGGCGGCGCTCTTTTTTGTGCTTGTCACGTTGGTGGCCTACCTACGCTGGCGGGTAAAACCCATTTCAGCCCGAAACCTAGCCTATGGCTGATCTTCGAATTTTCCTTGGAAAGGAATGATCGATATGGTAAACGATGAAAACGCCCCTCAACCTTCGCCGCTCGCAACCAGCCACCGACTCCCGCCAATCACCGACCGCCAGAGCTGGCAGGCGCAGATCGACGAGCTCCGGGTCAAGGAGAAGGCCCACACCCGCGCTGGGGATGCCCTGGCCGCCGAGCGCCGCCGCTTGCCCATGGTCGCGGTCGATCCGACCACGAAGCTGATCGGCGCCGACGGGCCAGTGTCGTTGATCGATGTCTTCGCGGGCCGCTCCCAGTTGATCGCCTACTTCCATATGTGGCACACCGGCAGACCCGCCGCCGAGCAGTGCGAGGGCTGCACCTTCAACACCGCTCAGATCAACGAGTTGTCCTATCTGCACTCGCGGGACGTGAGCTACGCGACCTTCTGTGAGGGACCATACGCGGAGAGTGCGCGCTATCGCGACTTCATGGGCTGGACGATGCCCTGGTACTCGGTTCCACCCGAGTCCGTGGCGGCGCTGGTCGCAGGCCGCGACTTCGGTATGTTGGTTTGCTATCTCCGGGACGGTGACCGGGTCTACGAGACCTACTGGACCACCGGCCGCGGCAACGAAGTGATGGGGTCGTCGTACCTACTGTTGGATCGGACCGTCTACGGTCGGCAGGAGTTCTGGGAGGATTCGCCCGCGGGCTGGCCGCAGCATTGGGGCGCCCAAGGTGGTCAGTTCCGGCTGGATGGCCGCCCGACCGCCCAATGGTCACGGCTCAAGGCCGGATGCAATGACGACCTCGGCACGGCGCCTGGTGAGGATTCAGATCATACAAGGAGATAAACCTGATAGCACCCAAATCTAATACCAAAAAGGAGGCTAAAGATGACAACAGTAGGAAACTTACCCAAGGTAGTGTCGCGGGAGGAGTGGATGGTTGCCCGCAAGGAGCTGCTGGTTAAAGAGAAGGAAATTACCCGCGCCCGTGATCGGGTCAACGCCGACCGCCGTCGGTTGCCGATGGTCCGCATGGATAAGCCGTACACGTTCGAGGGGCCGAACGGGAAGGTGGGCTTGCTCGACCTGTTCGAGGGCCGGCAGCAGCTCGTGATGCACCACTTCATGTTCGCGCCAGATTGGCATATGCCCTGCTCGAGCTGCTCCTCTGCCGCCGACGGAATCGGCAAGCTGAGGCAGTTGCACGTCCGCAACACCACGCTCGTGGCCGTGTCGCGGGCGCCGTACACGAAACTCGCCGCTTCCCGCGCGCGGCTGGGCTGGACCTTCCCCTGGTACTCCTCGTATGGCAGCGACTTCAACTATGACTTCCACGTCACCCTCGATGACCGTGTTGCGCCAGTGCTGGACTACTTTCTCACCGAAGCCGAACTCGCCGAGAAGGGAACACCCTGGACGGAAGACAGGCGTGGCGAAGAGTTGCCGGGCATTAGTGCCTTCCTTCGGGTGGACGAGGCGGTCTTCCTCACCTACTCCACGTATGGGCGCGGCATCGAGGAATTCCACTACGGCATCCCCTACCTCGACCTCACGGTACTGGGTCGCCAGGAGGCGTGGGAGGAGCCGAAGGGCCGCGCCACCCCCCTCGGCCTTCAAGTCGGCGGCCCCAACGTGCGCCTCCCCGACGAATACGACGAGGTGTGACGCGGACTCCACGACCCACATCAACGAGTTGTCGCATTGGGGCGCCCAAGGTGGTTAGTTCCGGCTGGACGGCCGCCCGACCGCCCAATGGTCACGGCTCAAGGCCGGACGCAATGACGACCTCGGCGCAGTGTCTGGTGAGGATTCAGATCATACAAAGAGATAGAGCCAACCACAAACAGAAATGGAGCGTTACATGAGCAATCAACCAAGCAAGTTCGCTATCCAGCCGATCCTGAGTACCCAGGACATTGAGCGGTTGATCTCCTTCTATGCCGAGTTGTTCGGCGCCGAGGAGGAAATGCGCGTGCCGGGCAAGGAGGGGCCGTTCTTCGTGACACTCCGGCTCGGCGATGCCCGCTTGGGTTTGGTCGTCGGCAAGCACGGCGCCGACACGCCCCCCCCAGGCCGGATCATCGTGGCCGTGTTCGTCGAGAACGTCGACGACCTGCTGCCGCGCGTGAAGCCGGCGGGCGGGCAGGTGCACGGCAAGGCCAAAGACATGCCGTGGGGCCAGCGGGTCGCTCACATCACCGACCCGGATGGCAACCCGATCAACCTCACCCAGCAGCGCTGACCCCGGCGTGATGCGGTGCGGCCGCCCCATGTGTCCTTCGCAATGCCCAGGATTCCCTCGGCCTCGTATCAAAGCCGGACGCAACGACGACCTCGGCCCAGTGGCTGGTGAGGATTCCGATCATACAAGGAGAAACAAGGATGACAAACGATAAAACCAAGACAGCAGTTCAACCCCAGAGGTCCAAACCGGGTCCTGCGCTCAAGCGGATGGACAATGTCGGCATCGTGGTCGAATCCCTTGATGCCGCCATCACTTTTTTCACCGAGCTTGGCCTCACGCTCGAAGGGCGAGCCATGATCGAAGGAGAATGGGCTGGGCGCGTCACCGGGCTGGGCACCCAGCGCGTCGAGATCGCCATGATGGTCACCCCCGACGGCCACAGCCGGCTTGAGATCTCACGCTTTCTCACCCCGCCTGTCATCGCCGATCACCGTAACGCCCCAGTGAACGCCCTCGGCTACCTGCGCATCATGTTCGCCGTCGCCGACCTCGACGCGACCCTCGCCAGGCTCCGCAAGCACGGTGCGCAGCTCGTCGGCGAAGTGGTCCAGTATGAAGACGTCTATCGGCTCTGCTACATCCGCGGCCCCGAAGGACTTCTCATCGGGCTGGCCGAGGAGCTTGGGTCGGCAACTCAGCGGGAGGAATAAGGAGGCTCACCATGCCACTCGATCCAAAAGTGAAAGCGCTCTTAGAGCGGATCAACGCGCACCCTGCACCCCCCATCCGCAGCCTGACGCCCGCCGAACATCGCGCCATGACGGTGGCGCAAGCCAGGAGTACAGCGGCGGCGCTACCGGGCGTCAGCGAACGCGAGCGCACCATTCCCGGCCCGGCTGGCGATCTGCCGGTGACAATCTATAGACCAGAGGGCGACGGGCCATTCCCGCTGCTGCTCTATTTTCATGGTGGTGGTTTTATGTTGCCCAGCCTGCCCCATCACGACCACCTGTGTCGCAGCTTGTGCGACGGGGTAGGTTGTGTGGTGGTCGCCGTCCACTACCGCCTGGCGCCGGAATTCAAGTTCCCCGCCGCCCCCGATGATTGTTTTGCCGCCACGCGTTGGGTGGCGCAACACGCCCAGGATCTGCGCGGCGACCCCAGCCGCATCGCCGTGGCCGGGGACAGTTCGGGCGGGGCCTTGGCTGCCGTCACCGCCTTGCGCTGCCGCGACGAGGGCGGCCCGTCGCTCTGTGGGCAAGTGCTCTTGTGTCCGCTGACGGCCTACTACATCCCCGCCACCCCCTCGGCGTTGAACTATGCGGAAGACTACATGATGACCAGAGAGCGGTTGATCTGGTACTTGGATCACTATGTGACCGACAGCACCCAGGCCAACAATCCCTATGCCTTTCCCCTGGCTGCGACTGATCTACGTGATCTGCCGCCCGCCCTGGTGATCACCGCCGAGTATGACGTGGTGCGCGATGAAGGCGAACGCTATGTGGAAGAACTGCGCGCCGCCGGCGTGCCGACAACCCATACGCGCTACCCCGGCATGATTCATGGCTTCTTTAGCATGGTCGGCATGCTCGATCAGGCGCAAGCAGCAATTGAGCAGACGACGACATGGCTAAAAGAAGTATGTCGTAAAGAGGATCGACAGGATTATTAAGTAAGGAGATTCATGATGAATACAGTTATTCATACCGAAGAACGGCAAAAGGTTGCCGATCGTAAGCAGAGCGCCGCCGGCGCTACAATCCGAGATCCGGTGGCGTTGGCCGGCCCGTTGGTTGGCCTTACCTTCCTCACCGGGTTTGGCACGGCGATGGCGAAGGCCAAAGCGCCCTATCCTCGCCCCGGCTCCACGCCGGAGCAAATTCAGCGCTACTTTCAGGGCAACGCCTCGGCGGCGCGCATTTCGGCCGCCGGGCAGTTACTCTCCGGCATGGCGCTGATCCCCTTCACCGCTGCCGTATTACAACTGGCCGGGCGCACGGACCACGACGCCCGCCCACTAGAGACGGCTGTGATGGCCGGTGGTGCGCTGGCCGCCGCCGGGTTGGCGACCTCGGCGGTCTGCACCGCCGCGCTGACTGGCGAGCCTGGCCGCCAACCGGAACGCGCCGCCACCTTGAGCCGCTGGGCCTTTTTGGCAGGAGGTATTGTACATGGCGTTGGCTTTGGCCTGCTGATAGGGGCACTGGGGTTGGCCGGTCAGCGCACCGGCGCGCTCTCCCGGCGGCTGGCACAGGCTGGCATGGCATCGGGCGTAGCGGGACTGCTTGCCCCGCTTTATCTGGCTGCCGAGCCGGCGGGTTGGCTCATTCCCCTTGGCCGCTTCTCCGGGCTGCTGATCAGTGGGATTGCCGGCGTACAGCTTGCCCGGCGCGCCCGCTGAGTGGGAATGGCGAGGTCAATTCCATGAACCTATGATCTTTCCGTCCCTTATTGGAAAGCAGACGGGCCAACCGCCGCGGCGCGGGTGCCAACGGTCGTCGTTTCGCACAGTGTTCCCGAAGACATACCCGATGGCGGTGTATACAGTTTCGCTGACAGCATTGAAGCTGCGCTCGAACGGGCGCAAATCGCGGCCGGGGATAAAGATGTCGCGATCATGGGTGGCGAGAACATCGCGGCGCAATTCCTCGAACGCGGCTTTGTTGATGAAATCTCGATTCACCTCGTCCCTGTGTTGTTTGGCAGCGGCATTCGCTTGTTCGAGCACCTGGATAGCGAGCATGTTCAGCTCGAAGTGATCGAAGTGATCGAAACAAAAGAGGCGATCCATCTGCGCTTCCGCGTTATCAAGTAAGCAGGAATGTAGGGGTGTCCCCCATCGACCGGGAAGAGGGCAGGAGCGCGCTCTTTGACGAAACGGCCTTTGCCCCCTTCCCGGTCGATTTTCGCCTAGAATCTGGGATACACCTGGAAGTGAGCGTGATCGCAACGAGAAAGGAGCAGGTTATGACCGAAAGCAACAACATGCAAGTCCAAACGCCACCACAAGTTTCCAGCCGCCGTGATTGGGGGGACTGGTTGCTGCACCGCTGGCCGACCGCGCTTGGCATTGCGCTGGTGTTCTTAACGCTCTTTGACGGCCAGATCGATAGCAGCTTCGTCTCCTCCCTGGCGGCGATCGTCGTCGTCATGGCGCTTGTCTATCTGGGGGCGGCCGTCTTGGAGCGGCGTTCGGCGGCCTGGTGGGTATTTCTGGCCGGGTTTGTGGTGATCTTTCTGCTCCGTCTGCTCGACTTGAGCATGGCGGCAGTGATTGTCTTCTGGATTAGCGCCCTCGTCTTGCTGGCGGTCAGCGTGGGGCGTGCGCAATGGCGCCGTACCGGTACGCTCCCGCTGCAGACGGTGGGTATGGTTGCCTTCAGCGTTATCGCCCTGGTCGCGCTTTCCATCGATCCGGTTTGGGCCGGCTATCTGCTGGCCGCCGCCCTCTTGGCTCATGCCGCCTGGGACGCCGTTCACTGGTGGCGCAACCGCGTCGTGCCACGCTCTTATGCGGAGTTCTGTGGCGTCGTGGATCTGCTGTTGGGGGTGGCGATCCTCATGATGCTGTAACAGATCGTTCCGCCTCAGAAAGAGACGGAACGTAGTTAACATGATTGTGGCCGTTGTCTAACCAAGAGGAATGTAGGCATGTTTTCACTACTCAAGCAGCGCAATTTTGGTCTGCTCTGGTTTGGCGGGCTGATCTCGATCACAGGTGATTGGGTTGTCATTACGGTGCTGCCTTATTTCCTCTATGATCAGACAGGTTCGACGCTCGTTGCCGGTTCGCTGAACCTGGCCTATTCAATCCCGGCGTTGCTCTTTGGCTCCGTTGCCGGTGTGTTCGCTGACCGCTGGCATCGCCAGCGGACCATGATGGTTGTCAGTTTCCTGCAGGCCGCTTTCATTTTGTTGTTGGTCGTTCGCGCTGCCACGGCGCTCTGGCTGATCTTTGCGGTTGTTACCATGCAATCAACGCTCAGTCAATTCTTTACGACCGCGGAAAATGCGCTGTTACCGAATCTTGTCGGCAAAGAGCAGCTCGTCACAGCCAACGCACTCAATGCGCTGAACGACAATCTTGGACGCATCATTGGCCCCGTCATCGGCGGCCTGGTGTTTGCCGCCTTTAGCCTACATGGTGCTGTCATTGCCGATAGCATGACGTTTCTCCTGGCCGGTCTTCTGATTGGGTTGATGCAAACGCCGGCACCCCGTACACGCATAGCTGACCAACCAGCACCCACCAATCGCAAACGATTATCAGGCTTTTTGCGCGAGTGGTCAGCCGGGCTACGGCTCATCCGGACGAGCCGCTTTCTGACCGCCTTATTCGGTGTGACAGGGATAGCGATTCTGGGAGATAGCATCCTGAGCGCCCTGCTCATCCCCTTTATCGACACGGTCGCCAACCAAGGCGTGCAAGCGGTTGGTTGGCTCTTTTCCATCCGTGGCGTGGCCGGCCTGCTTGGCGGCTTGCTCGTGCCACTAGCGGCACAGATACTGGCGCCGAAGACATTACTCGGTGTTAGTTTGCTGGTGCTTGGGTCAGCGGTGTTCGTGGCAGTCGCGCTTCCTACCTTTTGGGTGATTACGAGTTGTATGCTGCTCCTGGGGATGGCAACCATTGGCTGGTTGTCAACGCAGCAAGCACTCCTGCAAAGCGGTGCAACCGATGCCGTCCGTGGGCGTGTCTTTGGTGCATATCGGGCAACAAATGGACTTATGTTGTTGATTGGGACGAGTACGGCCAGCGTACTCGGCGATCGGATTGGCATTAGCCCATTGCTGACCGCGTCGGCTGTACTGTATGCCCTTGCCGGCCTCGTTGCCCTATTCGTACTGTCGCGAATACCCCAGACAATACCCTATTTGGGCGATGCGGGCTACCCCCGTGGGTTGCTATAGTAGCGCTGGTTACGATAGCTGATCACGATAAGTAGCGAAAGGAAAGAATGGTTATGAAAACTGCAATTACAACATGTCAAATGCTCATTCGGGGTACGGGCTTACTCCAGATTCTGCTGGGCCTGCTCTTTTGGCTCGGCTATGCCCGTAACCTGATTCCTATCCACATGCTCATCGGGTTGGTGCTGGTGTTGAGCCTTTGGGTGTTGGCTGTGTTGGCTGCCCGCTCCGGCGTGAGCCTGGGCTTTGTCGCTCTGGCCATCGTCTGGGGTGTGATTGTCGTGCTGCTGGGCGTCACTCAAACCCAGTTGTTGCCCGGCGCTTTCCACTGGGTGATCCAACTCGTACACTTGGCCATCGGTCTGGCGGCGATGGGGATGGGTGAGCGGCTGGCGACGATGAGCTTGTCCAGCCGAGAGCCGGTGCTTTCAGCCTAAGATCACGGATACCGACAATACTTCCCCCGCTACTCCCTTTGTCTACTGACCGGGGGTTGCACGGGGGATAAAATACCAGCACGGTAGACGTGCCGGTGCAATCATTGCAAAAGGAGAATCATCATGGGAAAAGTGGTTTTCAACACAAGCGTATCGCTGGATGGCTTTGTCGCCGGACCGAATGACGGCCCTGACAACGGGTTGGGCGATGGCGGCGAACATCTGCATGATTGGATCTTTCAGGGCAGCGTCGAGATCCGGCTCGCCGAGGATCATGTAGCTATGAAGGTCTCGCCCCAGAGTGCGGCGCTGCTCAAAGCGGAGGTCGCCAACACCGGTGCGATGATCTTTGGCCGTCGCACCTTTGACATTGTGCATGGCTGGGAAGGTCATCCACCCTACCGACCGTGCTTTGTCGTCACACACCACGCCCCACCGGAATGGAACCAGGCGGGTTCGCCCTTCATCTTTGTCACCGATGGGGTGGCAAGCGCCATTCGCCAGGCCCAACAGGCGGCTGGAGGCAAAAATGTCGTCATCGCCACCGCCAGCATCCTGCAACAGGCGCTCAAGGCGGGGCTGGTCGATGAATTGTATCTGGAGCAAGTGCCGCTGTTGCTCGGTGGTGGTGTCAGTCTGTTCGGCAACCTGGGTACGCAGCCGATCACCCTGGAACGCTTCAACATGGTCGCCGCACCCGGTGTCACTCACCTGCGTTTTCGTGTGGTTAAGTGAGAAGGGGAACAATCATGGGAAAAGTAGTTTCAAAGATGACAGAAACTACCAAATCGGAGCAACCCATTGGCTACTGGCTCAAACGGGCCGATCAAGTGCTCACTGAGGCGATCAACAACGTGCAGGCTGTCCATAACTTCACACGCACCGACTGGCAGGTGCTTAACCTGCTCCGGGAAAAAGGCAGGACTTATGTAAAACGGGAATCGGGCGCGCCGCCATCTCTGGCGGCAGGCCGGCAGGATGCCGGCGTTCCCAGCGGCTTGCATAACTCCTACAAGGGTTTCTACCCGGCTCTGTATCAGGATTGATTGACCTGCTCCTGATACGCCGATTCAATGAAAGCATCAATGAAAGGAGAAGCTATGCGAATCGCAGAACGTAACAATACCACTTTTTCTACGGGCAACGCGGAGCGCGTCCAGACGGGTTCTTTCCGCGCACTGACCATTTGGCAATTCATCAGCCTCTTGCTGTTGGCGCTGGTGACCGGTGTCTTTTGGGGGACGTGGCTGGGCCTCAGTCGCTCGATGGCGGCGCTCACGCCGGCAACCTTTCTCGAAGTTGGCCATACCATGATCGCCAATCTCGGCACGATTATGGCGATTCTGATGCCGGCGGCCCTCCTGGCTGTGCTGCCGGTTCTCTATCTGTTGTATCGGCAACGGTCCAAAGCGTTCTATTGGACCCTGGCAGGCTGGCTGCTCTTTATCATCACCTTGCTGATCACCCTGATCGTGGAAGTGCCGATTGACAACCAAATCGAGGGGTGGACCGTGGCGTCGCTGCCCGCCAACTGGCAACAACTGCGCGACCGCTGGGAGTGGTTTCATGCCCTGCGCAGTTGGGTCGCCGTCTTTGGCTTGGCCTTGCTATTGGTAGGCGCCTTATGGGGCCGCGACAACCGAGCAGAGGGTCGGTTAGCGGATGAACAAGAGCGGGCGCGGTAAACGATGCGTGCTGTAACGACTCAGACGAATCAATCAATCACCACCTGGCGATTGGCGCCGGCCTGGCGCAAAGGGCTACTGGTGCTCCATGTCATCTCCGGCATTAGCTGGATGGGCGTAGACATTGCGGTCTTTATCCTGCTGATGACGGCGCGCACCAGTGACGACCCGGCCTTGGTGGTGAGCGGCTTCAACGCCAATGGAGGTGCTATGGAACCCAAACCCCTTACTGCCACATCGGCTACCATCGATGTAGCCACTCGCCAGCAGATCGTTGAGCTTGTCAGCGCCAGGATACAGGCGCACTATGTCTTTCCCGAGATCGCCAATCAGGTGGCGGAAGCGCTTAACGCAAATCTACAAAGCAACCGCTATGCCCCCGTTGCCCAGGCGCCAGCCTTTGCCGAACAATTGACACAGGATCTGCGAGCCATTACCCACGACAAACACATGAACGTCTCCTATGTGGCTGATCCCCTCCCGGAACGTCCGCCTGGTGCGGAGCGGCCCACGCCCGAAGAGTTGGCGCAATTGCGCCAACAGATGGAGAAGGAAAACTTTGGCGTCGCGCGCGTGGAATGCCTGCCGCTCAACATCGGCTACATCGATCTGCGTTACTTTGGCAACCTGGCCTGGGTTGCCGAGAGCATTACGGCGGCGATGACGCTGATTGCCCACACCGACGCGCTCATTGTCGATCTGCGCCAAAACGGCGGCGGCGACCCCAATACCGTGGCGTTTATGACCAGCTACCTGCTGGATGAGCGCACCCATCTCAACAGCTTCTATCTACGCCAGGGCGACCGCATCGAACAATTCTGGACGCAGGAGTGGGTGCCGGGCAAACGCTTTGGTCAACGCAAACCGGTCTATGTGCTCACCGCCAACTTTACCTTCTCCGGGGCGGAAGAGTTTAGCTATAACCTGAAGCATCTGAAGCGCGCCACCATCGTCGGGGAGACCACAGGCGGCGGCGCCCATCCAGGACGGAAGCACCGCCTCTCCCCCCATTTCCAGATCTCCATCCCCGATGGGCGCGCCATCAACCCGATCACAAATACGAATTGGGAAGGCGTCGGCGTCGAGCCGGATGTTCCGGTGGCGGCCAGTGATGCGCTGCGCGTCGCTCAGGTGCTGGCGCGCAAGCGGTTGGCGGGCGGAACTTCATGAAGTCGCCTGCACCCATCAACTGGATACCCAGATCATTCGCAAACAAAAAGATGAGTACAAAACCGTGGACTGATGAGCCATGGCGCCGTTATCGCCCGTGAATATGGCCTGCCGGCAGAGGTCGGCGTAGAAAATGCGCACGAACTGATCAAAGACAAACAGAACATCCGGGTGAATGGCACGGAAGGCTATGTAGAACTCCTATAGCTCAGCTATACCGCACCTCTATGTCGTGGGCTATTGCAGCAATAGCCAAAAAGACAAAAAATCAGGGTAACGGTTCCAAGCAACTCTCCCTGCAGAGCGTTCGGAAAGGAGAATCCTATGAGCCTTGCGCGCATCAATCACCGCTACCTTGGCGTTATCGTTGTCCTGTTGTGTGTTGCCGCGTTACTTACAGCCTGTCCAAGCGGCAACCCACCGGCGACACCTGCGGCACAGAGCGGCGCCGCGGCGCAACCAGCAACAGCCACGCCTGCCGACGCCGCAGCCGCGCCGCCGGCGGCTGCGGCGCCCGGTTCGATCCGGGTGGCCGTAGTACGTGGCGCGATGATTGAGACCATGCGGAAGCTGGCCGAACAGTATATGGCGAGCCATCCGGAGGTCACCGTCACCGTGGAAGAGGAGCCGGAAGGGGGCGCGTTTGATGCCCTCATCGCCGCCGGCAACCAACCCGACTTGATAGTGGTGTCGCTCGGTTCGCTGGTGGGGCGATTGGCGGCGAGCGAGGCGGTGGTCCCACTTGAAGATCTGCCAGGCGCCGGCGACTTGTTCGCGCGTCTCGACCCGGCCACCCTGGAACAGCTCTACGGCCACAACTATTACGTGCCGGTCGGGGCTGATGTCACGTTGATGATCTACAACAAACAACTCTTCGAGGAAGCCGGTCTCGATCCGAATCAACCGCCGGCAACGTGGGAAGAATTTTTGGCGGCGGCGCAGGCGATTGACGAGCTGCCCAACCGCCCTAATGGGGATGATGTACATGGCACGGTTTTTTGGAATGATGCACTCTCTTGGGGCGGCTGGTATTGGAACATGCTCCAGCCGATCTACTTAAACGGCAATCAAAACCAATGTCTGCTCTTGAATCAACTGGGCGTCGATATTGTCTTTGACCAGCCCGAATGTAAGATGGCGGAATTTTTTGCTTTCAACCAGAAGGCGCAAGCCTTTGCCCCGCCCACCATGGAAAAAAGCTTCTTTAGCCGGTCGATTGGCATGTGGTTGCAATATGGCTACTCCTGGGAGCCAAACTTGCAAACGGCCGCTGAACAACCGATGGTCATCGGTGAAGATGTCGCCGTTGCTCCGGTGCCGGCGCCCCAAGCCGGCGACACTGCCTACACCACCTATGGCGGGCGCGGCTTGATGATCCTCAAAACCACGCCCGAACGGCAGGCAATGACCTGGGACTTTCTCCAATTTTTGATGGAAGATGCCAACAATTTGGTCTTTCTCAAGGATCTGGGCTACCTGCCGACGCTGACCAGCTTGAAGGCCGATCCCTACTTCCAGGAGCCGGCGCGCCAGCCCTTTGTCCAGGCGCTCGAACATGCCGTCCTGCCCCAACAATTTGAAGCGGCCGACAGGGCCGCCACCCAGGTGCTGGGCGTCTATCAAACGGCGGTGGTGCAGGGTGAGCTAACGCCGGAACAGGCAGTGGAAACGGCCGCCCAGCAAGCGCGTGAGGCCATCAGGGCGCAGTAAACCATGAATAAAACGATGAGCCAAAGCATGGCGCCGGCGCAACGCCGTTCTATCGGCCACAAGGGACCCCCGGCCCTGTGGGCGCGCATCCGTCAAAATGTGTGGGGATATATCTTTGTCGCGCCCTGGATCGTTCTCTATCTGGCCTTTGGCCTCTACCCGCTGGCCCTTTCGTTTTACCTTACCTTTTTTGAGTACTCCTTTATCCGCCCAGAGGATTACGTCTTTGTCGGGATCGGCAACTGGGTGCGCGGGCTACGCGACCCGCTCTTTTGGCAGAGCGTTCTCAATATTTTCTACAACCAGGCGATCTTTATCGGCCTGACGCTGGGGCTGGGGCTTGTTTCGGCGTTGTTGTTGTATCAGGCGGTGCGCGGCGGTCGTCTCTTTCGCACCATCTACTTTATGCCGGTCGTGACGTCGGTGGTGGTGCTGATGGCGATTGGCAGCTATCTGGTCAGCCCCGACGGGCCATTGCAAACGCTGTTGATCCAACTGGGGATCTTACAGCAGCCGATCTTCTGGAAATTCACAGCCTGGCTACCGATGCCGGTCATCGCGCTGATCAACGCCTGGAAATGGTTTGGCATCAGCACCGTGATCCTGCTGGCGGGCATGAATGCCATTGACCAGCAGTTGTACGAAGTAGCGGCGCTCGATGGGGCCAATGGCCGGCAACAGTTCTTCTCGATCACGATTCCACAACTGCGCCCCCAACTTTTCTTTTTGTTAGTGGTCAATGTGATCAACGGTTTGCAGATGTTCACCGAGGTCTTCACTCTCGGCTACGATGTCTATGGCGGGCCGCAGCACCAGGCGCTGACGCCGGTGCTCTATCTCTATGCCCAAGCCTTTGACCGTTCCAATATGGGGTACGCCTCGGCGCTGGGGCTGCTATTGGCGGTTTTGATTGCCCTGTTGACCGTTTTGCAATTCAAGCTCTTCCCCAGCGAGACGCGCTGATAGGTAGACAGGTACACAGGTACACAGGGAATAAGACGCATCCACCTATCCACCTATCTACCTGTCTACCTTGCTCAAGGAGGTCGCATCATGTTGCTTTCCCAAAGACGAAGCTGGCGCAGCGTGCTGGTCTATGGCTTGTTGCTGTTGGGCGCACTGATTGTGCTCTATCCCTTCTTTTACATGGTGATGAATTCGTTTAAGTATGGCCGGGAAATCCTGCACGCCCCTACCCGGCTACCCAGCGAATTGACCCTGAGCGGCTATGTGGGCGTCTTCCAGACGCTCAACATGCTCAATCTCTTCAAAAATTCGCTGATCCTGGCCGGTTCGATCACGCTGCTCAATACCGCGCTCAGTGCGCTGGCGGCCTATGCCATTGCCAAAATTCCTTTTCCCGGGCGCGACCAGTTGTTCGGTTTTATGCTCGCCACCATGATGATCCCCGGCGTCCTCTTTCTCATTCCGACCTATGTCCTCATGTACCGGTTGGGCTGGGTCGGTCATTTTCACGCCCTGATCATCCCGTCGGCCATTTCGGTCTACAACATCTTTCTGATCCGGCAATTTATCGTGGGCATTCCCAACGAGCTGATCGAAGCTGCCCGGCTGGATGGCGCGCATGAATTCCAGATTTACTGGCGAGTGATTGTGCCGCTGGCGCGACCGGTGTTGGTCACGGTCGCCATTCTCAATTTTATCGGCAGTTGGAACGATTTTCTCGGCCCTCTGCTCTACCTGAATCGGCCGGAAACCTGGACAGTGCAACTGGGCCTCTATCAATTTCAAAGCTCGATCCCCGGTGAGAACGCCCAGGAAATCTGGGCGTCGATGACACTGATCACGCTGCCGTTGATCCTCTTCTATTTTGCCTTGCAGGATCAATTTATGCGCGCGTTTGCCAATGTTAGTTTTAAGTAGCGTTTAGACACGGTAGTAAAGCCTTTAGTCTTTGATGCCCCAAAGACTAAAGGCTTTACTACCGTGTCTAAAGTTAGTTTTGCGCAAAGACATTTACCTATGACAACCTCATTCCCGGCCCCTGCTGCCACTGCACCCAAGCCAGCCCCAACCCAGGAGAGCGCTGCTGAAGCGGCAGCACAGCGGTCTGGCCAGCGCTGGCTTTGGGGCATCGTGGCCGTTGTGCTGCTCTTTGTCGGCGCCTTTACGCTGGCCTGGTACAACGCCAATCAACTGACGGCGCGCTTTATGGCCGACGCCGAGGCCAGCTACGCCGCCGGCAACTATCTGGACGCACTGGTGGGCTACCAAACCTTTGATGCGGCGACCAACCAATATGTCAATCACGGCGGCTATCTGGCCGTGGAGAAGATCTGGTCCAATCCCTATTCCTGGCCGCAACCGGCGGCAGTGGTGCAGGCCCAGGCGCGCAGCCAGGAGATCATTGACCAGCGGCTTACCATCAAGGAGGCCGAGCAATACATTCAAGCCAACATCGGCAAACCGGCCCCTTATTTTGCTGAAATTTACCTGCGTCTGGGCGAACTGTACGAAGCCGCCGGCCAGATCAGCGACGCCCGCGCCATCTATGAATCGATCCCCCGGCTCTTTACCGACCGCCCTGATTTGAGCGCACGCGCCCAGGCGCATCTGGCCGATCTCCCCGCCGAATAACAGACAGTATACCAATGCTTGTATAATGTTGCGATGGCCCCAGAGAGCATCAAGCAATTCATACAACAGATGTGCAATACCGCCCAATCATAGAGAAAGGAGCGATTGATGAAGCGCAAAACCTACCGTTGCCTGAACGGGGTCTTGAGCGTATTGGTGTTGATTCTATTTACCACACCAATGCAAGCGCAAGGATCCCAAGTGAATATGCAGAAGCGTTCTGAACGCGAGACGTTGCAGATGTATGCTACGGCAACGTGGCAATCGTTTGTTGTCCTTACTCATCCCAATGGTCTGCCCGCCGATAATATCAATGCCGCCGGCGAACGCGCCGGGTACACCTCGCCGACCAATATCGGCGCCTATATCTGGAGTACGCTGGCGGCGCGCGACCTCCAGATCATCAAACCCGAAGAAGCGCGTGACCGCATCGGCCAAACGTTGCAGACACTGGCCGCTCTGGAGCGGCACGCCGAGAGCGGCCAGTATTACAACTGGTATGACCCGGCGACCGGCGCCAAGCTCACCACCTGGCCGCCCACCGGCGACCCCGTCTACCCCTTTCTCTCCAGTGTGGACAACGGCTGGCTGGCGACCGCCTTGATTATGGTGACGAACAGCGTCCCCCAGTGGCGCGACCAGGCCCAGGCCATCCTCGATCGCATGAACTTTGGCTTTTACTACGACCCCAATGCCGGGCTGCTGCGGGGCGGGTATTGGCCGGCGCCGCCACCGGGCGGTTGTCATGCTAACGGCTTCACCTGTCATCACTATGGTACGCTCAACACCGAGCCGCGCATTGCCAGCTATATCGCCATTGCCCGCGGACAGGTCCCGCCCACCCATTACTTCAAGATGTGGCGCACTTTTCCCGACACTTGCGATTGGAGCTGGCAAGAGATGAAGCCGGAAGGGGTCTGGCGGAACTATCTGGACGTGGATGTCTATGAAGGCCACTATACCTATCAGAATATGCAGATTGTCCCCAGTTGGGGCGGCAGCATGTTCGAGGCGCTGATGGTTCCCCTCTTTGTGCCGGAAGAAAGGTGGGGGGAGCGCAGTTGGGGCATCAACCATCCGCTCTATGTGCAGGCCCAAATCCTGCATGGCGCCACCGAGGCGGGCTATGGCTACTGGGGCTTCTCCCCGGCCAACAACCCCGCCGGCGGCTATCGTGAGTATGGCGTCGATGCGATTGGCTTGCGACCGGACGGCTATGCGTCCAACAATGACAACACCCTGGTCGATTATGGCTTTGGCGACTGCCCCGACCGACCGCCGCAACCCATCCCGCCGCCCAGCGCCTATACCAACGGCGTGGTGACGCCTCATGCCGTCTTCCTGGCGCTTGACTTTGCCCCGGAAGCCAGCCTGAGTAACCTGGAAGCGCTGCGGGCGAACTTTGCTGTCTATGGCGAGTGGGGTTTCTGGGATTCGGTCAATGTCAGCACCGGCGAAGTGGCGCGCTATGTCCTGGCGCTGGATCAGGGCATGGTTATGATGGCGCTGGGGAATGCGCTGCGCAATGACCGGCTGCAACACTATTTTGCCCACGGCATGGTGGAAACGGCGATTCGCCCCCTGCTTGCAGTCGAAGAGTTTACCGCCGGCGCGGCATCCGATATGACCCCGGGCGCTTTCCCGGTGGCGTGGCTCCTGCCCAGCCAGGAACAGCGCCAGGCACAAACTGTGGACGTGGCGGCTGATTCGCCCTGACCTTTGATCGATGGGTCCTAACGACTAACCCGCAGGGAAGAAACCAGGTTTTTGCTTAACTACGGGTGCAGGAGGCCAGCCATGATGCTCAGGCGCTCTCGGCGAAAATGACTGCCTTCGCCAACTACTATAGCCTACCAGCCATTAGCGTCCCTTGTGGCTTTGATGATAATGGGCTACCGATCGGTTTACAAATGGTTGGCCGGCCCGGCGAGGATCACACTGTGCTAAACGTCGCTTATCGTTACCTGGTGACTACCAACCTGAACTCTTCCCATCCTATGGGCTAAAGTGCGAATCGGCGTGCAAACGTAACATTCCCAACAGAATGATTCACACCGTAGGAGAATCAAGATGGGCAACACACAAAGATGGGGTTGCAACGCATCGCAGACGCACTACAGCCGAATGCACTCATTTTCGAAATAGGCGCGCTCCGCCTTTGCCACCTTTGGTTACGTCCGGCGCGCTTTGAGCGCATCGTCAAACAATCATGCGAAACTGGGCAACAAAAGCGCCGACGGGCTGGCTGGGACGCAAGCTTCGTGATATAATTTTGCTAATCTTCCTGCGCAAAGGGGCGGAAGGCGCAGCATGAATGTACAGCTATCCGATTGTTTGGGAAGAACGAATCACGGCAAACACGAAGTAACCAGAAAAGGCATGTTTTCCCTATGGCAAACAACCAGCGGATATTTACTGTTGACGAACGTCTCTCCGACTCGCCTTATGCAGCAATCCTCCTCAGTTGTCGTTTATTTACAAGACAACTCAACCACTCCATGCTATGCTTCCCTAATGGTTGTAATTACATTATTCAATAAAGGGAGAACATCCATGAGAAAAATCATTGTGGAAGTTGAAGTGTCACTTGATGGTGTGATGGGGGGAGACGGAGCCTTCTGGCAGCAGATCTTCGCCTTCCACAGCCCAGATGTTCAGGCGTATCTCAGTGACCTTTTGTTCATGCCGGGCGCACTCTTGATGGGGCGGAATACCTACGAAGGCTTCGTCCAAGTTTGGCCGACCCGGCAAGGAAAAGACGCCGATCAGATCAACAATTTGCCCAAGTATGTCGCATCCCGCACCATGAAAGAGCCGCTGCAATGGAATGCCACGCTGCTCAAGGGCGATGTCGGTGAGGCAATCAGGAAGCTCAAGCAAGAGCCAGGCAAAGATTTGCTGCAATATGGCGTGGGTGAAATGACGCATACGATGCTCAAACAAGAGCTGGTGGATGAAATCCGTATTCTCGTCTTTCCGTTTACCTTTGGCGAAGGACCACGCCTTTTCGAGCGTATGGGCGTCAATACATTCAAACTCTTGGAGACCAAGACATTCAGCTCAGGGGCAATCGCGCACCATTACCAACCACAAAAGGCTGCATGAGCGCAAGTTGGAAGGCGAATAGCGCAGTGGCAAGGTGTGTCTCTTTAACGATGCCAGTGGGGTGCTTGCGCTAATGCTGTTGAATGCCAGGGTGTTTGATATCGTTCCGCAGAAATTTTCGGACAGACACTTAGAGAAGGGAAAGCCATCGTAAAACCCTCGCAAACCCCTTGCGGTTGCTACTCCTTTTTTACGCCTAACAGTAGCCGCACGAGCCGGCAAACCATACGACCATTTACAACAGCCACACCTACGAGCTATTGGTCTATTTACGCCGCCCTGGACTAGCCATTCATCAAGCCAAGTTGCTGCATCACCCCCAGCCAGTCGGCGTTGCCCCAACGGTCGGTGGGTTTTATCTGCTCAACGAGCAGATAAAACCCATGGCTTGCGCCGAAAAACGTTTCCCCGTGGGCGGAACTCCCATAAAGTGGCCCAGTTGACTGCCCGAAATTTGAAAACAAACGGCGGCCTTATTACCCTGGACCACAATATCTTTCAATTCTGTGTTAAAGTCGGGAAAGGCCTGATAGAAGCCGGCAAAGGCATCTTTCAGCCCTTGAACCCCTGGCCCTTGTCCCGGCACCAGATCGTGATCAGTGAAACTTGGCGCCAGAATTTCATCCAACGCTGAAAAATCGCCCTGGCGAAAGGCCTCGCTCTGAAAGAGGTTGTAGAAACGGCGGAGCGCCTGTTCATGGCGTGCTTCGATGCTAGACATAAGATTCTCCTTTCTCACTGCTATGCAGATCCGCGAAAAAGCGCGGCGTGGTCGCGAGCAAACTGGGCAAAGGGGATAGGTGGCTGCTGTGCGATCTCAGTCACAATGTCCTGCTGCCCCATAACTGGCGCCAAAGAGGCGATAGAGTTCGATCAGATCGTGCAAGTAGGGGTCACGTAGCCCAATCGCTGCCATGCTGGCCCATGCTTCGTCCAACGTCTGGTTGATATAGTACACTTCCTTGCCAATCACCGCGCCGATCTGAGCGGTGGCTTCGGCATAGGTAAGTGACTCGCTGCCGGTGAGGATCAAAGCCAATCGCCGAATCGGCTGCCGCGCCCCACATCGAAAGGTTGACCAGGCAACGCACGCCATGCTGTTGGCAAACACGCAGTAGTTCGGGTAGGCGGTCAAGGTGGTGACGGGTGTCGGTTTCGCCTGGGCCACCGGCGGATTGACAACGGGCCGCGACTGGCAACCCGCGAGTAAGAGCAACACGGTCAGGGCGGTAAAGAAGGTAGCGTGAGCCGTTGCATAAATTTTCATGATGTTGCTTCCGCTCCCTTGATCTAGTTCGCCGGTTGAACCACGACCTGCACTCCGCTCGTGGGTGCGCCTTTGGTCAAGACGGCATACTGTTCGGTATTGATCCAGCGCAACTCGCCATTGACAGTGCTGCGCGCACGCAGTGCATAGGTAAAACGGGCGTCGATCTGCCCCGGATCATAGGTAAGGGTAAAGGGGATGGGGACATTTTCCCCCGTTGTGGTTATGGTCTGCGTCGCCGGTGATCCCCAGCGCGGCGGCAAAGCCGGCATCAAGTTGATCCGCCGACGGTTGCTCCGCTGTACCGCCCGTCATTTGGCGGGTAATAAGCGCCTGCCGGCCACCGCCGGACATGATCATGGCCTGGTGAAAAAGCCCTTTCGTCATGGGCGAGGTGAGCAGCGTTAGCACCGAAGCGCCGCCGGCGGACTCACCCATCAGTGTCACTCGTGCCGGATCACCGCCGAATGCCGCAATATTGCTTTGTATCCACTGGAGCGCGGCGATCTGATCCATATAGCCAAAGTTGCCGACCGGCCCTTCCTGGGCGGCGAGCAGGGCCGGATGGGCAAAGAAGCCAAAGCGCCCTAGCCGGTAGTTGAAGGTGACGACGACAATACCCTGACGAGCAAAGGCGCTGCCGTCGTAATAGGGGATCGACGTGCCGCCACCGACAAAGCCGCCGCCGTGAATCCAGGCCAGCACGGGTAACGTGTCGTCAGGTGTACCTTGGGCCGGTCGCCATACATTGACAAACAAACAATCCTCATCCGGCGTCGTTTGGATCGGTTCCGCCTCCCCCGGCGCTTGCATGCAATCATTGCCAAAGGCGGTTGCTGGCCGCACATCAGGCCATGGCGGTACCGGTTGGGGCGCACGCCAGCGCAGAGCCCCGATCGGGGACGCGGCGTAAGGAATCCCCTTGAAGACGAGAACATCATCCGCAATGGCTCCCTCAATGGGGCCGGCGTCGATTTGGACAAGCGTTGTGCTGGCTGCGGTCGTCAACGTTTCGGTGGCGGTCATGGTTTCCGTACCGGTCATCGGCGCTGTCTCTGTCATCGTTGCGGTTTCGGTGACTGCGGTACTAGCGGACGGCGTATCAGTCGGCGCTACGGTCGGTGCTGTCGTCGCTGGGGCAGCCGGTGGCGCCGCGGGGGCGGGCGACGCATTACAAGCAACCAACAGGAGGGCGGCCAAGCCGAGACCGCTACCCATGAGACGCAAGCGAGTGAACATACTAAGTCTCCTTTCAATCGAGTCAATGTTGTGGATCAAGGCTGTTGGTCAGGAGATCGGCCACTACGTCACTGGCAGGATTCGGGTTTTCTTGCAGCAAGACCGTAACTGCTATACAACTATGCGGAAAGTGTTCCTCACTGGCCGTTACCAGGTAGCGAAGAAAGCGGGGCAGTTGATCGTCCATTTTGTCCGGGGTCAACCAACTGACCTTGATCATGTCCGGCGCTGCCGCCGAAGGGGGGCGACTGACGAGTTGATCGAGCCAGGCGCTAAGAATCGTTGTCTTCCCAGATCCTGCCGCCGCCGATACCAGTGTCACTTTACCGCACACTCCCTCCTGCCAGCGTTGCAGTAGGCGCGCGCGTGGAATGGCGACTGTGGGCGGCATGGGCCGGTGGAATTTGGCACGTAGCAGGCTGGATTGCATAATGGTTGTTGTCATCGGGTAGTCATGGTTACAACGTCATTGGCTGTGTCCATAGCCTAGTCGCCGGCAACTGCGGGTCCACTGTGAACTGACAGGGCAACTCATGAAATTTTGTGCACAGGGTTTGGTGCAAATGCGCCTCTTTCCAAGGTGTACAGAAAAAAGCGTTGACTGCTTGGAACAAGGATCACACGAAGTTGTGCGCTGCCTATTATGGTGGGGATGCATGATATGGGCAGTAGGACTGTATATAGAAAAAGGATACAGCGATAGATCCCTTTGCGCGACAGTCGATAGGTGCGTCACGCGGGTTGGACTTCCCCAGCCCCCGGCCCATAGGTATGATCAGCCAGCGCCTCTTCGATATTGCGCACTGCCGGGATAAGATAACCGGCGAAACAGAGTGCCGCCCCCAAAAGCGAGGTGCCGACAAACATCAAGGCAATGCCCGCGCCCGGCCCTGTGCCCACCAACCAGCCATAGGTCAGCGCCAGGTCCATGACGCTGACCGTCTGTTGATAGAGCCAGACCAGCAGTGCAAAGCGGGTTAACGCTTGCACGATTTCGGACTCGCCAAAGGGGCCATCGGTCACGGTGAATTTTCCATATCCTCATTTCCTGGCAATGATGCCGATGACGGTGGTTTGGGCTAGCTCCTTGGTCAGCACATTCGTGATACTGAAGCCGTGGCTGCTTAATAACGCCGACTGCCGCGCCGTAACCGCTTTGATCTGGTGGGCGGTAAAGGGATCGTAAAACAAGTAGAGGCTACCGCCCGGCGTCAGCGCTTTGTGGATGATCGCCAACTCACGGGCCGGGGCCCCCCGGAAAAAGACCCCAATGCGGACGGCAAAGACCTTGTCAAAGCGAGCCGCACCAAACTCAGCCTCATGCAGCGCGACCGTTTGCAAGGATGCCTTGCCGGCAGCAACAGAAGCGCGGTTGCGCTTTTCCGCCAGGTCGATCATCTTCTGCGAGCGGTCGATGGCGACGATATGCCCGCCGTCTAGCTTTTCACAGACCAATGTCATCGCCACGCCATGCCCACAACCAATTTCCAATAGCCGATCCTGTGGCTGGACGGCCAGCGTCTCAACCACCCACGCCAGCCGTTCCGAACCGTTATCGTTGCTCATCAGCCGCCTCCCGGTCGCGAAAGCCATAGTCTTGGGCCACGTCGGCCACGCGGAGGGTGCGACCGGCGTGGCGAGCAACATGCGGGTCCTCTACCAGAGCACGCACGGCCAGCCCCGGAAATTCAATCGAATCACTTCCCGGTGGCCTCTCGCCCAAAGCGGCGACGATGGCCTCCGTGCGCGTAAAGCCGGGGGCGATGGCGAGGGCCGTCACGCCATGTGCCCGTAGGTCGTGCGCCATCGCGCGCGCCAGACGGCTGATCGCTGACATCGCCAGATCATAGAAGAGGTGATTGCCGATCACTTCGCTGTCGGGGTCAGCGTAGCCGGTGAGGAGGGCGAGACCTTGCCGCTCCATCAACAGGGGCGCCGCGTACCAGGCCGAAACGAGATGGCTGCGCACACCACTCTCGAACATATTCTGCCAATGTTCCAGCGGGAGCGTCCAAAATGGCCCGCTCTGAAAGGGGATGGCGTTGCCGTTAAAGGCATTGGCGACGAGTAGATCCAGCCCGCCCTGTTCATGCCGAATCTGGGCGAAGAGCGCCGCCACCGCCTGATCGTCCCTGTGATCAACCCGCACGGGAATGCCATGACCGCCGCGCGCCGTCACTTGCTCGGCCGTCTCTTCGACACTGCCGGGCAGGGCTGACCGTTTATCTGTGCGCGATTCAATATCGGTAACATAAACCGTTGCCCCCATTTCCCCGAGCACAAGGGCAATCCCGCGGCCAACGCCGCGTGCGGCGCCTGTCACAACCGCAATCGTATTGGTCTTCATCATTGTTTGCATCGTAATTCTCCTGTATCTACTGCCAGTGTCTATGCCACCAGCCACTTATGCCGATTTTGGCGACGACCGCCAGGCCGATCGCACAGCACGGCTTGTCGCGTTACCACGTTTGCGTGTGTGATAGAGCCACCACTCGGCAAACCCGGCGTGTAAGAGGAACGACGCCGTGAACGAGCCGAGGACAATCAGCCCCGTTTGTTGATCGGTCGGGGCGCCCAGCCAGAGGATGGTCGGCACCGAGATCAGCCGCGTGGTGGCGATGGCGAGGCCGATGGCAAAGGCGCGGATCATCCACTCCCGGTGCAGGGCAATGCGTCCGGCGCGTACATGGACAAAGCCCAGCACCAGCGCCGCCAAAAACAGGAACCCAAAGAGGCCAATCACCACACTCTCCGGCCAACCGGCGGCAGGGATGACAAAGCCCATGAACAAGGCGGTGACGCCCGTCACCAACCCAATCGCCACCAGCAGCCGACCGACCCAGCGGTGATAGCCCAGCCAGTGCGTGCGTATCCGCTGGACAAACTGAAACGGCGCCAACGCCAGGTAGACGCCGCCCAGGATCACATGAAACGCCGTCATGACTGGAAATTCCAGAAAACCAGGGTTGTACGGTGTGGTGAAATAGTGGACGACTGACGCCCCAACCCCGATCAGCGCCAGCAAGCCAACCAGCGTCCCCAAAAGCCAACGCATCTTTACCTCCTCAGTAACAACATTACCTACCGTGACCATGAAATTGTGGACGCAAAATTTTGTTGGCTCATCTACGGAAAGTGTGAACACCTGTCAGGTTTCCAAAACCTGACAGGTGTGGCGGGTCGAAACCTCACACTTTCTGTAGATGAGCGATTTTGTTTTATCCGCGTCCTACGTTCTGAACAAGATAGGCCATAAGCGGCGCTTTGGGAAGAACCACTTCCGGATCAAATTATGGATCCACTTTTGTTGTTACGGCTTTGGGTCAGGCGACCGGCAGAAGCTGCGCCAGTTTGCCCACCGCCCCCTGGATCTCGGCTTCGTCATGATCGCCGTAGCCCAGCAGCAGCCCATCGCGCGCCAATGGCTCCATACAGTAGGTGGAAACTAACCAGAGGTTGAGATCGTTGGCAGCGGCTTGCTGCGCCAGTTGCGGCCCGTCCACACCGGTGGGCAACCAGCCGACACAATGGCTGCCCACCGGTGCAGCGTGGATCGCCAGCGGCAGGGGGCGTAGCGCCGCTAACAGAGCAGCGCGACGTGCGGCAAAGAGTGTGCGCAGGCGCCGCAGATGGCGGGCAAGATGTCCTTCGGCAATGAAATCGGCGAGGACGGCCTGTTCCAACAGGGGCATGTGGAAGTCGATCAGTTGGCGGGCAGCCAGAAAAGGCTTCACGAGCGGTGGCGGCAAAATCAGATAGCCGATGCGGAAGGCCGGCGCCAGAATCTTGCTAAAGGTGCCGATGTAGATCACCCGGCCGGCCTCATCCAGCCCTTGTAACGTCGCCAGGGGGCGACCGGCAAAGCGAAATTCGCTGTCGTAGTCATCTTCGAGAAGATAGGCATCGGCGCGTTGCGCCCACTGAAGCAGCGCCAAACGGCGGGCCAGACTCATGGTCACGCCTAAGGGAAATTGATGGGAGGGGGTGATATAGGCCAGGCGAGCCTTGGGCGCCCGTTCGCGGCCACTATCCACCATCAACCCTTCGTGATCGATGGGCACCGGCACGATCTGCGCGCCGGCGCCCAACAGCGCGCCACGTGCCCCCACATAGCCCGGATCTTCCATCCAGACCGGGGCGCCGTCGTCGATCAACACGCGCGCCGCCAGATCCAATGCCCCTTGGGCGCCGGCCACAATGATGATCTGCTCCGGTGTACAGCGCACACTGCGGGAGACCGTGGCATGAGCGGCGATCGCTTTGCGCAACGGCCAGTAGCCCGCCGGTTCTTGATAGGTCAGCGTATCAATGGAGAGACGCCGCACCTGGCGCGTAACGAGGCGCGACCACAGCGCATAGGGAAAGGCATGGAGCGCCGACAGGCCCAGACTAAAGGGGCGCAACCGACCGTTGACCGCAAATGGCAACCGGGGGACCACTTGGGGGGCGGTCATCTGCGCTTGCGTCCGCTGGGAGATCTGCGGCGGCGCGGTTTCGGCGGGAAGAGGTTTGCGCGGCGGCTGGGTGGGCGGCTTTGCAGTTGTCAATAACGCTTCGGGCAACACATGCGCCACAAAGGTGCCGCTGCCCTCCACACTCTCGATATAGCCTTCGGCCAGCAGTTGATCATAGGCGGTGATGATGGTGTTGCGCGCAACCCGCAACTCATCGGCCAGCGCGCGCGTCGAGGGCAGCTTCAGCCCGCCCGGCAAGCGCCCGGCTAAGATCGCCGCCTGGAGATGGGCGAAAAGCTGTTGATAGAGCGGCGTATCCGGCCTCGGGCGGAAGGGATCGTCTTGGAAGATCGTCAAAGGGGCCTCCCTTAGCACTTGGGATGCAACGGGTTGAAGAACGCACGCCGATCTTCGGCGCCAGCATGGCACAAAACCGCAGGAAGATGAATGGTTCGCGGCCTAGCGCGTGGTTTGCGCAATCGTTTCTTGGCGCATGGTTAACTCCTCTTTTCCGTTGCTATATCCTGGCAATGGCGTAGTGACTTACTTCTCTGATACTGGTGCCTTTGGCGTTACCAAACTCATACACGGTACAAAAATCGTAAGTTTTCCCATCATTCTCTTGGCGCACGCCGTTGACGGCGCCGGCCTTGCCGTGGGTCACCACATGATGAATGGCGATTTCCAACACTTCTGCTCGTTGCACGGTTTCCTGAAGCAGTGCTAAAAATTCATCGATGCCGTGTGCTGCTTTTTGGCCGATGATAGTCCAGTGAATGTCGAGCGTGACAGCGTTGGCGAGAAACTCACGGTTGCCTTGGGCAAAGGCGATTTCCATCTCTTCAATGAAGAGATTTTTGGGGGAATTGCCACAATCGTTACTTCGCTTGACTTTGGTCATCGTCCATTCTCTTTCTTTATTTACACCGACCTTTGCGCCGACCGCCAGGCGGCGCGCGTCGCACCGGTTGCTGTATTACCGTGCTGGCGCGTGCGGCGAATCCACCACTCGGCAAACCCGGCGTGTAAGAGAAACGACGCCGTGAACGAACCCAAGACAATCAGCGCCGCCTGTTGCTCCGTCGGCTCGCCAATCGCAATGATTGTAGGCACCGAGATCAGGCGCGTGGTAGCGATGGCGAGGCCGATGGCAAAGGCGTGGATCATCCACTCGCGGTGTTGGGCAATCCGTCCCGCCCGCACATGGACAAAGCCCAGCACCAACGCCGCCAGAAACAGCACACCAAAAAGAGTATTGACGATGCTCTGCGGCCAACCGGCAGTGGGAAAGACAATGCCCATGAATAAGGCCGTCGCCCCGATCACCAGGCCGATGGCGACCAGCAACCGTCCCACCCAGCGGTGATAGCCCAGCCAACGGTTGCGAATCCGCTGGACAAATTGAAACGGCGCCAGCGCTAGGTAGACGCCGCCCAGGATCACATGGAACGCGGTAATCGTGGCATATTCACGAAAGCCGGGGTTGTACGGCTCCATTAAATAGTGTCCAACGGAAGCCCCAATCCCAATCAGGGCGAGCAACCCGACCAATAGGGGTAAGAACCAACGCATGGTTGCCTCCTTCTCTCTACAACAACCGGCCTGCTACCCGTCGCTCGGCACGGCGACACCGATCAAAGGAGCGCCTTCGGCCCGTTGCTGCCGGTAGTGGGTCGACAGGGTTTGATAAGCCTTTGACCGCATGGCCAGCAGAGTGGCGCTCAACCCGATCACTCCGGCGCAGGTAAAGAGCAGGGCCAGGCCGCGGTCGGCGCCGACGCCAAACCAATCGCCGATCAACGTCACCCCGGCGCCGGTGGTCATCAAGGGGATGAAGATCCACTGGGCAATGGGGCCAATCAGAAACGCCGTGATGGGGGAGGCCGCCTGCTCGACACTCTGGGCAAAGCCAAAGACCCGGCCTTGCCGTTCGTGCGGGACGACGCTTTGCAGAATGGTCTGCTCCGCCGCTTCGATCACCGGCGCCAGACAGAGCCAGATAAACATGCCCACGGTCAGTAGCACAATCGAGGCTTGAATGGTAAAGAAGATGCTGATCGTCCACATGACGATGTTCGCAAGAAAGAGCATCCGCAGCGGATTCGCCCCCAAGCCAAAGCGCGCCACCGCCAAGCCACCGACGATAAAGCCCAGACTCAGCACGCCAAAGAGCGTCCCCCACACCTGCACCGACACCAGCGACAAGCCGTAGGCATCGAGCAGCGACATAAAGACGCCGCCCAGAAAGTTGTTAAAGGTCTGAAAAAAGATCAGCCCGAACAACCCCGGCACAAGTCGAATCTGGCGGATCGTCCCGCTGAGATCCAGTTGTTGTCGGGCGGCCTGTTCCGCTGCCGAGCCAACCGCCTGTTGCGGAATCGGCAGCGTCCAGAGGTGGACCAGGATCAGCAGGGTCAGCGCAAGCGCGATCACCAACATCCAGAAGATGCCCAGAAAGCCGACCACCAGACCACTAAAGATCGAAGCCACCAGAAACGCCACACCGTTCGCTGTCCCGACCAGACCATTGGCCTGACCGCGTTCCCCTTCGGGAATCAGCACCGTGACCAACGTCGAGAGCGCAATCCCACGCAAATTGCCGGCCAGCGCGCCAAAGAGCGCCAGCACAATGAAGAGCCACAGTTGGATGCTGGTGGGATCGGTAAAGCGTTCAACCGGCGTCGTCACAAAGAGCGCACCGGCCAGGGCATATAAGACCAACGAGCCGAGGCTGGAAAGCAGCATCACGCTTTTCTTCTCATATCTGTCCACCAGCGACCCCAACAAGAACCCCGACAAGGCGACCGTCGCCGTGAAGACGCCGGCCATGACGGAAGTCACGATCACCGAGCGAGTCTCTAAATAGACCCAGAAGGTGACGGCAAACCAGACAAAGGTATTGGTGAGGGAAGCGGCAAGTGAGTTTGTTAGGACAGCATAAAACAATCTAGGCATTGATCTTGTCCCCTGGCCGTGGTGGCCTTTTCCTATACTACCAACAAAACAAATGTTCTAATGGTAGTATAGTTTATTTACTTCAAAAAAGCAAGTGTACACTAATTCAAATTGAAGTAATGGACGGATTATGATGGTGGCATAGAATAATCCATCCACCGCCCGTGGATAGACAACCTGCTCCCACAAGAGTTAGTCGGCAATACGGCCATAGATAGGCAGCGAAACAGGGGACAACCGCCCCCTGGCTAACGTCAGGCTGCCATCTCTTTCAGGGTCTCCGCGGTGTATTGCTCGACGTACTCCCCTGCGGGCGGAATTACCTTGATCACGTCAATCAAAACCCCATTCGGGTCAGCGGTGATGAAGTGGCGCTGGCCGAACTCTTCGGTGCGCAACGCCAGATGGATCGGTAGCCCCGCGGCCCGCAGACGAGCATACTCGGCGTCAACGTCGTCCACCTCGAAGTTGAGGATCAGCCCGCCATTCAGCCGCCGCCGGAAGGCAGCCGGCACCGTCGGATGATCAGGGTTGAGCAGCGCCAGCTCAAACGGAGCTGACTGGTCGAGCTTCAAGCTGACGTACCACTCAGAATCAAAGGTCACCGTGAAGGGAAAATGCGTTGTATAGAACGCCTGCGATCCCGCCACGTCATTGGTCATGATGACCGGGTAGAAGCTGTTGATTTTCATGGTAAAGAATCTCCTGTTTTTCTAGTAAGACAGTAAGGCAGTAAGACAGTGAGACAGTAAGACAGTGAGACAGTAAGACAGTGAGACAGTCACTGGCCTACTGATCTACTGTCTTACTGACCTACTGACCCACTGACTGACTGACCTACTGACTGACTGACCTACTGACTCACTGCTTCGGGCATCGGCTTTTCCAGGAACGATGTGATCATCGGCGCCAGCCACTCGCCGCGCGCCAAGATCGATACATGTGACGTGCCGGGCAGAACGGCAAGCTGTGAATTGGGCAGGCCCGGCGGCATATCGCCAAAGACGCCGCCGCCCAGCAAGCGGAACATCTCCACCGCATGTTCCGGGCGGGTGAGATCGGAATCGCCGATGATGATCAGCGTAGGAGCCTGGATGGCGCGGACCGCTTCCTCCGGCACATCTTTGGTCTGCTGATCCATCGCTGTCTTTTTGGCAAAGAGTTGGTCGAAATGCTCCGGGTTGGGCGCGATGCGCAGATATTCCTCGTGCCACGGCGAGCCATACAGCATTTCCGGCGACATTTCGCCAAACCCTTCCATCAGGCCCGGGTGGATGCCGTCCATGCTGTAGGTGGCGGACATAAAGACCAGCTTGCGCACCACTGCCGGATGCCGCACGACCACTTGCAGCGCAACACCGGCGCCCATGCTATAGCCGAAGAGGTCAACCTGGTCGAAGCCCAACTGCTGCACAGCCGCGGCCACATCATCGGCCATCGCTTCCATACTCATGGGACGATCAATATCGGCGGTGCGCC
>QWII01000108.1 GCA_021405325.1 Caldilinea sp. CFX5 | reverse complement strand
GGGAAATAGGCTTCCACGAAGCGGAGCCTATTTCTCTATTTAATCCAAGTTGTGATGGTGAAGCTAAAGATCGGCTTGCCTCTAGTACAGACATCGGTTTACGCTAACAGCCGAGCTGCATATTGATGGTGATCACTAGCCCCCGCTTCAGCTACAGCTTGCACCAGCGCTTCGGGGCTGACTTTGGCCGGATCGTAATAGACCTGCACTACACCCCACTCCAGGTTAACAAGCACAGCAAAGATGTGTTCCCATCGCAACAGGTTATTGCGCACGTGCATGGCGCAAATGGGGCATTCCATACCTTGCACGAGCAGAAAAACAGTTTCTGCCTGCGCCAGTGTCTGGGCGCTTACAAATTTTGTCATCGGTTCTACTTCCCCCAATACATGTGGTGGATGCTCAAATGAATGAGATTTCATTGTTAGAAAGTTCTCGCTGTTGACCGATATAGCGACTGCCCAATCTTAAACTAAAAATAGATCACTTTGGTGGGCAAATCAGCCTGTACGGCATAGGCAGTTTTGCCTGTTCCGGTGGTTGCTACTCTCGGTTCGCTCATTTGCAAAGTGGTAAAAAAGATAGCAAACTGAGGGGATGATCGAACAAATCAAAGGAATCGAAAACGAACGGGTGGATGATATACCATTGCTGATGGCAGCGATGAGGCAAATGGGGTTGGTAGAAATTTTCAATCAAGAGATGAACCAGCACGGGAATTGGGCAGGCTTAAGCATGGGGGAGGTGATGACCGTGTGGTTAGCCTACATGCTATCGACCGGGGATCACCGGAAGAGTCATCTGCAGCAATGGGCAGCCGAGCGGCAGCATACGTTGATGTGCAGTCTGGGTGTCGAAGCGCTAGCGGCGGTGGATTTCACGGATGATCGGTTGGGGATCATCCTAGAGAAACTGAGTGAGGATACGACCTGGCAACGGAGTGAACGCGCCATCAATGAGCGGATCATCCGCGTCTATGATCTGGCGGTGGCGGTGGCGCGAGTAGACACGACAACCGTGAGTAGCTATGGTGCGGTGAGTGAAGAGGGGCTCCTGCAGCTGGGCTATAGTAAAGACCACCGTCCCGATCTGGGACAGGTGAAGATCGCCAGTGTGACGTTGGATCCGTTAGGCTTGCCGCTGGTCACGCTACCGGTGTCGGGAGAACAGGCCGACGAGCGGCTATACCTCCCGGTGATCAGCGAAGCGCGGCAAAGTTTAGGGGGCAAGGTCGGGGTGTTGTACGTAGGCGACGCCAAAATGGATGCGCTTGCGATCCGTAGCCACCTGGTGCGTCATGGCGACCGGTATCTGATGCCCCTGTCGCAAAAGCAAGTCGACGGGGCAACCCTGTTCGGCTACCTGGATGAATTTGCCGCATGGCCAGCCGCGAAACGCCAACTGGAACAAGTGACGAGCGTCGATGAGCAAGGCCAAAGCCACTTGGTGGCCGAGGGCTTTACCGTCACGGTTCCCCAGCAGGGTCCTGCTGGGGAAGGTGGCCAAGCCAGCGCTTGTACCTGGACCGAACGCCGCTTGATTGTGCGCTCCCCAGCCTATGCCCAGGCCCAGCAGGAACAATTGGCAAAACGGCTCACGGAGACGGCAACCGCGTTGCACCGGTTAGTCGAACGGCGGCGGGGCTATCGCTATCCAGCCACCGTGGCGGAAGTCGAAGAACGGGTACACCAGCTCCTCACGACGCAGGGCTGTCAGGCTTACTTGAACGTCGCCATCACGGCAACGCCGGTCAGCAAAGCCATTCGTCCCTACCAACAACGACCCGCACGCTTGGCGACCAGAACGGATTTCGCCCTGACCATCACGCCGCACGCCGAGAACCTGGCCGCTGCCCAACGGCTGTTGGGCTGGCGCGCCTATGCCACCAATGCGCCTGCCGCAGCGCTCTCCCTGGTCACGGCCGTTGAGGTCTATCGCGATGCCTATTTACACGAGTTTGGCTACAGTCGCTTGAAGGGGCAGCCGCTCGCCTTGTCCCCCATGGATCTCCAAACGGATGCGCAGATGACTGGATTGATCCGCTTATTATCGGTGGCGCTGCGCGTCTTAACCTTGATCGAATTTGTGGTCAGGCAACGGTTAGCCGAGGAAGGCGCCTTCTTGCAGGGGATTTATGCCGGCAACCCCCAGCGCAAAACGCAAACCCCGCGTACCGAAACCTTACTCGCGGTCTTCAAGGGCATCACTTTGACGATCATTCACACCGCCGAGCAGAGGTGGCTCCATTTACAGCCCCTCACGCCAACCCAAAGCCGGATTTTGCATCTCTTCGGTTGGTCAGAGGAGATCTACTCTTCTTTAGTGCCGAAATTTGCAAAAGTGCCTTTAAATTCACCGAACTGAGAGTTGCTAGTTGAACAATCCCCAAATCAAGACGCAAATTCTTATCCTGCACGGTGGGGCCTACTGACCCTACTGCCAAGGAACAGGCAAAACTGCCTGGAACAACCAGGCCACCTGGCCGTGATGGGCAAGCCGTAATTCTGCTACGCTTTAGCTAGAGCATAGATAGGGGCGACCCTTGGGTAAAGTCTGGCGAATTAAAACACAGAAAGGAAACGGAGGGGTTGATGAAAATCCAAATCATGCTCAAATTGCTCAAAACACTAAAACAGTTACATCAGCACGAGCGTTGGACGCGTGCGCAGCTAGAAGCATACCAAGCGGAAGCGCTACGCCTGCTGCGGGAATATGCGTATGCGCACTCGCCCTTCTATCAACGTCTGCACAAAGGGCTGACCGACCGGCCCTTGCAAGAATTACCGGTCGTGACTAAAGCGATGATGATGGCGCACTTCGATGAGTTTGTCACCGATCCAGCCATTCACTTAGCGGATGTACGGACCTATGCCGAGCAGAAAGAAGGGGCGCCCTACCTCGGTCGCTATTGGGTAACGGCGACCTCCGGCTCCAGCGGCCAACCCGGCTTCTTCCTCTTTAATGAAGCGGAATGGCTGACGGTGATGGCCTCCTTTGCCAGAGGGCAGGAATGGTCTGGGGCAAAAATCAATTTGTGGCGGCGGCGCCGAATGGCTACGGTCGCCTCGCTCAGTCATTGGCATATGTCCTCACAGGTGGCGCGTACCGCCAACAGTTGGTGGGCGCCATCGCTACGCCTGGCGGCCAGTGACCCCTTGGTGACTATTGTGGAACGTCTGAACGATTGGCACCCGCAGGTCCTCATCACCTACGCCTCCATGGCGCGCGTTCTGGCCGAAGAACAGATCGCCGGCCGCCTGCAAATTGCACCAGAGGTGGTTTTCACCAGTTCAGAGGTATTGAGCGACGAAACGCGCCGCCGGGTGAAGGTGGCCTGGGGCGATGAACCCTTCAATCAATATGGCGCCACCGAAACGGCCGAAATTGCGGCTGAGTGTCGGGAAGGCCGGCGGATGCACCTGTTTGAAGACCTGGTGTTGGTGGAAGTGGTGGATGAGGCGAACCAACCGGTTGCGCCAGGGACTTATGGTGCGAAATTGCTGGTCACCACCCTCTTCAGCCGCACCCAGCCGCTGATTCGCTACGAATTGAGCGACCGTGTGCGCCTGACCGCGGACGCCTGCACCTGTGGGACGCCGGCGTCTTGTACCTGCCAGGTCTGCACCTGCGTCAAAGTTGAGCCTTGTCCCTGTGGTCGCCCCTTTGCGCTGCTGGAAAGCGTGCAGGGACGGCTGGAAGAGACGCTGACCCTGCCGGCGGTGACGACCGGTCGCGTTGCTATTCAGCCCTTAGTCTTTAATCGGATTATGGATGTGCTGCCGGTCAGTGGCTGGCAAATCGTCCAAGAGCCTGACGAGAGTCTCACCGTCTTGTTGAGCGGCGTGCGCGGTGAGTTAGCCACAAAACCACTGATTGATAAACTCAATCTGTCACTGGCTGAACAGGGCGCTTATGTGCCAAAAATTGCGGTGCAAACGGTGGCTACGATCCCGAAGTCAACTTCGGGCAAGGCGCCGCTGATCAAGACTAATCGTAAATAACACAGAGCGTAGCAATAGCTAGCAGTACATCGATACGTGCAAAGTGGATAAGGGCGACTCGTCGAAAAGGGTGCGATTGTGATGACAGACAGAAAAGTTGCGTTGATTACCGGCGCATCCAGTGGAATTGGCGCCGCCTTTGCGCATAAGCTGGCCGGGCAACAATACGATCTGGTGCTGGTTGCGCGCCGTGCAGAGCGCTTGGCAAAGCTTGCGGCGGAAGTGCAATGCCAGTTTCAGGTTGATGCTGAAATTCTGACCGCTGATTTGTCTACCAATACGGGAGTTGAGCAAGTAGAAAAGCGGATGGTTGAACTCACCCTGGCAATCTTGGTCAACAATGCAGGCTTTGGCGTGCCAGGAAGCTTTGCTAATGTCGCAATCGATAAACACCTGGCGATGATCCATACACATGTGTTAGCCAGTGTGCGCCTCTGTCACGCGGCCTTGCCCGGCATGATTGCGCGGCTTCACGGAGCGATCATCAACGTTTCTTCGATTGGCGCACTCATTCCCAATCCACGGGATGCAACCTACTGCGCCACCAAAGCCTACTTGAATTCATTTTCGCAGGCACTGCAAGCAGAGGTAAAAGAGATGGGAATTCAGGTACAGGCGCTCTGCCCAGGTTTTACCTACACTGAGTTTCACAACCAGCCAGCCTATGCAGGCTATCAGGTTAAAGCCAGAATTCCTCGTATGTGGTGGATGTCGCCAGCGGCGGTAGTGGAAGAATCACTCCAAGCGCTGGGTCGTGGCCGTGTAGTCTGCATCCCGGGCGTCCAAAACCGATTGCTTGTTGCTTTGGCCCGGATGGGATTGTCCGGCTTGATATTGCACACACTGGCCAGCCATTTTCCCCATATCGATCAGGAGGCGTGTCATGAATGAGTTTATTCTACCGTTCGGTTCACCCAATACAACGCTTGCTGTCGTCGGCGGTAAAGGCGCCAGCCTCAGCCGTCTGGCTCAGACTGGTTTTCCTGTGCCGCCTGGCTTTCTCGTCACGACGGCGGCATACAAACGGTTTGTGCAGTCCAACAACCTGCAAGCACAGATCATGACGCTGATAGATGATATGTCGCAATCGACCGAAGATGTATCAACCGCTATCCGCCAGCGCTTCGATCAAGGCAGCACACCGCCGGAAGTCGCGGTAGCAATCGAGCAAGCATATACAGAACTAACCGGCGTAAACGGTGAAGCAATGTCGCTGGCAGTACGCTCGTCGGCCACCGCCGAAGACCTGCCAGGGGCTAGCTTTGCCGGTCAGCAGGAGAGTTACTTGAACGTGCAGGGCGCAGAAGCCTTATTACAAGCGGTGAAGCAGTGCTGGTCGAGCCTATGGACTGCCCGCGCCCTCGAGTATCGCACCCGCCAGGCCATCGACCCGGCCAGCGTCAGCTTGGCCGTCGTCGTCCAGGTGATGGTCTCGGCTGAGGCGGCTGGGATCATGTTCACCGCCAATCCCATCAGTGGCGTGCGCGACGAAATTGTCATCAGCGCGGCGTGGGGACTGGGTGAGGCCATTGTCGGCGGCGTGGTGACGCCCGATTCCATTGTCGCCGACAAAACAACCGGCGCTATCAAAGCGATCACAGTTGCCGAGAAGACGGTGATGACAGCGCCGACACGGGATGGCACGGAAGAGCGTTCCGTGCCGGTCGCCAAGCAGCGCGCCCAGGTGCTTACTGCCGCCCAGGTAGCGCAACTGGCGCAACTCGGTGCGGCTATCGAGACCCACTACGGCGCGCCGCAAGACATCGAATGGTGTTGGGCAGAGGATCGCTTCTGGATCGTCCAGTCGCGCCCCATCACCACCTTACCGCCGGCGCCGGTGCGCTGGGCAAGCCCCATTCCTGGCGCCAAATGGATGAATGACATCCTCGCCGCCGAATGGGCCAAGGAGCCGCTTTCACCGCTGGGGGCAACGACCACCTTTGCCACCATGATCGCCGCCCGGGAACGGATGCGCTCATGGCCGCCCGCCCCCAAGCACCGCCGGCCGTGGTCCACCCTGATCAACGGCTGGCTTTACATGCGCGCCGACCACGACCTGCTCCCGACGATCGGGGTGATGGCGGGCATGATGCTTGCCATTGGCTTCAGTTCGCTTACTGGCTCCCCGAACGGCCACTGCCGTGTCCAGCGCACCTGGTCGCAACGTCTGGCGATCCTCGACGAACTGGAACAGACCGATTTCAAGACCGTGGCGGACGTGGCGCTACGCCGCCACGTTGACCGGCTGCTGGCCGAACTGGCCTGGTGGTGGCAGGAATTCGTCTGGTTCAACGGCGCCGGGCGGACAAGCGCACAGGTGATCGGGGCCATGAAGATTGCAGGTGTCAGCGACCCAACCGTACTCTTTCGCGGCAATGATAGTCTTCTGCTCGAATCCGCCCGCGCCCTGTGGCGCGCCGCGGCTGATCCAAGCCAGATCGAGGCTTATCTGGCGCGCTTCGGCCATACGATTGAGAGCGCCGACCCAATCCACCCAACGCTGCGGGAAGCGCCCGACCTGTTGGCGTGGCAGCTAGCCGCCGCCCGCCAAAGCGACGCCGGGCCGGATGAACGGTTGGCGCGTTCGCAGCGTGAGCGTGCCGCGGCCGAAGCGGCCATTGGCGGTTTGCGGGGCTTGCGCGGCATTCTGGTGCGCAACATTCTGGCTATCGGCCAGAGCCACGCGGCTCATGCGGATAATGCCGTCTTCCAATTCCAACGCCTGCTGGCGGCGCTGCGGGCAGCCTGCCTGGAAGTTGGGCGGCGGCTCGTGCAGACCAACAAACTGACGCAGGCAGACGAGGTCTTCTACCTTGAAGAGGAGGAATTGTGGGCCGCGGACACGACGCCGACAGAACAGTTGCGGGCAACCGTTACCCAACGCCGGACGCAGCGCGAACAACACAAACGCCTGGCGCCGCCCGCCTTCGTACCCCTGCTCACCGATCCGATCTGGGCCAATGATCCGGTCAACAAACTGTTGCCGCCCGCTATGCACGCGGCGATGTTTGAACGTGGGGTACAGGAGCGCAACGGGAGGCAGGTGCTGGTAGGGGCGCCGAGCAGTCCGGGCCGGGCGCGCGGGATTGCTCGTGTGCTTTCCGGCCCGGAGGAGTTCGCCCGCTTCCAAAAAAACGACGTGCTGGTTGCCCATGCCACCTCACCGCTCTGGACACCCCTGTTTGGTATCGCCGCGGCGGTTGTCACCGAGGTCGGTGGACAGTTTGCCCACGCCGCGATTGTGGCGCGCGAGTTTGGCATCCCCTTGGTGGACGGGGCGCTTGACGCCACTCGCGTTATTAGGGATGGCATGCCGGTTGTGGTTGATGGTTCAGCCGGCATTGTTGAACTCTGAGTATTTTGGAGCCTTCTATGAATATCTGGCACTTAACTACCGATGCGCCGCGCCTACCCGACCGGGTAAGCCCGGATGAGCGCGTAGTCCTTCACTTCGGCACTTGGCCCATCGAGCTGGGCCAGGAAGTAGAAGTCGTCTATTGGGTGGAGCATATCGACCGGACGACCCGACGGGGACAAGTAGAGGCGGTCTGGCGCTATAATGACCGCGGCAACAGCTACTGGCAGGCCGAAATCGGCCCCTTTGTCCAAGGGGATCACGTTGCTTATGCTGCCTATGGGCGTTCTCCCGGTGGTGGCGATGCGACGCCGGTAAGTTGTTTTCGCGTCGGCCAAAAGCTGCACCTGGCAATCCTGTGGCATCAACACCAGCCGATTTACAAGGATACAGCACAGGCAACGCCGAGAGGTAGTTATCTCCACCCGTGGGTTCGGCTGCATGCCATTCGTGACTACTATGCGATGGCGGCGCTCGTAGCCGAACATCCAAACCTGCATCTGACTATCAACCTGAGTCCTTCGCTACTATGGCAGATCGAGGATTACCTGGTGCAGGGTGCAACCGACCGCGCCCTGGAACTGACGCTGAAACCGGCCGAAGCACTGACTACCCGGGAACGCGAATGGGTGTTGAATGATTTTTTCGACGCGCACTGGCACAACCAAATCTTCCCGTATCCCCGCTATCAAGAGTTATTTATCCGGCGGCGTGAGGGTCGTGGTTTTAGTACAGAGGATGTGCGCGATTTACAAATGTGGTTTAACCTGGCCTGGTTTGGCCGAGAATTTCGCCAGGGTGCTGTCACCCTGGCAACGAATGAAGTGGCCTCAGTGCGTCACTTTGTCGAGCAAGGACGCAATTTCAAGCAAGCTGATCTAGAGGCGATGGTCGCTGAACAGTACAAGATTATGCGGGCAGTGATTCCCATTCATCGCCAACTGCAAGAGCGCGGCCAGATCGAAGTCTCGACCACCCCCTTTTATCACCCGATCCTCCCGCTGCTCACCGACACCGACCGCGCGACCATCGACCGGCCCGGCGCAACCCGGCCACCGCGCTTTGCCTACCCTACCGACGCCGAAGCGCAAGTACGGCTGGCTGTTGAATATTATCGCCATTGCTTCGGCCAGAACCCGCGCGGCATGTGGCCGGCCGAGGGGGCGGTGAGTCAGTTTGTGGTTCCCTTCTTTGCACAACACGGCGTGCGCTGGATCGCCACTGACCGCGGTGTGCTGGCGCGGTCGGGACGCTGGGGCTATCGAGCCGACACCCCGGATGTTCTGTGTCGCCCCTATCGCGCCGAAGAAGGCGAACATCTGGTCAGCGTCTTTTTTCGTGACACTGCGCTGTCTGATGCCATCGGGTTCCAATATTACAGTTATGCGGACTATCAACAGGCCGCACAAGATTTTCTGCACACAATCAAAGAACGTTTCGCCTGGCATGTGACAAGCGGCCAAGACCGCCTGCTGACGGTGGTGCTGGATGGTGAAAACGCCTGGGGCGCCTATCGCGAAGATGCGCGACCTTTTCTGCACGCTCTCTATGGACTGCTAGAGTACGACAAGGAAATCGCGACTGTCACCTTTTCTGAGTATTTAGACGGCAACCCCCAGCGGTTGATTACTGCGCATCCACCTGTCACTCAAACCAAAGTCTACGACTTGTCCACCGGTTCGTGGATCGACGAAAACGGTTCGGCGCCGGGGGTAGACTTGGGCACCTGGATCGGCGAGGAGGAAGAGAATCGGGCTTGGGAACTGCTGCGACAGGCGCGCGACTTTGTCAATCAAGCCAATGTGACGTCGGCGACGGCGCCGGCAACCTTTGAGGCGTTGTACACAGCCGAAGGCAGCGACTGGTTCTGGTGGTTTGGCGCCGATCAAGACTCTGGCAATGACGCTGAATTTGATGATCTCTTCCGCCTCCATCTCACGAATATTTATCGTAGTTTGGGAAGTGAGCCGCCGCCGGAACTGGCGCGCAATATTGTACCGCACAGCATCGTGTGGACCTTTACACGGCAGATCGATCAAATTCAGCCCGGCGATCGGTTGACGGTGCGCACCAACTGTCCTGGGCGTCTAACCTGGCAAGTAGACGGCGGCGAACCGCACACCGCTGATCTTGTGCCGGCCGGTGGTGTGATGGCGGGTGTACAGCGTTATCACTTGACGTTAGGGCCATTCACGTCGGCGGTGTATGAAGTGCGTTTCCATTTCCGCTGCACTCACCCTGGCTGCGATGGTACACATGTCTGTTGCAAGATGGAAGAACATACCGTGCGGATCATCTGATTCAGCAGAAGCGATTATCAGCCAAAGGAACTTTTTCGATGACGTCGACAGAACGCCTTTATACTTTCGAAACCGGTGCAAATGGGCCACAAGTTGTCTTTCTACCTGGTCTGGGGGCAACCACACGGTATTGGCAAGGACATTTAGGTGCGCTGGAACAAACCCATCGCATCCTGTTGGTCGATCCGCTCGGTTTCGGTCAGTCGCCAAAACCCTGGACGCGCTACACAGTCGAACGGCACATTGCTGCCCTGTACGAGGTGTTACATGAGCATGGACCTTTCACACTTGTGGGCCACTCGATGGGTACTTTGCTGGCGCTCGCCTACGCCGCACAGTATCCTGAACAGGTAGAGCGACTGGTGCTGCTCAGCGTGCCCTATTTTGGCAACAAGGAAAAAGCCCTCGACTATTTCGGCGCTCAGTCGGCGCTCAACCGGATGCTCTTAAGCAATATAGCCTTAGCCGCGATTACCTGTATCATCACCCGACGCGTTTTCGGGCGGCTGTTGCCTTATCTGCGCACTGATGTGCCGCGTGAGGTGGCGGCAGACACGGTCAAACATACCTGGCGTTCTTTCACTTCTTCGCTTTGGGAAGTCATTTACAGCGGTAACGCTATCCAAGCAGTCGAGGTCTTGGGAAGCGGCATTCCCGTGTTCTGCCTTCATGGCGATCAGGATCAGGTTGCGCCCCTAGACGGTGTCTTGACGCTAGCCTACAAGCGGCGCAACTGGCATGTCCAGGTGCTGCCCGGCGTCGATCATCACCCCCTTTTTCGCACCCTGGATGTTTGCCTACAAGCCATTGCCGCCACGCTGCCGCAGGCAGCATTGCCGGTACAACAGGCCATTTGGTCGGGAGACGACCTAGCCAAATGGCCTGGAGCAAAAGGGGCAGCATGGCGCTAACACAAAATTTGGCGGGGTGATAAGCTGGATAACACTGTGTAAAGTGGGAGTGGAGGAGAATGAAAGATGAAACAGATAGCCGTTTTGACCAGCGGCGGCGACGCCCCCGGCATGAATGCCGCCATTCGCGCCGTGACACGCTGCGCACTTGATTTGGGTTGGGCGGTTTTTGGTGTGCGCCAGGGGTATGCCGGGCTGATTGCCGGCCATTTCAAACCGTTGGACGCCCGCGCCGTCGGTGGCATTATCCAACAGGGCGGCACGATCCTGGGCAGCGCCCGCAGCCCGGAATTTAAGAGCGACGAAGGGCGCCGCCAAGCGTTGAATACGTTGGCAGAGCAGGGTATAGAGGGTCTGGTCGTGATTGGCGGCAATGGCTCACAAGCTGGGGCCTATGCGCTTGCCCAACTCGGCTTTCCGGTGGTGGGTGTTGCATCCACCATCGACAACGATCTGGCGGGCAGTGACATCACTATCGGCGTAGATACAGCCCTCAACATCGCGCTAGAGGCAATTGATCGGCTCAAGATCACGGCTTCGTCGCATCAACGAGCATTCTTGGTCGAAGTAATGGGCCGTGACTGTGGCTATCTGGCGCTGATGGCAGGCATCGCCGGCAGCGCCGAGGTGATAGTCATTCCAGAAATTGAAACAACCCCGGAGCAGGTAGCGCAAGAATTGAGCGCGGCCTATGATCGTGGGAAAGCGCACGCCCTAGCCGTTGTGGCCGAAGGAGCGCGCTATGACGCTGAAGCTTTGCTGGCCTATTTCCGTGAACACAAGGCGCGCATCGGCTTTGATCTGCGCACAACCACCCTCGGTCATGTGCAGCGTGGCGGTGCGCCGACGGCCTACGACCGACTACTGGCAACGCGTCTAGGCGCCGGCGCGGTCGCGGCGTTGGCGCGCGGTGAGACCGGCGTGCTGGTCGGTATGGAAGAGGGGCGCGTAGCAACCACACCCCTAGTCACGGTTGTCGGTCGCCAGAAACCCATTGATCCAGAGCTGTTCACTTTGGCGAGGGTTTTAGCACAGTGAAACCGGTAACACCGGCTCTGCGCCTTTCCATCATCAGCGGCCTGACCGTTATCTACGCGCTTTGCTTTGTGGCAATAAAAGCTGGTCTGGCTTTTGCGCCACCACTACGCTTTGCCGGGCTGCGGGTGTTGATTGGGGGCTTGGTTCTGTTTGGGCTGGCGCTTGCTCTGCACCAGCCGCTGTTGCCGCCGCGCCGACATTGGGGCGGCATCAGCGCACTGGCACTCACGGCGACTACCGTGGCCTTTGGCGCCATGTTTCTCAGCCCCGGGCGCGCCGGGGCAGGCATCGCCTCGGTGTTGGGCAATATGCAGCCACTGCTGGCGGTCGTGCTGGCCGCCCTGTTTTTAGGCGAGCGGATGACGTCAGGCAAGTGGCTCACATTGGCGCTCGGTTTTACAGGCGTTATCCTGATTTCGGTGCAGGCGCTGGTCAGTCCGGATGCTTATGCAGTTTCGGGCGCCCTGCTGGCATTAGCCGTTTCGTTAAGCGCCGCAGTTGGCAATGTCATTTTTAAACGCTTGGGATTCCGAGACAATCTGCTGGTGATCACCGCTTGGCAACTTGTGTTGGGCAGTTTGCCTTTGCTGGCGCTCACTGCGCTGGTTGAGCGGAGTGAACGCGTGGTTTGGAACGCCGAATTTGTGGGCTTACTGCTTTTCCTGGCGTTGGTTGGCACTGCGCTTGCCTATGCAGCCTGGTATTGGCTGCTGCAACGGGAAGAGTTGGGACACTTAACCATGTTTCTTTTTTTTATTCCGGTTTTGGGGCTGGGGATTGCTGCCCTGGCCTTTGGCGAACGCATCAGCCTGCTTGAGGGCATTGGTAGCGCCTTAACAGTGGCCGCTGTCGCCAGCGTTGAAGTGGGGGCGGCGCGTCGTCAACCCGCCGATCAACCGGCGTAGATATGATGACCAGATATTGTTGATAGTGGAGAGATAAGAATGAAAACCACGGTCGTTACCATTGAAAATTTTACATCCATGCTCTCGCCTTTAGGCGTCGAGAAACAGCTATGCCGACATCCTGGCATTCACAAAGTTGAAAGCAATTTCATGACCAGCACGGCCACCGTCTATCATGACGAGTCGGTCACGCTGGACGAGATCAACCATATCATTGCCGAATGCGGATACCGATGTTCCGGCGAGTGTCTACCGGAACATCTTTGCAAACCGAGCGATCCGCCGACCACAGCAATGACCACGGCAAGCCGGGATATGGGCGCACATGCCGATCACGCCATGCCTGCTGCACCCGTTGAGCGGCAGGTCGATCAGCTAAAGCCGGCGGTAAAAGCCGACGCCCGCGCTGACGCTCATGCCGGACATACCATGCCGGATGACAGCGCCGCAGCCGGTGAAATGGCCACCATGGCCCACGAGATGGGTCACGGTGGCGGTATGAGCATGGAGGCAATGGTGCGCGACATGCGCAACCGCTTCTTCGTCGCCTTCATCCTGGCTATCCCGATTTTTCTTTACTCCCCGCTGTTCACTGACTACTTTGGGATCCAGTTGCCGCAGCCGTTTGGTTTATCCAACGAACTACTGTCGTTCCTGTTAGCGACGCCGGCGGTACTCTATGGTGGTTGGGTCTTTTACATCGGCGCTTGGCGTGGGTTGAAGAATGGTATTTTGAATATGGCAGTGCTGGTCACGCTTTCGGTGCTGGCGGGCTACCTTTTCAGTGTGGCCGCGACCTTCCTCTTTGAAGGAGAAGTCTTCTATGAGGCGGCTGTCGTGCTGTTGGCTTTCGTACTCTTCGGTCATTGGATGGAAATGCGCGCCCGCGCCGGCGCTTCAGCAGCGATTCAAGCGCTCATGAACCTGGCCCCACCAATGGCCACCGTGATCCGCAACGGACAGCCAATCGAAGTGCCTACATCTGAGGTGCTATTCGATGACATCGTCCTCATTCGCCCTGGCGACAAAATTCCGGTGGACGGCGTGTTGATCGAAGGCCAGTCGGACGTAGACGAATCCATGCTAACCGGCGAGAGCTTGCCGGTCAAAAAGGAAGTTGGCTCGACTGTGATCGGTGCGACGATCAACAAGACTGGCACCTTCAAGTTCCGCGCCACCAAGGTCGGTGCTGATACAGCGCTGGCACAGATCGTCAAACTCGTACAGGTGGCGCAGAATTCCAAGGCCCCATCTCAACGGCTGGCGGACCAGGCGTCGCAGTGGCTGGTGGCTGCCGCCATTGTCTTTGGCTTGGCGACTTTCTTTGGCTGGTACTTCTTTGGCGCTTCAGCCATTCCAGGAGAGACAGATAAATTCTTGTGGGCGCTCACGCTGGCGATCACTGTTGTTGTCATCGCCTGCCCGGATGCACTGGGGCTGGCTACACCGACAGCAGTGATGGTGGGTACCGGCTTGGGCGCGCAGAACGGCATCCTCTATAAAAACGCCACAGCGTTAGAACAGGCAGCGAAATTACAGGCGATCATCTTTGACAAGACTGGTACATTGACTGAGGGCAAGCCGCAGGTGGTGGAAATCGTGGCTGTGGGCAACCCGCTGCCGGAGGATGAACTTTTGCGACTGGTTGCTTCGGCGGAACAGTCGTCCGAACACCCATTGGCGCAGGCAATCGTGGACAGGGCAAAGGGACAGAATTTGTCACTGGAAAACACGACCGGCTTTGAGGCCATTCCCGGTCATGGCATGAAGGCGACTGTGGCCGATAGGAGGTTGCTGGTTGGCAATCGCAAGCTAATGCGTGATCACAATGTCACCCTAGATGGCTACGCCGAGCGGGCTGCTTCGCTGGAAGGCGCTGGGCGAACGGTGGTCTATGCGGCCGCCGACGACAAATTCGCCGGGATGATTGCCATCGCCGATGCGGTGCGTCCCAATGCCAAACTGGCCGTAGAAAAGTTGACGGCGATGGGCGTCGAAGTTGCCATGCTCACCGGCGACAACCGCGCCACGGCGGAACGTATCGCCGGTGAGCTGGGTGTGAAGACCGTCTTTGCCGAAGTGCTACCGGGCCAGAAGGCTGATAAGGTGAAGGAACTGCAAGCCCAAGGCAAGTTGGTCGCGATGGTGGGCGACGGGATCAATGACGCGCCCGCCCTGGCGCAGGCCGATGTCGGCATTGCTATCGGCGCCGGGACAGATGTTGCCATGGAGACCGCCGATGTGGTGCTGATGAAGTCTGATCCATTTGACGTAATTGGCGTGATTGGGTTGAGCCGGGCCACATTGCGTAAGATGCACCAGAATTTATGGTGGGCGGCCGGCTATAACCTCATCGCCTTTCCTATCGCCGCCGGCCTTTTCTATCCGACCTTCGGGTTGGTATTGCGCCCGGAGATTGCCGCCCTGTCCATGTCCGGTTCATCGCTGCTGGTGGCGGTTAATGCCCTGCTATTGAAGCGATTCAACCTTTACCGCTGAGGGCAAGCGCCTTAGGCCAGGAGTCGGCGTCGATTGCTGGCTTAAGGCTACTCATAGTAAAACACAATGAACAGGTGATAGATTGCTAAAGCGACGGTACAGACCGAAAGTGCAACATGCACAATCATCCAATAGTACATGAACCGTTCATTCTTGATTTTGACGAATTCACGGTTACATAAACCAACCGCAACATTTGCCAGGTAGACGATGCTGAGCAGAAGGAGGTAGGCATAGCCAAGTTTCATCGAATGCAAATAAAAGACGAGTGGCGCCAGGATCCCCAGTTGCTTATGGATCTGGTAATGTTGTTTCGCCGCCTCCGTTTTCCCGTGTATGCGTAATGCGGATAGATACCACTGGGCAGCGATATAGAGCAGCAAGCCAAAGCCTGACCAACGCTTGTACAGTTCGTTTGCTTGTAGGGTACTCAACCATACCCAGTGGAGTTCGACTAGTTGCATGCCTAGTACGACGACCAACAACAGAAACCCTAGGTAGAAAGAGAGTTGCTGATTTTTCTGGATACCTTGCAAAACTTGTGTAGCCCCATGCAACGATATAGGTCTAGTTTGGTTGGCGTGCATGGCTTTGCTCCGTTGCGACTAGGATGGCAGCCAGCGTCGCCGGCGCCGTTCGTTGGTTAATTGCTCCCATAAAGGTATCAACAGTGGGCAAATAATAGCCATCGCGCGGCCATTTCTCCCCAATGGTCGGTGGTTGCGCAAAGGTGGTGGCTTTGTCCAGATAGGCGGCGTAAGCATCACGAAAACTGTGGCGCAACGCCGTCAGCATTGTGACCATTTCCGCATTGTCTACCCGTTGCGCAGGGTACAGCCAGGTGGTTGCCCCCATGATGTCGTTCAATTGCCAGTCCTGCTTTGGGCTTTGCTCATGTGCATTGTGACAAGCAACACATGGTTCGGCAACAGCGACATCGGCAAACATTGCCGTATACATCGCTGTTGTTTCGTCATAAAAAAATTGAGGCGTCCCCGTTTGTTTGATGCGCTCAAACATGGCCATCTGCTTGCCGGTGAAGCGATTCGCGGCGCTGATGGGATAGTCAGAGCCAAGAAAGAGACTCAGCCTGACTGGATTTTTCTCCAGATTAGCTGCCGTTTCACGCAAGAAGAGCGCCGGTAATGGGCCGGCCTCAAGATTGGCAGCGCGCCATTCTTCATGGAAGGCTAACCCCACGTTTTTCCCGGCGCCGACAATTTCTTGTGTCCAGAGCGCCCTGACGCTATCATTTTCCGCTTCCATAATCGTTAACACCGTTTCAATAGGAATCAGCGCGCTGTTGGCTGTGACCTCCGGCAGTAAAGGCGGTGCGCTCACAAACAGATAGACGATGACGGCAAGTAAAATCAGTACAGTAACGACGAATAATTTGTTATTCATTGATTACCTCCCGTTGCGCCGGATAGTAGCGTTCTGTGGGATAGGGCGATGGGCCGCCGGCAAAGTAATCAAGGATCTGCTGGCGGGTAAAGCCCTTGGCCACATCGGTCTCTGTCTGCATCACATGGTTGCCGTGAAAGTCGTGACAGCCGAGACAACTGTCCCACTGCTGGGCGGCGATTAACTGACGATGGGAAATCGAAATCGGATCGTTGTTGAGTTTGGTCTCTTGATGACATTGGACGCAGAACGTTGGCTCTACCGTGACCCGCTGGCCGGTATGTTCCTGATGACAAGCGCCACAAAACTGCGGTTGTAACTGTACTCTGGCCTCAGCAAAGCGCGGTTCCAGAAAGCGAAAGACTGGATGCCGATCATTGGCGCGATTGTGACACGTCAGGCAGGTGTCATTGCCTACGGCCTGCAAACCAAAGTCTACCGTGCTTTTGCGTAGCCCCAACGCCGCTCGCACATTGGCCTGCACCTGCTGACGAACGGCGCCAGGGGCGGGCTTGTGGCAAGCTGTGCAATTTAGCGTTTCGTGACCGGTATTCATTGGCCCGGATTGATGCCACCGCTCTTGTCCCGGCCAAAACAGGATGACCAAGCAAGCTAACGCCACCAATGAGCCGGCGCCAAAACCGATATTTTGCCGGCGACGGGCTTTTGACAAAGTTTGTGTGCGCGATGACAACTGTCTCACTGTCTCCCTGTTTCACTGTCCGACTGAAATTACTATGCTTATGCCGCCAGCGTCTACGAAATCGCCTGCGGCGCCCACTGGGAAACACGAGTCGGCTCACCGGCTGCTAATCGATTCTGCCCAGTTGCGCTCTGGTGCAAGGGGTTGGCCGGTTGGGGCGCGGCGCCAGGTTGCATTACTTCCTCATCGATAATCTCACCATCGGCGATCACCACCCGGCGGGCGGCGCGTTGGGCTAAATCGGTATCATGGGTGACCATTAAAAAGGTCTTGCCCTGTTGCACCAGGCTCTCAAAGAGGCGGAAGATCGCCTCCGCCGTTTTGGAATCCAGGTTGCCGGTTGGTTCGTCGGCCACGATAATGGCAGGATCATTGGCCAACGCACGGGCAATGGCAACGCGTTGCTGCTGTCCGCCGGAAATCGCGTTGGGCATTTTATGGGCCTGGGCCGCCAGCTCGACTCCTTCTAACAAGGAAAGGGCGCGGACACGGCGTTCGCGCACTGTGTACAGACCGCAAAAATCCATGGGCAGCATGACATTTTCGAGCAAGGTCAACGTAGGCAGCAACTGGAAAAATTGAAAGATCACACCCATCTGGCGACCCCGCCATAAGGCCATTTTGTTCTCGCCCAGGGTATGGAGGGCGACATCGCCAATCAACACCTTGCCGGTCGTGGGGCGGTCAATGCCGGTGAGGACATTCAGGAGCGTCGATTTGCCGCTGCCTGACTTGCCGATGATGGCGACAAACTCCCCTCGATCCACCGCAAGATTGATCCCTTTGAGTGCCGTGAAAGTGCCGGCCTCGGTCTTGTATGTCTTGACAACCTGTTGTAACTCAATGAAGTGCTGGTTGCCGTGCCGGTAAGCGGGCTGCACCGGGGTTGCGCTCCGTTGTTTCTTAAACCAACTGTTAAGCATAGCCTACCATCCCTCTTCCCCTATCCATTGTCGCGGCATAAAAGCCAGTGCTTCAGGAGTTACGCAAGACGACCTCACCCCCCAGCCCCCTCTCCTGAAACAGCAGTACCGTTTCAGGAGAGGGGGAGCAGAGCGTGCGTAAATCCTGTACCCGCTTTAAGCGGTTACTCATGCGCTAGCGTTTCTCGTACGCTGATGCGCGTTGCCTTCCAGGCTGGTAAGAAGGTGGCGATGGTGGCTAAGAGCAGCACGAGAAAGAGCCAGATATAAATCCCACTGCTGGCAAATGAATAAGTCAAGGGCGAGTTGGTCATTGCCATGCCCACGGCGTCGCTGAGAAATTTGCTCAATGGCCGGGCCAACACGGCGCCAAGAAACCAACTTAGCAGCCCAATGATGACGCCTTCCACCATGACGATGCTCTGTACCGCGCGATTCGAGGCCCCGATGGCCCGCATAACGCCAATTTCCCGCACCCGCTCAAGCACATTCAAGCTCATCGTGCCGGTCAGCCCAAAGCCGCCGACAGCCGACATCATCAGGGCCATGAGCAGGAGAAAGATCACGACGATATTGAACTGGTCTTCCACTCGTGAGCGAATTTCATAGACCGTTTCGGTTAAGCCAATTTTGAGACCAACCCGTTTGAACTCTTTTTCGACGGCGCCGGCCACCTGCGCCTGAAAGGCAGGGTCATGACGCTCGGCAACAATCACCATGCGGCCGGCCCGATCAATTTCACGCACCATTTGCTGGGCGAAGTAAGGGTAGCTCACATAGGCGGTAGGGAAATCTTTGAACTGCCCTTTGGCAATCCCCACGATTTGCACAGCAAGCTCACGTTCCTCGACTTTGAGCGTTAGCGTGTCACCCAGCTTGATGTCGGGTTCGCGGCGGATCAAATCCCGATCCACCACAATGCTGTTCACATCATCCGGTTGCAACCAACGACCTTCGACGAGGACTGGCCGCACCAGCACTGTTTCTGCCGGCGGCGCCAATAGAATAATGGTCGTACTCTCGCTCCCATCTGGCCGTACCCGGCGCGTGTTGTAGACGCCCCACCCTTCCGCTTTGACAACGCCCGGCACTTGCAACGCGATCTGTTCCAATTTTTGGAGCAGGTAGGGCCGTTGCAGGGTTACTTCCACATCGTACTGCCAGTTCTGGGCAGCTTCGGTAAAGGTGAGCAAGGTGGAGGCGCGAACACTAAACACAGCAATGAAAATGGCGCTGCCGAGCGTCAGTGTCGCCAGGGTTAAGGCCATACGGCCCGTCTTGCGAAAGGTGTTGCGCAATGACAATAATAAAGGACGTGGCGCCCTGCCCTGGATGGCCGTAGGCAACCCGGCTAATAGCTGATCCAGCCAGCGTCCCCCGCGCCCTGTTGCGTTGCCGGCTTGCGCTTGCAGGGCTTCCCGGATGGTAATGCGCGTGCCGGAAAGCACAGGATACAAGGCAGCGCCGACCGGAACCGCCACACCGATGAAAAGCTGCAAGGCGTAGACCTGAACCGGCACTTCAAAGTTTGGTACATCCAGATTGATGATCCCTAGGACAAATTTGGACAACGCATCCGCCCCAATCCCGGCCAGCGGCATGGCAAGCGCAACTGCCAGCAGGCCGAAGACAACGGCCATGCTCAGGTACATCGGCAGCAGTTGATGAAACCGGGCGCCGAAGGTTTTCATGACGCCAATATGGCGCACTTGCTGAATAAGCAAGGCCGACATGGTATTGATCACCAGAAACCCACTCAACAGCAGCACTAACACCCCTAAGACACCTAGCACAATCGTTAACGCCTCCACAATATCCTGGGCGTCATGGCGACCAGGCGCCATCGGCATATAGATAAAGCGGGTAGCGATGCCATAGGTTTCCAACCGATCTTGCACCCGATTGATCGCCTGTTGCACCCCCTCCCGGTCAAAGCGGTTCTTGGCGATAATCAGCGCCTCATTGAAACTATACGGGATGCCCAGCCATTCCAACGTCTCGAAAGTGATATAGCCGTAGGCAATACCGGCAAGGGCCGCCGGAAAGAGATTCATCTCGTGCGCGACGCCGGCCACGCGCAGTTCGCGCTCTTTGCCGTCGGGTGTTTCAATCAGCAAGGTGCTGCCGATGCCACCGTTCAGCAGACTCAGGGCATTCTGTTCGATGACCAACTCCTTCTTCGGTGGGGGCCAGGCGCCGCTCTTGGGTTTTACCAGGTTCACACGAATATCCTTGTAATCCGGTAATGTAAAGAGGTGGAGGTTGCGCCACTCATTTTCACCCACCTTGAAACGGACAATCAGGGTGTAACGCCCCACCACATCTTGAATCTCATCCAGGTTACGAATGGCGTCCAGCATCGCTTCGTCAAACGATTCGACTGTGTAGATTTGGGCATTGGCGGGATTGATCGCAAGAAAACTTTCCGTCATGCCATCCGAGAGAATGGCATACGCGCCCGCGATGGTCCCGATCGCGAAAACGCCAATGGCAATGGAAAAGATGACCAACAGCGAACTAACGCGATTGCTCCACATATCCCGTAGAATTTTGCGCCAACGTGGGCTAACCATCAGTCCCCTCTACCTTTCCAGAGCCACCGCAGATGCTCGGAAGTGTTCAAGCGTTGCGCATGAATGCGCCGCTGTCCACAAGTCTTACCGTACTGATCGCTACAGCCGCTGCCCCTGCCCCAATCACTTAATTTTGCAGATGATTGGGGCAGGCGTGGTTGATCGCGCTCAGTGGTTGGTCAGTACAACTTGCATACCGGACTTGACTAACCGGCCTAAGCGCCATTTCACAATGGCATCCACCAAACCGGGCGCGTGGCGGGCAAGCAGCAGCGTCAACGTACCGGTGAAGGTCAATCCCCGCTCGCGGACTGGCCGGTCGGCGCAAGCGCGCACGACTCCTGCTGCGGCTTTGTCCATTGACTCCTCAAAACTAAGGACTTTCTTATCACCCAGGCAGAAAGTGACAATCCGGGCCACGGAAAGCCCCTGGGCCTCGGCAGTGTCATGGATCGGTGTATTAATGTAGCCCGGATAGAGCGTCGTCACGCTGATCCGGTCGCCATGTTGCATGCGCAGAATATCGGAATAAGCGGCCAGCGCCCGTTTGGTGGCGGCATAGGCGGGAATGAAGGGCGCATTCACCACGGCGAAGAGGGAAGCAATATTGATCACCCGTCCCTGTGCTTCACGCAGCGCCGGCAACGCCTCGGTGGTCACCTGCCAGGGCGCCAACAGATTAACTTGAATCGCTTCGGTAACATCCTGATTCGGATGGTCGCCCGCATCTTGCAGCGAGAGAACGCCGGCATTATTGATCAGAATATCCAGACCGCCCAGATAGTCAATTGCTTCGCGCACGGCGCGTTTGACCGCTTGTGCATCGCGCAAGTCGGCCAGAATAAACTTGTCGGTCACTTGTTCCTGACCGGACCGTTTGTCAATGCCCACAACAACGGCGCCTTGCGCTTTCAGGGCGTGGACGGTGGCCAACCCCAACCCACGGGCTGCGCCGGTCAATAAGATGCGTTTTCCTTGCAGATTCATGGTTGTCTCCTTTATGTCAGCAAAATCAGAAGCAAGATAAACAACGATAAGAAGCTATTGTCAGTAGACCGCAATACAACCAAAGTGAACTGAATTGACGCTGGACTACGCGACTAAACGACTGCGGACTACTGATTGTATGAACAACCAATAGGTTTAGTTGTTACCCGGCAAAAGCTGTTTTTTGATGGCTGGATCATTGTCCTCCTTTTTTGGTTGGCTTTGTGGCCGTTTGCGTTGTTGCAAGTACTCAGCCAGATAGTAACTGCCAATCACAAACACGGCGCCGCCGATCGGCGCCCCAAGTCCCTGCCAGGTGGGATAGATGTCAAACCAAACGCTAAGCCAGGCGGGCCAACTTTGGGCTGCCGGCAGGGGTGTAGCCGGCAACCAGCCAAGCGTTTGCAACAGGTCTACACTCTGGCCCATGAGCATGATCAGCACCACGCCAACCAAAATTCCGGTCACGATCAGCAACTTTTTGTAATGCAGTTGGATTGGCGAGCGCCAGGCCAGCAAACCCAATCCAACAATACCTAACAACCCGAGGGTGACCCCTTGCATCACAATGCCCAGCCCGGCCTCCAGAACAAAGGGTTGGAGAAAGAGGACGATTTCAAGCCCTTCCCGGTAAATGCTGGCAAAACCGAGGAAGAGCAAGCCGAGCCACTGGCGCGTTTCACGCTTGACAAAGCGCTGCTTCTGGCGATGAAATCTGGCGATCCAGTTGTTCCAATAGCTCTTGTGGAAAAACCAGTTCATCGTAAGCAGTAAGACGGCTATCACCAACAGGGCGACCAAGGCTTCCAGTTGCCTGCCCAAGTAGGCGTAGGCCAACAACAGCCAATGGAAGGCCACCCAGGTCACGCCGGAGAACAAAACAGCCAGAGCGGCGCCGACAAGAACGGGGCGTCGATAGTGTGCATAGGCGCCGACCATGCTGGCCAATAGCGCGGCGAGGATCAGATAGGCTTCCAAACTCTCGCGAAAGACGAGTACCACTGTACTGGTGAAGACGGACAGCGCAGCGCCAGAGAAATTACTCATCGCTACAGCGTCTGTCTTGCCGCTACAGGCTGCCAGGGTGAAGATGAGCAATATACCTGCCATCACCCACGCTGTTAGTGTTTTGAACATCGCATTGCGCATAAATTCTACCCCTTGTCACGACAGCCCGTCTACCCACACCACCTTCGCCAAATGGGCCATCAGTGGATCTCAAGCACCGTTTCCCCGGCCAGATAGCCGGCCAGTTCCGGCGTGATGCTGGCTTTGGAAGGTGGATGAAAGGCCAGGGCGCGGGCGGCGGCCAACAGATAGCTCACTTCCGATGAAGAGACAAAGGCCATGCCCCCCAACACTTCCGTTGCCTGTTGGGTAACCCGCTCGATCACCCCTTGCACGAGATAGCGCACAAACAACATGCGTGCCAACTCGTCATTGTCGCGCCGGTTGATCATCATCGAGCGGGCAATGCCCTCCAGCGCGACCATGGCGCCCTCCAACTCTATGCCCAATGCCACGCGTTCACTGGCCGATCCCCGTTTGTTGCACAGCACCCGCTCCACCAGAGCGCTGGCTACACCAAGATAGGAGGCGGTGACCAGCAACTCGAACCAGAGAAAACCGCTGATTTGGGTGGCGTCTAATTCACGCGATTTGCCCAGGCGGAAGATGAGCGTTTCCGGCACTTCCACTTCGTTGAGGATCACTTCTTCGCTCTCGGCCCCGGCCAGAATCCAACTCCCCCAGAATTCGCGCCGTTCAATACCCTCGCTTTTGGCCGGCGCCAAGACCACGGCAAACTCACGTTTTTCCGGGTTCCCGTTTTGAATGGCAACACTGGCCGTCAAAAGATCCATGGACATAGCCAGGCTACAAGGCTTCTTACTGCCGGTCACGACCACCCCGTTCGCCGTTGGCTGGGCTTGCATGGTCGGCTGTAAAATGCCCCGGCCGGTGCGCCCCTCGGCAAAGCCGGAAGCCACCAACAAGCGATCCTGGGCAATCGCTTCCAGCAACAGCGCTTCCATGCCGTTGCCCACCAGGCTCATCTCCACCAGCGTGGCAACCGAGAAATGGTGCATGGTGCTGGCAATTGCCAGCGAAGGCGAGCGGCTGCCAATCGCCCGTTGGACGTGGATGGCATCAATGGCCGTGCCGCCCAACCCACGACACTCATGGGAAATCAGGAAGGCCGGCCCGTTGGCCTCACGAAAGAGTTGCAAGCCCGGATTGCCCCGTTTTTCCAATGCAAATAAGGGATGCTGCGCCAGGGCGTGATCTAGTCCGGGGAAGAAATGCTCCAACGTGTTGCGTTCTTCTGCTAAAAATTTCATGGCAGCCTCTTTTCGTGCAAACCTTCATCGTTTAATTCAGATACACAACCCGACCTGAAAACAGCCCTTCAATAATCGACTGGATATTTTCGCGTAGCGCCCGTTCGGCAATGGGTTCGATAATATCGCTCATGGTTGGAATGCCCATATCGAAGAGCGCCAGAAATTGAACCTGACAGAGCGAACCTTGCTCAATCACTCGCCAGTGACCGGAGAAATGCTCGGCGTCCCCTTCCAGTTGATTGAAATGGATTGTACCGTTGTTCCGGTCAAAGCGATCCTCTTCCGTCCACTGGAGAATGCCCTGTCGGAAGTTAACTTCCCAGGTGGAGATCGAATAGTCCGGGCTTGCTTCCAAAATAGTTACGGCGCGGACGGCCTTACTGTAGTGGGGATAGCGCTGAAAGTCGCTAATCATACGGTAGGCGTCCGCTGCACAGCACTCACCAATTTGAGCCAAAACCTCCACTTGTTTCATCCGTGGTTCTCCTTTGTTACACAAGGTTATGTGGGAATTTGCCGAAAATCCTTCATTACTGCGTCAGCCGCGGCGGTAACAGCCGTAAAAAGCCAATCACAGTGCGCTTCCGTCAAAAGCGCCGGTGGCGTCAGGCGCACAACGCCGTGACTGTTTAGTGAATGGGAGACGATGACCCGTTGCGCCAACAACTGCATCATGAACTCGCCGGCCAGATCACTGCGCTTGAACTCAATGCCCAGCAACAGCCCCAGCCCGCGCACTTCAATGACCAGTTCTGGACATCTTTCGGACAAAATGCCGCGTAAGTTGTCCAGTAGATAGCTGCCAACGGTACGCGCCCGCTCTACCAAATTCTCTTCGCGGATTACTTCAATGGCTGCTCGCGCCGCGCACATCGCCAGCGGGTTGCCCGCAAAGGTTGAAGAGTGCAGGATAAAGTCATTGTTGAGCGGCTCGAACGCGTCCGGCGTCGCCACAACCGCGCTCACTGGTACGGCTCCCCCACTCAGACTTTTCCCAACCAACAGGATGTCCGGTGTAATCCCCTCGCGATTGGCGCCCCACCAGCACCCCAGTCGCCCCAACCCGGATTGAATCTCGTCCAAGATCAGAAGGGCGTTGTAACGCCGGCAGAGATCGCTCACCTGGCGTAAATACCCTAGCGGCGGCACAATGGCGCCACCCTCGCCCTGCACCGGCTCCAAAATCACGCAGGCGCCCTTGCCCTGATCGGCCAACGCCACTTTCAGAGCGCCGGCGTCGGCATAAGGCACAAATTGCACCGCCGGCAGTAACGGACGGAACGGATCTTGGAAATGGGGACGCGCCGTGACACTCAGGGCGCCCATCGTCTTGCCGTGATAGCCACCCTGCATTGCGATGATCCGCTGTTTACCATGCAGGCGCGCCAGCTTGATGCCCAGTTCGGTTGCTTCCGCCCCGGAGTTGGCAAAGAAGACATACTGCATTCCTGGCGGCGCAACCGAAACCAGGGTTTCCGCCGCCGCCACCAGTTCCGCATTCAACAGGGTGCGCGTGGAAAGCGGGTGGCGCGCCAACTGGGCTGTGACTGACGCGATCACCTTAGGATGGCAGTGACCCATCAGAAAAACGCCGTACCCCCCACAATCCAGATAAGCTTCGCCGGCTTCGTCATAGACCAGGCACCCTGCTGAACGCACCTCCATTGGCAATGACATGACTCTGGCTAGTTTGGCAAAACTGCGGTTGACATGTCGCTGATAACGACGGAGCAGATCTTGACGGCTCGCCGCCGCTGTATCCTGTTGCGGCGCTTGTGCAAGACCGTTGATAGTCATCCTGGCGCCAGGCGTCCCTTTGGTGATCACACGTTTACTCCTTCCGTGGCTATATTGACCTCTGCTTGTGTCCGCCGCTCACTACTATAGCCGATGATATATTCCAGGCTCCGCTGCGCGGTTTGGCGTGGATCGGGCAAGACGGTAATCCCCAACTGCTGGTGCAGTTGTTCAAATGAACTGGGAAAGGTTTCCTCCATGTTCATATACTTAAGAAAAGTCAGCGACTCTTCAAAGATGCGCTGCTGGCGCTCTGGGAATAGGGGCAAGAAGACCGGACGAATCAGCCGATCAAAGGCCGCGGGATTCATCAGGCGCGGCTTTGTGAGCGTTCTACCCAGCAGGTGTGACGCGTGTTCGACCAATAGCTCCAACCCTTCCCCAAAACGAAGCGCTTGCGCACCGGCAGTCAACCAGTATTCCCCGGTGACAACCTTATGGTTAACCAGCCCGATGATCGCCTCGGCTACGCTGTCTTGGGGTACAAAGTCAATAAAGGTATTGGGCGACCCCGGCACAACCGGTAAAATTTCTCTAAGCAGCAACCGCATCATTCGGTGAATGCCTTGCTGTTTACAGATGGCGCCAGTTTGTGAATCGCCGATCACAATCGAGGGGCGCACAATGACCACCGGCGCGCCATTCTGATGGATCAGTTGTTCGGCTTCGAGCTTGGAAGCTTCATAATGATTTAGCGTATGCCCCCCGCGGGCATGGACAAAGGCTGTACTGACATGAATGAGAGGCGCCTTCGCCTGGGTGGCAAAGGCCAGCACGTTGCGCGTACCTTCGACATTGTAGTGGCGCAGCTCTGCCGGCGGACGGGCAAAATCGGTGATCGCCGCCGAATGAATGACCCAATCAACACGCCGGGCCAACTCATGAAACTGTTTTTCACGCAAGCCCAAGTGCGGTTCACCAATGTCACCAGGGATGGCGATGATATTCGCGCCCTCCAGTGGCCGTTGGCGCGTAAGACAAACAACCGTGGCATCAGTCAACTTTTCCAGTAAAGCCTGACCGACAACGCCAGAGCCGCCCGTCAATAAAATCGTTTGATTCATAAGTGCGTTTCCTCCTGTGTAAGATGAAGTTCGATCCACAGCGTTGCGTCACTTGGCGGTGATGATGACTTTGGCATTCATATTCCAGCGCAGCCGCGCGTCAGACCGATCTGGTTTGATAAAGACTGTATAGGTCAAGTCGCCGGCCTTATCTTCACCAAAGGCTTTGATGCGCATCACCTTGCCGGTTAGGGTCAGATTCGGGATGCCGTCAAAGGTAATTGTGGCTTGGCTGCCTTCCTGCACTTTGGTAATATCAACTTCGCTTAGATCATCGGTTTCGATTTGCCAGTTGCGCAGATCACCTAACTGAATCAGCGGAACGCCCGGCGCCACCGCTTCGCCCACTTTCACATCCAGCGCAGCCACAGCGCCGGCGAAGGGCGCTTTCAAGATCGTCTCCGCCAGCGCGGCTTCGGCTTGGAGTAGGGCGGCTTGGGCGGCGGCAACCTCTGCCACTGCCGCCGCAACCAATTCAGGCCGGGCCCCCGCTTGAATTAACGCCAGTTGGGCCTGAGTGCGGCGTACTTCAGCCGCCGCTGCCGCAATTTCACTATCGCGTGCCGGTTTGCGTAGCCGTTGCAGGGCCGCGCCGGCTTGTTCAACCTGGGCTTGCGCGTTGGCGATTTCGGCGCTGTCGGCACCTTTCGCCAGTTCTTCATAGTGGGCTTTCGCCGCGGCGTACTGATTGGTCGCCTGCTGTAGTTGTAGCGATTCAGGCAGCATGCCGATGTCGTTGCGCCACTTTACTTTGTTGTAGGCGCTCTGTGCTTGCTGAAGAGCCGCTTCTGCATTGGCGAATTGGGCGCGCGCCTCGATGAGAACTTCTTCATCCGGGCCATCTTGCAGATCCTGCCATGTCGCCCTGGCGGCGTTGAGGGCCGCCAGAGCCGCGCTTTCATCTTCCGGGCGGGCGCCTTCGGTCAGACGCGTAAGCTGCGCTTGGGCGGCATCCAGCGCAGCTTGCATTGCGGCGATCTCCTGTGGCCGCGCACCACTGCGGAGATCAGCTAGACGCGCCTGTGCGGTATTGAGAGCGGCTGTCGCTTGCGCTACCGCGATCACTTGACGGTCATTCAATAGTTGAATGAGCGCCTGGCCGGCTTCGACAAACTCGCCTTCGCTGACGATAATGGCTTTGACTGTGCCGCCCGTTGCCATGCCTAAAGCTGCGCGTTGTACAGGTACGACGATCGCCTCGGCCACAACTTCATTGTTGATGGTGGCCGCCTTCACCATTTGCGGCGCTTCCAACTGGACAGTACTCATCCTTTTGACAGTTGCATCCCGAAGAAAGAGCAGAACGCTGCTTACAATACCGAGTAAGATAAGTAAACTCACGGTCAATAAGTTGAGCTTGCGCATGTCAACATCCGTTCCCTGGTTGAAAGACGGTCTGTTCAATTTTCTGTAACGGAAAGGTAGTAGTATATTCACTGAATGTTATGGTATAGTATGGATCAATCAATGGTGCTGCCTTTTCTGCGCCCTTTGGGTTGACCAGTGCCTCTCCACTTGTGCTTGTTGTTAGTACGATTGCTTAACAAAAGCTTGTTGCAATACAGCATATAACGTTTGTCTTCTGAATGATTGGAACTACGTCGGAATTTTTTCGGAATTTTCATGACTAGGCAACTTTTGTCCAAATATCAACCTTAAAACAACGTTTATATAGTATGCTCCATTTCAAGTGGGCTTATCTTGGCAACTTCCAACGTAAGTTGTACCGTTAGTGTACGGCGACAGGGAAAGAACCCAACAAGACAACAGCGCATCTGCGTTTCTTACGGTTAGTTTCAGCCATTCCATCGGTAAAAGACGACAGAATCTTTCCGAGAGCTAAAAATAGAAAAATTTCCGCCTTTTTTCCAAAACCTCGGAAAATTTTTTTACTATAATGGCAATGGCTGAGCTATCGCTCAATCAACACCCGCTGTGGGGAAAGGGTTGATACAGCATGGCTGGCTCAGCAAAAGAATTTGGCCGCTTGCTCACCGAAGCGATTCAACGGATCAAGAGTATTGAAGACAAACCGATCAGTGTCATTCAGGACGAATTGGGCTATGCCATTGATCGTACCGGTGCAACCGTTGAAAATTGGCGCAAAGGGAATCTGCCGGTCAAGCAAGCACAAACAGAAAAGTTGAGTAGAGCATTAGCCAGGCGCTGCGATCTGGATCGAGTCTGGTTTAAGCGCTTTCTTAGTGCTGCCGGATATACGGGGGTAGACCAATTCGTAGAGGAGTTGCGCCCACTGTCCACAGGGTCGGCGTCAGCGCCAATCGATCCGGCAATGAGTGGCTGGCCGTTGACGCCGCCGGAACAGCCGCCCGCCGCGCACCTGATCACTGGAAGACAGCGCGAACTAATCTATTTTGAGGGCAAATTAAAAACTGATCATTTGGCCGTGATCACAGGGATGCCCGGTGTCGGCAAAACGTCGCTGGCTATCACCTTGATTCGGCAGATGGGCTGGGCGGAAGATAAGACTTTTTGGTATACGTTTCGTGGCGCAGAGGGCATTGATGATATTGTCTGGCGTCTGACCAATTTCCTGGCCTGGTACGGCAATGATACCTTTTTGCGCATCCTGCAAGGCAGCAATCCGCCGTCGGCGGCCGTCCTGTTTGATGCCTTGTTGCATACAATTCACGGCAAAGGCTATTTGCTGTGTTTTGATGATTTTCACTTGGCCGATGAGTTGGCTGAACAGTTGTTCAACAAATCCCTCCAAACCAGGCTCAATCGTGGGGGAATTGATGCAGTGATCATCTCAAGAACCATGCCGAATATGCTGCGTCTCGCGCGCTATGAACCATTAAGCGGATTGAGTCACATGGAAACACAAAACTTGCTTTTGCAGCATGGCATATCGCTATCCGATGAACTAACAGCTTCGCTCTACGCGTTGACGCAGGGCAACCCGCAACTATTGGTACTGGCGATTGATACGCTCAAACATGGCGGCAACCTGGCAAAGTTAATTGCCCGTATTCTGAAAACGATTAATATTGAGAACTATATTCTTACAGAAGTAGATGACAATATTACAACCGAAGAACGCGAGGTGATGAAAGCTACGTCGGTCTTGATGAATTATCCAGGTACACGCGCCGCCATTGAGGCCATTGCGGCTAAAGGCAATGTATGGAAGACATTAAATGGGTTGTACAGTCGTCATTTGTTACTGGTACACAATGAGTTGCCGGAGCGGCAATACAGCCAACACGCAACGGTGCAAACCTTCTACTATAATTTGCTTGATCGGTCCGAACTCCAGGCAATGCACCAGCGGGCCGGCGAGTATTATACGGTCGTCGAAAAGGAGTGGTTAAAAGCCGCTCTCCATTTTGAACGTGCTGAGGCCTATATACAGGCTGCGCAACTGGTCGTGGGGGAGAAGAGCGCCCAACTGATTCATCAAGGCCATGCCCACGCGGTTGTTCAATTGCTTGAACGTCTTGTTGATACCTATGGGACAGCGTTAGAAACGGCCGGCTTATGGCTCTCGATTTGTGAAACCAGGGGCATGATCTACCGGGCGCAAGGCATCTTTCAAAAAACAATTGAGATGTTCCAAATTGTTTTAACGCGCACACAGACGGTTGAGGAAAAAGCCCGCATTTTATACGAATTGGGTACGAGCTATGAGGCATGGGGTAAGTTCGAGGAAGCCCACGCCCATCACCTCCAAAGCCTTGAGTTATACAGAAACCTGTCGGACTTGACTGGCCTGGCCAAGGCGCACAGTGGAATAGGGTGGGCTTGTTATGAATTGGGTCAGTTTATTGTTGCACGCGAGCATTTTGAAATTAGCCTGCAACTGGCCAAACAGGCGAAAGTTGAGCAGCAGATTGGTCGCGCAGAAATCGGCTTAGGGTTAGTTGCCTGGCGTGAGGGAAAACTGACCGAAGCCCAAGCGCGTTTTGAACAGAGCCGGCAACGCTTACATCAATTAGGCGAACTGGCGAGCGAAGCAGCCGCGATTAGCAACTTGGGTCTTATCCAAGATGAGCTAGGACAACGGGAACAAGCCCGTATCTTGTGGGAGGAAGCGATTGAAATCTTTGACCGCACCGGCAGAATCGATAATTTGTTAATTACCTATTGCAACCTTGGTGAATCTTACTTTGATACCGGTGACTATAAAGCAGCTGCAAATTATCAGGAAGAGGCGGTTCGCATTGCGCAAAGTACAGAAAACACAGTGATGTTGAGCTATGCCACTGCTCGACTAGCCGAAGCACAGCTTGCATTGGGTGACAAAAGTGGCGCCTTGCAGTTAGGTCAACGCGCCTTGCAGATTGCACAAACGCATCATCACCGAGCAGAACTCGGCGTAAGTTATCGCGTTCTGGGCGATGCCTGGCTGGCGCTTGATGATTTATCCCAAGCCCACGCTTGCTTAGAACAAAGTCTGCCGATCTTGCAAGAGACGAGCCAACGCAAAGACTTGGCCAAGGCGCAAGCAAACTACCAAATGCTGCACACACGGCTAACAACAGAGTAAAGCATTTGTAAAATTGCCGCGTTTTTCCAAAATTTTGATGCGCGAAAACGAACGAAACTTGCGTTATATATAGTAAAGATCGATTTTGCAATTTTGTTGCTTGTCCAGATGCTCAATAGATTTCCCTACCTGCACACAGAGGAGACGACAATGCCTACCTTATCCCCTACCTGGTCAAAGTCAAGCGAACGAAGTGCACGCTGCAAATTCATGTTTTGCTTGGGATTTGCGCTGCTCATCACGCTTAGTAGCATACTGCTGCTACCGAAGATGGTATACGCTGCTACGATTGCTCCTCAGGAGATGCATACCTACGCAGAAGTTTGGGTTGAAACAGAGCCAGTTGTTCTCGTTTCTTCGGCAGACACCAACGCCAGCGAAACCATTGCTCCGGCGGGTGAAAGAAGAACAGAGATGCTGACGAATGAAGCGCACGAAATAGTGCGCATGGATGCGCACTGTCCAGGTGATGATTCAAAGTCAACAGCGCCCTTCCCGATGCACGGCTGGGACCACACCATGCCGTCGCTGACAAAGATCGAGCTTGATCCCGAACACTATACGGCAAAAGGATGCAAACCCTAGCAAAAACAGAATCAGTAGTCCGCAGTCGCGTAGTCCAGAGTCGGTCTATCGCTACCTCGGCTACGTTGCGGTCTACTGAGAATATGCAGGGCCATCCCCATCGTCCAGTCGAGCCATTCGTAATCAAAGAAGCGAGAAGCTAAATTAATGATGCAGTTCATCAATGCAATCTTCCGCGCTACGCCAGGTATGAGTGTTGGTAATCAATTTTTGCTACCCAATTTTTTGGCAGCGATTGAACGGCTAAACCTGGCCCAGGATGAACGAAAGAAGCTGATGGAATCCGTACACTATTTTCTCGTGGGCAAGCGGAACCGTCAATCTGTCCCGAATCTACTGACCTTGCAAACATTTTCTGAACGAGCGGCAACCTTTGAACTTGGCGTTGAGGAGGCTTTAGATACCCTGGCACAACAGATCAACCAAAGGGTAACCGAGGCCGGAATCACCTTTGACGCCATTATTACAACCACAACGACCGGCAATCTGATGCCTGGTATTAGCTACCGATTGGCGGCAAAATTGCCCCAATTGGTGCGCACCGACAGCCTACTATTTGATTTGGGTAACGTCGGGTGTACAGGGAGCCTCAAAGCGCTCAAGCTGGCAACCCAATTGCAAAGCAATCATAAGCATATCCTGGTGGTTGCCGTGGAATTGCCGTCAACGCTCATCGATCTCACGGCAACCAGTCTCGATATATGGCAAGGGAATTGCACCTTTGGGGATGGGGCAGTGGCCCTCTGGCTTTCTCCTGATCCTACTTTGGGCGAAATGGCTTTACGGGTCATGGATATTCGCTATTGGCAGTATACCACCCCCGGACTAAAGCAAATCTATTGGGATTATAGTTCAGCCTATTATTCCTTTCGCTTAGATGATGTAACCACCTTTGAGCAGAACGTACGGAACTTTGTGGCTGCCTCCCTGCAAACGGTGGATGGCGCTAAGTTGCAAAGTCCATATTGGGCGATTCATCCGGCGGGCATCGCCCTCTTGCTCCGCCTTTCGCGCAAGTTGGGGCTGCCGAAAGAAACGCTGAACCAATCGGTTGCGCACTACGAGCAGTACTCAAACATGAGCAGCGCCAGCCTTTTTCATATCCTACAGGATGTGGCGCTGGACGCACCGTCTGGCGCGCCAATTAACTTACTTACCATGGGGGCTGGGTTTAATGTGATCTATGGCTATTTGCAAAAGGAGCGTTAAATGCAACACAGTACAATCTTTGAAATTATGCGCAGTTATGTCACAGAGGCGAATCTGACGAAAGATCTCCAAAACTTAGAAACTCAAAAAGTAGCCGATGTCTTGGTATCGAGTTTTGAAGTGGTTGAATTAACGATGGAGTTGGAAGATCGCCTTGGTTTAGGTAGCGATGTACTCAATATTGCGCAATTAGCGCCCAAATTCGCTACCTTAACCTTTCGCGAATTAGCCGTAGAAATTGCGCAACTCTTGAACCCAAAAACGCCGATGCTCAACTAATGGATTTTATTGTCCACGCTGTCAGGCAAGTCGAGAGCAAGCCCACTCCTTTCACCAGACGAAGCGGCGCCAGTTGCAGGTATACCGGTGTGATGGGCGCCGGCAGATGTACAACCTGTACAGTGGAATGATCTTCCGGCAGCGCCATTT
>QWII01000011.1 GCA_021405325.1 Caldilinea sp. CFX5 | reverse complement strand
TCCCGACAGCAACTTGATGTTGGATGACAGCCGCCTTCCCCGCTGCCGTCGCCACCAGTAACCGGAACGCCGGTCGCGTCCTCACCGGTAGCGACGCTGAGGTGAAGAGAGTGCGTTGCACGGGGCAGGGCTGTTCCCATGATAGTAGGATCACCTGCCCCATGCAACGCACTCTCTAGTTAGACGATGCTGCCCGCACCATGAGGGTAGGTATAATCAAGCGCAGTTGATGTGATATACTTCATCAACCGTGACGGAACAACGAGTTGCGCAACGTTGATCGGAGTAATTGTATGCAAACCAATGGCGTCTATAGCAATGGCGGTTCAGCCCCACCTGACCAACTGCGGTGTGAAGTCAATGCCGGTGATCTGTATGAATACTACCCACTCGGCCAGTACATTGTTGCCGCACCTGGAGTTTGTGGCGGACGGCCAACGTTTAAGTATACGCGGATCGAAGTGCGCATGGTGCTGGCCTATTTGGCGGAAGGGCGCACCATTGCGGAAATTGTGGCCGATTACAACCGCAAAGAACTACCTGCCGCCGCCATCAACGAAGCGATCCTCTTAGCCAGCCAGACATTCGAGAAGAGCGCCCACACCTCACAAAAGATTGCGGTTTAGGGTGCTATGATTGTCGTTGATGAAAGCATCGATAACGCGTTGGTCTTACAAGCCGTTGCCGACTGGTATCCCGGTCGTGTCGTCTCGATTCGTTCCTTGCGTCCTGCGACACTGATTCACGATGAAACCATTCCCACCCTGCTGCATCAAGCAAAATAGTTGACCTTTGTCACGATCAACGTTGATGATTTTTGGAAGAAAGCGTTGGCGAATCGGAACTACTGCATTGTTGCCATTGAACTTGAACAAGGGCAAGCGTTACAAGTGCCACTGCTGATTCGTCGCCTCCTGCGGCTGCCGACGTTTCGCACCAAAGTAGCCCGCATGGGAAAAATCATGCGCGTGCGGTCAACCGTCATTGAATATTACTCCGTTGATCGCCAGGTTCAAACGCTTCACTGGCCTGATTGACCAGTGGCGCAACTTTCTACCTTGCCACCGGTCACGCCGCCGGCAACCGGAACGCTGGTCGCGTCGTCATCGGTGGCGATGCCGGGGCGGTAAACTTGTAGTGGGTTCAGGGTGTGATTTCGACCACAGCAGCAGGACCATCCAGGGTGACAACGTAGTGATTGAGAATATCCCGGCCAACGATGGCTTTACCGCCAAAGGTATCACCGACGACCAGCAAGTATTGGCCGTAAGCGCCAATCTGCAAATAGACGTCATACAACTCGACATTCACCGTGGCGTAACAGGCGATTGCCGCGCTTGACAATGGTTTGGATCGGCTCTTCCTTCACTTGCGTCAGCCAGACCACCTGCTACGGAAAGTTGCGCCGCACCCGCTCCACTAGCGCGCCGAAAGTATCATCGGCATCAATTAACTTGCCCTGATAAATGGCGACGTAGCGCCCGAAATGGGTCACTTTCAATTGTGGATGGAGCCGAATGTAGGCCGCTTCCTCACGCGCCAGGGCGGCGCTCTGTTGCTGGTGTAGGTCAAACGCTGCTGACATATCTCTACCCTCACGATTTCTATAACTGATATATTTACCAGCACACCAGCAATGCCTATTCCAGAATTTCTGTAGCAGAAGCCAGGCCATTCAAGGTAACTACGAGATGATTCAGAATATCGCGACCCAAGACGATCAGGGTGTTATGTTTGTCGGCAGCCACCCGTACATAGGGAAAGAGATGCGGCCCTACTTGCAGCGCCACCTCATAGACATCAACAACGGTTGGTGCGCCGGTAACGCTGCGCAAAATTACCTGACCGGCGCGATGGGCTTTGATGGCGCGTAACTGGGACAGTGGCACAAGCGTACCATCTGCCCCCGAATCAATCATGGCCGTCATGCGCACTGGTTCACGGTTACGCTCAATGGGCATCAAGGCCACATCAACCACCGGCATGGAGGGCGAAAACGAAAAGTCGTACTCGTAGGTGTACATAAGTTACGGAGTGATGGCCGCAAACCGGGGTGAACGAACGACCCACTCTTCCAGCGGCTGCGTTTTGAGTGGGGCAATCCAAACAAATTCATTGGGAAAGCGTTGATGAACCCGCAAACTTAGCGCCAGGCCATCTTTGTCATGATCGACTAAAGCGCCGCCATGAATCGCAACATACTCGCCAGGATACTGGGCCAGCAACGTTGGATGGAGAGCCATAAACGCTACTCGTTCGCGCCGAAGCGCTTCATCTTCGTCTGTAATTTGCTCCTCGATTGGCTCGTCATTGACTGGTACAACATTTTCTGCAGAAACTAGACTGTCCAGTAGCGTTTTTGCCAACAACAGGCGATCCGTGGTTGAAAGCCGTTTGGCCGCATGGATCATGTCTAACAGATTCGGTTGTAACGGTTGTAAACTTGGAGCCATCACCATCACCTCCTGATTTCCATCGTAACATCGTACACAATTATACTGTAAGCTCTGAAAATCGCAAACCCACCCCAATCAGGAAAAACAACCTCACTTGTGTTTGCCGATTAGGCAGTCATCTGGGTGAAATTCTGGCGCTGTAGGTGTTTGTTCTGCCCGCTTTCATGGTCAAAGTGCAAGCGTTTATCCCGGTGACAGTTGCTGTTGCCAACGGTCGCGCCGCCGGCAACCGGAACACCGGTCGCGTCCGCACCGGTGGCGACGCCGGGGCGGTAAATTTTAAGCGGGATTGCTAAACCAGTTTTCGTTGGGCGCTTAGAGGTTGTAACAAAGAGCGCCTATAACGACTAACCCCTCCCTAACCCTCCCCTGCTAAGGGAGGGAACGGTCGAGCGCACCATGGTTCCCTCCCTTAGCAGGGGAGCGCGCCTGGTAGGCCACCGCTTCTAGGCGCGGGAGGGGTGGCTTGGTAGTTACGAGCGCCTCAGCAATTCAGTTGCTAATATCCACACGGTCATTGGCTAAGGTATGCTATAATCAAAACCTGACAAGCCCCGGAGAACAAAAGAAACGACTGGACACAGAGGAGAAAGAGCAAATGGCGGATCCACGCGTGGAAAAGTTGGCCGAGCTGCTGGTCAACTATAGTGTTGAAGTGCGGAAGGGCGATTGGGTGTTGGTGCGGGGGCATGTGTTGGCCCTACCATTGGTGGAGCAGGTGGTGAAACAGGTGGCGCTGGCCGGCGGCAACCCCACCGTGCTGTTGGAGAGTGATGAGGTCGAAGATGCCTTTGTGCGCGCCGCCTCGGACGAGCAACTGCGCTGGGTCGCGCCGATTGATGAGTTGATGGCGAACAAGCTCGATGCCCGCATTGTCGTCCGCGCCGCCAGCAACACCCGCACCCTCACCAGCGTCGATCCCCAGCGGCAGCAGTTCTATCAAAATGCCCGGCGCAAATTTTCCTCCACCTACATGCGTCGCACCGCTGAAGGCAACCACCGCTGGGTGCTGACCAATTTCCCCTGCCCCGCCTATGCCCAGGAAGCGGACATGAGCCTGCACGAGTTTGAAGATTTTGTCTACGCCGCCACCTATGCCGACCAGGCCAACCCGGTTGCCGCCTGGCAGCAGATCTATGACAACCAGCAGAAGTGGGTCGATTGGCTGGCCGGCAAGGATCAGATTGTGGTGCGCGGCCCCAATGTCGATCTCACCCTCTCGGTCAAGGGGCGCAGTTGGGTCAACAGCGACGGCAAACGCAACATGCCCAGCGGCGAAATTTTCACCGGGCCGGTCGAAAACTCGGTCAACGGCTGGGTGCGTTTCACCTACCCCGCCATCCGCGACGGGTTGGAGGTCGAAGGGGTCGAATTCCAGTTCAAAGAGGGCAAAGTGATCAACGCTCGCGCCGAAAAGAATGAGGGCTACCTCCTCAAACAGTTGGAAAGCGACGAAGGCGCCTGCTATCTGGGCGAATTTGCCATCGGCACCAACTACCAGATCCAACGCTTCACCAAGAGCATCCTCTACGACGAAAAGATTGGCGGCACCATCCACATGGCTCTTGGCGCCGGTTACCCCGAAACCGGCAGCCAAAACCACTCGGCCATCCACTGGGACTTCATCTGCGACATGCGGCAGGATAGCGAGATTGTGGTCGATGGAACGTTGCTCTACAAAAATGGACAGTTTCAGGTGTGAGCCGTGATTCGTGTTGCGTGTTGCGTGTTGCGTGAACCATTATTCGTAACTCTCGGAGTATTGTGAATTAGTTGGTGAGTTAGCGTTATTACCGATCTATTGCCAGACCATCGTGCTAACGCATCATGAAACTACCGTCCTGCCCGTTGCTTGACATTACGCAACACGCAACACGCAACACGCAACACGCACCCCATTTCCGTTTTGACGCCCCCTATCCTCCACTGTTACAATAAATAACCGACGCACGCTGGTTGTCAGGTGCGCAACCCACCCTACCGTTAAACCCGTGGAATACCCATACACTGTTATAAGAGTTCATGCGCACCCTGGTTGTCAGTGATAAAGTTGAACCGATTTTGTATAGCGGCGCGGTCGTCGAACGCGTCGGCGCCCTTGATCTGGTGTTGAGTTGCGGCGATCTGCCCTTCTACTACATTGATTTTCTGGTCAGCACCCTCAACAAGCCGACCTATTATGTCTTTGGCAACCACGGCAGCGAAAAGCAATATCACAGCGGTAAGGGCGATGAATGGCAGACGGCCACCGCGCCCCAAGGGGCGACCAACCTGCACTGTCGCACGGCCAAAATCGGTCCGCTGTTGCTCGCCGGCCTGGAAGGCTCCATGCGCTACAACACCTCTTCCGAAACCCAGTATACCGATGGCGAAATGTGGCAGAACATCGGCAAACTGGCGCCGGCCCTGTTCTACAACCGGTTGCGTCATGGCCGCTGGCTCGATGTATTGGTGACACACTCGCCTCCGTATCAAATTCATGATAAACCCGACCTGGCCCACACCGGCTTTCGCAGCTTTTTGACCTTTATGCGCTGGTTCAAACCGCGCTATCTGCTCCACGGCCATATCCACCTCTACCGCCGTGACGAGATTGTCGAAACCCGCTACCACGCGACGACGGTCATGAATATCTATCCCTATCGTATTCTTGATTTGGAACCGTGTGAATAACAGACACAACAACGGATTGGGAAGCAACGGATTGATTGGCGGTGGACGCGAAACCTGTAAAATTTACGCAAGACGTGCGATCGACCAGCGCAGCCCATCGGTTGCCACAAGACGGACTGCGCTGTGTTACGTAAATCCTGCCGGCTAAAAATCCGTTGCTTCCCAAATCCGTTGTTGTGTCTCTTTTCCCCAGCTTGCACAGCCGCGCCTTTTTCGATAAGATAAGCACTTATCAACCCGCAATCCAAAATCACAAATCACAAATCTAAAATCCAAAGAGGAGGACTCTTGTGAAAATTGTCGTTCACTATGCCTTTACACCGGAACAGATCGACGCCTTTCGCGCCACGGCCCAACGGCTGGGTGGTCATGAAGTGATCCATGTAACCAATGAAGCCGATTCGGTGGCTGCCGTCGGCGACGCCGAAGTCTTGATGGGCTGGTTTTCCAAACCGGTCTGCGCCGCGGCCGAGGAGCTGCGCTGGATTCAATCCTTTAGCACCGGCATGGATCACTGGCTCTTTCCGGAGATCATCGAACGGGACGAGGTGCAGATCAGCAACGTCGCCGGTCTCTATGCCAGCCAGGGCGCCGAACATGCCTGGGCGCTGCTGCTGGCGTTGACCCGTGGCATTACCACCTCGTGGGACAACCAGAAGCAGAAAAAGTGGGGCGGCGGCGCAAACGTTGAACTGGCCGGCATGACCCTCGGCCTGGTCGGCTTGGGCGGCTTTGGCATTGAGATGGCGAAGCGTTCGCAAGGCTACAACATGCCCATCCTCGCTGTCGACGCCGTGCGCACCCAGAAGCCCGACTTCGTCGCTGAACTCAAGCCGGCGACCAAAGAGAATCTGCACAGCCTGCTCGAACGTTCCGACGTGGTGATGATGGCCTGCCCGCTCACCGAGGAAACCTATCACCTGATCAGCACGGCAGAATTGGCCAAGATGAAACCCAGCGCCTACCTGATCAACGTCACCCGCGGCGGCATCATCGATGAACCGGCATTGGTCACAGCGCTCAAGGCCGGTCAAATTGCCGGCGCCGGGCTGGATGTCACCGAGAAAGAACCCTTGCCTGCCGACAGCCCGCTCTGGGAAGCGCCCAACCTGATCATCACCCCCCATCGCGCCGGCGCGTCGCAACACCGGCCACGCATGGTCTTTGAGTTTTTCTTGCAGAACCTGGAACGTTATCTCAAGGGTGAAAAGCCGGTGGCGGTGGTCAACAAGCGCAAAGGCTTCTAAGCGCAGTGTGTAGCAGCACATATTCTTCAATTGCCTAATCTTCCGGGAAGAGGGCGGCGGCTTGGTCCTAGCGTTTCTTATGCTCTGGCGACCGCCGCCCTCTTCCCGGAAGATGCTACTGCCACCCTGCTGCCCGACAGCTTGACTTTCCCCGCCCCTTTGCACTATGATTCCCCGCATGATTCGCATTTTGACTTACAACATTCACGGCTGGCGCACCACCGATGGTTGCCCCAATCTGAACGCCATTGCCGATGTGCTGGCCGCAACAAAAGCGGACATCATCGGTCTCAACGAGGTCTACTACCCACGCGTGGTGGCAGGCGATAAGCGACCAGCCTTAGAAGCGTTGGCTGCGCGACTGGGGATGCACTTTGTCTTTGGCCCCTGTCTGCGTTGGCCGGCGCAGAATAATATGCCGGCGGACGCTTATGGCAATGCGCTGCTCAGTCGTTGGCCGATCATTGCCAGTGCGGCTCATCATTTGACCCCCAAGGAAGAAGACCAGCAACAAGTGCTGGCGCAAAAGGAGCAGCGTGGTCTGTTGGAGGGGCGCATTCTATTGCCCAGCAAGGAAACCTTCACCGTCTATGTCACTCACCTGGATCACACCGACGAAGCTGCGCGTTCGATCCAATTCCGGGTGGCGCGCCAATGGCTGGGTCGCGACCACAACCGTCCCCACCTACTCATGGGCGATTTCAACGCCATCACCCCGTGGGATTTTGCCCATCGTCCTGCGGAGTACGAGCAGTTAAGTAGTGACGAAAAGGGCGACAACCTGACCGGCAGCGGCAAAGGCCCCAGCCTGATTGCCCAGGTGGAAAAGGCCGGCTATGTCGATCTCTATCAACGCTTTGGCCAACCCGGCGCCCAAAGCTACATCCCCGCCGCGACCGCCATCCGCATCGACTATCTCTTTGCCAGCCAATCCCTCGCCCCCCACGCCCAATCCTGCGCCATCTGGCAAGAACCAACCGGCGCCGAAGCCTCTGACCACCGCCCAGTCCTTGCCGAATTTGCCTTGTAATTCAGTCGCGTGGTCGTTTGGTCACTTAGTCGCGTAGTCAATTGGTTATAGCTACTACAACTAAACAGCTACGCGACTAAGCGACTGAATGACGTCCTACTTGCCCTGCCACTGCGGCGGTCGTTTCTCGACAAAGGCGCGCATCCCTTCCTTCTGATCTTCACTGGCGAAGAGAATATAGAAGAGCTTTTCTTCATAGGCCGACGCTTCGGTCAAGCTGAGTTCATAGGCGCGATTGATCGCCTCTTTGCCCAGTTGCAGCGCCAGCGGCGCACGAGCGGCGATCTGGGTCGCCAGCATGATGGCTTCGTTGAGATAGCTATCCACCGGCACAACTCGACTGACCAGCCCGCCGCGCAGCGCTTCTTCCGCGGTCAGCCGGCGGTCATTCAAGATCACCTCCATTGCCAGCGACTTGCCGACGGCGCGGGTCAACCGTTGGGTGCCGCCGGCGCCGGGAATGACGCCGATGTTGATCTCCGGTTGCCCAAACTTGGCTGTTTCCGACGCAACGATCATGTCGCAGAGCATGGCCAATTCGCAGCCGCCCCCCAGGCAGTGACCGCTGACGGCGGCGATCAAAGGCTTGCGTAGCCGACGCAGCAATTGCCAGCGCTCGATCATCCCACGGTTGAGCATATCGGTGGTGGTGGCGTGGGCCATTTCGGTGATGTCGGCGCCGGCGGAAAAGGCGCGGTCGTTGCCGGTGATCACCATTACGCCAATCGTCGGGTCGGCGTCAAATTGGCGTAGGACGGTCACTAACTCTTCCATCAATTGGCCGCGCAAGGCATTGAGCGCTTGGGGCCGGTTGAGCCGCACCAAGCCGACCCGTTCCGCCGGTCGTTCGACCAGAATATCTTGATAGGTAGCCGTGGTTGTCGTCATGATTCTCTCCTGTAAGGATGTTTGGGAAAAAGATACAGTGTTCTGACAAGTAAACTCTATTGACACAACGCCAAGTGAGAGTATAATTAGCGCATGGATTTGGTCTTAAAGCCATTAAGCCATTTGCCGAATAGTTGATTGCCTTGGCGCGTGTGTGGCTTTGTTTTGTCCTACAGCTATTGTAGTCAGGAGGTACGATTTGCGACAATCGTTGCAGCGTTGGTTGATCGGATTGGCGGTGCTGGGTCTATTGCTCATTGGCTGGCTAGTCTGGCAGAACGAGCCGCTGATGGCGCAACTCAAAAATGTCTGGCAGTCGATCAATGACCAGCAACAGTTGCAAGCCTTTGTCGATCACTTGGGCTGGTGGGGGCCGCTGGTGTTGATCTTGCTCAACGCCTTGCAGATCATTGTGGCCCCCGTGCCCGGCTATATTGTTCAAGCCGCCGCCGGTTTTTTGTATGGTCCCCTTTGGGGCGGCATTTGGGCCGCGCTGGGCCTCTTTCTGGGGTCGCTGAGCGCAATGAAACTGGCCCGCGTTTATGGTCGTCCGTTGGTGCAACGACTGGTGGGCGCCGGCCGCTTGAGCAAATGGGAACAGGTGACACACAGCGACAGCCCCTTGCTTTGGTGTATTTTGCTCTTGGGGCCAACAGGTGATTTGCCTTTTCATCTGGCCGGCCTCTCACGCGTTTCCTTTGGCTTGATTGCCGGCATCACCTTTTGTATTCGGATGCCCAGCGTCTTTCTGGCGGCGGCAGTGGGTGCGGGCGCGGTTACGCTCCCTTGGTGGCAATTTACCATCCTGGTCGTGATCCTGGCCGCCCTGATCGTCGTTTTCCTGCGCTACCAGCACCCCTTGACGGCCTGGTTTGAGCAACAAGTGCAAAAGTATCTCTATCGCAGCAAGATCAGCGATGAGCAGATGCAACCATGAGGTGTTGCGTGTTGTGTGCTGCGTGCGCTGAGCCTGTCGAAGCGCACGCAGCACACAACACGCAACACATAACCTAGAAAAAGAGAGTTGACTATGAGTACTCAATCCCCAACCGGTTTACAAGAGCGGATCAGTGCTGATCTCAAACGTGCGATGTTGGAACGCAATGATGTTGCCAAGCTGGCGCTGCGTTCGGTGAAGACGGCGTTGACGCTGCTGGCTTCCGCCGGCGCCAATCATGATCTCACCGAAGCGCAGGTGATCGCGACGATTCGCAAAGAAGTGAAACAACGCCGTGACACGGCGGCTGAATATGAACGCCTGGGCGCCGCCGACAAAGCGGCGGGCGAGTTGGCCGAAGTGGCGGTATTAGAACAATATCTCCCGGTGCAGATGGGGGAAGAACAAATCGAGGAAATTGTGCGCGCCGTCATTGCCGAAACCGGCGCCACCTCCCAGCGCGAATTGGGCAAGGTGATGGCGGCGGCCATGGAACGGACGAAGGGGTTGGCTGACGGCAAAGCAGTCAACCAAGTTGCTCGCCGCTTACTGAGTAACTGACTAATAATTAATGGAAAATAATTAATAATTAATTGTTATCCATTAATTATTGGTTCGTTCGTTGCGAAAGGACCCTATGGCCGCCACCCGTTTCCCGATCTCAGACCGTTGGCTTAATCGTTCCCTCTTGTTCACCATGATCGGCTCGGTCAGTATCTTCATGGTCAGCCTGCTTTCCTGGCAATTTCCCTCGAACAAGCAAGCGCAGCTTAAAGTCGGCCAGGTCGCGCCTACCGACATTTCGTCGCCGGCGCGCATTACCTATGCCAGCGATGTGCTGACGGCACAGGCGCGCGAACGGGCGGCACAGGTTGTCCCGGAACAGTATGACAGCGCCGAGGGGCGGGTGCGTCGGCAGCAATTTAATCGCGCGCGCGAAATTCTGGCCTTCATTACCGCCATTCGTAATGATCCGTATGCGTCGCCGGAATTGCAAGTGGATTACCTGTTGGCGATTGGTGAACTGGCATTGGAACCGGAAGCCGCCTACCGCATCCAGCAGTTGTCGGGTGAGGATTGGCAAACGGTTGTCACCGAAACACCCCTCACGCTGGATCGGGTGATGCGCGATGAAATTCGGGAAAACAATCTAGCCGCCGTGCGGCGACGCGCCCCTGCGCTGATCGATTCCAATGTCAATGAAACGGCCAGCCAGGTGGTGGCCGATCTGGTGCAAGGGTTGATCCGGCCCAACAGCATCTTTAACGAAGAGCGCACCGAAGAGGCGCGCAACCAAGCGCGTGAAGCGGTGGCTGTGCAACAACAGACCCTGGAGCGGGGTGAGAAGATCATCCGCGCCGGCGATGTTGCCGATGCCGAACAGGTGGAAGCCTTGCAGCAGGTTGGTCTCTTACAGCCGGCCTGGGATTGGTGGTTATTGGTGCGCGCCATGATCACCAGCGCGCTGTTGCTCACCGTCGTGATCAGCGCCATCTACCGGTTGCGCCCCAGCACCTTGCAGAATTTCCAGGAACTCTCGGCCCTGGCGGTAATCTTTGTCCTCTGGATGTTGGCCGCCAAGTTAATGGTCATTCCCCATGACTGGCTGCCCTATCTCTACCCGCTGGCGGCCATGAGCATGTTGGTGGCTGTGCTGATTGATCTGCGGGTGTCGTTGGTCATGACAATGGGGGCGGCGCTCCTGGTTCACTATTTCAGCAACAACAATTTCATCCTGGTCACTTATGTCAGCTTGGGCGCGCTGATCGGGGCGATTGTATTGGGGCGAGCCGAAGGCTTAAGCTCATTTTTGTGGGCAGGACTGGCCGTTGCTCTCAGTAACCTTCTGATCTTTGCCGCTTTTAACCCGACGTTTGTCGATGTCAGCAACGGTGACTGGTTGACCCAGAGTTTGCCGCTCTTTCTGGCGTTGGTGCTGAATGGCGGCCTGGCGGCCAGCATTGCACTGATCAGCTACTTCATTCTGGGCAATCTCTTCAACTTGACCACCAGTCTGCAATTGGGCGAGTTGAGTCGCCCCACGCAGCCGCTGCTCCGCCAGTTGCTACTGAAGGCGCCCGGCACCTATCACCACACCATTGTGGTCAGTAACCTGGCCGAACGGGCGGCGGCGGCGATTGGCGCCGATGCCCTGCTGGCGCGTGTCGGCGCCTACTATCATGACATCGGCAAGACGGTGCGCCCCTATTTCTTTACAGAAAATATTGCCGATAACTCCTCTCCCCATGAGAAGCTTGATCCGTTGACCAGCGCCCAGATCATCATCAGCCATGTCACCGACGGCATCGATCTGGCGCAGAAATATCGCCTGCCCCCGCGCATTCAGGATTTCATTCGTGAACATCATGGCCGCTCGTTGACCCAATTTTTCTACACCCAGGCGCAACGGCTGGCCGGCGACGGCGCTACCGTTGATCCGGAAACTTTCCGCTATCCCGGCCCCAACCCCCGTTCCAAGGAGACCGCTATTCTACTCCTGGCCGACAGTTGTGAGGCCGCTGTGCGCGCCATGCGCCCCAACACACGGGAGGAATTGGAGAAGTTTATCAACAAGCTGATCGATGGGCGCGTCGCCGATGGCGTCCTCAATCAGTGTGATCTCACCTTTAAGGATCTGCAGACGATTCGCGAAGTTTTCATCCAGGTCTTGCAAGGGGTGCATCACCCGCGTGTCACCTACCCGGAGCCTGCCCAGCCCGCTGCCGAAGCCAGCCCCAAGCTTGAAGCGTTGCCCGTGGCTGTCGAAACCAAGGTGATCACCAACGGCGTCAACGGTCACATTTGGCTTGAACCGACGAACGGCGTCCATCGCGAACGGAGTAAGGAGACGCCCGGCGGGGTCGAAGAAATGGAAGTGATCAGTTGAACGAAGCAATTGTGATTCAGGTGGATGAAGCCTTTACCGAACTCGTCGATCAAGACAATCTACGCGCAGCGATTCGCCACCTGCTCCAACAAGTTGGACAGCCGACTGCCGCATTGACCCTGGTTGTGACCGATGACGCTGCTGTGCAAACACTCAATCGCGACTACCGCGGCGTCGATGCACCCACCGATGTGCTGAGCTTTGCCGCCCAGGAGGAGGCCGACGACGTCCCCGAACTGGCCGATCTGCCGCCGGCGTTAGCCGCCGAACTGGCAAACTACCTGGGCGATGTGATCATTGCCTATCCCTATGCCTCGCGCCAGGCCGCCCACTATCAAAACAGCGTTGCCGCCGAATTGCGCCTGCTGGCGGTGCATGGCGTGCTGCACCTGCTCGGCTACGACCACGCCACCCCAGCCGAAGAAGCCGCCATGTGGACCCTGCAAAGTACAATTCTCGCCCCCTTCGGCGACGCCCACCTCACCCACCGCACCTATGACGCCTAAACGCAATTCACAACAAGTCGACGTGGACAAACTGGCTGCGCTCACCGGTCGCGACCGCCACTTTCTCGCCGGTCGCTGGTTCAGCTTCAAGGCGGCCCTCAGCGGCGTCTGGCACACGCTATCCACCCAACCCAACGCCTGGATCGAACTGACCGCGGTGGCTGTCGTCACTGTCGCTGGTTGGTGGCTGGCGATTTCTGCCGTTGAATGGGCGCTGCTGGCCTTGACCTTTGGGCTGATTCTGGCGCTGGAAGCGGTCAACACGGCAGTCGAAGCCACCGTCGATCTGGTCGCGCCCCACTATCATCCCCTGGCCAAAATCGCCAAGGATGCCGCCGCCGGCGCGTTGGTCTTTGCGGTGCTGGGTAGCATTGGTGTGGCCGTCGCCATTCTGGGGCCGCGGCTGTGGGCGCTGTGGTTTTGAGGGAACCGGAACACAACAACGGATTTAGGCGGGAGCGGATTTGGCTTTCGCTGTGGCAAAGCCGCTGTTACAAAAGAAGCCACAGGTAGGACAAGCGGTCGCCTACGCCTATCAAAAATCAGTTCCCGCCTAAATCCGCTGTTGTGTCTCTCCGCCCCTCCCAACTGCGTCGCCAGCGGCGCGCGGCTGTGATCACTTCGGCGTGCGACCAGGCCGTTGTCGGAAAGAGCGCTTCTTGCAGCCGGATGGCGACCGCCCCCGCCCGGCGACAAACCGTTGCCGTGGCGCCGTCGTCAACCCCGGTGGCAACCAGGGGGACTGTCGTCGGCCACTGCTCTGCCGGAACGGCCAACAGATCCGGCGCAGTGATGGCAACGACCGGGCAACCTTCCAAATGGGCCACGCGTGCTGCCACTGGCGTCTTCACTTGGGGTAGGCAGAACAAACGCTCTTCCCGGGCAAAGCGCAACACCTTGGCATCGAGCATGGGCAGGGCGAAGAAGTGAGCGCCGGCGGTCGCCGCCGCTTGTACTTGGGGCAACGTTGCGACGACGGCGCCCACCAACAGATGATCGCCATAGCGTCGCCGAAACTCGCGGATGGCGGCTAACCCATCCGCCTGCTCCGCCGCCACTTCGGCCACAAAGAGCGGCGCCGCCAGCAAGGCGTCGCCAATCTCGATCAACTCCTGTACCGGCAGGTTGCCCGGCAGGCGCGCGATCAGGGCGACACGCTGTAACTGTGCGAGAAAGGTGGCAAGCGGGAAAGGGTCGATCGTCATAGCCATGAGCCGAAGTCATCAACAATGATTAGTTGTCAATTGACAATTAATCATTGTTAATGACTCCAATTTCAAGCTGCTGCCGCGCTGGTACGGCGGACAACATAGGTCAGAATCGGCGGCGTCAGCAGGGTGCTGAGAATCACCACGATGATGATAATGCCGAAGATTTCATCGGTGACAATGCCCATGCGTTGCCCGGTGGCGGCAAAGATCAAGCCGACTTCGCCGCGCGGCACCATGCCCCAGCCGACAATCCATTTATTGACATTGCCGGCCACCAACCCCGCCACCACCTTTCCCAAAAAGGCGACTAGGGTGATCCCCAGCGCGATTCCTAAGATCCGGAGATCAAAGAGCGTTTCCAGACGCACACTCATGCCTGTCAACACAAAGAAGATCGGGACGAGGAAGTTGCCAATCGGCTCTAAAATATCGGTGACATGACGGTGGGCATGGCGATCGATGACGGCGAGCAAGCGACCTCTGGCTGGTTCCGCCACTGGTTCCAACTCCGCGCGAATGTCTTCCACTACCTCCGGGTCGTTGAAATGGCGGAAGTGAACGGGATCTAAGACTAGACCGGCAGCAAAGGCGCCCACAATCGGCGCCAGCCCAATCGCCTCCGAGAGGTAGGCGCAACTCAAGCCAAAACAGAGCGCCAACGTCAGCTTCATCCCTTTGCCGGTGTTGATGTGTGACAGCAGCCGACCCAGAATCGGCGCCAGCCACTGCCCGATAAAGATGGCGCCGGCCAGAAATGCAACAGCTTTGAAGGAGATCCAGCCGACCTCCAGGAGATTAAAGCTGCCGGCCGTGACAATCGCCGAGACCACCGCCAGGATAATCAAGCCCAAGACATCGTCGATCACCGCCGCGCCCAGCACAATCTGCGCTTCCGCCGACCGTAACATCTTCAAGTCTTGGAAGACGCGCGCCGTAATACCGACTGAGGTGGCGGTTAAGGTGGCGCCGAGGAAAAGATAGGCGTTAAAGCTAAGACCAGGCAACAACCACGGCCCCACCAGATAGGTGCCGGCGACGAAGGGCACAATTACCCCCACACAAGCCACCAGAAAGGCGCGCACCCCCACCCGCTGCATCTCGCCGATGTTCGATTCCAACCCGACCTGAAAGAGCAAAATCACGACCCCCAGTTCGGCGAGGAACTCAACAATGTGATTTTCGTGGATGGGTTCGAGCCAGTTGATGCCCACCAACGCCAGATTGCCCAATACCACACCGGCCAGCAATTCTCCCAACACTGGCGGCTGCCCCCAGCGTTCGATCAAGAGCGTCACCCGCGCAACCAATAGGATGAGCGCCATCCACAAAAAGATTACACCAAAACTCACTTCTTCCATAAGACCTCAATTTTCTATGACACAAGAAAAGCCCTCCCCCAGTGTGAAATAAAAACTGAAGGAGGGAATGACTAACAAAAATTCAATTTGTACTTGACCAGATGACAAAGATGGCAGGGTGACAAGGTGAGGCTGCGACGTGCGCTCAGCCGAACGGGGGACAATCACCTTGTCACCCTGTCACCCTGTCACCTTGTCATCCTCGGCATAAGGTTACGTCAATGTTCCAAGTATGGCTGTAAAAAGCTGACTCCCCAACCGACCCTGACCACCCAGTGGATTTTGGATCGGCAACAGGTGGTCTTCGGGATGGGGCATGAGGCCGACGACATTGCCCTGGGCATTGCAAAGCCCGGCAATATCTGCCACCGATCCGTTGGGGTTGAATGGGTAGCGCCCACCCGCAGGCCGACCGTTGGCGTCTACATAGCGAAAGGCCACTAAATCGTTGCGTTCTAAGGCAGTGAGGGTAGTTTCATCCTGCACCTGCAAATTCCCCTCGCCGTGGGCAATCGGGCAGAAGATCAATTCATTAATGGCCGACAAAAAGCCCGCACGCGCCTGCGGATTGACCGCTAGATGCACCCAGCGACATTCAAAGTGACCAGCGGCGTTTTCGGTGAGGGTGACGGTGCGATTTTGGATTTTGGATTGCCGATTTTGGATTCCCACGTCAGTGCGTTCACTGCCGGGGAGGAGGCCGGCTTTGACGAGAACCTGGAAACCGTTGCAGATGCCGAGGACAGGCTTACCGGTTGCGACAAAGCTGTGCAATTGGTCGTGAAAAAAGACCTGCATGTCGAGCGCCATACGGGCGCCGGCGCCCAATGCGTCGCCATAGGAGAAGCCGCCGGGGAGCAGGAGCATCTGGTAATCCTGAAAGCGCCGTTCGCCCTGGCGCAGTTGGTTGATATGGACAATTTCCGGCGCGCCGCCGGCCAGTTCACAGGCGCGCGCCGCTTCCGCATCGCGATTGGTGCCGGCGGCGTGGAGAATGAGAATCGATGGTTTCATAGGATACGTGATTCGTGTTGCGTGACGCTAGACCCGTGATTTCCAGGCATTGACTAATTGTTCAATAGATACATCGACCAGTGCTTGACCTTCGTCGGTAATTTGCACTGTTTGCTCGGCTAAGACCATACCAAAAGAAATCAGGACGACGGTATTCATGAGCGTTTCCAAAGCGGCGGCATCGTCCGGTCGCACTTCCAGCAACAATCGCCCATTGCTCTCGCTAAACAGGATCTCTTCCGGCGTCAGAGTAATCTCTAAATCTCTGAATCTCTGAATCTCTACGCTTGCACCTAACCGCCCCGCCAGACACATCTCCGCCAGCGCCACCGCCAGCCCGCCTTCGCTGAGATCGTGACAGGAACGGATCAACCCTTGTTGCATGGCGCGATGGAGCAAGCGGTAACGGTGGAGCGGGTTGACGGGCATGGCCGGCGCTGTACCGCCACTGATCTGCAAGTGGTCATAGAGCAGCGACCCACCGAACTCCGCCTTGGTCCCGCCCAGCAAATAGAGACGATTGCCTGGCGTTTTCAGGTGCGCAGTCACACAGCGTTCCATATTCGGCACAATCCCGATGGCCGAAATAAGCAGCGTGCTGGGGATCGGTTTGCCGTTGAACTCGTTGTAGAGACTATCTTTGCCGGAGATAAAGGGCGCGCGATAGGCCAGCGCCGCATCATAACAGCCCTGGCAGGTGCGCACCAACGCGCCCAGCCGGTCGGGCAGCGTCGGGTTGCCCCAACAGAAGTTGTCGAGAATGGCGACCTGATCCGGGTCGGCGCCCACAGCCACCAGATTGCGGAACGCTTCATCAACCGCACTCACCGCCATTGCATAGGGATCGCGCTTGCCCAGCAGTGGATTAATGGCTACACTCAGCGCAAATGCCTTGTTGTGCTGCCACGTCCCCAGCGGCTTCAACACCGCCGCATCACTCGGCCCATCCATCTGCGGCCCGGTCAGCGGACGCACCAATGTCCCGCCACGCACCTCATGGTCATAGCGACGGATGACCTGTTCCTTGCTAGCGACACTGGGATGAGCAAGCAGCGTAAGCAGGAGATCGTTTGCTGACGCTGTAATTCGTGATTCGTGATTCGTGATTCGTGTCGCGTCTTCCGGTCTTCCGGTCTTCTTGTCTTCATCTGCTTCACGCCACACCGCCTGCAACCGTCGCCGCGGCAGGCCATCATGGAGGAAAGACATGGGCAGATCAGCAACAAGGGCGCCGTTGTAATGGACCCGCAACTGGTGGTCGCCGGTAAAACTGCCGAGGACGCTCACTTCCACATCCCACCGATCGGCCAGCGCTTGCAAGCGGGGCAAGTTGGTCGGCGGCACGGCAATGACCAGCCGCTCCTGCGCTTCCGACAGCCAGATCTCCCACGGCGTGAGGCCAGGATATTTGAGCTTGACATTGGTTAACTCAATCGTCGCGCCCAGTTCCTTTGCCATTTCGCCCACCGCCGACGAAAAGCCGCCGGCGCCACAGTCGGTAATGGCGGTATAAAGCTGTTCATCGCGCGCCGCTTCGATCAACTCGATCAGCCCCTTTTCGGTGATTGGGTCGCCAATCTGCACAGCACTGCCGGCGGTTTCGCTGGTATCGTGGGTCAACTCGGCGGAGGAGAAGGTGGCGCCATGAATGCCGTCGCGCCCGGTGCGCCCGCCCAGCGCCACCACCAGATCACCCACCTGCGGCGTCGTCGGGTGGCGACCGTGGGGCAGCAGACCGACACAGCCACAAAAGACCAGCGGGTTGCCCAGATAACCCTCATCATAGACGATGGCGCCGTTGACTGTCGGCAGCCCCAACTTGTTGCCATAGTCACCGATGCCAGCAATCACCCCGTCGGCAATACGCTGCGGGTGTAGAATGCCATTGGGCAACTGCGCATAGGGATAATCCTGGGGGCCAAAGCAGAGGACATCCGTTGTGGCAATTGGGCGCGCCGAAACGCCGATGATGTCGCGTACGACGCCCCCCACGCCGGTGTTGGCACCGCCAAAGGGTTCCAGCGCTGAAGGATGGTTGTGGGTTTCCACCTTGAAGGCGAGGTCAAATTGGTCGTCAAAGGCAATGATCCCGGCATTATCGACAAAAGCCGAACGCAGCCAGGTCGGGTTGATCGTCTCGGTAGCGGCGCGGATATATTGCTTGAGCAGCCCATCGACTTGCGTCTGCTGCTTGACATTGCCGTCGGCATCCTGCCAGGTAAAGTCAATCTGGGCGCGAAAGGTCTTGTGGACACAATGTTCCGACCAGGTTTGGGCCAGCGTTTCCAGTTCGACATCGGTTGGGTCGCGGCGCAGCTCGTCGTAAAACTCCTGAATCGCCCGCATCTCCGCCCGATCGAGTGAGAGTAGCCGGCGCCGACTAACCTGCACCAACGTGTCGTCATCCAAGCCAGACAAGGGGATTGTTTCCACCCGATCACTGGCCGCTGCCGCCTGCCCAAACTGCGGATGAATCGGCCCCAAGCTATAATGTTCTACCGTCTCGTTGCAGAGCAACCCACGCGCCAGCTTGCGCAAGTCGGCTTCACTGAGATTGCCATACACTTCATAACGTTTGGCCGTTGCTACCTCACAGGCCGGCAACCCAATCTCCACCATGCCGCGCGCCAACTCGCGCGCCGGCACATCCGTCACCCCTGGCCGAAAGGCAACCTCAATCACGGCGCCATTGCCCCCTCCCCTAGTTGGCGAGGGGGCGCCCCACGTCGCCACTTCGGTCACAGGGTCAGCCAGGAGTAGCGTACAAAGTTGTTGGATTTGCGCGGGTTCCAGGGGAGCGGCCAAAAAATAGAGACGAACCGTTTGACAATCAGTCACCGTGGGGATACCCAACATCGGGGCGTTTTGCAGAACAGTTTGGTTGGTCGTCCGCGTTTTGGCGCGGACTTCAATGCGAATGGTCATTGTGTCTTTTGCGATCAATCATTAACCTGGCAGCGCAGCCTAACCGCCACCGCCAATTTTCATTCAAGTACGATTATGTTGATAATGAATGATCATAACACACGCCAGGCTATCTTCAAACTATTTGCTGCAACCTATTGGCGATCCAAACGCCGAACGCGCTCGACATAGGCGGTCACTCCTTCATCCAGAGCCAACGGGTAGACGTAACCCAACTGGGCCGCCACCGCCATCGCCACCTGCCGAAAGAGCGCCATTGTCTGCAAGAGCGCGTCCCAGTTGGCGGCCATGTCAGCGCCGGTGTAGGTCGCTTCCAATTGCGCCCAGAGGCTGGCCGGCAACTGTTTCTTCAACCCGCGCCCCAATACGCCCGTTTTCACCGCCCAGCCATGATCCAGCGCCAGCCGCCACTCTAGCATCGGTAGGAGGTAAACATGTTTCATGTCATAATCGAGACACCACTTGGCCGGTAACAACTCATCGCGCCAGAGACACTTGGCGACATAGGGCGCATCGCTGAAAAACTCTTCGACCATGCGTTGAAAAGTTTCTGCGCTGGGCGGTGTGGGGCGATAACTGTGGTAGGTGGGCGGCGGCAGCCCGGCGGTAAGCTGATCCTTGTCGAGTAGAAGCTGATAGCCGGCGTCTAGTTCGGCGGGTAGCGTGGGCGCCGCCGCAATATGTTGTAACAAGGCGACCGACCAGAGGGTAAAATCGATGTGCCAGCCATTTTGAAAGTAGATCACGCTGCTAAAATAGGCAGACCCATCCTCCGGCGCTTGTAATAGCGGGTCCCAATAGGCGACCAGCACTGCGCCAAAGGCTTGCACCCACCGGCGGTCTGTGTGGAAGGGATGAATGTCAGTCGCCACCAGGATAATGTCGTAATCGGAGAGGATGTCCACTGTCGCGCCGGGAATGGCGCGCGTGCTGGTCATGAAGACGGCGCGGATGGTTTCCTGCTGTTTTGCCCACTGGATTAGGTGCGTAAGTAGGTCATCTTGTTGCGTTGCGTCCGTCATGATCTCTCTGCATCCTTGTCTTCTGTATTTTCAATCGTGGTAGTAACTGCTTTGCCCGCTCGTAGCCGGTCCGTGACCGGCGTCCCCAACGCCGGTCACGGACCGGCTACGAGCGGGCAGAGGCTTGGTAGTTACTTGCGGTAATGATAGTCGCAAATACGTTAGGGTCAAAGTCGGTAAGCCTAGCGCCCGCGCCACTCCTCCCACAACTGGTTGACCCCGGCGGTCGAATCAGGGTAGGTGCGCAACACACGGTCCCCTGGTAGCCGCAGGTAACAGGTGGGAAAGGCGCTGGCCTCACACTGTTTGGCAAATTCGTACCCTGCTTCCGGCGCCAGCGCCCAGCCCAGGCGCGCACGCAGGTCACGGAAGTAGAACGGATCGGTCACAAACTCATCGCGCCAGAGCATCCCAAAGCCGCTGACCGGCTCAAACAACCCGGCCGGTGGCGTCTCCCCCGTGCGGTTGTCGGGCGAAGCGCCGGCTTTCTGTTGGAAGGGCGCCAGGAGCGTGATATAGGTGCGTGGCCGGTCGCTGCGTAGATGACTCTCGTCGAAAAAGACGTAAAATTCATCATCCGCCTGACCTGGCCCATGATCGACCCAGAGCATCAGGCCATGCTCGAAGCGTTGATAGGCTGCCGGTGAAACCAACGCGGCATCGGCGGGACAAGCCACCGGCGGATTGGCAAAGAACCAAGCAAAGCGATTCTGGCATTGTTGCTGAATAGAGACTGCCTGTTGCACCTTGCGTTCCCCGCGGTAGCTCTGGAGAACAAAGGCCGACACTCCCAGTAGGCTCTGATCGGCAACGATGCTCTTTTGCCCTGTTCCTGCAATCGGCTCACAGTTCAACTGGGTAATTACCAGGCGACACAACTCGGCCCGGTCACCGGTAGTCGTCCATGCCACCTTGATCGACTCACCGAGAGTACGGGTAGTGGTCGGCGTGACGGTAAAGGTGAGAATTTGCGGCGCTGCGCCACTGTTGTCAGGCGTCATAGCGCCGGCGTTGAAGGCCCAGAGTTGTAACCGATCAAAATCATTGGCGACCAGATAGCGACCATCTTGCGAGAAAGCCACGACATAGCTCCGACGCGACAGGCTGTTCAGCAGCGCCCAATCTACTGTACTGCGAATGCGCAGTTTGGCGTCATTCGCCCCTGCGCCTGTCACTAAGTAGCGGCCATCAGGCGAAAAGGCCACACTTTCGGCCACGTCGGCAAAGCGTTGGAGGACGGCGCCGTCGCTCATCCGCGTGATGGTGACGCCCCCTTTAAGACAACCATAGGTACCTGATTCATCACAGAACGCGGTCGCCAACAGTGTGCCGTCGGGCGCAACGGCCACGCCACGCCCCCCCAGCCGACCGGCCGTAAAGCTGCGCAGCAGACGCCAATCGCTCAATTGCCAGATGCGCACCACGCCATCGGGGACGCCATCTGTCACTAGCAGGCGGCTATCTGGCGTAAAGGCGAGGAGCGTGCTGTTTTGCCCAAAAGCGGATAGCACCTGCCGGAGTTGCCAATTGCTGGTGTCCAAGAGCCAGATGGCGCCATTCAGGCTTTTGCTGCTGCCTGCTTGCGCGTAGCCACTGGCCGCCAGGAAGCGACCATCGGGCGAGAAGGCCACAGCGTAGAAGGAGTGTTTACCCGTCGGCAAGCCAACCAGTGTCACCGGCGCCCCATCGCGCAGCCGCCAGACGCGCAAGGATTGCCCCTGCTGATCATCGGCCGCCGATGCCAGCCATTGCCCATCCGGCGAGAAAGCCACATCCCAAACGATCCCGCTGTATTGGGTAAAGTCACGCACCAGGGCGCCATCTGCCGTGCGCCGTAGCTTAACGCCGAACGAGGTGTGATTACCGCTGGCGGTGGCAAGCTGCGCGCCATCGGGGGAGAAGCGCGTCACCCGCAATTCGGCATTAGAGATCTGTAATAATGGTGTCAACTGTGGCGCCGGGATGCTACTGGTCGCCAGCGGCTCAGGGGCGACCGGCAGCGCAGTCACGACCGCCACCAACCCCGGATTGCTCACCTGCACCAGATCGTCGCGCCCGATGATCCAGGCGCGCTGCCCGCTGCCGGCCGGGTAGACAATCTGCCACCAGCGTTCTTGGCCCTCCGGCGTGCGTCCAGTCACCGGCACTGTGGCGCCAACGGCCAACTGACCGAGAACAGCAAAGGAGGTGCTGGGGCCGCTGCGTACATTCAACACCGCCAGGGTGGTGGCTTGCATCGCCGGCGGGGTTTGCGCCAGCACTTGTCCACGGCCAGTGGTTAGCGCAACCAGCACACTGCCACATAAACAAAGCAAAAGCCCGAAAAACAGAGAAGCGAAGCTGCGTTTCATGATCGATTTCCTTGTTGATTGCAATGAAAAGTTACGATTTTGGGCAGTGAGTGCATAGCCGGCGTTCGCGCCTCTGCTCCCCCGCAGCCGGTCAACCACTTCGGCCTACGGCGCTCCAATGAAGGATGCCAATAGACGCCACCAGCCATGCTCACCGCTGCGTTGGCGAGTATAACAAGTGTGCGTCCGAAATGCGTCCGATGTTGAGGTTATGGGTGGCTTATCGTTGGTAGGATGGGGTAGTGGTAGGCGAAACGAGAAAGCGGAACTATAGACTGGCACACCTCTCCTAACCTCCCGTTCGGCTGAACTCACGTCGAAGCCCAGCATGGGGGAGGAACTGTCGTGCGCACAATGGTTCCCTCCCCAAACTGGGTAGGAGGGGTGAGTTGTCTATTCAAACACAAACAGTGCGGTGCGGTTGCGCTCGATAAAGTCCCAGTCATAGCGCACGCCAAGCCCCGGCCCATCCGGCACGGGAACACAGCCATCAGCGCCCAGGTCTTCGGGCTGATCGGAGTAGCCACAGGTGTAGACTGGCGGCACCAAGTTGGGCATGCCCGGCCCCACGAGCGCCATTTCGTAGAAGTGGGTGTTGCGGATGGCGGCGATCACGGCGCGATGGGCCGGACCACAGGCGTGCATCTGCACATCCAGCCCCAGCGCTTCACAGAGATGGGCAATCTTCATGGCGCCGGTAATGCCCATGTCATACTCAGGGTCGGCGTGGATCATGTCGCAGCCGCCGGCAATCAGGAAACTGGCCTTCTGCTCCAACCCGCGCACATGTTCGCTGACCAGGATCGGTGTTTTAAGTTTTTCGCGTAGCCGTTGGTGGCCGATGGCCGAGACGCCACTGTCGCGATAAGGGTCTTCATACCAGAAGTAGTTGGCCTCATCACAGGCGTAGCCGACATAGAGTGCATCCAGGAAAGTGCGCAGTTGGCAAGCCGGATCGACCATGAGCCGCATGTCGTCACCGACGCGTTCACGGGTCAGCAAGACGGCGCGCGCCTCCCGTTTGGCATCGCCGTTGTGCCAGCCGTGGATCTTAAAACCGGGGAAGCCTTGCTCCTTACAGGCCAAGGCAAAGTCAGCCATTGCCTCCGGCGTGTCCATGCCACCCGGCTCTTCCTGGGCGTGGTAGGTGCTGGCATAGGTGGGCAGCCGCTTGCGGAAGGCGCCCAACATCCGCGCCACCGACACGTTGTACTTCTTCCCCGCCAGATCCCAGAGTGCAATATCGAGCGGCCCGTGGCCCATGTGGTCATAGGCGCGCACTTCCCGTTTCAGGTCATCATAGATGAGTTCGCGTTCCTCCGGGTCGCGACCGAGCAGGTTGGGGGCCAACATCTGCACCTGGCCGAGCGTTGAAGGCGTCCCCACCCAGTGGGTGACATACTCGCCCTGCGCGCCGTCGTCACAAAGGATGCGCACCGCAAAGCGCTGTGTTTTGAGTTTGCCGCCGGGCAGATAGATCAGGTTGCCAACGCCGGCGGCTGAGTGCTTGCCCAGGCCCAGGTTTTCCTTCTCAAAGGTGAAGGCGTGAACTTCGACACGTCGAATGATGCTCATGGTGGCGATCCTTATCGCTTGCGCTGTTGCTTGCTGCTTATTGGTTGTTTTCCGCTTCGGCGGCTGCCGCCGCGGCGGCCTCTTGCTCGTCGAGCGTTGCCAGATATTGGGTCAGGATATCAACGATTAATTGCTCAACCGTGATGCCCTGCCGTTCCGCCTCGACGACCAAGCGGGCATAGAGATCATCGGGTAACTCAATGGTAATCTGAACCATAGCTAACTCCTTTCTGTTCAATCGAATGGTCTCCATTATACCAGAAAGGGCGGCGGTCAACAAAGCATGACTCGCCTCATCAAGAAGCGGGGCGCACGGCGACGGGGAAGTGCGCTTCCATAACATCGGCGTTGTTTGGCGTCAGCAGCAGTTGCCCGAAGCGCCAAGCAGCAGATGATAGACCACGAACATTGGCCGTGACGGTGAGCGTTTGGGTAGCGCCGGCGGCTAGCGTAAAGCGGCTTGGCTCGATCCGCACGGATAGCTGGGGATCGGCGTTGATTGTTGCCGTCCAAGTCACGGCCACCGCTTGGGTGCTGCGGAGCGTGCGTGTCCAGGTGCAGCTTTGCCGACAATTGGCATAGGTGAAGCCAGGTAGGTTGAGCGTTGCCGGGTCGCCGCCGTTGGCCGGGTTGGCGGCGGCAAAACGGTCGGCGCTTTCGTCGAGAACCAGCCCGGCCCGTGCTGCGTTTGCCACAGCCAGTCGCCCTGAACCCTGGTCGAAGGCTGTGGCCGAGTGATCGCCATCTGCCCCGCGCGCCTGTTGCCCACCGGCATAAGCTGTGGTCATGAGCGCCGAACGCACTTCGCTGGGCGTCCACTCCGGGTGCAGGGCGATCAACAACGCCGCCGCCCCGGCTACATGGGGACTCGCCATCGACGTGCCTTGCGCCACCTTGAAAAGCTGTTCCTGCGCGCCATATTGCCCAACGCGATCCTGCACCGCAGCGACATAGTGGGGCGACGCGCCGGCTAGAATGTGAACGCCCGGCGCGGTTAGATCGGGTTTTATGACATCAATATACTGTTTGACGCTTTCGTTAAAGTTGGGGCCACGCGCGCTGGAGGTCAAGACCCTATCGACCGGCACGCGGGGATCGGGCGCAAAGACCGGCTGGCCTTCCGTAAAGCTCACCCAGATGGTCTCAACCGGACGGGCAGCCATGAATTGTTCAATGGCCTGCCCACCCGCCGCTGATAATTGCACGGCTGGGATGGCATTGAGTTCGGCGCGCTGGTCAACCGCCTGGTTGGGGTTGTAGAGCAGCAACGCGCCGGCGCCCCCGGCCTGGACAAAGTTACCCACGGCCAACGGGGTGACGCCGCCCCCACGACAGAAAACCACATCGGTTTTCTGAAAACTAGCGGCGGCAAAGGGGGCAGCACAGGCGCCATCAACCGCTTTGGGATTGCCACCCACTTGTTGCCCTGGCACCAGGCGAAAATCGGTAATGCCGGCAGTGATGCTTGCGCCATAGATACCCGTTAACGTGGCGCCACTGCTGGCGCGCAACGTCAATTCACTCAAATAGATGCGGTTGGCATAACTGGCGCCCACGGCTGTCACCCACGGCGCATTGGCCGGTGCGCCGACGCTGGCTTCGGCTGGACCGTCGTTGCCGTTGGCCGTCACCACAAAGACCCCGGCCTCCAACGCACCCAAAAACGCCTGGGCATCGACCGCCTTCCAGGGATCACGCGCATAGTTGCTGCCGAGCGAGTAATTGATGACATCGACGCCATCGGCCACTGCCTTTTCAATGGCGGCGGTGAGATCGGCGCGCATCCCGCCGTAGGGGCCGACGGCTTTGTAGGATGCAATGCGCGCCCGCGGGGCAATGCCGGAAACGGTGCCGCGCGGCAGATCATAGAGGGTGACGGCGGCGTTTTCATTGCCGGCGGCGGTCGAAGCGGTGTGGGTGCCGTGGCCGCTATCGTCACGCCCGGAGTAGTAGAGACCATCGTAACCGCCGATCGTTGCGTAGGCAGTGAGAAAGTATTGAATGCCAATCAGTTTGTTGTTGCAGGTGTAGGGCAGGGAGTTATCGCGCGGCGGCGTACATTCGCCATGCCAATCGGCAGGGGGTGGATAGGAGCCATCATCGGCAAAGGAAGGGTGTTCGGGCCAGATGCCGGAGTCGATCACGCCGATGATCACGCCGTCGCCTTTCGTGTCATTCCAGACCGTCGGCGCCTGGAGAAAGGCCGGGATCGTATCCTGTGGCAGAACGTTGCGGTTTGTGGCAAGGGGGCGACGTAAGTGATCCTTCTGCACATTGATCACCCCGTCAATCCCGGCCACCTGCGCCGCTTCTTCTTGAGTCAACAGCAGGGCCATCCCATGAAAGACAATATCATAGTGATACATGACCGTGACCGGACGCCCTATCTGCGCCTCAATCATCTGCCGGTAGCGCTCTTGTCGTTCGGCCAGATAAGCACGATAGCGTTGACTGGCGGCGGTCTTGACATCGAGTTTCTTGGCGCCGGTGCTGACCAGGCTGGTGGCCGGTAAGTCGGCAAGACCGCCACGATAGGTGGCCAGGGGTGGTTCTCGCAATTGAAGGATATAGGCGGTGAGCGGACTTGAGACTGTTATGGGCGCCGCTGTCGCCACCATAGGCGGTTGCGTCGCCAACCATTCGATGGCAAACAAAGAAAGACAGATAACAACGACAATCTTGAGCCGTTTCCAATACATAACAACGACCTACTTTTTGCAAGACCAAGAGCAGGGCGCGGCAAAGCGCTTGTCATGCCGGTCCGCCCTTGGCATCACGAATGGCGAACTGATAGGGATCCCAAGAAGATGGGAATATCGACAACAATTATTTCCCACTTGCTCGCGCCACAGCGCCTACACGCAAATGCGTTTCCAGCAAAACGCATTTGTCCGGCTGTCGCTAACAAGCATCGACGGGCGAAGTCATGCTGTTCGCCACGGTCTTTGTTTACTTTGGGAAATGTAATGTTTTATACAAAAATATTGTACGATAAAAATGAATTTGGGGCAAATGGTAAGAGAGAAGACGGAGTTGTGGGGGCAGCACCAGAACAACGGATTCTAGACAGGAACGGATTAGTTTCAGGAGCGACAAGCGCCTCGGTAGCTTGGACGCTACACCGGATTAAGAAACTACCTGGATTAACTAGCCACAACCTACTGGCGACAACCAATCCGTTCCTGTCTAGAATCCGCTGTTTCACGGCCACCACCCACGTTCTGGGTCGCTTACTTGACAGTTGTCGCATGATGTACCGGCCATTTGTCGCTAGGCCAGTTGGCTGCCTTACCGTAAAGTAGTAGCAGTTGGCATTTCCTTCGCACGATGGGAAAGATGGAACACAATGGCAGAGCTACTCCACAAGGATCTCACCTACTATTTGCGCGGATTGGGCTTTCGGATTCACAAAGCGTTGGGGGGTGGACACCCGGAAGCGCATTATGAAACCGCGGTGACGGCTGGATTGGAAGCTGACCATGTTCCCTTTCTGCGCCAGCACACCTACTATATCTACTATCGCAACCAACAAATTGGCGAATACCGACCGGATTTCACCCTAGCGAATGGCGCTGTCCAGCTTGACTTAAAGGCAACGCCGCAGATTACGTCGCTCCACCAAGCGCAACTGCTCTCCTATCTGGCTGTGACTAACGCCGAACTCGGTTTCATCATGAACTTTGGGGGAAGGTCGATGCAGTATGATCGCTTGCCGAATTTTTTGAGCAGCCGGCAGCGTTCACCCATGCGGCGGCCGGTCGATCCGACATTGCTCTATCCTGCGTTGACGAACCAGGTGTTGGATGCACTGTACACCGTACATTTTACGCTGGGAACTGGTTTCTGGCATAAGGTCTACCGGCGCGCTACCCGGATTGAGTTGGCGCATGTGGGTGTCCCGTTTCTCTTCTTGCGTGAACTCCCATTGACGTATGCCGGCCAGTTCGTTGCCATGCGCCCGACGCGGCTCATGGTGGTGGATCAGAAAGTGCTATTAGCCACCGTTGCCCTCGACCGGATCACTGCTACCCACACCGAAAAGCTCCGCTGGGCGCAGCGCGAAACGGGTTGCCGCCTGGCGATCCTCGCCAATTTCGCACCGACGCAATTGGATGTCCGCTTCTTGCGAATCTAGTCGTGTAGCAGCATCGGATCAACGGATTCTAGACAGCAACGGATTGGTTACGGGATCGATAAGATCGTAACGTATCCTGAACACTACGCCAACATACGAAACTGCCTGGGTTAACCAGCCACAACCTGCCGGCGACAACTAATCCGTTGCGGTCTAGAATCCGTTGGTTCACGGCCACCACCCACACACTTCCTGGATGGCATGGTAGATGCCCTCGGCGGCTTGGGGTGCTTCGTTGATTAAGGTGCAAGTTGATCGAACAATGTTTTCTCCGTAAATCTACGTATGTTACCTGTAAACTTCTCATGATAGAATCTAAGCCACTTGGTGCATCGAACCCCTTATTGACAACGACATCATCGCCTCTACACCACTGTATGTAATGAAATCTACCATAACGCTAGGAGTTGCTGTGGATCTTTGGCAGATTGCCTACCATCTATGTGGAATTACCTTGCTGGGTAAGCGTGGTAATACACTGGAGCCATTGGCCGAATTACCGATGCCGGTGCGCAACGCTGTTCTACGACTTGCCCATCAACTTTTACCCGATGCCATGATCTTGGAAGAAAGTCACAAATCGCTAGATTATGTTGAAGGTGCTTACACCTGGATCGACCACTGGTATTGTGTCGATCAAACCCTGTTTGCCAGGCTTAATGACCCATCACCATTATCACAAATGGCATTTCTCTCCGTTGATGATTATTTCACCACACACAAGCTCTATGCCAAAGCGCATTACCCTGATCCAAAGACTGGTAAGCCGCCAAAAAAGGGATTGTATGGGGAGACGGTTGAGGATGAACACTTTGCAGAACGTCTTTTTGTTGAAAAGGTTTTTGTGCCGACCTTTGGTCTATCTACTCTCACCCATTTACAACCGCAAGTGCGCTTTGGGAAGAAAGGGCAGCGCATTGATTTTGTACTGGAAGGGCAAAAACGTTATGCAATCGAAATTGAAGGCTATACTCATCATCGCCCTAATCGACTTATCCGCTTTATTGCGGAAAGGCGAAGGATCCGCGCCTTAGTCAAACACGGTTACACCTATTATCCATTTGCCTACCAAGATATTCAACAGGGCAATGCTGTTGAAGCTCTCAACGAGTTACTCGCAGACCCCGTGATTCAGAAGCGCTGCCAGCAACAAGCGTCTGGTCGAATTCAACCAACAACAGAAGCAGAAGTTTTGCTCAAAGGCTTTGCAGAACGTTATCAAACGTACCAACAGTTGGTATTAGCGCTACTGTGGCAGGCGGTACAAAGTGGCAAGCAGCAAATCGTTCTCGGCGACTTTCAACTATACTGCAAGGGCAAGTGCAACAGTCATACGCTGCACTGCAAAAGCTACAGGTTGACGTGGCGCAGTCTCTGCAAGCATCGACCAACACGAATGAACGGCAGTGGCAAGCTTTGGAGGCACGAGCCACGCAAGCAAAGAATGACGCATGGCTGGCAGCCGAAAGCATTCATAGCGATCTCAATGAACGCATCAACGGAATTCAGCAGCAAACAAGCAGCCTAGTTGGTAGAATCAATACTCTGGAAAGCCAGATCAGCGTAGCCCAAGCCGTAGCTGAACAGATGTACATCCTGCGACAAAACAACGAAAAGCTCCAGGCAGAGTTACATAACCTTTACAATCAATACAAACGTGATCTTCGTTGGGCCACTGTACCAACCACCATCGCGCTGCTTACCACAGTGGGATTAGCAGGCTATCTGTTTGGGCCATCTTTGCTTCCCTTCCTCTTGCAATTCGCACCTTAGCCCGCCATGCGCAACTATTTCCAGGAAACAGGTGACGAAAGTATTATACTTTTCTCACCTGTTTCGTCCTGTTCTCATAGGTGTAAGAAGAAGGTTATGCGCTTTGCCGCCATGAAAAATGGAATTCAGATTACGCAATGTAAGACTATGGCCCACATGCTACCACGGCGTTAACCCTAACAACTTCTCCCCCAACGCTGTCAGTTGCGCCGTCTCATAATGCGTCTCTTCCCAGCGGCGAGCGGTATCCACAGGGAACGAACCGGGGGCGGTGCGGTTGCGCCAGGAAGCGATGCGGGCCTGGCGGTTGGCTTCGTCATTGGGCTTGGCGGGGAACATGCTGATGTATTGCGCCAGCCGGGGGCGATCAGTCTGGTTGCGCCCGTTGCCGTGGAGCAGACCCGTGTGCCAGATAATAAGATCGCCGGCCTTGCCGCCCAGGTGTTTGACCGTCATGCCGGTGATGTCGGGGCTGCGCAGATTCGCACCCGGCTGTTGACGCGCCACGATTTCCGGCACTTGTTTGTGTGATCCGGGGATGCACTGAAAGCCGCCTTGCGCCTCGTCGGTGTCGGTCAAGCAGAGGACGCCCTGCACACGCAACCCAATCGGCCAGGTGAGCGGGTCAAAGTCCCAGTGAATAAAGCCCTGGTAATCCCAATCCGGGCGCGCCGGCGGGTTCATGTTAGCGCGATCCAAGCTAACCCATAGCTTCTCCGTGCCAAAGAGTTCGCTAAACGCATGATGAATGCGTGGCGCCTGGCGATTGTTCCACAGCGCCTGGTGATGGTAGACATGGGCCATCCCGGCGCGACTATGCCACGGCGGTTGGCTATACCAGGTTTCCGGATCATTGCGATCCATCTGTAAAAAGTCCCAAATAACATCGACTACGGCATCCAAATCGGCTTTGGGCGCCACATTAGGTACAATCAGGTAGCCGTTCTCTTCCCAAAAGGCATGATCTTCTGTACTTAAAATACTCATAAGCCGTTTGTCGATCCTTTCGATGAAAATTCAGTTACCACGGATAGGAAGGAGCACGGATGTTTTTTCTATCTGTGCTCCTTCCTATCCGTGGTAACTAATTCAGTTTGCTAATGCTCCACTATTGAGCAACTCCAACATCGTCACCATCTGCCCATTGGCAAAGGCGCGACTGAGGCCGACCCAGCCACTGTCGTTGACCATGCGCGGCACATGGTCGTCGATCAGGAAGCCCTTGAAGTTGTGATCCTTAAGGGTTTTCATCACTTTGAACATGTTGAGATTGCCCTCGCCGATAAAGGCTTCGCGGAAGTTGGGCACCGACCCCAGCACATCGCGAAAGTGGACATAGAAAATCTTGCCCCGTTCGGCAAAGTAGCGTAGACCGGTGAGGCACTCATCAGGACTCATCTCCGACCAGGAGCCGACACAGAAGTCGAGACCGTGGTTGGGACTGTTGCCAAGTTCCATTGCCCGCTTGAAGGCTTCGTGACTGCGCATAATGCGCGCCACGCCACCCAGCGACGGCACGGGCGGGTCATCGGGGTGGAGCGCCAGTTTCACTCCAGCTTCTTCGGCGGCGGGCAGGATGCCTTTGATAAAATATTCGTAGTTCGCCCACATCTCTTCGTCGGTGTATTCGCGACCAAAGGCGGCCGGCGCATTCTTGGCTAATTCATAGTCAAAGGCGGTCGTGTGCGCGCCGCCACGGGCGCGGGCCGTGTTGGAGGTGCGCCAGACGCCCAGGACGACAAAGTGATAGCCAAAGATCGGAATCCCGGCACGACCCATGTTGTGGATCGTCTTGCGCATGTTCTCGATCTGCTCATCGCGACCGGGCAGGCCGAGCATCGCTTTGTCATAGAACTTGATCGGAACATTTTCAATGGCATTGAGCCGCAAGCCGGCATCTTCACAACTGGTGCGCAACCGCACTAAATCCATATACTCCCAACTGCTGTCGCCGGACAGGTGAGGCGAACCGTGAAACATGTTGAACTGAATGTCGGTGATGCCCGTCTGGTGGGCAAAGGTGATGATCTCATCGGTCAGTTGGTTGGTCTGACCGAGCGCAATGCGCATGGGGAGTTCGGTAGCACTCATCGTTTACCTCGGTTTGTTTCTACGCGCTTGTGGCGCATGGGTAAGCAGGCCGGTGTTATCGCCGGTAACCTGTTACCTGTTGGATAAAGAACGATAGAGCCTAATCATACTGAATTTGTGTTATTTCGTAAAATCGCCAAAAAATAATAAAGGGTCTCTTTCAACCTGGGGCAGACCTGTCAGGTTTTTGGAAACCTGACAGGTCTCGCACCCCAAACTTGAACTGCGCCCAAAAAACAAAGACCCACCGGCGTCACCGATGGGTCAACAAATGGCTGCTATGCTGTTTTTCATGGCTCTATGTCCTCTCAGCCATAGAGCGCTTTGTCAACCGGCGCCGGTCGTGGCGACCAGGTGATGACGCGTGACTCCATGCTGAAGAGGAAACGGAGTTGGTGTAGAAATCGCCAAAAGTTCCCTGGCGTTTGGGCGCTACGAACCGCTCGCCAGCGCGCCGCTTCCTGGCGTCGTTCGGCAAGGCGTTGTTGGGTTAGCTCATATTCATTGTAGGCGCCAAATAAGTTGTTCATAAAACTCTCCTCTTGTTTGTGATTCCATTAATTTCCCCAGGTGGCGGTTCGCCACACCGTGACTTCGGCTTCGATCTCCTGTTGCCCCAACATTTTGACAACCGTTTCCCAGGTGGACTGAGCCAAGTGCTGCGGCTCTCACTCCGGCGACGTACTCTGTCGTTTGATAATTCTATTTCACCACAAAAGTAGTGCGCATAACAGCAACTAAACGCTACAAGAAGTGCTACAAGAATTGTTACAATGGCTGGTGTGGATCAAGCGAGAAGTGAGGCAGAGTTGAGTATGAGCGGTTGCATTTGGAAGAGGGCGGGGCTGGTCATATCACCGCGAATCATTGGGATTAGCGAATTTTTCCGAAACGATTCGCTAATCCCAATGATTCGCGGTGATATTGCTGTGGCATGACTTTCGTTGTTATATTCTCAGCGAACCCGCCGCAGAATCAGCGCATGATACGCCTTCCCCGGCAAGGAAATGTCCACTCGTCCACTGTAGGTTTCCTTGCTTTGGGTGACCGTCATGCCCCATGTATCGACCACCTCCGCCTGGTATTCTTCACCTTCCGGCAGAGTGATTTCCAGCAGCGCCGGTTGCGAGACGCCGGGGTAGATCAGGTAATACTCATGCTCCTTGCCGGCGCAGGGGTGCATCCGCAGGACGCCCTCCGCGGGATTCAACCCTTCGACCGGCCCCGCTTCCAAAATCTGACGCAGGAAGGCGAGGCGCGGGGCGCTTTCGCCATGCAACACGCCCCCTTTGGCCCACCAGAGGATCGCTTCGGGGTGGAGATAGGTTTCGCCGTGGCCGACATAGCCGCCGCGGGCCGTGCCTTCCCAGAAGCGATGCACCATCTCCCGTGCCGAGATATTCCCCCAGCCCATGGGGATGTTGCCTTCATAGGCGCACTCATCGACCACGACCGGCTTTTTGGCCTGCTCGCGCCAGGTGTTGGTAAGGGTCAGATCGCGATGTTGAATGCTCTGGTGCGTGACCCACGGTTTGCTATGGTCGTAAAAGACGCGACAATTGTGGATCGAGCACAGGTGTTGATAGGGGTCGCTCGCCTGCACGACATGGAAGAAGCGATCCCAATCTGCCATCTTTTTGTCGTCCATCAGATCAAACTCGTTGGCCATCGACCACCAGATGTTGCGATAGGCCGCCAGCCGCGCCACCACGTAACGCAGGTAGCGATCATCCTGTTCAGCCGTCATGGTGGAAAAGCCCCAACGGTCGTAAGGGTGGAAGAGGATCAGATCGGCCTCAATGCCCAGGTCGCGCAGTTGGCCCACCCGTTGTTCCAGGTGTTGGAAATAGGCCGGTTCAAAGCGCTCAAAGTCAAAGCGCCACCCTTGGCGGATTTCGCTCTTGTTACTGCCCAGCCACTTGCTGCTCCCTTTAGAGAGACAAGGGAAGGGGTACTGCGCCGGCTCGTTCTCGTTGTAGCGATAATGTTTCGGGAAGACGCAGAAACGGATCTTGTTAAAGGGGGCCTGCGCCAGCGTTGCCAACGTCTGCGCCTCTAGTTCTTCCCCTTGGAGATTCCAGACATAACAGGTGGTGCCGATCTGTTTGTAGGGCGTGCCGTCAGCGTAGGTGAAGTGGTAGGTGTTGGTCACACTCACCGGCCCGTGATTGCCGGCGCTGGGGGCAACACAGGTGAAAGCGCCTTCCACCCCACTCAGTTCGGCGCGATTGCTCTGGGTGCGATAGCGCCACTCGCCCTGGGTATCGGGCATAAAGCGCACACGATAGATGCCATCGCCATCATAAAAGCCGTCAACTTCAATGGTGCGGTGCTTGTAGGAAAATTGGGCCGTCAGTTCGACATCCAGGAAAGGATTACCGGCGGCGCTGCCGTTGAGTACGACTTCAAAGATACCCCATTGTTCGATTTGTACTGGTTGATTCGTTGTCATTACTTGTGTTCCTTCAGCTAGACTTTATACTTCATGAAGGTTAGCTACTGGTTCCCACGGTCTCCGTGGGAACGAGATGAAATCTGTTCGCTTTGAACAGCAGAACGCCATTGATAGACCGCTTGAATCCTTAAAAATTAGACAGTCACTCAACTAAAGTCTTGACCCACGTCGAATGAACTGCGCCAGCTTCGCGAAAAGATCCTCGTGGATGAAACGGGTGTTCACATTCTCGTAGACGCGGATGGGGCGGTACTGACCGCTGTGGATGTAGTGCATCTGCTGGTCAAACGTCGGAGCGGGACGCCACGAGAAGGCGCCACACTCAGGGTCCATAATGATGCCGATACAGGGGGAATCCCCCAGCGAACGGTATTCCATCTCTGGGCGTGTCTTCGCATTGTGCGCCAAGAGCTGCTCGACCAGGTATTTGCCAATTTCGCCCTGGGGGTAGACTTTCTCGATCAGTTCAGCGTAGGTGACGCCCATTGTCCGGTAAGTGCTTCTCGGCACCTGCCAGACCGTCAAATTCGACTTCATCACCACATTGGCGGCGTGAATGTCATTGGAAAGGTTGTACTCGCGGCCACCGCTGGGCCAAGCGCCGCCGCCAATCCAGATCACACGAATATTCCGCTGTTCGATCTGCGGCTCCAGACGAAGGGCGGAGGCCATATCCGTGAGCGGCCCGTAGAAGGCGATATGCAGCGGTCGCTCATCGTCCTTCATCGCCTCCGCAATGATCAGCCGCGCGCCGGGGGAGTCAACCGGGGTCGCTTCATCCGGCATGGCGTGTGTTGCGCCAGCTTCGACCCGTACCGCACCTTCCAGTCCCATGAGCCGCAGGAGCAACATGGTCTCATCGTAGCTGTCCTGCATACTGGTGGCCGACTTGGCCGTGCCAAAATGGGCGGGAATAATGCCATGCAACTCAAAGGAGGGCGTCAGCACCGCCTGCACGATTGCATATTGGTCGTCGGCCTCGTTCTTGGCATCGGTGTTGACGATCACCCGTTGCTTGGCCGCGGGCGGAAAGACCACGTCGAACACGGTAAAGTCGCTCATTGATCATTACTCTCCTATCGTTGGCGTAGTTTAAGCAAAATGACAATAGACCTCGCGGCCATCGTCTTTTTTGAGCGCCGGGGGCCGCTGGTGTTTACAGACTTCCTGGGCCAGGGGGCAGCGGTTGTAGAATTTGCAGCCCTTGAACTGGTACTCCTTGGTTTCCAGATCCGACGCGACAAAGTTCCGGCGCGACCATTTGTATTTGAGCGACGGGATCGAATCGAGCAGCAGTTGGGTGTAAGGATGTTTCGGCTCGGCCAGCACGGTGCGCGCCCGGCCAAATTCGACAATCGTCCCGCGGTACATGACGGCGATATAGTCGCTAATGTAATAGGCGGTGGCGAGATCGTGGGTGATGTAGAGAAAGCTGGTTTTGTAATCCTGTTTCAGCGTCAGAAAGAGATTGACAATGTTCATCCGCAACGACGCGTCGATCATGCTGACCGGCTCGTCGGCGATGATGATGTTGGGGCGCGGGATCAGCGCCCGTGCAATCGAGACGCGTTGGAGTTCGCCGCCGGAGAATTGGTTGGGATACTTGCCCTCCACATCCGCCAGCTTGAGACCCACCGCACTCAACGCTTCGCTCATGGCCGTGCGCGCCGCTGCCTCGTCCAGTTTACTGACGCGGGTGGCGGTTTCATAAAGATAGGCATCGACCGTGCGGTAACTGCTAAAGGCTTCAAAGGGGTTTTGAAAGATCGGCTGCACGGTGCGGAGATATTCGGTCTGCTCCGGCTTTTGTCCGCGACCGGCCACCACGCGATCATAAACAACCGCCTGCCCGGCATTCGGCTCGATCAGCCGCAAGATCACCTTGGCGAGCGTCGTCTTGCCACTGCCAGATTCGCCCACTACACTAGCGATAACCGGCTCGTCACTGGCGACAGTGAAGGTTACATCGTCCAGGGCGTTGATGCTCACCCGGCGCGGGAAGGTGCCGAGCCGGTAAGTTTTGTTCAAGCCCTCGGTTTTGAGAATTGTTTTCATGCCGCCACCTCATGTAATTTTACCGGCTGTCCTACTTGCGCGCTGCTCCCCACCTGGCTATCGGTATAGTGACAGGCGGCAAAATGACCCGGCTTCACCTCGACAAAGGCTGGTTCCACGGATCGACATAACGCCGTCGCCAGCGGACAACGGGCGGCAAAGCGGCAGCCTTGTAGCGGCTCCCACAGGCTGGGCGGGCGACCGGCCACCCCCTGGCGCGTGTGGGTGTCGCCGATGGTGGGCAGGGCGTTGATCAACATGCGGGTGTAGGGGTGCAACGGCTCGTGGAAGATGCTTTCCGAGTCGCCAAACTCCACCGCCTTGGCCGCATACATGATCAACATCTTGTGGGTGATCTGGAAATGCACCCCCATGTCATGCGACACAAAGATGATCGTGTTCTTCATCTGCTCCTGCAACTCCATAAGTAGGAGCAGAATGCCCTTCTGCACCACCACGTCGAGCGCCGTGGTCGGCTCGTCGGCCAGGATGATTTCGGGGCGGAAGAAGGTCGCCATCGCCACCATGATACGCTGGCGCATCCCGCCGGAGAGTTGGTGGGGATAGGCGTCAAGCGCTTCGGCGGGCAGCCCCAACTGCTTGACATAGTCGCGCACCTTTTCCAGCACCAGCGTCTTGTTCTCGCCGGGGGGCAGAAAATCGACAAATTGTTTGCGAATGCGTAACACCGGGTTCAATGAACTCATCGAGCTTTGGGGGATGTAGGAGATGCGGCGAAACCACTCGCGCTGGATGGTTTGGCTGGTCACTTCCTGGCCGCCCTTGTCGGCAAAACCATAACGCACCTTCCCCACCGCCAGCGAGAGCGGATAGCCAATGTCGCCGTAAATGACCTTCATCAAGGTGCTTTTGCCACAGCCCGATTCCCCCGCAATGCCCAGAATGATACCGTCGGGAATGGTCAGGCTGATGCCATCCACCGCGTTGACTTGGCCGCGCTGGGTGGTGTAGGTCGCAACAACGTTATCTAAATGAATCATGCGCGCCCCCGTCTTGCCGCAAACAGTTCGTTATAACCGGTCGAGGTGAGAAACAGCCCCAAAAAGAGCAGCACCGTCGCCATAATCGGCGCGACGATCCAGGTGGTTTGGCCGATAAAGAGGGCGTTGTAACTGAGCGCCCAAAAGATGATCGACCCCAGCGTCGGCACTTCCACTTTGGAAAGACCGATCACCGCCAGCGCCGCTTCGGTGTTGATGGCGAAGAGGACAGTATTGATAAAGCCGACAATCATATAGGCGTAGACATAGGGGAAGATTTCACGGGTGATAATGTCGAAGGTGCGCGCCCCGGAAAAGCGCGCCATATTGACAAACTCGCGCTCGCGAATCGACAGCGCCATCGATCGCACTGTGCGCGCTCCCCACGCCCAGCCAAAGATCACCAGCAGTAGCCCCACGATCACAAACGACGTGCGGCCACGCACCAGCGCACCCAGCACAATCAAAATCGGCAGCACGGGAATCGTGATAAACGAGTCGATCAGCAACATCACAGCCCGTTCATACCAGCCGCCGATGTAGCCGGCGCTCAGTCCAACCAGCGTCGAAATTGCGGTGACACACAAGCTGACGGCAATGCCCAGGGCCAGCGAATTGCGCACGGCGAAGACGAGAAACCAAAAGATGTCCTGCCCTTGCGAATTTGTCCCCAGCGGGTGTTGCCAACTGATGGGCATGCTCTTGAGATAGGTGCCCTGCTGTGACGGATCGACCGTGGTGAAAAAGGGCAGAGTAAAGCTGGCAATCGCAAAGATCGCCAGGATTGTGATCCCCAATTTGAGGCGCAAGTTGAGCTTGAGTCGTTCAAGTTGCGCCGTTGTACTTTGTTTACTCATAAGAATTGCCTGTATTTCGTGCGCGCAGGATTTTATGCGGCATCTGTCGGTACGGCCCTTGGATATAAGAAACTGGTTAAAAAGTGGACAACTAGCAAGAGTGCCGGGGACTGGCCAGGAAACGCCCTCATGACCAGATAGTTCCTGGCCAGTCCCCGGCACTCTTGCGGCCACTGAACGCGACTTTTCAAACAGCTTCTAAGACCAGGTTACGCACCATACGATTGATGAAGCTGAGATAATCATCTAGTTCTTCATAGCGTGTTAGTTCTTTTTCTTCACGCGTCGTCAAGGTTGATTCGCGTTCTTTCTGGATCAAAAGCTGGATGCGTTTTTGCACAGTTGTGGGCGCACGCATGACTGGTACGCCTTCTTCAAGTTCGATGCGGATTTTGGTTTCAAGTGGCAAGGTCATGGGCATTGGTTCAATCTCCTGTCACCGATACCGAATCCGCGGGTCAAATAACGGATAGATCAAATCAATGACGAGCGCCGCCGTGGAAACGGCAATGATCGTCATCGTAATTGCGCCATAGAGCAAGTTGTAATCGCCGCTGCCCACGGCGGTGCGCATTACCAAGCCCAAGCCCGGATAGGAAAACAACATCTCCGTCAGCAGCGCGCCATTGAAGATCGTCCCCAGCGAAAGCACCAGCGCCGTTACTTGGGGCAGGAGCGCCGTGCGAAAGACATAGCTGGTCATGCGCGTCCAATGCGGCACGCCTTTGAGCCGGGCAAAGGTGACATACGGTTCTTCTTTAGTAGCGAAGGCCAGCGATTTCATGCTGAGGATGTTCCAGCCAAAGCCGGCAGTGATCAACGTCAGCGCCGGTAGCGCCGAGTTGTAGAGAATGGTGCTGAACGATGCCCCAGAGCGAATGGTGGTGGAGAGCGGGAAGATCTTCCACGTATAGGCCAGGAGCAGGATCAGCATCAAGGCCAAAATGTAATAGGGAATGGGGTAGAGGACAACGCCAAAGACTTCGAGCAGCGTGGCAAAGCGGTTGTTATGAAAATAACCCGCGACCAACCCGATCAGATTGCCCAGCGTCCATGACAAAATTGTCGTGACGATCAACAACCCCAGCGTCCACGGCAGGGCAGTAAAGATGATCTCGGACACGGGGCGCGGAAACGAGGTGAAGGATGGTCCAAAGTCAAAGCGGAGCAGCACCCGTTCCAGGTAGCGCACATATTGGCTGAATAAGCTGCCCTCTAGCCCATACAGTTGTTTGAGCGAGGCGCGCAGTTCTTCAACAGTTTCGGCTTCCATCGACTGACCGGCTTGATTTTGCATCTGTGCAATATACCCTTCAATCGGGTCGCTGGGCATAAAGCGCGGCAAAAAGAAGGTGATGCTAATGCCAATAAAGAGAACCATGACATAGGTCAACAGCCGTTGGGCAATGTATTGGAGAAGAGCCATACTGCTCCTTTACGAGCTACTAACCACGAATCACGAATCACGAATTACGGAGGTAAGTGTAATTCGTGATTCGTGATTCGTGATTTTACTGATTTCCTGTCGGTTGCACGTTCACAACCATCTCTTTGGCGGAACTCCACCACGAGTAGGGGACCGCATAGGCATTATCGGCTTTGGGATAGCCCTGCCAATAGTAGCTGTTGGTCGGAATCGTGGTGGGGATGTTCATAATGTTGATGTACGCCATATCGGTGACAAAGGCTTTGAGGATGCTGCGACCATTCTCGTAGAATTCCTCGCTGTTTTGTTCCATGGCGCGGCTGGCGGCCACCAGTTCAAAGACCTCCGGGTTGTTCCAGCGCCACATATTGCCGTTGATCGTCTCAGTCGCATCAGCCGCCATCAGGTTGGCTTCCTGGATCGTGCGCCACGAGTTGAGATAGTTGGGGTTAAAGACACAGTTGGTCCAGTTGAGCATGGTGGTGAGCAAGGCATTGGTGTTTTGCACATTGCCAAACTCGGCGTTGTCCACCTGGCGCGCATTGACCTGAATGCCGGCCTTGCGCCAGCTATCGGCAATCGAGAAGCCGACGCGCTGCATCACTTTGTTCCAGTCGCCCGGAATCACCAGTTCCAGTTCCCACACGTTGCCATCGGGTAGGGTGTAGAAGCCTTCGGCATTCTTGGTCATGCCCGCCGCGTTGAACAATTTCTCCGCCTGCGCCACATCGTACTTCCACCAGCCAATACCAAACGCCGCCGCTTGCGCCTCGGCGCCTTCGGGCAGTTGATCGGCAGCGGTCCCCATCTCGCTCAGTTTGGCGGCGAGTTCGCTGGCAAAGTTGCCGTTGAAGGGCTTGTAGCCGTCGGCCAGCGCAAAGTCCTGTAGCCACGGCGCCAAGGGCTGGAAGTAGATCGGGTTCAAGATTTGCGTATCAACCATCGGTAGCGGCGAGGCTTTGAATTCGCCACTCACCGCGTTGATGCCCACGCTCTGTAAATCCAGGGACAAGGCCAAGGCCCAGCGCACTTCGGCTTTGTCCAGCGGCGCTTTGTGCTGATTGATCAAGACGCCATAGCCACAAGCATCGTCCATATTGTGATAGGGCAGCTTGGGCGACCAGGTGGAAATCTCCGGGTTTTGCCCAATGGCCGCCTTGATGCTATCGGGACTCATAAAGGTGTCTACGTCGTACTGATTCTCCACAAAGGCCAGCACACGGGTCTCTTCCGGGCCAAAGTCTTTGTACAGCACATACTTCGGCTTTGGTTCACCCATCCAGCCCCAGGCCGAGCGTTCCCAATCTTCACGGCGCTCCCACAGTTGCCAGAAGCCATTGGGGTCAAATTCTTTGACAACGTATGGCCCCAGGGTGACAGGTTTGGTGTTGCGGAAAGCGGTGACATCGGCTTCCTTCTCAAAGATATGCTTGGGCACAATGGTCAGGGCTGCGCCCCAGGTGTAGACGCCCAACACGGTGTGCAGATCGTAAGCAGGATTGACGGTTTCAACCTCGAAGGTGTAGTTATCGACCTTGCTGTAGGCTTTGACATAGTTGCTGACGGTGCGCGCGCCGTTGTTGGTGATCTTGTCTTTGTTGGCAAAGATCGCATCCAGGGTGTAGATCACATCATCGGCGGTGAATTCGACGCCGTCGCTCCAGTAGATGCCTTCCTTCAGCTTGACGCGGAATTGGGTATGCTCGTCATTCAGCACTTCCGGCATTTCGGCGGCCAATTCGGGATAGGATTCACCCGTGCCGGTGTCGGTCTCCCAGAGATAGCCCCAGCCCAATTCGCGGAAGCCGCGCCACTGGGCATATTGCATCAACGGATTGTGTTGATCGGGGTTGTTGGTCTTGCGGTCAAAGGTCTGGAAGATCAGCGTTTCACTGCGCGGGGTGCCGACATCGGTCATCACCCCGTCGCCGGTCGCGGCGGCCGGTTGCGCGGCCGCCGGTGCGGCCGCTTCTTGCGCCGGGCCGGTATCAGGCACCGCACAAGCGGCAAGCAGGCTCAGGATCACCAATGCGACCCAGAAGCCGTTTACCACACGGTACAACTTTTTCATAGCAGTTCTCCTTGTGATATAAAAGTTAGGAATTTTCTTGGACAACACACGCTGTGCGAGACCAACGTGACCGTACCGCCTAAAAACGGCAACCACGGTCACGTTGGCCTCTGACAGTACTACAAGAATTTTCAGCAACGAGAGGCAAGGCGTACAGCCATCGTTCCGGACCAGGGATGACAGATAGTTGTACGCTTTGCACGCTCGACGTGAACGATCCAATACAGGCGGGTCACAAACCAGCTTTCTGCCTGAAAGCTGGTTTGTGATTGCGGCCTACTGATTGTAAAAAATATAAAGCCGCGGCGCGCCCCCCTCATCAGGGATGAGTTCCATGCGTTTCTCAGGGTCGAGATACCGGGTATTGCTACCATTGCGCACACCAGTCGCCACGACTTCTCCACTTCTGGGATCAACAATGCGATAGTGCTTGGGGAGGTCACGATCCATCAGCATCAACGGGCCGCCCATTTCTTGATAGCAGAGGAAAAACTGACCCGGCACACTCAGCCCGCGCCGCCCCAGCGTCTTTTGCCATTCGGGTTGCATATCGGTAAAGGGCAAGCCCTCTAAAATCTTGGAAACCAGCCCGACATAACGTGACCCTTCAAAGTCAATGGCTTCGCGCCACCCTGCGCCTTTGGCCGTGAAGAAATCGGATTGCCCTGGCTCATCCTTGTGCAACAACCATTGCCACAGACTACCTGCGCCGTAAACGACGCCCATTGTGCCGCCGGCGCAGAGGTTGCTCCACGCTTCGTGACCCTGCCACCAACCGGTCGCTTTGCCCGGTTGCCCGCCATTTTCATAGGTCGGCTCGCCATTGGCCACGGCTTTGATCGGCGTGTTGTGCCACATGTACGTCACCCGTTCGGGGACGTGTTCGCCAAAGTGACCGGTCTGGCACCACTGAAAGTCGAGCCAGTCGGCGGCTTGATGGGCGCGATAATCGGCGTGGGGGCGATAGTGGATGCCGGTCGGCTGCTGATACGCGTCCCAGTGTTCGACCTCCTCGCCACCTGCCGCCACTGGCGCTTCGTAACCCGACCCGTCGCCGCCCACCAGGTAGATGGCCGGACGCGCGCCATAGCGGGCGACGAGATAGCGGCAGTAGCAGGCATATTCCGCCGGTGGCAAGACCGGGCCGGCCACCCGCAAGCCCTTCCAGCCAAAGCCAAAGAAGACCGGCTGCCAAACCGGCACAATCTCGTGCGCAACCAAAATATCCACCAGCCGATCCAGCGTTTGAAAGTAGGCCGGATTGAGCTGATTGATGTGGCCGTTTGGCAAATCCTCAAAGCCCACGTCAAAGCCTTCGTCCTGTGTGCGGTCGCGCGGCCCCCGTGCATCCATGTCGGGCTGGACGCTCATCATCAGCACGGCGTTGAAGCCTTTGCGCTGGCGATCCTGCGCATAAATTTGCGCTTGCTCCTCGGTCGCACGCCACGGCAGCGCCCATGCTGTATCGCCGACGAGGATAGCCGGCGTGCCATCGGCATGGACAAGACTGCGTTTCCCCGGTGACATGCGCCAGAAGCCGTAACGCTCAAAGCGATTGCTGGCCGCAGGATCGGTCTCACAGATCAACTCGCCTTGTTGCCCAGCCAGTCCAGTATCCTCTGGATTGCTGGATGTCCGCCAAGACCAGCGCCCTGTCTGCGGCGCAGCAAACCGGACTTTCCAACTGTTTCCACCATCCCAAAAGGCGGGCCGACGCAGGGTTTGCCCGCTTTCGTGGGTGAAATCCACCCACAGGTCAAGATCCGTATAAGGATTGGGATATTCGGTTGCCGCTGTAAAAGCGATCTCAACTTGTTGCCAACGATAAATTAACATGGTTTGTCGTCTCATTTGTATCTATTCAAGCAGATCAAAGATTTCGCAGATTAACAGATAAAAAAATCAATCTGCGTAATCTGCGAAATCTTTGATGCTGAAGCGTTGCTCTCATCGAAACAGCAGCGGTACAAACTCAGTCAGATACAACCGCCAGGAATTCCAGTCATGATAACCAGCATTTTCGCAGTAAAGATACTGGAGACCCACTTCATTATAAAGCGTCAGGAGGGGCGCAATACTTTTGTATAAAAAGTCTTCCGTCCCCATGCCGATCCAATAGAGTTTGGGCTGACTGTTTTTAAGCGCTGCCAATTGACTCAGGTGTTGCTCGCGACTGTAGGCTATGCCGGGCAACTCGTTAAATAACCCCATGCTCATCACACCAATATAGTTGAACAGGCCAGGATGGCTGTTGGTAATCATTTGCGTGTGATAGCCGCCCATCGAAAAGCCGCTGATAGCCCGGTGATCGGGATTAGGGCTGACCCGGTAATTCTTTTCAACATAGGGGACAATATCATTGACCAAACTTGCTTCAAACTGGCCCGAAATCATGGCGCTGATGCCGGGCGTTTGTGCGGTCGCAGCGGGACGATGGAGCGGCGCACCGACATAATTGGGATACCCATTCGGCATAACCACCAGCATTGGCTGCGCTGCGCCGGTAGCGATCAGGTTATCCAAGATGTAACTGACCCGTCCCCGGCTCTGCCACACCTCCTCGTCGCCGCCCCCGCCATGTAACAGATAGAGGACAGGATAGGGCTGATCGGCGGTTTCATAGCCCGGCGGCGTATAGATGACCATGCGCCGCTCTTGCCCGATTGTTGGCGATGGATACCACACGGCTGTTACCTTGCCGTGTGGAACCGGCTTGACATCATAGAGGTCAGCTTGTTTGCCAGGGACAATTAAACGATTCTGAATCCAGGCCCCGTCATGGGTCACGGCGCGATTTCTTGGGTCAAGGACGGGTACGCCGTCAATGATGAATTCATACTCATACATATCGGAAGGCAACGGCCCGATTTTTACTTCATAGAGCGTCGCCGCTTTTTTCACCATTGGGATCATGCGTTCAACATTCACCGGCCAGGTTCCCGTCAATTGTACCGAACCGGCATTCTCGGCCTGAACACGAAAGATGACGGAGTTGTCGTCTAGTATTTCCGGCGAGACGATCTCATCTGGTCGTCGCCAAATCTGCGCTTGCATGTTGCCTCCTGTCACCAGCTTACCTACGCGCCACCCACTCCCGCCGGAGCAGCCCATAGACCGAGGTATCCGACACCTCACCATTCACGATGCAATCTTCGCGCAGCGTGCCTTCGCGCACAAAGCCGAGCTTTTCCAGCACACGTTCTGATGCCCTGTTGCGTGTGTCAGCCCCGGACTGAACACGGTTCAGATCCAGCGTGTCGAAGGCCCACTGCAACAAGGCACCAGCGGCTTCGGTGGCAAAGCCCTGGCCCCACGCCTTCTCATCGAGACAGTAGCCAATCATCGCACTGCGATATGTTGGATCCCATTTCATCAACACGCACCAGCCGATGAACACCCCGTCGGCGGTGCGTTCGATAGCCAGCCGCACACCGCTGCCTTCCTGCGCCATCTCCTGGCAACGGGCAATGAAGCGTTCGGCCCGTGCGCGTTCGCGCCAAGGCGGTGCGTCCCAGTAGCGCAACACGGTTGCGTTGCTCATCAGCGCATAGATTACGTCCGTGTCGGCTTCCGTGAAAGGACGCAACAGCAGGCGAGCCGTGTGCAGTGTCGGGGTTGTCAAGGAAATATTTGTCATGGTTTTGTTTTCTCATATTGACGAGGTGGCTCGCGTTGGCATCATTTGCTTTGGTCCCGTAGGGACGGCTGAATCTAGGAACGGGGAATCATTTCTTTCTCTAAACTCAAGCGTCCCTACGGGGTGGTGAACCGAACACGGCTTTTTTGACAGAACACGCGTGGCGGTTGAGAGATTAAGCCGGTGTCCCTGACACAATCTCTGAATCTCTCAATCTCTCACCCCTCGTGGTGATAAACATTCCAGCCCAAATAATTCTCAAACGCTTCGGCCAACACACTGGCGACATTCGACTGGCTCATGGCGGCGTGATGGGCAAAGCCGTTTTTGCAGATGTAGCGCATAAGCTTCTGCAAACCGGCCACTTCCACGACAGCCCGCGTACCCGACATCGCCGACAGATAATCATCAGTGAGTAGCCCTTCGCCAACGTAGGTGTTGATCCGCCCGTGGCGGTCATCGGTATCGATACGGGCGTAGGTGAGCGGCCCGGCAGCGGTGCGACCATCGACGGCGCCCCAGGTGTTGTCCAACCCCAACGTGCTGCCCAAGACTTCGGCGGCCACAATTTGAATTTCCGGCACAAAGCTCTTGGCCCAGTTGCCACAGTGGTAGTAGACGCATTTGTTTGGCTCGTCGCTATAGCTGTTGTTCCAGTCCACCAGGGCGCTCGGTTTGCCGGACGCCAGTTGCAGCGCATACATAGAAGCGACACCGGCAATATCCACTTCGCAGGCGCTGGGCATCAACTTTTCACTCATCATGCTCATGATCGTGCAGATGTTGACGCCGTAATTCTGCTGGAGCGAATCCCAGCACTGGATGGCGGTGGCGTCGATGTTGTACTCATTCATCCAGTCGCCCAGGACAATGCCCAACTTCGCCATCAAGACCAACGAGGCGGCGGGTGTGCGACCGGCGTTGGCATAGGCGTGGATCTCGTCCAGCTTGGCCCGCACCCGTGGATGGTCTGCCGTCAACTTTTCGGCGGCGCCAAAGACTTGCGAGAGATCCAGCGTGGAGACGCTGATCCCGGCGGCTTCGAGCAGCTTTTCACTGTAGCGCACCGTCTTGAAGGCATCCGGTCGCGCCCCGACTGCGCCCAGTCTGGCCCGCCGCAGCCCCCTGACCGTCTGGCACAGGCCGACAAACTTGCGCAACTCATCCTTGAACTCTTCGGAGTTAGGATCGACCGTATGGCTCTGGGTGATGCTATAGGTGATGCCATATTGGTAGAGGTTATTGCAGACCGAAATTTTGCCGCAGAAGGCGTCGCGCCGGTTGGAGGTGGAAAGGTCGCGAATGTCGTCGGGGAAGGCATGGACCAACACCGGCACATTGAGATCAGAAAGTCGGATGGCATCGGCCACGCCCTTTTCATCGCCAAAGTTGGGCAGCGTCACCAAGATGCCGTCGATCTTGTCCCGGTTGGCGCGAAAAAGTTCAGCGCACTTCTGGGCGTCGCCCCAGGTCTCGACCGCGCCCAATTTGGTGGCGCTCTCGTCGAGAATCACCGCCTCAACGTCCCACCGGTTGAGAACTTGCAAAATCTCCTTGCGCCCTTCATCGACAAATTTGTCAGGAAAAAAGGCACGGTTGCCTACAATGACACCCAATGTTGTCTTTTTCACCCCTCGGCTCCTTGCTTCTTACAAACAATTTATTTCACCACGAAGACACGAAGTTCACGAAGGAAGAACCAAAAATCTTCGTGAACTTTGTGCCTTCGTGGTTAATTTTCATAACAATTTTTCGGCAGTGAAGCGGTCGGTGATCAAAATATTGATCCAGCCGCCACACAGCGCACCGCGCACGGCGGCGACTTTGGGTGGGCCGCCGGCAATGCCGACCGCCCGTTTCACCTGGCGCAATTGTTCCAGCGTAATGCCGATCACCCGTTCATTGAGCGCCGTGACCACCGGCTTGCCTTCGTCATTAAAAAAGCGCAGACAGAGATCGCCCACCGCGCCATGTTCTTTCAACATGTTTAACTCTTCCGGCGCAAAGACGTTGCCGCTTCTGACCAGCAACTCGGAAGGTTCCACCGCGCCAATGCCAATCAACGCCAGCGTAACCTGATTAAAGAGCGCCACGACTTCACGGGTAAACTGGTCATCAAGGATAACCTGCGCACTCCCCACCGAGCCGACCACGCCCGGCGCTGGTAGAAAGCGGGCTTTGCCGTTGACCAATGTCGCCAGCCGACCAGTCAGGCGGACGGCGTGCGCTTCGGCGTCCGGGTTGCCCATCCCGCCCAAGACTTGAATGACCTGTGCCTCGGTTTCACGCGTTACGGGGTGCATGGCGTCCACCATCGCCAACAGAGTGCCACTCCACGACGAAATGCCGATGATCTCGCGCTGGTTGAGCGTGGTTTCCACATAGTAGGCTGCCGCTGCACCGATCTCGCGCATAGGGTTTTCGCAATTGACACATTCAACCACAATTGCGTCCTGCAACCCATAGCGCTTCTGCAATGCCTCTTCCAGATCGGGGTAGGCGCCGGGGGGAATGCTGATCACCGTGCGCACAATCTGCTCTTTTTCCGCCCGTTTGAGCAGCCGCGACACGGTAGATTGTGACAAATACAGTTGGGCGGCGATCTCCGATTGATTCAGGTTATGCTCGTAATAAAGCCGAGCCACCTTGGTCATGAGTCGTACTTCGTCAATCCGCGCCATGTGGGTTACACATCTTCCTACTAACTAACGCAATCACCTTCATTTGACAGGATCAAAAACAGCCCGCGCCACCGCCGCCTGCCAACCAGCATAGCGCACCGCCCGCTCGACCTCACCCATCCGTGGCTCAAAGCGGTCATGGGGCCGGGGCAGCGCGGCAATCTCCGCTTCCGAACGCCATAGCCCAACGGCCAGCCCTGCCAGATAGGCCGCACCCAACGCCGAAACATCGGACGAGGAGCTACGCAACACCGGACAGCCGATCATGTCAGCCTGGAATTGCATGAGCAGATCATTTTGACTGGCCCCGCCATCGGCCAATAGCACCTGAAGCGGGCTACCGGCCTCGGCTTGCATGACATCAAAGACATCGCGCACCTGATAGGCAATCGATTCGAGGGTGGCGCGCGCCAGGTGCGCCGGTGTGCTGCCACGGGTCAGGCCGGTGATCAAGCCACGCGCGTCGCTCTGCCAGTGGGGCGCGCCTAGCCCGACAAAGGCCGGCACTAGATAGACGCCGCCAGCGTCGGCGGTGCTGGCGGCCAAAGCTTCAATCTCCTGGGCGGGACGCGCCATGCCTAGCAACTGACCGTACCATTCAACGGCGGCCCCGGTAACATAGATGTTGCCTTCGAGGGCATAAGTCGCTCGTTGTGGATAGCTCCACGCCACGGTTGTCGAGAGACCGCGCTGGGAAATCACCGGATTGGGTGTCGGCGTCATCAAAGAAGAACCAGTGCCATAAGTCGCCTTGATGGCGCCGGGCTGAAAACCGGCATGACCAAAGAGCGCACCGTGCGAGTCGCCAATCAAACTGGCAATCGGAATGCCGGCCGGTAAGTTACCCTGCCTCACCGTTTCGCCATAGATTGCGCTAGAGGCTTTCACTTCCGGTAGCGCCGCCAGGGGAATGCCAAAAAGTTCTAGCAATTCAGCATCCCACTGCAACGTTTGCAGCGCAAAGAGTTGTGTGCGCGAGGCGTTGGTCATATCACACGCATGGACACGACCACCCGTCAGGTTAAAGAGAACCCAACTATCGACCGTACCGAGACAAAGCTCCCCCGTGGCTGCCCGCTGTACGCCGTTTGGCGTGTTATGGAGCAACCAGCGCATCTTGCTGGCCGAAAACATGGCGTCGATGGTCAAACCGGTGCGCTCGCGTAACTTCGGTTCAAGCCCCTGTGCACTCAGTTCGCGACAAAAATCAGCGCCCCGTTGACATTGCCAGATGACACAAGGGCCAAGGGGTCGCCCTGTCGCCCGTTCCCACAACACCACCGACTCGCGTTGGTTCGTGAGCGCCACAGCAACCGGCATCGGTGCACCTTGCAAGCATTCATCGACGGCGGCTTGCACAGTTTGCCAGAGCGCCAGTGGGTCTTGTTCCACCCAGGCAGTCTGCGGGTAGCTTACGGCTATAGGACGCGATGCCCGCGCCACTACTCGCCCCGTCACATCTACGAGGATCGCTTTGGTATTCGTTGTTCCTTGATCAATGGCTAAGAGGCACTGGGGAGCCATAGATTTTTCCTTTGTGATTTGTGAGACAGTAAGACAGTGAGACAGTAAGACAGTGAGGCAGTAAAACAGTTTGGTTTGCCCCACTGCTCCACTGACCTACTGACCTACTGACTTACTGTCTTACTGTCTCACTGCCTTACTAACACCTGCCGCGCCGTCTGCGCTAACCCTTCGCCGGTAATGCCGTAATGGGCAAAGATTTCATTCTGGCTGCCGGTGACGGTGTATTCATCGGGAATGCCGACGATCTTAAAGCGCACGGCAACGCCTTGTTCCATGAGCAGCGCGGCGACCGTGCTGCCCAACCCGCCGTAGACACTATGTTCTTCCACGGTGATAATGGCTTTGGATCGACTAGCGGCAGCCAACACTGCGTTTGCGTCCAGCGGTTTGAGCGTGTGCATACTGATCACGCCGGCACTGATACCCTGTGCCGCCAACAACTGGCTGGCCTGGTACGCACGGGCGACCGGTTCGCCAATGGCGATAAAGGTGACATCATTGCCCTCGGCCAAGGTGATGGCCTTGCCGATCGTAAATTGGGTGTCGGGGGTGTGCAGGTGAGGCATGGCCTGCTTGCCAAAGCGAATATAGAGTGGACGCGGATGGTGGATGGCCGCTTGGATCACTGCTTTCGTTTCAAAGTTATCAGCGGGGGCGACAATATCCAGGTTGTTGATCGCCTGCAAGGCGGCAAAGTCATGGAGCGAATGATGAGTCGAACCGAGCGCGCCGTAACTCACGCCGGCGCTAATGCCGATGACTTTGACCCGATTGTCGGAATAGGCGACATCGTTTTTGATCTGCTCCAGGCTGCGCGCCGTCAAAAAACAGGCCGGGGAGACGGCATAAACGTGCTTCCCCGCTGACGCTAACCCGGCGGCAATGCCCACCAAATTCTGCTCGGCAATGCCCACTTCCACGATCTGATCGGGCAGCGCTTTGCCAAAGGGGCCAAGTTTGCCGGAGCCACGCGAATCACTGGTAACGGCGAGAACATGGCGATCGGCTTGGGCCAACGCCAGCAGCGTCTCTGCAAAAACTTCTAAATTCGGTTTACCGAGTTCCATGCCGTTGCCGCCATTCTAGTTCCGCTGCATTCAATTCGGTCAGCGCCGCCGTCAATTCATCCGCCGTCGGCACATGGTGATGCCAGGCTACTTGATTCTCGGTAAAGCTGACGCCTTTGCCTTTGACGGTGTGGGCAAGAATCAAATTGGGTTTGCCCGGTTGAAAGGGCAGCGCATCAAAAGTCGCTACCAGAGCGGGGATCGCATTGCCGTCCACCTCGCGCACAGCATAGCCAAAGGCGGTAAATTTCTGCGCGAGATCGGTGATACCGGTCACACTCTCGACGGGGCCGGTGATCTGCAATTTGTTGTAATCGACAATCACTACCAAGTTGTCCAGCCGATAGTGGGCCGCACTCATGGAAGCTTCCCAGTTGGAGCCTTCTTCCAGTTCGCCATCGCCCAACAGGGTAAAGACGCGATAGGCGCGACTATCTTTCTTGGCGGCCAACGCTGTTCCCACGGCAATCGGCAAGCCATGACCCAGCGCCCCCGTGTTCTGTTCCACGCCGGGAATTTTGCGTGTCGGGTGACCGATAAAGTGGGATTGGTATTGGTTTAAGGTTTCCAATTCGCTGGCGGGGTAAAAGCCTTTGTCGGCCAACACGGTGTATAACGCTTCGACGGAATGTCCTTTGCTTTGAATGTAACGGTCACGATCGGGGTGGGTAAAGGTGGCGGGGGTAACATTCAACACATGATTATAGAGAACATTCAGAATGTCAATACAGGAGAGACTGCCGCCGGTGTGACCAGCCTTGGCCTTGTGGATGATCGACAAGATCGTCTTCCGGTATTGGATCGACTTTACCTGTAACTCAGCAATTGATAACGGCATGGTGCTGCCTGCTCCCTGCTGTGCATATCTATTCAGATTTATTTATTTATGCAGTATGGGTGTCAATAGGGTAACATCCACGATGGTCTGGTGTCAATGGGTGAATATTTATTCATGAAAAAATATTTATTCTCAGGGTTCTAATAGATAAATCAAATAGACTTTGCATGATCGTAGGTGCGGTTTGTAACCGCACGCTCTTGGGTAGCCTGTCGTGCGGTTACAAACCGCACCTACCATTTGTGCGACCTTTACCTGGTTTGTCTATAAGGGATGATTCAGCGTGACAACTACAACGGATTGGGGGAAAAACGAATTGACTGTCGGTGACCAATTCGTTTTTCCCCCCAATTCGTTGTAGTAATAATGAGATTGACAATTGCCGCGAGTTGACATACGATCCAGCCCATTGACCGAACAGTGGGCGCAGTGCGCTCTGCTTTTTCTGTTGCGTCGCCCCACCATCAAACCCAAAGGAGCATTCCATGAATTCCGTGCAGGTGACTGCGCAACAACTTGCTCAATTTCGTGAAGATGGCTATACCGTCTTCCCCACCTTCTTTGATGCCGCTGAACTGGCCGCCATGCTGGCCGAACTGGAACGCTTTAAGCGTGACGGCTTGGGCCGCAATGTCGCTACCGACGGCGACGGCAAAACCCATTCGACCACCAAGGTGAATTATCAGATCATCCCGCTGAACAACAAGAGTACGCTCTTCCGTGCCTTCCCTTTTAACGAAAAGGTAGTAGAGGTTGTCGGCCAGTTGATTGGCACGCCCTTTGTGCGCCACTTAGACCAAATCTTTCTCAAGCCGGGACGCACCGGGGCCGGCACCAGTTGGCACACGGACAATGCCTATTTCCAGATCAGTGACCCAAGCAAAGGCGTCGGCATGTGGATCGCGCTACATGACGCAAACCTGGCGAACGGGACGCTCCATGTCATCCCGCGTAGCCACCTGGAAACCTTTGCCCACGAACGGGATATGGGCAGCGACCATCATATCACTTTCAATGCTGACGATAGCCGCGCCGTCCCGATCATTCTGCCGGCGGGTGGGGCGGTCTTTTTTAACTATGGCATCGGTCACGGCACCAAGGCCAACAATACTGACCATGAGCGCGCCGGTCTGGCCTTCCATTTTCTCAACACCGATTATGTCGCCAGCGGTCGTTTGACCGAAGGTGTGATCCATGTCACCGGCCCCCAGGCGACCGGCGGTGAGCGCGAGTATGGCATCCGCGTGGCGGGCACGTGGCGGGATGAGGTGCGACGGTTGGTTGGGTGACGGGAAGACAGGAAGACAAGAAGAGGGGGAGCGGTATGCGCTTACAGAATAAAGTGGCGATTGTGACCGGTGGCGGGGCCGGGATGGGGTTGGCGGTGGCGAAGGCTTACGCACGGGAAGGGGCGAGGGTGGTGATTGCCGAGCGTAAAGTGTATGAAGGTGAAGAAGCGGTCGCCGCCATCCAGGCTGCGGGTGGTGAAGCGATTTTTGTACAGACCGATGTTGCCAAAGGCGATGCGGTGGCGGCGATGGTGGCCGCGGCGGATGCGCGCTTTAGTCGCGTTGATGTGCTGTACAACAATGCGGCGATTCAATTGGTCGGCCAGGATGCGCGCGCCCATGAGTTGAGCGAAGAGGTGTGGGATCGCACCTATCAGGTTAATATTCGGGGCGTCTGGCTCTGCGCCAAGTATGTTATACCTGTGATGTTGCGACAGGGCGGCGGCTCGATCATCAACGTGGCTTCGCCCACAGGATTGGTCGGCTGTGCGCCGGGCTATACCGCCTATAGTTCGAGCAAAGGCGCCGTCTATGGGTTAACCCGCGTGATGGCCGCTGACTATGCGCGGGATCAGATTCGGGTCAACGCGTTGGTGCCGGGGCCAATCGAGACGCCGCTGACACGGGATATTTTTGCCGATCAGGCAACGCGTGAGGGGCTGATCAAAGCTGTGCCATTGGGGCGGCTGGGCCAACCGGAAGATGTCGTAGGGCTGGCGCTTTTTCTGGCCTCTGATGAGTCGGCCTATTGTACAGGTGGCACTTACATGGTCGATGGCGGGCAGACGGCGATTTAGGCTTCGAGAGCATCATACGTCTCTGGGCCAACCTTGTAACGAATAGCTAGCACCAGGACAAGGATTTCGTCGTCATACACTCGATAATAGGTAGTCACAATCGTCCCGTCGGGCCGTTGGATGGAGCGGGTAGCATGAACCCAACAACCGTACTGCACATCCTTGACCTGCTGGCGACGGCCGGCGTGCCGGTATGGCTCGATGGGGGCTGGGGGGTGGATGCACTACTTGGGCGGATCACCCGTTCGCATAACGATCTCGACCTCATCCTTGCCCTTGACGATCTGGCGCTTGTTGTGGCGGTGTTGGTGCGCAACGGCTTTGGCATCGAAGAGGAGGTGCTTGGGCGTGTTGTGCTGGGACACGCGGAACATGGCCGCATTGATCTGCACCCGGTGACGTTCGATCCGCAGGGGAACGCTGTGCAGGTACAGCCCGCCGAATCGCCCGTGGTCTATCCCAGCGACGGCTTTGTGTCGGGCTGGATCCTTGGTCGCACAGTGGCGTGTATCGCGGCGGAGGTGCAAGTCTTCGCTCGTCTGGGTCATGACCGTTCCGCAAAGCACCGGCAGGATGTTGTCGCGTTGTGCGCAGCGTTTGGTCTCCAGGTTCCCAAAGCGTGGGACGTGGTGTAATATATCATCATAGTTGAGCCGTCGTTTTCCGCCTTTGAACGCGGCAACCCGATCATAACCCAGATGGTGGAGAAACGCAGTTAATCGTCATGGCTATCCATATTCTTGAACGTGAAATGACCGACGCCGAATATGCCCGCGAGTTGGAGGGCTTTCGAGAACATGCGCTCGAATACGGCATACCCGATCTACCAGAGACAAGACATAGCTTTGTCGCGCTGGCTGGGGACGCGTTTATCGGCTCGGTCAGCGGTCTGCACTATGGCAAGTGGTTTTACATCACCGATCTCTGGCTGGAAAAACCCTATCGCAAGCAAGGCTATGGCGCGGCCTTGCTGCGCAAAATGGAAGAAAAAGCCAGGCAGCAAGGCGTAACGCATATCTGGACCTGGACCGCCGGCTACGAAGCCGCCCCCTTTTACCAGAAACAGGGCTATACGATTTTCTGCGAATTTGAGGATTATTACCCCACCGGTCATAGTCGGATTGGGCTGCGTAAGCAATTGTAAAGCAACGCATGATCTTACCAAAGCAGCGCGACCCCCGGTTTATCACCATCCGTCGCGGCGGGACGCTCACCGACGCCGACCATCAGTTGCTCGCCCTATGGGCCGCCACCTGTGCGGAACATGTTTTGCCCTTATTTGAGGCGACGCGACCTGCCGATCCGCGCCCGCGTCACGCCATCGCGCAGGCGCGGGCCTGGGCGCGCGGCGAAATCAGGATGACGGATGCCCGCACTGCTGCCGGTCACGCCATGGCCGCCGCCAGAGATTTGCGTGGCGCAGCCAGAGACGCGGCCTATGCCGCCGGACAAGCTGCCGCCGTGGCCCATGTAGCGGCCCATGAGTTAGGCGCGGCCGCCTATGCCATCAAAGCAGCACGGGCCGCTGTTGGTGCGCAAGAACGGGACGAGGCTGGTCACTTGGAGTGCCAATGGCAACGGGCGCAACTGCCGGACGCGATTCGCGAGCTTGTACTGGACGATCAGCGCTTGCGCAACGCCATCTGCTGGTTTGTGTTCGACTGCTGACAGGTCGCGCATAAGTCGGCACGGCCTAACATGCATATCGAGAGCTAATTCATAGGAGGAAGCATAATGGCGAAACATCGCATTTTCACAACACCATTTGCCGGGGTTTATCCGCTTTATGTGGAAAAAGCGGAACGGAAAAACCGGACAAAAGCCGAAGTTGACCAGGCCATTTGCTGGTTGACGGGCTATGACCAAGCCGGCTTACAGCAACAAATCGAACAGGGCAACGATTTTGAAACCTTCTTTGCGCAAGCTCCCGCCCTGCATCCGAATCGTGCGCTGATCAAGGGCGTCGTGTGCGGTGTGCGCATCGAGGAGATCGAAGACCCGCTGATGCAAAAAATCCGCTACCTAGACAAGCTGATTGATGAGATCGCCAAAGGAAAGACGATGGAGAAGGTTTTGCGACAATAATTTGTTTGCCATAAAGAATGACAGAATAGGAGAAAACCGATGAAGCGTGTGACAGGCATTGGCGGTATCTTCTTCAAAAGCTCATCATGCGAACTTTAGGAGGCGCACCATGATTGTTGAAGCGCAGGTCACCATCAACGGCTCCAAGGCAGCGATTTGGGCCGCAATTACCGACATCGCAAACGCCGCAAAAATCATTAGCGGCATCGAAGCCATTGAAGTTGTCGAAAAACCGGCAAACGGGCTGGTCGGACTGCGGTGGCGCGAGACCCGAATGCTCTTCGGCAAACCCGCGACCGTGGAAAAGTGGATCACCGAGGCTGCGGAGAACGAGTTCTACAAAACCAGGGCGGAAGATGGGGGCTTTGTCTTCCTCACCACCAATCGGATTGTTGCGGGCAATGGCGGCATGACGTTGACGAGTGCGCATGAAACCAAACCACAAGGCATCCTTGCCAGAGTCCAGGCGCTCCCCATGGGCTTGTTCAAGGGCGTGGTGAAAAAAGCCCTCCTGCAAGACCTCAACGACATTAAGTCTGCCGTTGAACAGGGATGAGCAATTCCGGCCTCACAACGGCGTTATGCGGAAAATAACGACTGAGTTCCATTTGGACGGATAGGCTTGACGACCGGGTGATTTTGGGCAAATATCAATGCCCTTCGCAGATTGGCACCGCTACACCGCCAACACCTTATCCTCTGCCACCACAAAAACTCGATCCCCCCGCTGCGGACGGATCGCGCCCTGGTCGATAAAGTCGCCAAAGGCCGGCAGCACCCCATACCTTTCGCCAAACCAGAAACAGGGTAATTTCAACACTTGTTTGCCCTTGCCCGTCAATTGCACCGCCGGGTGTAGATGACCGGCAAGGGCATAGCCATTGGCGGGCATCAACGGCTTATGGTTTAGCACCCCAAAAGGCCCTGGGGTTGGCCCGTCGCTCATGGTAAACCCCAGTTATTACAGTGGATGTTGTGACCGGTGGGCAAACTTTCCTGCCCAAAGCGCAGAAAACTTGTTCTGCAAGATTGGATAGAAAATTACATATACGTGACCAAACGGTCACATATAATGGCGGCAGTTACATGTGACTAAATGGTCACGTTTTATGGCCATCAGGTGATATTACGTCATGAATCAGGATCTGGTCTTCAAAGCGCTGGCCGACGTCAACCGGCGCAAGTTACTCGATCTACTCAAGGAGCGCAATGGTCAAACGCTCTCCGCGTTGCAGGTGCATCTGCCCATGAGTCGCTTTGGCTGCATGAAGCACCTGCACATCTTAGAGGAAGCCGGTTTAGTGACCACGCGCAGAATTGGTCGGGAGAAATATCATTATCTGAACCCCGTCCCTATTCAACTGGTCTATGATCGCTGGATCAACAAATACTCGGCGGCGCGTGCGAGCGCGCTTGTCGATCTCAAGACAGTGCTTGAAGGAGGAAAGGTTATGAGCACAGAGGCAAAGCCCCGACTGGTAAATCAGATCATTATTATGGCGCCGCAGGAGCGCGTCTGGGCGGCGATCACCACGCCGGAGTTTACTGCCCGCTACTACTATGGCAGTACGCTCAAGACCGATCTCACCGTCGGTTCGCCCTTCACCTATTACATGGCGAATGGCGCCCCCATCATTGAGGGGGAGGTGCTTGTAGCCGAGCCACCCAACCGGCTGGTGCATACCTACCACTCCCTCTGGCCGCCGCTGAACGAAGACGCTCCCACCAAAGTGACATGGGAGTTGGCGGCGCTGTCTGGGGACGTGACCAAGGTCACGGTGATTCATGAGGAGTTCCAGGGCGAGACGGCGACCTACCAAGGTCTGCAGAGCGGCGGCTGGGCCTGGATCCTCAGCAACATGAAGACGCTGTTGGAGACCGGCGAGTCGATGCCGCAAGGATAGTAAGGGAACGCAAAAAATAAGTTGCCGCTCAACGCGAGTCCGTGACTCGCAACGGCTTGGAGCGAGTCACGGACTCGCGTTGAGCCGTATATTAAGTTATACAACCCAAGTCGTAACTACTAAGCCTGTTCTTAGCCAGTCCGTGACTGGCGGCCCATCGCCAGTCACGGACTGGCTAAGAGCATAGTCGTTACCCCAAGTCAAGCTAAGGAGGATTTTATGGGCCAACCGCAAAAGAAGGACGCGCAGGGCTTCACAGACGCGGAACGCGCCGCCATGAAGGAACGCGCCAAAGAGCTAAAGGCGGAAGAGCGCGCCAACAAAAACAAGGAAGAAGGGGAAAAGGATCTACTCGCCAAGATCGCCGAGATGCCGGAAGCGGATCGCGTCATGGCCGAGCGGATCCATGCCATCGTCAAAGCCAGTGCGCCGGCCCTCGCGCCGAAAACCTGGTACGGGATGCCCGCGTATGCCAACAAAGAAGGCAAGGTCGTCTGCTTCTTCCAAAGCGCACACAAGTTCAACGCGCGCTATGCGACGCTCGGCTTTAACGACACTGCCAACCTCGATGCAGGCGCCATGTGGCCGACCGCCTTTGCGCTGAAGGAGTTGACCGCCGCCGAAGAGGAACGGATCAGCGCACTCGTGAAGAAAGCGGCGAGCTGAGAACTGTGATTTCGTGTTTCGTCCATCTGTGTTTCGTCTTTTCAGGTTGCCCAAAGACGAAACACAGATGGACGAAACACGGATGGGGATTAGGTATAAATGCCGTTGATTTGTCATATCAGCCTTGTAGTTGTCGACAAATCGAACACCAATGATAAAATACGCCGGCTTGCCGCCTGCTACCTGCTACCCCTCCTTCTCCGGCAACATCGCTCGAATCCGCGCCAGTGTATCCGCCTCTGCAATCTTTTTATCATGCCGCCAGCGTAAAATCCTGGGGAAGCGCACGGCAATGCCCGACTTGTGGCGGTTGGAGCGTTGAATCGCTTCAAAGGCCAGTTCAAAGACCAGTTCCGGCGTGACGCTGCGCACGGGGCCAAATTTCTCGCGCGTGTTGGCGCGCACAAAGCGATCCACCTGGCGGATCTCGGCGTCGGTCAGGCCGGAGTAGGCTTTAGCAAAGGGAACGAGATTACCTTCATCATCCCAGACGCCAAAGGTGTAATCAGTATAGAGACTGGCGCGCTTGCCGGAGCCACGCTGGGCGTTGATCAGCACCGCGTCCACCGTGTAGGGTTCGATCTTCCACTTCCACCAATCGCCCCGCTGGCGGCCCACCCGGTAGGGCGAGTCGAGCCGCTTGAGCATAAAACCTTCGACCATCCGGTGGCGACTCTCGGCGCGCCGCGCCACCAGTTCGGGCCATGATATTGCTTGCACAATTTCTGATAACCGCAGCGTTTCGTCGTTGACTTGTTGAATGATCGGCGCCAGTTGGGTGCGTCGCACAGAGAGCGGTCGATCGCGCCAGTCTTCGCCATTATATTCAAGCAGATCATAACAGAGCAGGATCACCGGCACCTCGGCCAGCAGTTTTTTGCTCAACGTCTTGCGCCCGATGCGCTTTTGGAGTTCGGCAAAGGGTAACACCGTATCGCCCCGCCACGGCAACAGTTCGCCATCCAGGACAACGCCATCGGGCAATTTGGCCGCAGCCGCCACAACTTCGGGATACCGGTCAGTGACCAACTCTTCGCCGCGCGACCAAAGGTAGATTTCACCACCACGTCGAATCAACTGGGCGCGAATGCCGTCCCATTTCCACTCGACCTGCCAGTCGGCTAGATCGCCCAGCGTCTCTGCCGGATCGCCTTCGAGGGCATAGGCCAGAAAGAAGGGATAAGGGCGGCTGCGGTCGGCGGCGGCGTTTTCGGTGTGGAGCAATTCGGCATAAAAACCGGCGGTCGGCTCCCACTGACCCATGAGACGATGGGCGATAGCGGCGACAGCCATGCCGCTCACCTCGGCCAACGCGCGCGCCACCAGTTGTTGCGAGACGCCGACGCGAAAGCCGCCGGTGATCAACTTGTTCCAGATAAAGCGCTGGGGACGGCTCAATTCGCGCCAGGCTTGCACCACGGCGGTGCGCTGTTCCGCTTCGGGTAGATCCTGCAAGGGGAAAAGGCGTTCTTCCACCCACTGGTGGAGCGGCAGCTCACTTTCAATTTCAGTTTCGGGCAGGAGCAGGGTGATCGTCTCCGCAATATCGCCCACGGCGTCATACGATTCGCCAAAGAGCCAATCAGGCAGCCCCGCCTCCGCCGCCGCCCATTCCGCCAGCCGCCGCCCATTGATGGCGCGCCGTGGTCGCCGACCAATCAAAAAATAGAGCACCCAAGCTGCATCCGCGGCCGGCGCTGCACTGAAATAGTCCTTTAGTAGCGCCAGCTTGGCATTGGTCTTATTCGTTTCGTCTAAAGCGGCGTACAGTTCAGCAAAAGCGCGCACAACATTTCCTTACAACGTGGCTGCCTAAAGCGCCATCGTTCGCACAAAACCAAAGCCGCTGACCAGCGCCACAATGCCGCCAATCCAGCGGTAGGCCGTAATCGACTCCTGCAAGATCACCGTAAATTGCGCGGCATCCATGCTACCGCCACGCGACCGGAGGTAAGCATTAGCCGCTTCGTTGCCCCAATTAACGCTGCCACTGATGATAAAGAGTCCAACGACAAACAGGAGCAGCCAGCCGCCGCGCCAGACATAGTTATGCACAATAAACCTCCAGCAATGTTAGATCGCTACCGACTGGTCTGTTTCCTGTTCCACTGGCTCCTCGCCTGCCGCCACGTCGCTATCGTCGCGCTCTTCGCTAAAACGGGTTTCGATGGCATAGGCGTCTATGCCCTGTTCCCGTAGATAGCGCACGACGACCGGCACGTAGCCATGTGTTACGCCAATCCGTTCGGCTTCCGTGGCTGCGATCGTGCGCAGCAACCCATCCCAGTCCACATGATCGGAGAGGACAAAGCCGCGATCCACGGCTCTTTGGCGTCTTGCCCCCCGAATGCGCATCCAGCCGGAGACATAGCCGGAAGAAAAGTTGCCAAAGCGGTTGAGCCAGCTTGTCCCGCGCACTGAGGTCGGTGCGATAATCAGCGCACCGGCAAAGGCGATCTTGTTGGCAGCCAGGGCATAGGTCGTTTTCGGTAAGTCAACCCCACTGGCGCGATAAGCGGCGTTGAGCCGTTCGACGGCGCCGTGGGTAAAGATCGGGCCGATGGCGGGATCGACACCGGCCAGCAGCCGTTGCGCCTTGCCTAGTGCGTAGGCGTAGAGGAGGCTGGGGCGGCCCGCGGCGGCATTTTGTCGCCACCATTCATTAATTTCGGTAAAGACCTTGGCGGGCGCCGGCCAGTGGTAGATCGGCAGGCCAAAGGTCGCTTCGGTGATAAAGGTATGGCAGCGCACCGGCTCAAAAGGCGCACAAGTGTTGTCCGCTTCCAACTTATAGTCGCCGGCGACCACCCAGACCTCGCCCCGGTGTTCCAGGCGCACTTGGGCTGAGCCTAAAATGTGACCGGCCGGGTGAAAGGAGAGGGTGACGCCATTGATGTTGTAGGGTTGACCATAGGGCAAGGTCTGGATCTTCGCCTCCAGCCCCAAACGGGTGCGCGCGACCTGTTCGCCCGGCGCGGCGGCCAAATAACGGCCACAGCCATAGCGGGCATGGTCGGAATGGGCATGGGTGATGACCGCGCGATCCACCGGTTGCCACGGATCAACATAGAAATTGCCGACAGCACAGTAGAGGCCGCCAGGCGTGAGTTGGAGCAGAGCATCGGTACGCATAAACCTAGTATAGCGCATTTGATCGCTCCTGCCGTAACTTGCTCTACGGTTAGTAACTGTTCAGGCGCCGCCTACCCTGCCCTGACTTGAAGCGTTACTACGATTGTATCGTTTCCGCTCATTTGCACATTTTCCCGCTTCCCACTATGATCGAGCTACCGACCGTCGACAACAGCTAGAAGGAAACAGCCATGACCACTCAGCCCACCACCTTTCCCACGACTTTTTCTGCCATTGGACAGCGTGTTCGCTTAGTCGAAGGCGAAAGTAAAGTCACCGGCAAGATCCGCTTTGTGGCTGATCTGAAGATCGCCGGGATGCTCTGTGCGCGGCTCGTCACCAGCCCGCACGCCCATGCCCGTCTTTTGCGCATTGACGCCAGCGCCGCCGCGGCCCTGCCCGGCGTCGTTGCCGTGCTGACCGCCCAGGATCTCCCGGTGATTGCCCCTACCAGTCGCCAACGCTTGCTCCTGGCACGGGGAAGAGTTATCTTTGTCGGACAGCCGGTTGCCTTGATTCTGGCCGAGAGCGAGGCGATTGCCGAAGACGCGTTGGCACAAGTAATCGTCGAATATGAACCGTTACGGGCCGCCGTTACCTTGGCAGAAGCCCTTGCGCCGAATGCCCCACTCGTCTGGCCGGGAGGCAAACCAGGAGAGTCGGAAGAGGCGGCGGCGCATGGCGCGGATGTCGGCAACCAGGAAAAGAACGAGAGCAAACCGACCAACCTTGCCAACCAGACGCAATTTAACCGCGGCGATCTGGCCGTTGGTTTTGCCGAGGCTGATCTGATCATCGAACGCATCTTTCAGCTTTCCGCTGTCCAGCAAAGCCCGCTGGAGACGCATGGGTGTGCGGTGCAGATCGACCCGTACAGCGATCAAGTGACGGTCTGGAGCAGTACGCAAGCCCCCTTTTCGGTGCGCCAACAGGTGGCAAACGTCCTGGGCATCGACGAGTCCGCCGTGCGCTGTCTGGCAACGCCGGTTGGTGGCGGCTTTGGCGGCAAGGGGGTGCTGTATGAGCCATTGATCGCCTTGGCCACGCGCCTGATTGGCCGGCCTATCCGCTTGATTTTGACCCGTTATGAAGAGATGGTCGCCGCCAACCCGACACCCGCTGGTCAAATCCGCGTGAAACTGGGCGCAAAAAGCGACGGCGCCTTTACTGCTTTGGACAGTGAGATTGCTTTCAATAGCGGCTGTTACCCTGGTTCACCCGTTGGCATCGGTTTGCTCGTTACCGGCAGCATGTACAAAATTCCCCACGTCCAGGTCAAGGGGTTGGATGTCCTCTCCTTTAAGCAGTCGGTCGGCGCCTATCGCGCCCCCGGCATTCCGCAGAGCATGTTTGCGCTAGAAGGGGTCGTGGACGAGATGTCGCGCACGTTGGGCCGCGACCCGCTGGCACTGCGCCTGCAAAACGCTGCGCACCCCGGCGATGCGATGATCAACGGCAACCCGTGGCCGAAGATGGGGATGAGCGAAGTATTACAAACATTGCAAGCGCACCCAGTCTGGCAAGGCCGGGAACAAGCGCGGGCGGCGGGCCGTGGTATTGGCATTGCGGTTGGCGGCTGGCCGGGCGGGACGGGACCGGCATCGGCGGCATGTAAGTTGGAGCGCGATGGCCGCTTGCATGTCCAGGTCGGCTCGGTCGATATTAGCGGCACCAACACTGGTTTTGCGCTGATGGCCGCCGAAGCCTTTGGCATTGCACCAGAGAAGATTACGATTGCCAACGGCGACACCAATGCGCCTGCCTTTGCCCTCAACGCCGGCGGCAGCAAGATCACCTACACTGTCGGTCACGCTGTGGTACAGGCGGTTACCGAGGCGCGGCGCCAGACATTGGAGACGGTAGCGCAGATCCTCGAAGTCGATGCCGCCGACCTGGAGATTGTCGATGGCAAGGTGCAGGTCAAAGGCAGCCCCACCACCGCCATCAGCCTGGCCGAGGTGGCGAGCAAAACGATGCAACTGAGCGGCAAGTTTGCACCGATCATCGGGCATGGTCGCCATGCGGTTACGGCGCAGTCGCCCGGCTTCTGTGCGCAACTCGCCGAGGTGGAAGTCGATCCGGCCACCGGCTTTGTGCAGGTGCATAAATTGGTGGTGGTGCAAGATGTGGGGCGCGCCCTCAACCCGGCGGCGATTGAGAGCCAGATGATCGGCGGAGCCATGCAAGGGGTCGGCTGGGCGCTCTATGAAGGGATGGTCTATGATGAACAGGGCCAACCGCTCACGGCGTCGTGGATGGATTACAATGTTCCCAATTTCACCCAAGCCGTGGGGTCGATTGAACCGGTGCTGGTGGAAGTGCCAAGCGACTACGGCCCCTTTGGCGCCAAAGGCGTCGGCGAGCCGCCGGTGACATCGACTGCTGCCGCCATTGCCAACGCCATTTGCGATGCGGTTGGCGTGCGGCTGACGGCGTTGCCGATGACGGCGCCGCGGGTAAAAGCGGCGCTATCGCAATGAGAGGAAGAGAAGAACAATGTACGAGGTTTTCCCATGATCACAGCGGCTCTTGGTAAACTGCCGTTGGAAACTGTGACGGTCGGGATCAGTGGGCAAACCTGGCGGGTCACCTGTGTACGGAATCGCGCGGGGCTGGCAACGGATCGTGACCAGCGGGAACATGACCTCTATGGGTTTCTCCTGTGGGAATCAGCCGTGGGGCTGGCAACGGCGCTGACGCAACAAGCAGCCCAAGTCCAGGGCAAACAGGTGTTGGAACTGGGCGCGGGCGTCGGTTTGCCGGGATTGATGGCGCGTAGCCTGGGCGCCCATGTCCGTCAGACCGACTATCAAGCCGATGCGCTGGCGTTAGCCGCATGGAATGCCCAGCAGAACGACATTACCGGCATCGAAACCTTTCTGGCTAACTGGCGCACCTGGCGTCATCCGCCGCGCTATGAACTGATCCTGGGCGCCGATATTCTCTACGACGCCAGCCTCCATTTTTACCTGGAAGCCATCTTTCGCAAGAATCTGCTCCCCGGCGGTCGGCTGTTATTGGCCGATCCGGGACGGCCGCAGGCGCTCGACTTTGCCGTACAACTGGAAGCTCACGGCTGGCGCCTTGACCTGCAAACCACCCTTGTCCCTGCGTTACAAGCGAACGAACGCAACACCACCGTGGAAGTCACCTTGTTGACAGCACGCTTATGAGGCGTCGGTTATAAAAATGGATAACTACTTTGTAGGGAGAACATAGCAAGTAGCGCGGCCATTGCCTTGCCGTTCCAGGAGTTGGGCGGCGACCAGTTCATTTAAGTCACGCACGCTCTGTTTTTGCGAAACCGTCACGCCCCGGCCTCTATACCGTTGAAGCCACCATTGATGTTGATAACCGGTTTACTGAGGTGAATGAGGCCGACAACCAGATCGTCATCACCCTGCCCGTACAGGTACGCCATCAACTTTACTTGCCGGCAGTACGGTAGGGACAGACGCGGATTCCATCTGCTCGTTCCTACGCTCGGCCTGCTCGTTCCTACACTCGGCCTGCTCGTTCCTACGCTCGGCGTAGGAATGCCGGCTGGGCGCTCTGCGCCCCACACAGAGAACAATTCGCGCTATTATTCTTTTCAAGGAGTTGTTATGCAAACATATCGTTCATCCCCCCTTTACACCACCCGCCACTTCTGGCGCTGGGCGGCAATCTTGGCCTTTGTTCTCGCCTTTGGCGCACTGCTGCGTTATTCGCTCAGTGCGCAATGGGAACAGGGGCTAAACTTTGGCATTGGCCGGGGCGTGCAGATCGTCGATCCCAGCGGCCTGAACCGGATGCCCATCTGGCCGGGGACCAGTGCAACGACCGTCAATTTTGCGCTCTACCCCCTGACCCCCAGCGACTTTGTCAAACGCATGGCGACCTATGAACCCTACAATAACCCAGTCGTTGACATAACCGGACTTACAGCGGCTGTCACCTGGCAACAAACGTTTCCCGGCGGCGATTGGTATACGCCGCAGTATGCAACCTTTCCGGCTAACGTCGCCGGCGGCCTCTATGTGATCAAAGCGGATGGCGTCTACAGCGGCGGCGGCAATGCCGGTAGCGACGCCGACTATGTGGTGGTGACGCGCCACGTCCTCACGCTCAAAAAAGGCGCCGGCGGACAAGTCGTGGCTTGGGCGGCGAACCTACAGGGGCAGAGCGCCGGCGCCGAATTCACGGTCACGCTGTACGACAACCAGGGGACAGCGCTGGCATCCGCCGCAACCGATACCGATGGCGTCGCTCGCTTTACTGTCACCAATGGGACGCCCTTGATGGCGATTGCCCAGGGCAATGGGGAAGCGACTGTCGCCGGCCTCAACGGCCATTGGACGAGCGACGGTTCCTACTGGTGGTGGGAAGGGGGCGCGGCCGCCGCCAATGACCAGACCATCTACCTCTACACCGACCGCCCGATCTACCGGCCCAACCAGACCATCTATTATCAAGCCTTCCTGCGCAAACGGGAACTCAATGGCTATGCGCAACTCATGACCAGTACGCCGATTTCGCTGACCTTGCGCGACGCCAGAAACAATATTGTCGCCACCCAGCCGGCCATTTTGGATGAATTTGGCGCCCTCAATGGTCAATTTGTCATTGGCGATGCACCGCCGTTGGGCTGGTGGACGCTCACCCTGGCGGTCAATGGGCAGACGCAAAGCCAGCGCCTGCGCGTCGAAGAGTATCGCAAGCCCGAATATCAGGTGACAGTGAGCAGCAACCGCGACCATGTCATTGCCGGCGACAATGCGCAAATCACCGTCGCCGCCGATTACTACTTTGGGCAGCCGGTGGCGAATGCCGCCGTCAAACTCAAGATTTTCCGCTACACCGTGCCCCGTTATGGCTGGTATTGGTGGTATGACAGCTTTCCCGCGCCCTATACCACCACGCCGGTAGCCGAATTGACCGGCGTCACCGGCGCCGACGGCAAATGGACCACCAGCTATACACCCGAAGCGACCGACCAATTTGACGCCGTCTACACCTTTGAGGCGCAAGTCACCGATGCGCGCAATCTGGCCGTGACTGGTTCCAAGCAGGTACAGGTGCATTGGAATGATTTTGCCATGAGTGTCACGCCGGCCAAGTGGGGCTATGCCACCAACGAAGCGGTGCAGTTGGCTATCACCACCCGCCATCATGATGGTACAGTCGCTGGTGGGAAGAAGGTGACGGTGCGCCTCATCCGTGACTATTGGGATCAGACGCCGGAGAGTGATGCTGTCCCGCCGCAGAGTGGGACAACTGACAATCAGGGTAAATTGCCATTAACCTTCACCAATGTACCACAGGGCTGGTATCGCGTCGAAGCGACCAGCGCCGACAGCCGCAGCCGCAAGGTGCTGGCGATCAACTATCTCTGGGTCTTTGATCCGGCGGCCAATGACTGGTATTACTTCAATGACAACGAACTTTCGATCCTGGCCGACAAGGAGAGCTATGCCCCCGGTGATACGGCCCAACTCTTGATCCAGTCCAAAGCGACCGGCCTGGCGCTCCTCACGCTGGAACGGGATGGCGTTTATCGTGAGCAACTGGTGCAGATCGCCGGCCCGGTGACGTCGGTCAACGTGCCGATTGACGAACAACTATCGCCCAACGTTACGGCCCGTCTCCATCTCTTCAAGAAGGGGGGCGCCAGCGAATGGGAAACCCGGCGCGAGGGGCGCTTGCTCATGGCAAGAACCGAACTGGTTGTGCCGGCCAGAGACAAGAAGTTGGCTGTTACCATCAACGCAGATGCTGCCCGCTATCGCCCCGGCGAGACGGCGACGCTGACGTTGCAAGTCAAAGACAGTGCGGGAAATCCGGTGCGCGCACGGGTGGGGCTGGCGCTGGTCGATGAAGCGATCTATGCGCTGCAAGCTGATCTGTCGGCGGATCTCTTTGACGCCTTCTGGGGGCGCCGCAGCAGCACGGTCGCGACCTATGACAGCCTGGTGCGCCAGCCCTGGGGCTATAACGCCACAGCGCCAGCCGCACCAACAGGCACCCCGGCTCCCACCGCCGCGCCACCCACCGATAATAACAGCCCGGCAGAACTGGCCGGCAATAACGCTCAGGTGCGACGCCGTTTTGAAGACACCGCCTATTGGAACGCGCTCATCACCACCGATGCCAACGGCCAGGCGACGATCACCATCAAGCTGCCGGACAACCTCACTACCTGGCGGATCACGGCCAAGGCGCTTGCCGCTGATGCCAAAGTTGGTACGGCGCAGAGCAGCCTGCTGGTGACGCAGGAGATCATCGTCCGCCCAGCCTTACCCCGTTTTGGCGTCGTGGGCGACCGCTTCCAGGCGGGACTGGTGGCGCAAAACTTTGCCGGCGCAGCAACCAGCGGCAACGCCGGGCTGAAAGCCAACGCGTTGGTGCTGCTGGATGGTGGCGATCAAGCGGTGAATCTGCCCAATGGCGGCAGCGCAGCGGTCAACTGGACAGCCGTGGCGGCGACCAGCGGGACAGGGCTGGTCACCTCTTCGCTGCAAACCGGCGCCGGCGGCGATATAGTGGAACTCCCCTTCCCGGTCAAGCCCTTTGCCGTGCCGGAGCGCTGGCTGGCGGCGGGCCAGGCCAACCTGAGTGCGACCGAGACCTTTACCCTGCCGCTCAATGCCGTCACCGAGCAGACGAAGCTGGAGGTGCGCCTCTCGCCCTCGCTGGCGTTGGGGGTATTGGACGGGCTGGACGAGTTGATCGACTTCCCCTACGGTTGTGTTGAACAAACCATGAGTCGCCTACTGCCCAGTGCAGTAGCGGCCAAAGCCTACGCTGATCTAGGGCTGCCCAACCCCAAAGCGGCTGATCTGCCCAAGATTGTCAGCCAGGGCTTGCAGAAGGTCTACGGCTTTCAACACAATGACGGCAGTTGGGGTTGGTTCTATGACGATGATGGCGGCGCCTTCCTCACCGCCTATGTCCTCTTCGGGCTGATTTCGGTGGAGGATGCAGGGTATACGGTCGATAGCGCCGTGGTGAGCCGTGGCTTTAGCTACCTGGATGGCGCGCTGCCGGCGGCAAGTGCGGGCGTGCGCGCCTTTGCCCACTATGTCAAAGCGTTGGCCGGTCGGGGTGACCTGACGGCGACACGGGCGTTGATCAACCAGAGCGGCAGCATGGATGCGTCGCAGGTCGCCGCCCTGGCGTTGGCGTTGCATTACAATGGCGACGAGGGCAATGCCAACCAGGTGATCAACAGCTTGCTGACACGCGCCACCGAGACGGCCACGACCGTTTACTGGCCGTTGACCGGCAACTACTGGGATTTCCACACCTGGCAAACGATGGCGTCCGATGAGAAGAACACGGCGTTAGCGGTGCGGGCGCTGGCCTTGCTCCGCCCCGCTGACCCCAAGCTGCCCAAATCCGTGCGCTGGCTGCTGGAAAATCGCCGGGGCGCCGGTTGGGGCAACACCCAGGCGACCGCCTTTGCCGTCCTAGGGTTGGTCGATGTGATCAAGGCGACCGGCGAGCTCCAGTCGAATTACAGCTACACCGTCAAGCTCAATGGTCAAGTAATCGCCAACGGCACGGTCACGCCGCAAAGCGCCACCCAGCCGATCCCGCCGCTCATCGTGACCGGGGCGCAACTGAGCGCCGGCGACAATCGCTTACAGATCGAACGGAGCGCCGGGGCCGGTTCGCTCTACTATACGGCGGTGCTCAACCAACAGCTTTATTATGATGGCTTTACGCCGGTCAGTTCCGTCGATCAGGGGTTGGCGTTGACCCGCAGCTATAAACTGGTCGAAGGGACGCCGCGCAACGATGGCGCCTACAATCTGGGCGATCTGATTGAGGTGACGCTCAAGCTCAAGAGCAGCCAGGAACTCTGGTATGTGCTGCTCACCGATCCCATTCCAGCCGGTTTTGAAGTGGTGGAAGAGCGCATGAACCCCATCAGTTGGAGCGGCTACTTTGAGTCCTTCTTCTGGCACGAGTGGGGCTACAACCAGAAAGAGGCGCGCGACGACCGGGTCGAGTTCTTTGTCACCTACCTCTGGAAGGGCGAACATACCTACACCTATCTTATGCGCGCTGTCGCCGCCGGTGACTTTAGTGTGCTGCCCGGCACAGCGTCGCCCATGTACAAGGAAGCCGTTTGGGGGCGCAGCGGCAGTCAACGGGTGCTGGTGGCGCCGGAACGCCTGGCCGCCCTGCCCGCCCTGGCCGGCGACTTTGACCGCAGTTGCCAAATCACGGCCTTCGATGCTCAATTGACCGCCGCGGCCTGGCGCACCAACAGCCCCCGCCATGATGTGAACCGCGACGGCAAGGTCGATTTGGTGGACGTGGCGGCAGTGGGCAGTTGGCAAGGCGCGGCCTGTGGCGCCCAACGCAGCCTGCCCGGCAACGGCAACGGCGCCGCCAGCTTTACCGTTACCATGCCGGAGAGCAATCTCTGGGTCGGCGACGAAGTGCCGGTGGCGATTACCCTGGGCGCCGCCCAAAGCGCGGAGAGCGGGGCAACTGCGCCTGGCGGCTTTGTCTTGACGCTCAACGTCAATGGGTTGGCCTTCAACCGGTTGGAAGTCAACCCGACGCTGGGCAAGGTCATCCCGCTGCGTCCACAAACGCAAGGGCAGACGCTAGCACTGGGGATCTATGGGCTACCGGCCAATCTACCGGCGGGGACGCCCCTGGCAACGCTCGTCCTCCGGGGCAGCAGCGTCGGCGGGGCAACGATCAGCGTGGTCGACGCCAGCGCCGTCGATAGCGCCGGGCGGACGATCAACGCCACGGCGACCGGCAGCGGCGCGGTCACGGTGGATGGGCGGCAATTCTGGTTGCCGATGGTAAAGCGGTAGCCATATAAAGCTTTTCATCTAACCGCGAAGACGCGAAGGCTGTCTATGCAAACCTTTGCGTTCTTCGCGTCTTCGCGGTTGAATCATGCTGTGTTATACTACTATCTGATAGAACGGTAGTAGCGTAGTCAACCGCGAGGAGGGCCGACAGATGAGTCAGACCAACCAGAACAATACCGGTACGCTCAAATACGATGTGATGATCGAACAGACAAACGGCAAGGGGTATACGGCGCGCCTGTTGGCCTGGCCGGAGACAGTGGTGGAAGCGCCGACACGCGAAAGAGCCTTGCAGCAAATGCGCGTCCTCCTCCTGGAGCGGTTGGCCAAGGTTGAAATTGTAACATTGGAAATTCAACCTAACGAGATTGGTCATTCCTGGGCGCCGTTTGCCGGCGATTGGGCAGACAATCCCTACATAGAAGAATTTCGTGCAGAAATTGAACGGTATCGACGTGAAGTTGATGCAATTCACGCGCCCTGGCTATTAGAAGAAGAAACTACTGAACAACCATCCCAAGTCGAGGGTGAGGTCGTCCATGTTGTTCTTGCTTGATACCGACCATGTTACCTTATATAGAGAAGGCAATCTACATATCCAGCGCCGTGTTGGCGCAAGAGCAGCGGAAGAGTTTGGTGTCACAATTATTTCATTTGAAGAACAAGTGAAAGGGTGGTTAGCGTTCATTCATCGCGCCCAAACACCAGTCAAAGTTGTTTGGGGTTATCGGTCTTTGCAAGACACGCTGCGCTTTTTTGCAAAGCAACAGGTGTTACCTTTCGACGAAATGGCCGCCCTCTATTTTCAACAACTCCAGCAACAACGGCTCCGTGTCGGTACGCAAGACTTGCGTATCGCGGCCATTGCCCTTGCTAATCGATGTACTATGATCACCCGCAACCGCCGTGATTTTGAACGAGTGCCGGGGTTGCAGGTCGAAGATTGGTCGCTTCCGGCAACGGAATGAAACAAAGCTTTCAAAATCAGGCGACAGCCGCCGCGTACCGCAACACTTGTCGCGTTAAGTTGACTGTTGTATCCATTTTTTCGGGTAAATTTGGCACTTCATCTTCCAAGACAAAATGAGCATAGGCCCAACTAAACGCATCATGCAAAGGAACCGCAGTCAAGCCGGCTTGCGGCACATCAAACAATTCAGCGGCCATGAGTAATTTCAACCCCCAGATCACCGACGGGTAAGTTTTGTGAAAGTTGTAACTCATCCAAGCGAATGGCTGGTCACTCTCGACCCGGTAGTCGATCATGAGGTCGGGGATGGACGAATCGTGATAACCCCGGCTTGGCTTGTGCGCACCGGTTCGCAGTTCAGCCGGATTGACGGCAATGGCTTCCAGCATTCCTGGTTCTTGAAATAGAAATTTTAATTGTCTTCTGGTTGTCATGGTTTTGGTTTGATTCTATCAAATTTTTCTTTTTAACACCACCTTCGGCAACCCTTATCTGCTTTACGAACTGCCTGTGATTGACTACTAGGCTCACTGTGGTATACTCGCATCATGAAAATTGCCCCGGTTAGGGTTCAGTCGATTGAGGGGGCGCCGATGACCTTCTATACGCACAGTATTCAAATTTCGGAGCAAACGTTCCAGCGGCTCTTTCAGCAAGCGCAAGCCAAACAGACAACGGTCAATGAAGTGGCCGAGCGTACTTTGACGCGCGCCCTGCCGCCGTCGATCGATCATGTGCCGGAACGGTGGCGGGCCGATCTCCAACAGATGCAAGGCATGAGTGATGAAATGTTATGGCGCATCGCCCGCACGGAATGGCCGGTGGAACGGGTTGAACTTTATGATACCCTGGTCGAAGCCGGCCAACAACGCACCCTATCGCCTGCTGAACAGCAACAGTTGGACATCCTGCATGAGGAAGCCGACCTTTTGCTGATCCATCGTTCCTACGCTTGGTTACTTCTACAATCACGCGGGCATAAAACACCCAACCCCTACAGCGTAGCCACGTATGAGTAAATCGTACATTTCAATTGCCCTACGTCAACAAGTGCGACGCGAAGCGCGCTTTCGTTGTGGCTACTGCCTCACGCCGGAGTTGTATACTGGACAGCAATTGGTTCCCGATCATTTACTACCGGAAGCACTGGGCGGCGAAACGGTGCTGGAAAATTTGTGGCTGTCTTGTCGTCATTGCAACGAACATAAGAACCAGCGAACTCATGCCGTTGACCCCATCACCAAAGCGGAAGTTCCGCTTTTCAATCCACGAACCCAAGTTTGGGCGCTCCATTTTGTCTGGAGTGACGACGGAACGCAAATTTATGGCATTACTGCGACGGGGCGTGCTACTGTCGCTGCGTTGGATATGAACAGCGAGGGTATTGTAGTGGCCCGCTCTTTCTGGGTGCAAGCAGGGTGGCATCCGCCAGAGGAGTAGGCTCCATGAAGATGGCTGATCCTATCGAATGCCTTTGTGTTATTCGCAATGTTCGTGTATAATTCAGCTATTGTTTATCCAACCAACGATTCCTACCGGTAGACCACCGGCACAGACAGAGGAGTCCAATGGAACTTTTGCTTGGCGCCCTCGCTGAAGCGATCATCACGGTACTGATTGAAGATTTATCACAGCGTCCACGCTTAGCGGCATTGCGGGACAAACTACGCGGTGATTCACCCGAAAAGCTGGCGCTACAATATGCGTTGGCCCAAAGCTATCGGGCGTTTATTGACCAGTACCCACAACTTGCTCACGCTTTCTTTGATGAACATTTTCTCAAGCAGCCAGCCGTAGCCAGTGAACTAGCCAACCTACTGACACCGCAGCGCACCCCAGATGCGTCCACCTTAGTGCAACTGTGGCGCGCCCAGTTTCCTTCACCACCGACCATTGAAATCGCCGCCGAGATACAGTTCTTTCTAGCCACGTTGGCCGACGCCATCAAAAGTCAGCCGGCGCTCAAGCCCTTCACGGATAGTCGCGCCTTTGAGCAACTCTATTTGATCGCCGAGCGGGCCGAACGACAAATTGATGAACAGCAGACCACCAACGAACATTTGACCGCCATTCACCGCTTGCTGACCGAAGTAACTTCTCGCTTATCAGCGCAACCGACTCAGTTGCAGATTCAAAGTGGGGGTGGCGCTGTGCTGCAAGGCAATGCCAACGCTGGACAAGATGTCGTGCTGCGTGATAAAGTCACCAACGTGTATCATTTTTATGGTGAATCAACGTCAGCAACGACAACGAAACAACCATCTATACCCGATTTTGTTCCTTTGACAAACCCCTTTACCAGCCGTGGCCGTATCAACGAGCCACACCTTTTCTTTGGTCGCCAGCGCATTCTGCGCGAACTGCAACAGGCGCTGACCAACGGTAACAGCATTGCGCTGATCGGCGCTTCGGAGACGGGCAAGTCATCCCTGCTCTCCTATCTCTACCATATGCGTCAGGATTGGCTGCCCAGCCACGCCGTGATCTATCTCGATTTGCAGGGGGTGATCGATGAAATCGATTTCTGTACCGAGATTTTACAGGTGCTGGACCCATTGAAACAGGGTAAACAACGTACCGGCAAAGAGGCACTGCGGGCGCTAAAACAGGCAATGCGTGGACGTAAGGTACTCTTGTTGATGGATGAAGTGGAACGGCTATACACCTGATTCGATTATTCTTTATGGGCATCGGCGCATGGGCAAGACCAGCGTTGTTCAAAATTTGATCGAGTATGCACCAACTGGCTCATTATTGGTCTATCTAGATTTGTCCGGGGCTATTGCTACCGCTGAACAGATAGGCGATCTACTGCTTGATCTAGCTGATAAGATCTATACTGCAGCAGTCGTGTGCTTACCTAATTTATCAGAACCTCAGTTTTCTGACTATCAACAGGCCAAAAGCGCGGATCTACACTTTCAACGCCTGCTGCGGGCAGTGATTAACGGCTTGCCCACAGGCGCTTTCTTAATTTTGGCCTTGGATGAGTTTGAGGCAGTAGAAAAGGCCGTCACCCGTGGTTTACTGCCCAAAGAGGTCTACGGCTATTTGCGCATGCTCTCACAACAGCCACGATTGCTGCTGATCCTGGCCGGATTACATACACTGGACGAGATGAGCCGCGATTATCAGCAAGCCTTTTTTAGCTCCTATCACAATGTGCGCGTCTCCTATCTGCCTTTTCATGAAGCCGAACGGTTGATCGCGCGGCCAACGCCGGAGTTTACAGTCAATTATGAACGCAGCGTCATTGAAGCGATCTATCACCAAACCTATGGGCAACCGCTCTTGATCCAGTCAATCTGCTCGGCGTTGGTCAACCATCTCAACCATGAACTATTTGATCTAGAGTTGCGGCGTGAGGCGCGCATTTTGCCCGCTGACCTGGAGGCCATTCTCACCGACAACTTTGTGCGGAAAGAGAGCCGGTATTTTGAGGGCATCTGGCATGACCAGATTGAAGCATTCCCTGACCAACAGCGTCTTCTTCATATCCTGGCGCAACAGGATGAGCCGCTAACGCTTGATCAACTGGTGAGCCGATCAAACCTCTCTGTCGAAGCGATCACCCAAGCGCTACAAGCCTTAGCCAAGCGCGATGTGGTGATTGAAGAACGGGGACAATGGCGACTATTGATGCCGTTGTTCCAGCGGTGGTTGCGCCTGCAAGAGTCACAGGAGGGGTAATCAGTGGATTAATTTAGAAGATTGATGCGTTTCAATTCCGCTTCTGCCGCCGCCCACTCTTGTTCCCAGCGGTTTAGATCAAAATCAGGATCAGTTGGACCATTGCGCAATGCCGCAGCGAGATCCCCTTGGGGCGGTGTAATCATGGCAGGATTAGGTGGCGTCGCTTTAATGCGCGCAACGACCTCAGCTACCGTCGGCACGCCATCATCTTCAAAGGTCTGTGCCAACCGATCAATGACGACCTGTTCCGGGGTGCGCTTTCGCTTCTGGGCTTCAGCTTTTACTTTATTTTCAAGCATAGGTGGAAGATCAATCAATCAAGCCATCGGTTTACACCTCCTTCATTTCCCAGCCATACTGTCATTGTCGCATAACAGCACGGGCGATGCCCTATCAGGCTACGCTTTATCGCTAGGGTATTATAGCAAGTCGCTTCGTCTTTCTGCAATTACCTTATCGCGGTTGATTCTGAGCACCCAGAAGCTGCTCCATCCCAACCAGGAGAACGCCTTATAGGCTACGGCTATAACCACTTCTTATAACCGTTCATATCGCCCAGAAGTGTGGCAGCGGCTAGACTAGGGACCGGTTTTCGTAAATAGACACTCAAAGGAGAAATGTCGATGGTACAATATACACGAACCCTTTTTCTGTCGCTCACCTTGCTGCTGGCGCTTGTTCTCAGCGCTTGCAACGCCGGCAACCAACAGCCGGTAGTGGTGGGAGAAGCGACCCCGGTGGCAGAGGCAACAACGGCCAACGACCAAGCCCAAGCTACCCCCGGTGAACCGCAGGTGACCACGCCAGGCACGACCGGCAGTTCCTTCGGCCTCGCCGGCGCCGAACAAGGCTATATGATGCTCGCCTCCAACCTGCTAGGCCGCGAAGTGGTCAGCACGGCCAATGAAAATCTGGGCAATGTCGAAGATTTCCTGGTGGATATGACTGATGGCAATATTCCCTTTGCGCTCATCAGCCACGGCGGCTTCCTGGGCATTGCCCAAGATCAGGCGCCGATCCCCTTGTCGGCCATGTCGGTGAACCCAGAGCAAACCGCATTGGTGCTCAATGTAACGCAGGATCAATTGCAGAACTTCCCGGATGTTGATGTCAGCAATGACTGGCCGGCGGGTTTGGAAGCCGGTTGGGACACGCAACTGCGCGATTTCTGGACGAACCTCGGTTACAATGTCGATACCATTGACACTGCCCAAACCGGTAGCGTTGTCCGCGCCTCGCAACTGGTGAATGCCGGCTTCTTCGGTGTTGGCGCCGACGCCGGTGTTGACACGGGTGTTTTGACCGACACCACTGTGGTGACGGATACAACCGATACAGAGCCGGTGGTCACTGCCAACACCGTGACCGATTACATTGTTGACCTCAGCCAAGGGCGCGTGATGTATGCGGTTTTCAATTCGGTTGATGCCGGCATCACCCCGGCCGGTGACGTCGGCGCGGGCGACGAGTGGGTGGTCGTCCCCTTCCAGGCCATTACCGCCGATATGCAAACCGGCGCTGCCGGCGAATTGACCTTCGGACAAAACATGGATCAGACCATGTTGGCCAACGCCCCCCGCATCCAAGGCGACAACCTCGGCGACGCCGACTTCTTCGCCCCCGGCTGGGACGAGCAGATCCGCAGCTATTGGCGTGAGCAGGGGTATAATCTTCAGTAAATAGACAGGAGACAAGGAGACACGAGAAATTGACGATCCGTGTCTCTTGTCTCCTGTCTCGTGTCTCCCCATCGTCTGCCACCCGTAAGCTTCCCCGCCGGATCATGTAGGGGAATGACAGAACAAAAGTAGATGGTAATACGCGGCTGCTTTTGCTATAGTAGAGCGTAGAGCGTAGTGCGTTGACGGCTACGTTTTACGGATACCCATTCAGCCTAGCCGCTCTCCGCCGCGCCTAAAAGGCAACCGGTGACCGGCGCCAGTCACCGGGAACCCCCCGTGGGGGGTATGACTAGGAGCGGGCTGAATAGGTATCTTTACGGTAACTGCTCAGGTGCGTGGCACTGGTCAGGAGTAGCTTGTTTATCCGACCATTGTTTGACCAGTGCCGCGCACCTGAGGCTGAGTAGTTACTCTTTACGGAACATAAACCAGACCGGTTACGTGGTGACCGGTCTGGTTTGTTGGCAAAGGCAGGAGGCGATGATGCTACAAACTGATTTAGGTAGAAGTTTGCTTGTGGGCGCGACCGGCATATTACTGGCAATGGTTGGGTTGCTGACCTGGCTGACGACGCTACCGACAACGGCGGCGCCGGTTAACCAGGGCGCCGCAACCCCAACCCTGCAACCAACCACGCCACCCACACCAACGCCCACACCGACGCCCACTACGCCACCACCGCAAATTGCCGGTTGTGACATTTTCCCAGCCGACAACATCTGGAATACGCCGGTTGACACGGCGCCGGTTGACGCCAATTCTGCCGCCTATGTGAATACCATTGGCGCCAATCGCACCTTGCACCCTGACTTTGGTTCGGGGTTGTGGAATGGCGGGCCGATTGGCATTCCCTTCATCACGATACGCAGTAGCCAGGCCAATGTGGCTGTCACCTTTGAATATGCCGACGAGAGCGATCCCGGCCCCTACCCGGTGCCGACCAATGCGCCAATTGAGGGCGGCCCCAACAGTTCCGGCGACCGCCATGTGCTGCTACTGGAACAGGACAATTGCCGGCTCTACGAACTCTACTCCGCCTACCCGCAAAGCGACGGCAGTTGGACTGCCGGTTCCGGCGCCATTTTTGACCTCAAAAGCCACACCCTGCGCCCCGATGGCTGGACTTCGGCGGACGCCGCCGGGTTGCCGATTTTGCCGGGGCTGGTGCGCTATGATGAGGTTGCCAGCGGCGAGATTCGTCACGCCATCCGGTTTACCGCCCCACAGACGCGGCGCAGCTACGTCTGGCCGGCGCGTCACTATGCTTCCAGCCAGACCGCAGCTAATTACCCGCCGATGGGTCAACGTTTTCGCCTGCGCGCTGATTTTCCACTGAATACCTTTTCACCCCAAGTCCAGGTAATCCTGCGCGCCATGCAGAAGTATGGTATTATTCTAGCGGACAACGGGTCGGCCTGGTATATTTCCGGCGCGCCCGATGAGCGGTGGAACAATGACCTGTTGCGTGAACTAGGGCGGGTGCGCGGGGGTGATTTTGCAGCGGTGGATATCACCGGGTTGATGATCAATCGCGATTCAGGGCAAGTACGGCCCAGCACACCAATCATACGTGATCAGCACGTTTACCTGCCAGCCGTCAGACGGCCATAACCGTCGCCCCGCTCCTCGCCAGTCCGTGACTGGCGAGGAGGAATCAACAACAGCGTTCGGTACATCCCGGCGGAATGACGTTTGGCAACTACCGCAAGTGACGCTATAATTTGTAAGGTTAATGATCTTTCCGCAGAGGGGCAGCCCAGCATCTGTCAGATGCACGCTTCTCACTCGCAGCAAAGCAAAGGGAGCCGTATCGATGAAGATCCGTGACATTCGCGCCATCGGTTTGCGGGGTGCGTCGCCGGAGGGCGGTTGGTCAGAGGAGATCCGCCCGGATGATTGTGTCCACACCTTGATCGCCGTGTTGACCGACGAAGGCGTCACCGGCTATGGCAGCGTCTTTACCAATGATCGCCTGGTGCAGAGCGCCTTGCAAGTGCTAGAGCCGCTCTACCGGGGCGAAAACGCGCTGGAGCCGGAACGAGTCAGCGAAAAATTGCACCAGAATACCTTCTGGTTGGGCCGCGGCGGGTCGCTCACCCATACCATCAGCGGCATCGACATTGCCTTGTGGGACATCTTGGGCAAAGCCACCGGCCAATCGGTTGGTCGGCTGTTGGGTGGCCGCTACCGTGAACGCGTCCGGCCCTACGCCTCGCTCCTGATGCAAGAACCGGGGCCGCTGGCGGATCATCTGTTGCGCTTGAAGGAAGAAGGCTTTCGCGCCTTTAAGATCGGCTGGGGTCCCTTTGGCCGGGTCAGTAATGCCCTGGATGAAGCGATTGTGCGCGCGGCCCGCGAAGCCATTGACGACGGCTGGCTCATGGTCGATGCCGGCGGTAGCGATGCCTACTGGGGGCAGGGCTACAAGTGGGCGCTGCGCACGGCGGAGATGTTGGCCGAATACAATGTCTACTGGTTTGAAGAAGCGCTCAAACCGGATGCTTTGGAGGACTATGTAGCGCTCCGGCGTCAGGCGCGTCTACCCATTGCCGGCGGCGAAGTGCTGACGCGTCGTCAGGCGTTTCAACCCTGGCTGCAAGCCGGCGCCTTTGACATTGTCCAACCCGATGTGACCAAGGTGGGCGGCATTAGTGAAGAGCGACGCATTGCCTGGATGGCTGAGGAAAATGGCGTGCGCTTTATTCCCCACGGCTGGAATACGGCGGTCGGTTTGGCGGCGGATCTGCAACTGGCGGCCGCCTTTGCCAACACCGACTTTGTTGAATACCTTACCGGCTCCCCCTACATTGATGCGATTGTCGCCACACCCTGGCAGTTGGATGACGATGGCATGTTAGCCATCCCGTCCGGCCCCGGCTTGGGTATTGAACTGAATCTCGACGCGGTACAACGTTATAGCAATCCGTCCGAGCGGTGGATATAAGGATGCCGGATGAAAGTGTACTCCGCCCAGCTTTCATCCGGCATCCTTTCCCCCTCGGACACACAAAAGCGAAGGATTTTTATGAAGACCCGTACAGGTAATTTTCCCATCGGCTTTCGCCGTGGTGGGACTGATTGGCAGAAGAACCTGCCCGCGTTGTTGGGGTGGGCGAAAGAAAATGGCTTAGAAGTGATCGATCTGACCAAAGATGCCGTAGAAGGGGCGTCAGTGGTGCGTGCAACAGGGTTGCGCATCGGCTCTATTGACTTGCTTGATAACAAGGGGATGATTTCCCCAGACAAAGGCAAGCGTGCAGAGGCTGTTGCTGCCAATAGCGCCTTTATCAAAGCATGCGCCAGCAGTACCCCAACCAACTTCTTTTTGGTAATGTTGCCGGAGAAACCAGAACTGCCGCGCGCCGAAAATTTCGGCTACATGGTCGAGAGCTTTAGCCAACTGGCGCCGGTGTTGGAAGCCAACAATGGGCGCATTGTCATTGAAGGGTGGCCGGGGCCGGGGGCGCTCTGCTGTACGCCGGAAGGGTTGCGCGCCTTTTTCAAGGCGATTCCCTCCAAGGCGATGGGGATCAACTACGATCCGTCGCACCTGATGCGCATGGGCATCGATTATCTTCGCTTCTTGCAGGAATTTGGCGATCGCGCCTACCATGTCCACGGCAAGGACACGGAACTGATGGCCGAAAATCAATATGAATTTGGTCATGAACAGCCGGCCACCTTTGCCAAGCCGATTCGCTTTGGCGCCCATGCCTGGCGCTACACGATCCCCGGCCAGGGGCAGATCCGCTGGTTGGAGATCTTCCGTATGCTGATGGAAAAGAGCTACCAGGGCTGCGTCTCCATTGAGTTGGAAGACGAGAATTTCAACGGGCCTACCGCAAGCGAACAATTCGGGATTCTACAGGGTGCGCGCTTCCTGGCGGGTGTCTAAGTAGAAAGTAACTGATTGGGCGATCAAGAAATTCAGAGATTGAGGCTTGGTAATTACGCCCAATCTCTTGATCGCCCACTTGTGAGTACCCTATGCCCATCCATCGCGTCGCCGCCGACCACGTTGCGCAAGTCCGTCAACTCTGGCAACGGAGTCGCTACCTCTACCATAATCTAGGGGCGGAGGATTTGGCGGCGCTGCTGGCGCAGCAGATTGCGCTCCTGGCCGACGAGCGGGAGCAACCGTGGGGCTTTATTTGTATTCAGGATGAACCTCGGCCCGTTACGTTACCGGCAGCGGCGCCGACACGCGCTTATTTGCGGGCGTTGACCCTGGTGCGGGGACGGGCGCCCTCGCTCTACGTCGGTGACTTGCTCAATGCCGCCCTGCCCTATCTTCAGCCCAGCCCACAAGGTCATCTGTTGATCGTCTACGCCGACGCCGATTGGTTGCGCCCGTCCCTCTTCGGCGCCGGTTTTGCGCTGACGGAAGAGGTGCAATACTTTGAATTGAGTCGGCTCCAACGGTGGCAGCCGACAACCTTGCCCGCTACCGCTGAATTAACCCTACGCCCAGGACAAGCCACTGATCTGACCGCCTTAGCGCTGATCGACACTGCGGCCTTTCCACCCCTGTGGCACTTTGATAGCACCATGCTCCGCGAACTTTTGTTGACCAGCCGGCTGCAAGTGGCGCTTCATCATGACGCGCTGATTGGCTATACAGCCCTGACCACCAGCGGTGACACGGCGCACTTGGCACGCCTGGCGATTCACCCCGATTGGCAGGGCCGCGGTTGGGGCAAAGCGCTCTTGTACGATGCCCTGCACTATGCGCAAACCGAAGGGGTTCAAACGGTTGCGCTCAATACCCAGGTGCATAACCGCACAGCGCAACAGTTATATCGCGCCGTCGGTTTTCGACCAACCGGCCGTATTACCCCTGTGCTGACTCGCTTCATTGCCCCACACCAACCAGCGTCAGCCCCTGCCCCAACCGGGAGGTCAACCCTTGCGTGAGCTGTGGCCCCCACACGGGCGGATATGGACAATCTTTCTTGTCATGAGCAGCCTGTTAACTGTGGGCACGCTTGGCTATCGCGTGCTGGAAGGTTGGTCCTGGCATGACGCGCTCTTTATGACGGTCATCACCCTGAGCACGGTGGGTTATGGCGAAGTACGTCCCCTCACCGTCAGTGGCGAGCTCTTCACCGTCGCCTTAATCTTGTTAGGCGTCGGCGGTGTGGCTTATACCTTTAGCAGCTTGGCTGATTATTTGATTGCCGGTGAGTTAAACGGCATGTTACGGAGACAACGGATGGGGCGCACGATTCAGAAACTACGCAACCATTATATTATCTGCGGCTATGGCCGAGTCGGGCAACAGGTGGTACAGGGCCTACGCGCCAACCGCTATGAGGTGGTGGTGATCGACGGCGGGCCGGAGAATGTAACCGCCTTTGAAAAAGCGGGCATCCCCTACATCATCGGCGACGCGGCCAGCGATCCGATTTTGTTGCAGGCCGGCATCGAACATGCCAGCGGCTTATGCACCTGTCTGCCCAATGACGCCACCAATGTCTTTGTCGTCCTCAGCGCGCGCACCTTTAACCCCAACCTCTTTATCATCTCGCGCAGCAACCAACCGGAGAGTGAACGCAAGCTGCGCATTGCCGGCGCCAATCAGGTCATCAACCCTTATCTGATCACCGGGCATCGCATGGCGGCCCAGTTGCTCCACCCCAGCGTCGTCGAGTTTCTCGATGTGATCATGCGCAGCGGTGAGCTGGAATTGCGCATTGAGGAGATTAAGATTGGTGGTGCATCCACCATGAATGGCCGCACCCTGGCTGAGTGTCATGTGCGCAGCGCCACCGGCGTCAATGTCCTAGCTGTGCGCCGTCATGACGGCAAACTCTACACCCACTTGCCGGCGGATTTCAAGTTGGCAATGGGTGATGTCCTTATCGGCTTGGGCACCGAACCGCAGCTTGCCCTCCTGGCCGAACGTGCCGTCGATGAGCGACATGTTCTGCGCACAGGCAAATAAGCGCCAGGCGCCGTCAGGTGCGTCACCAACGTGGGAGGTAGCTACTAAGCCCGCTCTAAGCCAGTCCGTGACTGGCGACCCAATCGCCAGTCACGGACTGGCTTAGAGCGGGCAGGCTTGGTAGTTACCGTGGGAAAAGAAAAACCCACCGGTTTGACCGATGGGTTTTCAAGATGGAAAAAGCTAGGTGTCATGATGTTTTGCCCTCTCAGTTGCAGGGCGCTTCGTCAGCCGGGCCGGCCCATTGCAGCCGGGGTGTGACAAGTCGCCATGTCCTGAGCAAGGCAAGAGGTTGTAGCCGCAGCCAAGTGCGTTTTACCGCCGGGCGGAGGGCTTTGAGGCGGCGTTGTTGCGCCGCTTCTTGCATCAATTGCTGCTGGCGTTCGCGCGCCAGTTCGTAACTCCAGGGATTAAAATTGAGCGTAGTCATTATGCGTTCTCCTGTTTGCTAAATCGCACTTCGTAATTACACAATCCTATTTGCCTTCCCAGACGACCGTTGATGCGCTTACCGCCGGGTTGACATCGTCACTACGGAACCATCGCCAGCTAAGACCGTTGACTTTCGGCCCAGCGCTGCGATCACCCGTTTGATCAGCTTTAGTAACGCCCGTCGCCGTGTAGCCGCTTTGGCCTGTCGGTTGAAAACTTCTTCGGCGTTGATTTCATCCAGCCGATCCCCTTTGCAAGCCAGTTCAAATAAACGTACTTCCGTCATCATAGGGAGCTCCTTTACAATCTGCTACATGTTGCGTGATGCGTGCCACCTGCTACCCGCCTTCACCACTCAGCGCTGCTTTGCGCCAGATGGTGACTTCGGCCTCGATCTCCCGTTGACCCAGCATTTTGGCGACCGAGATACGGTGATGGCCGTCGATGACAAAGTAGGTGTCATCCAGATCCACCAACTCGACCGGGGGCAACCCTTCGTCCCGGCTATAGGCCAGAGCAATGTTGACCCAGCGATCTTTGGTGTACTCCTGCAACGGGCGGAAGTCGGCGTCGAAGTCGTGACAGCGGTTGATGCTGCCCCGAATCTTTGCCAGCGGCACCAGCTTGAGACCACCGTGGGTGCGGGCATTGACTTTGACCGTTTTCTGCACTTCCCCCAGATTGATTAACCGATGACGCCGACCGAACAACAACGAAAGCAACTTGCGGCGGAGTGCTTTATTCCGCAACTGGCGAAACTCTTCATACAAACCGCGGGTCGCCGCTTGGGGACCCACCATCATCATTGTTTGGTATTGCATATCAGGTTCTGCCTTCCACCGACCTATGTCGGTTCTGATAACGTAACGCAAAACCCATCCTCGCCGACCGCTCGGCTAACGCGGCCAGGAAGACCTTTGCGGCGCGGTAGCGGCGCTGCAAGTGTGCAAAGGGGGCCGAACTTGGCGCGGTCGGCCGCCCCTGTACACGCTCCTGACTCACTTCACGAGCCACCATGATCATTTGATAATCCAACATTTCACACTTCCCTTTCTCTTTGTTCAATCAATTCTGTTCACGAACTGCTTCTCTTACCGATAGTGACTGTCGTGGAGCGTCAGCGCTTGTCGCATCTGCACACGTTCACTCCAGGCAATCAACCGCCCCCCCAACCAGTTTACAGCCTGCGCCAATGCTTGGAGCATTTGCCGTTGTTCGGCATGACAAGCCTGGGCTTCGCGAATCCGCTCTTCATACTGCCGTTGCGCTTCTTTGTAGTCATACCCAAGATAGTTATACATATCAAGTTGTCCCTTTCATTAAATACTGTCGATACTGCTTCCGCTGTTTGCTGATCACGTTGATCGTCAAGTTGGTTGACCCACCAAAATCATTCACCATACTTAACCGCTTTCTGTTTATTCAATACACGATATAGGGCTTTTGCACAGCGCTGAACATTGTACTCCTTTCGCCAGGGCGTTCTATGACTTGGGCGAGCGAAGTGTCTGACAAATGGATGCGATTTATGACAAATATTTGATAGGAAGGTGACAATCAAGGCGCGAGATAGTGAGTCAGTAACACAAGTGAGTCAAAGGCAGTCACTACTCACAGGTGGGGTGCAAAGCGGCAGGTTGTTGAGGTCGATTGCCGTTGTCTCCACACCACTGTTTTCTGGTGTGGTCGCTGTCAAGGCAACCACTGGCGGTGTGATATGGAAGAAGTTGCGTCTATTTCATGGATTGAGCAGCGTCTGCAAATAGTGACGAAAGGCTTGGTTGCGTTGCAACCGGCCCTTCACCCGTTCGCGGATGGTGTTGATTTCCTCCACACTGGCAAACAGCCCCGACTGCTCTGCATAAAGGTGGCGCGGTTTGGCCTGCTCGACCAACAGTTTAGTGACAACCAGCCACTCTTTCTCATCATGAAGCAATCCTTCCAGTATCGGCCAGAGGGTAGAGGGAGGTAGTGTTGCTTCGTCGGCTGATTCAGCAATGGTTTCCCATGGGACGACTGATAGTTCCATGAATTGGCGTCCGTATATCAGGCACTCCTGGAACCGGGCCGCCAAGCCTATCAATTTTTCAAAAGCACACAATCGCCCTATATGATGAGCGTGGCCGCCGCCAATTTGGCCGAAGCTCACGGCGAATGGTGGCGCTTTCATGGGCGCCTATGCCCAGCGGGAGTTGGGTGCTGTCTACCAAGCCGCCGGCCGCCTACCGGAAGCCCAGCAAGAACTCCAATCGGCACTCCTTGTTCGAGCAGATGAACATTACGGATGAAGTCGTCAAGACGCAGGTCGCTTTACAGACGTTGTTTGCACTCGGCTCCACTGCTGTTCGGCAATGCAAGCGGGTTCCCGACGGGCGCGTCTAGCAACAACTTCTAGGCGAGCGATGAGCGAAAGTAATTACTAAGCGTTCCCTTAGGAGGGTGGTGATTGGACTGCGCCATCCGGGCCGATCCATTGAAGGGGGGCCGATGGGATATTCCCATAGATAAAGGTTGGTACGGGAACCACTGTCGCCGTGGGCGCCGGCGTTGGCGTGCGACAGCCAGCAGAGGAAAGTGAGCAGGAGCCACGCCGTCACCCCTAACAGGCGCAAACTCACGCGGATCCACCGCGCTGACCGCTGGTCCAATGGTTTAGTTGGAAAAAGCTTCGTGCTCATCAATGGAACCTTTCCCGGCTGTACAATATCGCGGGCAAAAACGGCTTCTGCTCTTGTGTCTCTATCCCCGACTGATAAACCCAAAGACCATCGTTATCACCTTTCATATCGTAAACCATGAAAAACAGTTTGTCATTGACACCCGTCAAATGATTGATTTTGCCATAATCCCAATGCATCGGCGCAAAGTCGACGAGCAGTTGTATGCCAGCTGGCGTGCCATCGCTGATCCATAGTGGAATTCCAGATAAACTATCATCAGGTTGGGTATAAGCAAAGCGCTCTCCAAATTGAGTCGGTTGCGAGGGGTAGAGTGAGTGTCGACCGGTGCGAATAGTGGTTAGGGCAACTGTGTTGGTGATCGTGCCATCCGTCCGCCACAGGGTGCAGTCATGGACGGCAAAGTGCTGATCCGGGAATTGTGGCAATACAATATCAGGGAAAAACCCGGTATAATCCAAATTCCAGGTCAGCGTCGTTGTTGCGGTAATCGTCCCATCACTGATAAGCAACCGGCGGTCACCAAAAAGCACGCCATCATAGCTGACTTCTTCAAACAAGAGGCGGTCGCCGATCACTTGGGTAGCCAACGTCAAGTTATGGCGTACATAAGCATGGAGCTTGCGCATTTCTGCCATGCTGCCATCTGTGTACCAAAGGCTGCTGCGAATGAAGACGTTGGTGTCGGGCAGAGGCTGCTCGGCGGTGAGATAAAGGCGCGTACGGGCTGGGAAGAGTCTGATTATCTCTGCCTCTGCGATGAAATCCTTGAGCATCTCGATGCCTGTAAAATCCTCATTGACACGCTAGAGCTGACAGCAACCGACTCGAAAGAAAAGCGTATTCTGCGTGGCTGCAAACGCAGCAATTGGTTCGGCAAGTGTCGCTAAAGATTGTGTGCCGGTCAGTGTGCCGTCGCTATACTAGAGCGCGTCTCCCGATGGCGCGGAATAAGCACTGCATTGGGCGGTCGCATCATTCCAGGGCGCCTGGAAATCATCGTTGATTCGTTGTAGATAATCGTAGGTCGGGGACAGACTGAATAGTTGGCTGGCCTCGCGGAAATAAAGCTTTCCGTTGCAGGCTTTCAGATCAAAGGGAGCAACCTGATCAACCGCCACGACTGTGCCATCGACTGTACCATCACTTTTCCATAGCTGTGTACCATGCCGAAAATAGAACCAATCCGCGACGGCAATGACCTCTATCGCCATGTCCTCTTTTACCCGTGTAAGCCCTGTCGGTAGCGCCACATGGGTAGCAGCAGAATTGGTAACGGTAGCAGTGCGTAACGCTGGCAAGGGAATTGGTAACCCAACAGCGGCGTCCATACTGAGGAAAGAACCAAACAACATGAACACAATCAACGCGATGATTTTGCGATTGGGCATAAACTACCTTTCTAGGGCAGCCACAGCAAGCAACCCCTCTGCGCCTGCTAACTCATGCAACGTCGGCGCTACACCAACCAAGCGACGCAGTAGATTTCCGCCCCGGTCAAACAGAATGAAGGTCGGCAGCTCGACAACGTCAACTGTTTGCGCATAGGCGACGTTCGGTTCATGACTCAGATTCAGTCGGATCACACGGCCTTCAACCCAGCTTTGTTGTAGCTCGCGCACGGCGGGCAGAACGAGCAGTCAGTTGAAGCCATAATCGACATAGAATTCAACCAAGGTCGGTTTGTCGCCGGTCGTCACGAGCGCTTCAATCGCGGCGACGAAGGTGAGGTATTGTTCCAGTGGTTCAATAGAAGCGGGCAACTGTTCGCTAATTGACATGGGTGACGTGCGCAGCATGAATAGCGTGATTATCACCACAATGACGATCCCGCCCCATGCCCCCCACCAATACGGTGAACGACGCCGGAAGCGGAGGATCAACAGGCCGGCGAGCAAAACGCTCACACCAAGGAGCAAGAGAATATTGTGTTGTTGAAGCCAAAGTGTTATGTTCATCATCTGCCTCCATACGTTGCTACCAGGGCTTTGCGTAGCTGTTTCACCCTAAGCTTACCGTAGAATAAGCGGTAAATAGTAGAGCATAGCCACCTCAATTACATCGACTGCTGTCGTGCGCCAGGTCGAGCCATCACCTAGTTGACCATGATCGTTGAGACCCCAACAGTGGACACTGCCACTTCTGGTCAGGACACAGGTATGGTGTAAGCCGGCGCTAATGGTGGCTACGTCATCCGGCAAACCGTTGACAAGGGTCGGTGTCGCACTAGCGAGATCGGTGTAAACGCCGTTGTCACTCTGCCCCCAGCACCAAACATCCCCGTCGTCGCGTAAGGCGCAGGTGTAATAATGCCTTGCACTGAGGGTCGTGACGCCCCGCGTCAAACCGTTGATCGGGATTGGGTTCAATTGATCAATGGTCGTGTCATTGCCCATTTGGCCGCTGGAGTTGTCCCCCCAACATGTAACGCCTTCGGTTTGTATGATGGCACAAGTGTGAAAGCCGCCGGCGCTGATGGCGGACACTCCGTTGCTCAAACCGTTCACCAGAACAGCACTGTTTTTACCAACCGTCGTGTTATCACCCAGTTGACCGTCGCTGTTATCCCCCCAGCAGTAGACCGCGCCTGCGTTGGTCAGGGCGCAGGTGTGGCGCCAACCGGTGCTGATCGCCATGACGGGATGGGGTAGCCCGCGCACCATGACTGGCGTCTGCTGTTCCGCATTGTCACCATTGCCTAGTTGCCCCAAAAGGTTGACACCCCAACAGTAGACATCCCCACCGGTGACCAAGGTGCAGGCATGTGCCTCGCCTACGCTAACGGCGGTCGCGGTGCGATTGAACCCACTCACCGGAACCGGTGTGCCATCACCAAGTCGACCATGGGCGTCCATGCCCCAACAAAGGACGCCCCCTGTGGTGTTCACCGCACAGGTGCGAAACCAGCCGGCGCTAATCGCGGTGACGCCGCTGTTCAAGCCACTTACAGGAACTGGCGTCTGTTGATCGAAGGTCGTGCCATCACCCAGTTGCCACCGGCCATTAAACCCCCAACAGAGGACCGCACCAGTCGCCTTCAGCGCACAGGTGTGATCCGTACTTGCGCTGACCGCCGTTACGCCACTATCCAGACCAGAAACTAGTGTCACCATACGATGGTTGCCAGGGGTTCCGTCGCCCAGTTGCCCATCGGCATTGTATCCCCAACAGCGGACGCGCCCGTCATCTGTCACGATACAGGTGTAGCCGTTGCCGGCGCTGATCCCCCGGACGCCACTTGCTAAACCCGTAACCGGCGTTGGCATAGGCTTATCAATGGTTGTACCATTCCCTAGTTGACCAACAGCGTTGGCTCCCCAACAGAAGAGATCGGTTTGGGTCAGAGCGCAAGTGTGGCTCCCACCCGCACTAAGGGCTTTCACACCGCTGCTCAAGCCCTGGACGGCGACTGGTTTGGTCTGATTTATATTGGCGCCGTCCCCTACTTGTCCACTGCCGTTCGCTCCCCAACAGAGGATGCTGCCAACGGTGGTCAGGGCGCAAGTATGCCCTCCGCCGGCATGAATGGCAGCGATCCCGCCGTTGATCCCTTGGACGGCGACCGGCGTATTGCGATTGATAGTTGTGCCGTCACCTAATGGGCCGGAGAAGTTGCCGCCCCAGCAGAAAATCTCACCGTTGGTCGTCAATGCACAAGTGTGACCCGATCCGCCGCTGATGGCTGTGATGTTGGCGGTCAAATTGGTGACTGCTACAGGGGTATGGCGATCTGTGTTGCTGCCGTCGCCCAGTTGGCCCAAATCATTGCGTCCCCAACAAAGAACGCTGCCAGTGGTGGTGAGCGCACAGGTATGCTGCAAGCCTGTACTAAGCGCCATGATGCCTTGCGTCAAACCGCTGACGGTGATAGGCGTCAATCTGCTTTCCGTGCTGCCGTCGCCGAGCTGACCAGCCCAGTTGTATCCCCAACACTTGACCCCGCCTGTTTGCAGAAGCGCACAGGTGTGCGCACCGCCAGTGCTAATCGCGGTGACACCGCTATGTAAACCCTGGACAGTAACCGGACGCGGCTTGCCGATAGTTGTCCCATCACCCAATTGACCGACGCCATTGCCACCCCAACACTTGACCCCGCCTGTTGTGGTCAATCCACAAGTATGGTTGGTACCAGCGGCGACTTGGTCGATGTTGACTAACGGACTGGGGATGGTCCCCTGCGCCAGGAGTGGGGCTGGTTGGAGGAAAGCACTACCGGTGACCGAAGTAAGCCCAAGAAGGCCACAGAAGAGCAGGAACAGGCCCAAGAAAGCGGCGTCACGAACGCAACCAGACCAAGCCGGCCATTGTTTTGTTGGGTGCCGGTAGGCGTCTTGTTGGAACAGGGGTTGAAGGATCTTTTGTGCTTCCATATAGCGAGTTTGTTTTCCTTGATCAATGGTAACTACCAAGCCATCCCGCTCTGAGCCAGTCCGTGACTGGCGTTTAGGGACGCCAGTCACGGACTGGCTCAGAGCGGGCTTAGTAGTTACCAGAAGTTTACTATAGGTAAGGTATTTTACATACACAGGGTCACATGTGTACAATTCACAATTCATTATGAATCATTCACTACAGTGGCAACCGTAGCTGCGAAATCACTTTGTAGCCACGGTTGCCATCTATTTACTGCTCTTGGAAGTAGAATGTATTGTTTAGTAGAAAAGCATTCCCGTTTGTCGGTTTGCCTAAGTAGCAGTTGGCGCCATCATACCAGCCCCAGCCACTCGGACAGCGGGGCTGCGTGGGTTTGGGCTTCACATAGTATTTGTTGTCATAGACAAAGGGGGCGGAGCCGCTTGGTGCAGGTTTGACGACGCAATTAGCTAAATCCCACCAAGCATCAATATAGGTCCCATCATTCCAGTTCGTTGCGTTATTGTTGAGCCAAAACACTTTATCAGAACAATGGGGCATCAGGCTAAGGCGTTTTCTGGTGATGCTACCGCCGGAACGGTTATCCTTGACACTGATCCCATCGGTTTGCAGGATGCTCAACGCACCACTCACAGAGATACCAGGTTGTTTTTGCCGGAGAATTGCCCATGCGCCAGCGACATGAGGGGAAGCCATCGAAGTGCCGCTGAACGATGCAAACCCGCCAACAGGAATTGCTGAGTCAATATTTACCCCCGGCGCCAGCAAATCGACCATGATATGCATGTTTGAAAAGGTGGCAACTTGATCCCCATCGGTTGTGGCGGACACGCCAATGGCAGACGAGATGCAACCCGGTCCACTCATGGCATTCCGCCAACCATTGTTGCCGGCTGCAATCACCGTGGCGATATTCTTTGTGCGCAGCGCATCAATATAGGTTTTGGTCGAACTGTTTGCTGTATCACAGGTGCTTTGGTTTGTGAATTGGCCGCCGCCCAAGCTCATGTTAATAGCTGCAATCGCATAGCTATTGCTTAAGGTGTTATTGACATAGGCTAATGCACGATTAATATCGGAAGTGAAGGCTGTTACACAGGGCGCTGGACTAGGGTAACATTGCGATGGATTATTGAAGCGGGTAAAGACCTGGATCGCAATGATCGTGGCATTACGCGCAACCCCGTCGAAATTGTCCCCAGATCCGGCTGCAATACCAGCCACATGGGTGCCATGACTACAGAGGTTGTTGCTACCATTCAAGCATTGTCCAACTGTAGCAGTAGCTGCACCATTACCCATTTGGGTTGGTGTGCCATTCGGGCAAAGTGAAATCCCGCCACCACTGCCATTCGCATTAGAAAAGCATGCTTGGGTGACCACTCTGCCGCCAAAGAAGGGGTGATTGGCCTCAATTCCAGTATCGATGATCACGACCGTTTGACCGGTGCCTTCATAACCCAATGCCCATATCCCTGGCGCTTTGATTTTTGCGGTGCTGCTTGCCAACATTGTTGTCAAGGGGCGGTCCTCTTGAACGTTGGCAACAAGCGGTGAAGCAAACATAGCACGTAGGGCGGCTTCATCCACCTGTAACGCAACGTGTGGAACTGTTTCAAAGAGCGTATAAGGGTGTGCAGCATAGCCATCCAGGCTGGCTAAGAAAGTCTGTTGCGCTGCGGCAACGGCAGCTTGTTGTGCTGCGCGCACTTCGCTCTCTGTCGATTCACCTTCCACTTGGCTTGGTAGGCGGAGTTCGGCAATGACTTTGACCGCTCCTTCCGCCCGTGCTTTTGCAATCAATTCGTCGGCGCTAGATACTTCTGTGAGTGTGTCTGTGTTGCTAGATACGGTAATGATGGGCAAAAAGAGTTTCTGATCTGCTGGCGCGTCTGTATCCTGCGCGAAGACACCTGATCGGCCACTGTTGAAGAGCAGTGTGAGTAATGATAAGAGCAGCAAGAGTTTCCTAAGTTTTTTTGATAGATCGGGTGCGAGTGAGTGACTCATAAATCTTCTCCTAAAGCTGATTGGATTTGTTGGATTAGCAAAAACAGAATGTGATGCGTAGGCTTTGCTCACAGTTACACTGGTCGGATAAACCAGTGTAACTGTCCTGTTTACGGACGCTTATCAATTCCAGAGTTGGCAGCGTACAGGGACACGGAAAGTTTTCTCGTTGTTTTCCTCATCACTTTCCTGCACCCAATTGTCTGGATCAACAACAACGGTGATCTGCATCGCTTCAAAAGTTTTCACATTCTGCCAAGTTTGGGTGGCGACGCCGCCGGCTGGCAACCCAAGGATGGGAGCGCTCCACCTAGTGATATCAGGGACAGGATAAGCATTGAAACGGAAGCTGACGTTGGCCGCCCCTAACCCGATGTTTCTGATGGTGAACTTGGCGCTACAAATGTTGGTAAAGTCCACTGTAGTCACAATGAGATCGGGTTTGGGCGGCATTTCACGGGCTACCGCACGTTGGGCGAAGGCCGGCTGCATGGGAAAGCCATTGGTGAAGAGCAAAGCCGCTAGGGTGAACAGATAGACAAAACGGCGAAACAGGGTAGACATAGGTGTTCCTTTCTGACTTGTTTACTGGTTGTTTGATAACAATTGGGTTGTGATAACGGCGATTTTGGCTGAATAGACTGAAACATCGTGACAGGTGTTGGTTGCTTTTCCATATCACTGCGAATCATTGGGGAGTGCGAATCGCATCATGATTTGCAGTGATATGGCAGACGGCGTTCCTATCCTTTACAACTCACAATTGACAAAGGTGTCATTTCCACCACCACCAATACATCTATCGATACCGGGGCCGCCATTAAGGTAATCGTTCCCTGGTCCACCCATGAGAAAATCGTTGCCACCATCACCATATAGTTTGTTCTTACCATCGGTTGTAGGGGTGACACTGTGGAAACCGTAAAGTACATCATCCCCGTCCCCGCCATACAAGGTATCATTGCCCAATCCACCATACAGGGCATCTTTATCGGCGCCACCGTAAAGCAGATCATCGTCTTCTTGGCCATGCAGCACATCGCGCCCGCTTTCCCCATACAAGAGGTCGGCGCCACTCCCACCATAAAGGGTATCCTGACCAATGCCACCGTATAGTTTGTCGTTGCCGGCATTGCCCGTCAGGGAATCGTCACAACCATTGCCCCACAACGTGTCATTACCGGCCTTGCCATCGGCCACATCTGTTAATAGTCCGCCCATGAAGAGATCATTGCCATTTGTCCCATTCCATAACACGGAATCACAACCAGGAATGGTTGCCAGGGCGCTAGCGTAGCCGGTGTTGACTGAACTAGTCATATACCCAAGCAACAGGAGGGCGAAAGCGACGACAAAACGACGATTCCGTTGAGGGAACAACGAACATAGATGAGTAAACATAGTTTTACCTTTCGTAGTTTTACAAACGTAGATGAACTAGTCACGCAATTAGCATTCAGCCAGGTGAAAAGGCCAACCCGGAATCAACTTACCGTCAGGGGTGGTCTTTGCCGGCAGCGTTGGAATAGGATCAACATCCTCGATATGGTGAATGTTGGTGGCAGGAGGCGTTGGGAGCTGTGGATAGGCAAAGCTCTTGATCGAGCCGCCATTGCAGGGGGAGCCTAGCCACATCCCATGCGCCTTCCCGCGATACGAGTACGAGCCGTTACCTGTGTTATTCAAAGTCATGCTATATTGCAGATAGTAAAAGCCTGGATCATTTGGGTTAGGAACCAGTTGTAAGGTGGTGCATTGTTTATCCTCTAAATTTTCCCAAGGGGCAATGCACAACAGCGTTCCCCAACCATTCTGAAAGAGCGATTGGTAGGTCGTGAGATCAAAGGTTGCTGTGGTTTTGCCGGCAATTGAATCGACTGCCTGTTTTTCTACACCCTCGCGAATAGGCTTGCTTGTTGGCGGCGCAGTCAAATCATTTTGTAGCGCTGTTTTGGCAAAGGCATTGATTGATTGGCCTAGCACAACGGTGCAACAGCAAGCGATAATCAGAATGAGCGAAAACAATTTACGCATAGTGACCTCCTAGTTTTGTGTAGCAGAATGAACATCTTATTGATTGGTCTTACTTGTTACCTGTGGTCGTTAATCGTTCATCAACCCGTTTCTTAGGCAGTTTGTACTCCCTAAAAAGCGGTGATGAACAATCAGTCCGCACTGTCATACATTTTTAAGAAAGGGTTTATCCATCACACGCTTATCTCCTTTTTCACTGTTATAATCTTTAATCAGTCTATCGTCCGTGTTGTCTTGGCAAGAGACGCTGCTTGTCTTTTGTTCGTGTATGTTCAGTGTCGTCTGCTGCCATGAGTGTAGCAGCACTTTGGGCTGTTGAAGTCTCAGTTTCGGCGCGAAAAGTTTCAGATTCAGATGGGAAAATGGAACGCGGATTGGGCGGATGAGGCGGATAAAAGCAGATAAAATCCGCTCAATAGGGCAAATCGGAGGAGTCTTCTATATCCTAAGTTCATCGTTTGTGGCGCCAGCAGGCATGTGACCTGATAGGTAAATTCATCCCGCAGGGACAAAAGCAGGACTTGTTAGAACACTATGCTGTGGGTATGGCAGAGGCAATGGCGCGCTAGAGGCGTCAACAGGGTGAAATAGAAAACCCCAGCGCTGTCTTTGACGCAGACAGCGCTGGGGTTCAGTGGGTTAGAAGGTTTTCAGCGAAGGGAACAGCCTCACGATTGCCAAGGTGAGTCAAGCCGACCCTAACAGCTTACCCATTACCTTTCCAACCACAACCGGGATCAAAGAGGAGATGGCTGATCGATCCTTTCAAGATCGTCCCACTGGCAGAATCAAAACCGATATAGAGCATCTGGTCGTTGGGATCCAATTCATAGTTGAGCTCTTTTTGAGGAGCAATGTTGGCAGCGCCGCCCTCTAGCCAGGCAATGAGGAAGTTTTTAGGATTTGTTGCTGCTTCTTGTAATTGATGATGCCATAACCACCAAGTAAGTTGCCCATTGAGGTCCGCCAGGTAATGGAGAATGGCGCTCGCCCCTAGCCCGATAAAGGTCGAGCGATATACCCCCGCTGAATCGTACCCCACATTGCTCTCAAATACGTGCTGATCAACAAATAAGACTGTTTGCTGTTCAGCCGCAAACAGCCGTAAATTGCTCCAGGTTGCCACCGGCGTTTTGCCTGAGCCTGAAGGAACAGTAAAACGGGCGCCAGCAAAAGGCGCGACGACGGTATTGAAATTGCATTGGCAGCCATCTTCTCCAATCACTGCCCCTAACTGTTTCTCCACCGTTTCGACGAAATTGGGCAGCTCACATTGGATCCAATCACTGCCGGCGAAGTGGGCAGCTTTTTCATAAATCGTGACACCCGGTCCCGTTACGGTGCATTGCTCGGTAATGTCGATCTTAATCACATCGCGCGTCTTAGCGACATTGCCATCAGGCATCTCGGTGACAATCCATGTAAAGTGCATCTTGTCGCCCTCAAAATCGCCTTCGACGCGCCAAAAGAAAAGTGGCGTTGGGTTGCCTTCGGTGTCGGTGACTTGCGCCTGCACCGGTTGCAGGCAGAGACCAATCGCCAAGAGCAGCAGGCATAGGGTAACAACGGTTTTACGAAGGGGATGCATAGGAATTTCCTCCATTAATTTGAAAAACAAGGTTATTTACAGTATAATAAACAAAATATATCAATATTTTACCGTAGCGCCGATCCTTTTGAACAAAACGCGCTACGACAAAACAACGATGACAGTATACCCTGCGCTGGTGTCAGCTAGGTTTCAAAAATGGCGAAAAAAGTTTCAAATTTAGCGGTGTCCCCCTCCGTGGCAAAGCCGCCAACCGACAAATACGAGTTATCACCCTTTGAAGAAGCGGTGCAACAAGCTTTAAAAATATTTGATGATCCAATGGCCCTAGCGGCTGAATCGCCATTAGCGACGGAATATTTTCTTAGCGCAACGCTACCTGGCAGCGGAACAGTAGCACGCTCCAATGGGCGCGGGGAATGGCTGCGCACGGTGATGCGGGAAGCGGCTGCCACCTTGTGGGGCGGCCCGTTGCCACGCACCTATGAGGCCATGAAGGCGGCGTTGATCGAAGAACGCAAGCAGCGCGGTTCGTCACGCTACACCTATCTGGTGTTGGAATTGCGCTATTTCCGGAAATTTTTACGGCCCCGTTCCTTGCGCGACATTTATGAGAGTGATGAATATCTGCTGGATAGCAAAGCCGGCGATCACCGTTCCCACAAAGTGGCGATTCAACAATTAGCCCAAGCGCTGCTCACCTATTGCCGGCCGGCCATGCGCCCCGAACAACCGCCGCCGGCGCTGCCCCTCCTGGGCGCGGAAGCGGCTTTGCAACAAGCGGTGCAAGCGTTGATGAGCGGGCATACCGTTGCCTTAGTCGGGCCAGGCGGTATTGGAAAAACTACCCTGGGCGCCGCCATTGGTCAAGCGTTGGCGCCCCGTCCTCTTTTTTGGTTCACCCTCCGCCCAACCTTGAATGATCGGTTGAGCAGCCTGCTCTTTAGTCTGGGTCACTTTTGCCATGAGCAGGGCGCGGCCAATCTCTGGCAATTCCTGGCGCTGCAAGAAGGCCATGTCCAGGATCTACAGCTTGTCCTGGCCTTAGTCCGCCAGGATCTCCACCTGCTGGCAGCCAACCCGCCCCTGCTCTGTTTTGATGAGCTGGATCGCTTGTTCCAGTTGAACCCAGAACAGAGCGATCCGCACTACACCCAACTCCTTGAATTTGTCGAAAGCTTACAAGGCCATGTGCCGCTGCTATTCATGACGCAACGACCGCTCCTGACTACGGACACGACTATCACCTTGCAGGGCCTAGCAGTGGAACAGTTGCAACAACTGGCGGCGCGCGTTGGCGTGCAACTAGGCGCCGATGAACTTTTCCACCTCCAGCGCTATACACAGGGCAATCCCCGCATGACGTTGCTCGCCCTGGCGCTTCATCAACAGGGCGAGGCCCTGGCCGACACGCTGGCAACCCTGCCCCAACGCGCTGGACTGTTACCTTTGCTCCAGCGGCTGTGGACACGCTTGCGTAGCGAAGAACGCCACCTGTTGCAACAGCTTGCTGTTTTCCGCGCCTTTACCCCGGAACAACAGTGGGACAAAGCGATTGTCGAGCGGTTGCTGGCGTTGTATTTAGTAGAACGCGATGGTCGTGGCGGTCTGGCGCTGATTCCTGGCTTGCGCGAAACCCTCTATGCGGAACTGCCCACCGAGCTACGCCAGGAACTACATCTGGCCGCCGCCCTGGTACGCGCCCAGTTGGCTGAGTATACCGCGGCGGCTTATCACTACTGGCAAGCGGATCAGCCGGCCCAAGCCATTGCGCTCTGGTATCCAAACCGCAAGGTTGCCATCGCACGCGGGGAAGCGGAAGCCGCGCTGGCGATCTTTACCAGCCTCTCGGCGCGTCAACTCGATCTGCCCGAACGGAAAGCCCTTGACCTAATCCGAGCGGAATTGCGCTTGCTAGCTGGCGAGATCCGCCAAAGTTTTGCCGAAGTGGAAACAATTCGTTGGTGGGACAGGAGCGCCGCTGCGGCCCGTGCCCATGCGCTCCGAGGCCGCTTGCAAGAAGCATTGGGGGATCCGGACTCAGCGTTGGATAGCTATCTAAAAGGCGCTGAACTGAATCTCAGCATGAGTAGCGAAGTTGTCACCGCGTTGCTCATGGCTGGCCGCATTCAGATCCGCCGGGGCAATCTAACCGAAGCGCGGCGGTTGGCGCAGTTAGCCGAGAGTAATACACAGTTATTGCTAGGCGAAATCGAACAAGAGCAAGGAAATTACAATGATGCGCTCCTCATACTACATAAAGCCTTGTTGATCGCGCAACATTTTGATGAACAGCCACTTTTGGCACGAATACACGGTTTTTTGGCGCGTGTCTATGGTCGCCAAAAACGTATGAAGGAAGCTGTCCGCCACATTGAGCTTGCCCTAACCATTTATGAAACGCGCAAAGACCACAGATTCCAAGCGTTGATGCGCACCGAATTGGCGTCCGTGTATATTGATAACCGTCAATTTCAGGCTGTCCTCGAACCAGCCCGCCAAGCCTATCAATTTTTCAAAAGCACGCAATCATCCTATATGATGAGCGTTGCCGCCGCTAATCTGGCGGAAGCCTACTTTGAATTGGGTGATTGGCCACAGGCCGAACACTTTGCCCAGGAAGTGCTGGCGCAGGAGGAACCGCAATCCTATGCTTACGGCCTTTTTACCCTGGGCCGTTTACAGCAGGCGCGCACCAATTGGGCGGCAGCGGCAGCTCACTTTGCCGAAATTATCCGCATCACCGAAGCGAACGGCGACACCTTTATGGTGGCCTATGCCCAACGCGAGTTGGGTGCGGTCTATCAGGCCAGCGGCCGCACATCGGAGGCCCGGCAGGCGCTACACGCCGCGCTCCGTCTGTTCGAACAGATGGAAATTGCCGATGAAATCGCCAAGACACAGGTCGCTTTACAAGCGTTGCAATGACGAGACCGCCCCATGCTCCCCACCAATCTTATTATTGATTGAACAACGGCGCCAGGGCAAGCTGTCCGGCATCATCAAGTAAGAGATGGGGCGCACCGCCGTTTGCAATTTCTGGACAAAGAGTTGACCATTAACTTTGCCGGCCAGGAATTGCGCATCACGGACATTGTGGCCGAAGTTGCGACCTGGGAAGGTGTGGCGGAGACCATTATCATCCACCTGGAAGTGGAAGGCCGCGACAAAGTAACGCTCCCCCAGCGCATGAGCGAATATTATGCGTTATTGCGCATCTTTCGGCGCAAACCGGTTTTGCCATTAGCCCTGGTGTTGCTACCGAATGCTGGTGGATTGGACTGGCAGAGCTACCATGAGAGCATTTTCGGTCACGCCGTTCTGCACTTTCGTTTTGGTCAGGTCGGTATTCGTGATTTGTCCAGTCGGCAATATCTGGCCGAGAATAGTCCGGTGGCGGCGGCGTTGACGGTGCTGATGGAACCGGCAGGCGAAAGCCTGGCTTTGATAAAACTAGAGGCGATGCAAAAAGTTGTAGAGAGTGAGCTGTCGGATGGCGACAAGTTGTTCTTGTTTGAGTTTATGAACACCTATGCACCCACAACTGAGTTGTCTGATCCAGGAGAGGCCATTATGGATAAGTTACTTACTGTCGAAATGACTTGGGGTGACCGCCTGCGCGCGGAAGGCAGGGTGGAAGGTCAGCGCACCCTGTTGCTACGTTTGCTCACCTTGATGTTTGGCGAAGCGCCGGCGGCCCTGGTCGCCCGCATTCAGGCGATTGGCGACGAAGAGACGCTGGCGCAGGTGGCCCAACAACTTGTCAGGATCCAAAGCCTGGATGAACTGGTCCTGCCGGAAAGCGCTGAGTAGCGCTACCGCCTATGTATAAATGCCGCCATTAGGCGTGATCCAGTGGATCACGCCTAATGGACAGTGCTTCCCCAACGCAACCACCGCCCATCCAGCCCCAAATCCAGCGCTGTGTCAAGCCGGCGCCGGCTGTATAACAGAGGAGGCCGCTTTGCCGACTCTGTGCAGTCCCTTGGTTGGCGGGTGGGGTAATTTTAATGTCAGTGAGTTGGCGCGTTGTTACATCTAGAATAAAATGTGCCGATCTGTCGGTACTCATCCGGCTCGTGGTGACAAACAAGCGCTTGCCATCGGGCGACCATTGCGAGGGATAGACGCCGGGCGCCAGAAAATAGAGGTGCGCACCGGGCGGGAGGTCCGGCTCCGGGCCATTCGCCAAAAGTGCTTCCGCAGTTGTCAGTGGTTCTGGCACTGTGATGTCGCGAATGAGTTGAATACCATTCTGCCCAAAGGCCAGTCGCTTGCCATCCGGCGCAAAAGCAACATTGAAGATTGTGTTGATAAATCGTGCTGACGTTCCGGCCTCGCCTGGTGGCCCGCCGGTCAGCAGCAAATGTCGTTCCTCTCCCCAGGCGCTTGTGCGAATCAGATCATTATTGCTGACATAGACTACATAGGCGCCGGTTGGATCAACATCAAAGGCGGTGATGGGCGCCGCTTCGTTAGTCACCGGCTGCACCGTGATCCCATCCGCTTCCAGTCGCATGATCTGCCCTTGCGGATTGAGGAAGTAGAGCGGCGCAGGTAAGGGTGCACTGGCGCTTTGTGGACTGGTGCTTTGTAGGCTGGTTGGTAGCGGATGCGTTGACGCGATCGCCGCCGCTGTCGACAGTATCGGTGTTGGCGTAAAGGTGGGAAAAGGGATGATGGTGACGATGGGCGTTGGTGTCGGTCGCGATCCGCTACAACCAGGCACTAGCAGCCAGATGAGCGCCAACATGAGCCACGCCAGCACACCTAAGAGACGTAAGCTAATGCGCAGCCACTGTGCAGACTGTGGGGTTAGGGGGCGCATGGCAAAGTGATTGATTTGCGTAAACATCGTTTCTCCCTATCGTATACGTCATGAAAAGCGCTGTTGCTGCACTTTTGACCAAGGGTAAATTGCCACTTGGTCTATCAAGAATAATCAGCTGCTGCGCCTATTTTTCCGATAAAGATCGACTTTTTTCCGCGCGCAGGTGTACTAATGATCATTGCACTTTCACCTGTTCACGCATCATGCGGCACGTGAAGTCCCTGTTTTTGCCGAGTGGTGCGCAGCGCGGCTATGATAGCGACAAACAGATCCGCGTTCCCTGCCGAATAGAAAGAGAAGGCTTATGACAACGATGACCACCCTCAACCCGCAACGCACCATTACCGAACTACAAGAATTGCGCGCCCTCACCGGTGACGACAACGGCGCCCAGCGTGTCGCCTGGACGCCAACGTGGGCCAAGGCGCGTGCCTGGTTCAAGGACAAACTGGCTGAACTGCCGGTCGAAACCCATCAAGACGAAGCGGGCAACCTCTGGTCTACCTTGCCGGGTCACTCCGACCGGGCGCTGCTCATCGGTGGACATCTTGATTCGGTGCCGAATGGGGGCTGGTTGGATGGTTGTCTCAATGTGTTGGCCGGGCTGGAAGTGTTGCGCCGCGTGGCCGCGGAAGGCAAACCGCCTGTCACCCTGCGGCTGGTCGATTGGGCGGACGAAGAGGGCGCACGCTTTGGCCATAGCTTGCTGGGTTCCAGTGCAGTCTCCGGCTCGTTGCAACCGGCGAAGGCCGCCGAATTACGGGATCGTGAAGGGCTGCGTCTGGCCGATGTGGTGCAACAATATGGCGTCGATATTCAGCAGGCCAAAGCAGCCGGCAAAGAGTTGCACAACGCCGCCGCCTACCTGGAACTGCACATTGAACAAGGGCCGGTCTTGGAAAGTTTAAACCTACCCCTGGGCGCCGTCATCGGCACCTATGGCGTGGAACGGCACAGCCTGACCTTTGTCGGTCAGGCCGCCCATGCCGGCTCGACGCCCATGAATCAACGGCGGGACGCTTTGGGCGCGGCGGCTAAGTTTGCCTTGGAAATTCGGGAGATCGGCAAACGCCACGGCGGCGTCTGCACGTGTGGCCGTGTGGCCGTTACGCCCAACATTCCCACCGCCGTTGTCGGCGAATGTATCATTACGCTCGATCAGCGCCACCTAAGTGCTGAACATTTGGCGACAATGCTGGCCGAAGCGCAAAGCGCCAGCCAACGCTTTGCCCAGGAGGAGGATGTGGCGCTGACCTGGCATCACCTCTGGCGGATTCACCCGATCCTCTTTCACCCCGAACTCGTTGATCTCTGTGCCGAAGCGGTGTTGGAAACCGCCGGTCAGGAGCATCGCCTCCCCAGCGGCCCGCTCCATGACGCCGCCGAAGTCGCGCGCGCCGGTGTGCCGACGGTGATGCTCTTTGTGCAAAGCTTGCGTGGCCTCTCCCATGCCAAAGAGGAAGACACCCGCCTGGATCACCTGGCGCAGAGCGTGATCGCGCTGGACAAGCTGACCACCAAAACGATGCGCTGGCTGACGGCGAACAAGTAGAAGGGAGAAGATCTTTGCCAAAGATCTGTGTTCCCTAAATCCGCATCTGTATCCTTTCCCGCAAACCTGCTATAATGGGTGACAGCGGTTGCCATTGGCGCCGCGACGGCTGCTCCCCGCCGGTCAACACCAATCAACAACACATTGGCGCAGCTTGCGCACTGGAAAGGTCTACCATGAAAGTTACCGGCGTTCGCACCCAATCCTACGAAATCGAACTGGCGCGCCCGTTGGGCGATGCCAATGATCCTCGTGGTTGCACCCACCTCGCCATGATGGCAGTCTATCTCGACACCGATGAAGGGCTGACCGGCATTGCCATCAGCGGTCCGGGCATGGAGAAGATGATCAAGGGTATGGTCGATGGGCTGATTGTCGGGCGCGATCCGCGCGGGGTGCGCGGGCTGTGGAAGCGCATGATCGACCAGGTTTTCAAGGGCAACAACCGGGGCATGGTCTCCGGCGCCATTGCGGCGATTGATGTAGCGCTCTGGGATCTCAAGGCCAAGATCAACAACGAGCCGCTCTGGAAGACGCTGGGCGCTTCGTCGCGCTATGTCAAGGGCTATGCCAGTGATATTGGTCTGAACCTGAGCGATGATGCGTTGCGCGCCTTCTACACCCGCCTTGCCCAACAGGGCATCAACGCCGGCAAGGTCAAGGTGGGGCTGAACCAGGAGGATGATCTGCGCCGCATCGGCTTGATGCATGATGCGCTGGCAACCAGCGGCAAGAAACCGCTGCTGATGATCGACTCCAACGAATATTGGTCGCCCAAACAGGCGATTCGTCACATTCAGGCGCTTGAAGCGCACTACGACCTTTTCTGGGTGGAAGAACCGGCGCGCCGCTGGGACTATCGCGGGCTGCGCAAGGTCTCGGAGAGTGTGCGCGCCGCTGTCGCCACCGGTGAAAATCTCAACGACATTAGCGAATTTATGGCCCTGGTTGCGAACGAAGCAGCGGATGTGATCCAGGTCGGCGTCGGCACATCGGGCATCACCGGCGCCATGATGGTGGCCGAGATGGCCTACGGCTTTGAGATTCCGGTCTCGCTCATGAATTGCCCGGCCAACTACATGGCGCATCTGGCCGCCGTGCTGCCCAACCATAACATGATGGAAGTGCTGGACGCCGGGGCTGACCAGGGTATGATCCACCGCCACACTGTGCAGGATGGCTACGTAGTGTTGAGCGATGATCCGGGCCTCGGCATTACCTTTGACGAAGCCCGGTTGAATGCATGGGCAATTGACAAACCATCGGCGCGCGTCACCATGCCCTTTGCGCGCCGCCGGGGCGCCGGTCTCTTCCAAGTGCCGGTGGGCGAGCCGGCCTATTTGCCGGAGGAATAACCCTCATTGCTCGCCGCTCATTGCTCACCGCTCACTGCCGGTGAGCAATGAGCCGGAGGAGTCGCTCAACCGAAGCAGTGCATTGGAGTCATCGTTCTTTCCATGATCATTCATTGCACTTTTACCGCGTCGTTTACCGGCGTTGGGCAACCACAAACAACATTGAATTCAGATTGGTCGGTTGGATGGCGCCAAAAAAGGGCGACAACGCCGCTTGCAGCACAGGGGTAACAACCGGTTATGTGATCTGTACGAGCGATTCGGCAAATAGTCCCGGCACAAAATCACAGACCGCCAGACAACCAAAGCGGGCAATATTCTGCTGCACTTCCGCCAGCGAGCCGCAAAATATCCCTGGTTGGAGATAGCCATAGATGCCGCTATGGGCTGGCGGGTTGGCGCCACGGGCTGATCATGCCTGCGCCTTTCACACCAGCGAAACGATGGTGCGCTTGGTCAGCACGCCCTGTGCCATTTCCGGCGTCATATAACAGTAGTCGCCAAAGATCGTCGAATTGCTGACACCACAATGGTTGCCGTGGCGGTCAACGGCGACAATATTCATAAAGCTGCCGATCTCCTCAAAATGAGGATCGACGGGCAGATCACGAATCGCGGCTGCACAAGCGTCCGCCAAAGACATCCCCATTTGCATGAAAAGCAGCACAGTGCGCGCCGTGCCGGCCCGGATCGCCAGTTCGCCATGCCCGGTACAAGCGGCGGCGCCAAAGCGGTTATCACAGTAATTACCAGCGCCGATGACCGGTGAATCGCCCAGGCGACCAGGATATTTCCAAGCCCAGCCGCTGGTGCTGACGCCGGAGGCAATGTTGCCGGCGCCGTCGATGGCGATTACATCCACGGTGCCATGAATCCGCTGGGGATCTTTGGCCAGGCTGACCCACGGCGCCATCTTGCGTCGGTGCAGCAGATCGGGCAGATCCGCCGCCGGGACATTGACCAACAGCCGCGCCATCCACTCCTCTTTGGCAACAGGGGTCAAGGTTTCCTGGCGCGCAAAACCCATCTCCGCGGCAAAATCCGCCGCGCCCTGACCGACCAGGAAAACGTGCGGCAACTCTTCCAACACCTTGCGCGCCACCGAAATGGCATAGGGATAGCCTTGCAACGCGCCCACCGCGCCGCTCGCCCGCGTCCGTCCATCCATCAAACTGGCGTCCAGCTCCAACTCACCCAGCAGATTGGGCCAGCTCCCCAGCCCCACGCTATGCTCCTCCGGGTCAATCTCCACCAGTCGGATCGCCGTCTCCACTGCATCCAGCGCCGAGCCGCCCGCCTTTAAGACCGCCATCGCCGCCGGCAGGGCGTTGACGGCATTTTCACTACCAACCAGTAACATGAGGTTCTCCCTTTTTTGTGAGGTGGACAGGTAAACAGGTAGACAGGTAGACAGGTCTTACTCCCTGTCTACCTGTCTACCTGTCTACCTGTCTACCTATCAGCCATTTTTCCATTAAGATCAATTGATGCACGCCAACCGTCGATTCGCCGCCGGGAACGGTCTGGTAGCCCAGGCGGGTGTAGAAGGGTTCCAGGTAGTGGTGCGGGTGGAGGATCAGGCGGCGGAGACCGGCGGCCACGGCGCACCGTTCCAGTTCGCGCACAACTTGTTCGCCGATGCCCTGCCCCCGTTCGTCCACCAGCACTGCAATGCGCCCCAGGACGCCGACGCCATCGGTATCAGGCAAGAGGCGACCGGTGGCGATGGGGGCGTCTGCTTTGTAGACCAGCACATGGGTGGCAGTGGCGTCGGCGGTATCATATTCTAACGCGGCTGGGATGCCTTGCTCTTCGACAAAGACCTGGCGGCGAATCTGTTGGGCCAGGGCCAGTTCGGCGGCGGTTGAAACCACTTTGCGATGAATCATAGTCTGTTGACTTTCCGGTCAGCGTGGCGGTTGCGTTCGTTGAGTATAACATACTTCTGCCTGTTTTTTTGAACAACTCGTTGCGTTTCGTCTATACTATAAAAATCTCCATGATGAAGATCGCGCCGATGAAGAGTTGGGCGATTGTAGCAATTCAACGTCAGCAGTCAGAAAACCAATGACCAGTGGCAAAGGGAATTTTATGAGTCAGCAAGCGTTGTTTGAGTTTGAGGGGCTGTTTTCGCGCAATGTGGTTGAGCAGCGGATGATGGGCATGGGGCTGATGCGTAAGCCGAAGTATGATTTTGCCATCTCCTATCCTGATCCGCAGTCGTTGCCGTTGCAGGGCTTGTCGAGCGCCCTACAACAGGCGCTGGCCGAGGAAGGCCCCGATTTGGCGCTCTACCTCAGCACCCAGGGCTATGGCCCGCTGCGCGAATTTATTGCGGCGAAACTGGCCCGTGATCGCGGGATGCGAGTATCGGCGGATGATTTGATGCTCACCGGCGGCGCCGGTCAGGCGATTCATGTCACGCTGGAAGCGCTCATCGACGCCGGCGATGTGATCTTGACCGATGATTTCACCTACAGCGGCGCGCTGCACCAGATGCGCCGTTTCCAGGCCGACATTCGCGGCGTCAAGACCGATGGCGAAGGGGTTTTACCCGATGCGTTGGAAAGCGCCATTCAACACGCCCAACGTGAGGGCAAGCGCCCTAAACTCTTCTACACCGTGCCGACCTTCCAAAACCCCCAAGGGTGGACCATCTCTCTGGAACGCCGCAAAGCGTTGGTGGGGCTGGCGCAAAAGTACGGCATCGCCATTCTCGAAGATGATTGCTACTCTGATCTGCGCTATGATGGCCACAATCTGCCGACACTCTATTCGCTCGACGGCGCCGGCCATGTCATCTATGTCAACTCCTTCTCCAAAACGATTGCACCGGGAATGCGCGCCGGCTACATGGCGGCCGCGCCGACCATGCTCAAACGGGCGATGGCGGCCAAAAGCGGCGGCCCGGTGCCGCTCTTTGTCACCCTGGCGATTCACCGCTTTGCCACCGGCGATCATGGCGGCGGGCTGGCTTCCCATATTGAAGAGATCAACGACATTCAACGCCAACGGCGCGATGCGATGGTGAGCAGCCTGGAAGAACACTTTACCGGCGGCGCCACCTGGTTACGCCCCGCAGGCGGGCTGTCCATGTGGGTCAAGTTCCCGGAAGGCATGGATCTTGTTGCCATCCGCGAAAAAGTCTTTGCCGACACCAATGCCGGCTACTCGACTGGTCCCGTCTACTCACCCGACCGTGCTGCCGGCAAGAATTTTATCCGCCTGAGCTTTGGCTATAACACGCCGGCGGAAATCACTGAAGGCATGGCGTTGCTGGCGAAGGCGTTCCGGCGCGAGGGTGTGTTGGCGTAAGGCATGAAGAAGCGATAAAGAGATTGAGAGATTCAGAGATTATGCCACCCAATCTCTGAATCTCTCAATCTCTTTATCTCTCTATCTCTCTATCTCCTGAACAGAAAAGGAAAATTAATGAAAGCCATCCACGTTGATACCCAACAACCAGATCGCCCCCTCGTTTGGGGCGAAACCGCCGACCCAACCTTTGGCCCAGATGAAGTGTTGGTTGATATTCATGCTACGGCCCTGAACCGCGCCGATCTCATGCAGCGGGCCGGCAATTATCCGCCGCCGCCAGGCGCGCCCGATATTATCGGGCTGGAGATGGCCGGCGTCATTGCGCAAACCGGCGCCAATGTCCAGGGTTGGCAGGTGGGCGACCGGGTCTGCGCGTTACTGCCCGGCGGCGGCTATGCCGAACAGGTGGCCGTTCCCCAATCGATGCTCATGCCGATCCCGACAGGCTGGGACTTTAACACGGCGGCGGGGTTGCCGGAGGTCTACTTGACGGCCTTTGTCAATCTCTACATGGAAGCCAGTTTGCAACCCGGCGAAACGGTGCTGGTGCATGGCGGCGCCAGCGGCGTCGGTACGGCGGCGATTCAACTGCTCAAGGCCAGCGGCAACCCAGTCATTATCACGGCGGGGAGCGCGGACAAGTGCGCTGCCTGTGCGGATCTGGGCGCCGATCTTGCCATCAACTACCGCGCCGAAGACTTTGTCGAACAGGTGCGCGCCTTTACCAACGGCCAGGGTGTGGATGTGATCATGGATATGGTCGGCGCTGACTATTTGACAAAAAATCTTAGCCTGCTCAAACTCAAGGGGCGGCTGGTCTTTATCTCGACCTTGAGCGGCACCAAGACCGAAATCGATTTGCGCCACTTGATGGGCAAACGCCTACGGTTGATCGGCTCGGTGTTACGCAGCCGCACCTTAGCTGAAAAGGTGGCGATCAAAGAAAACTTTATGACCAAATTCTGGCCGCTGGTGGAAGCCGGGACGATCAAACCGGTGATCGACACGATTTATCCGATTGCCCAGGCCAACGCTGCTCACCAGCAGATGGCCGAAAACCGCAACATCGGCAAGATTATCTTACAAGTTCGCTAAATCATAGAATGCGGATTCAGCGGATCAGGCGGATTTTAGCTGATTTTATCCGTATTGATCCGCTAAATTCGCCCAATCCGCGTTCCATTCAGGAGGAATTATGACCAAACCAACCATTGCCGTTATCGGCGGCACCGGGGCGGAAGGCTCCGGCCTGGCCGTGCGCTGGGCGGCGGCGGGCTACCCGGTGGTGATCGGCAGCCGCAGCGCCGAGAAAGCGGTCAGCGCCGCCGCCGAATTGAGTCAACCGTTACCAGCGCATAGCGCGCCAATGACCGGCGCAGCGAATGGTGATGCCGCGGCGCAGGCAGACATTGTCGTCCTCAGCGTGCCCTATGACGCCCAGGTTGGAACCATTGAGCAAATTGTTGCCGGTTGCCAGGGCAAAACCGTGATTACGGTCGGCGTGCCGCTCAAGCCGCCCAAGGTTTCAACTGTCTGGCATCCACCTGGCGGCTCGGCGGCGCAAGAGGCGCAGGCGCAATTGGGCGAAGGGGTGCAGGTGGCGGCTGCGTTTCAGAATGTTGCGGCTGGTCATCTCAAAGATCTAAGCTGGCAGCCGAACTGTGATGTGCTGGTGACGGGTGACAGCAAAGCCGCCAAACAGAGCGCCATTGAGTTGGCGCAGGCTGCCGGTTTTGTCGCCATTGATGCCGGGCCGTTAGCGAACGCCTCGGTGGTCGAAGGGTTGACCGCCGTGTTGATCGGCATCAATGCGCGCAACAAGATGCAAGGGAGCGGGATTCGCATCACTGGCTTGCCGACGTAATTTGTGGATGCCATGCCGCTAGATGGTCAGCATGAGTTTGTAAATACGCGCCGGGGGTGAAATGGTGGTCATAAAAGCCCAGATCCAGGTGGTGAGCCTGTAAGAAAATGCGCGCGAAGATTGATGGCGCGGTGGCCGGGAAGCGACCAAAGCGGTCGTAGATATATTGCGCCATATGCGCGACACAGGCTTTGGCTTCGTCGCTATGGCTAGGCGCGCCTGTCCGTACTTTGGCCGTTTCCCGCCACGGCCCTGGCGTCTCTGGATGAAAGGGGCCACCGGAGCCAAATTTGCGTTCGACAAACGCATCAACTGCCGCCCGCATCGTTGGATAATGGGGTGGGCAAAAGCCGGCAAAGACGCCGGGAAGGCCGGTCGGGTTGGGGGTCGTCCAGCGTGGATCGCGGTCGCAGTGAAAACCTAAGCCCGGCACGGTCGGGTCGCCGCTGCACCCCAAGACGCTGTAGGCGTCCAGCCCGGTAAACAGCCAACCACCAAGACCGATGGCTTGTAACATTAAATTGCCGGCGTAACAAGCTGTGGATAATTCGGCCATACACATGGTTAAGCAATTCTGTTCGATCTCGCTCAGCGGCGCCGGGTTATCCACATCCACTAGATGACGAAACTGTTCCAGCCCTGGAATGCGCTCATTGTGGATGTTGTTATAAATACAGCCGCCATTTTGCACCATAAAAAAGAGGACGCCGATCAGATGTTGCGCCAGATCCGCCACCGGGATCAACAAGGTGCTACCCGGCACGTTGGCGCACCAGGTGTTGTGGCCATCCATCGCTGTCGGCGGCAAATGAAGCCGTCCATCCGCCAGTTTGCGGATGAGTGGGCGATGGGCCGCCAGCCAAGCCGTTACATCGACCTGGCCGTCTTGATCCGGCTCGGCCAACGCCGGCGCGTCACGGGTGGCGAAAAAGTAGACGCCGTTGTCGTCGGTGTAAAAAAGCTCGGTTGTATGCCAACCCGCGGCTGAGGGGAAGGTGCGTCCGCCCGCCGCGGCCGGATAGTTGGCAATATGGGGCAGGTCGATCCGTTGACGCGGGAGGAGATAGTGCCAGCCGGTGTTGCCGGTCATGGTGGTCAGCAGCAGCAACTGTTCCAATTCGCTCAAGGGCAATGGTGCGGCTGTTGACCTGTAGGCCAACAGCCCATCCGGCAGCGACCCACCCAACGGAAAGCGGCGCGACCGCCGTCCCAGCAGGGCATCAATGAGCGGAAACGTGAGCGCCCTTTGCAGACCGGTAGGTAAATTTTCAACATTGGGTAACGGTAATGGTTGTGTCATCGCTCTATTATAAAAGTCTTCTCACTGATTTGCCAACCTGGTGTATCTATTCACCAGTTTTGTGCTGATAGTTATGTACAGTAAAATACCAATATGAACTTGAACGGTAACTACCAAGCCACCCCCACCTAACCTCCCCCTGATAAGGGGAGGAACTGTCCCTCCCCTTATCAGGGGGAGGTTAGGTGGGGGTTAGTAGTTACCTTGAACGGAAACTTCCCCTGTCACCCTATCGGGAGAAGCTTGAGCCGCTGATGAATCGCGTTGATCGCCTCCTGGGTTATCTGCTTATTCTCCAAGGGCGCCCGTTGGTGCGGGCGCAAGATTTGGCGCGCCGCTTTGAGATCAGCGAACGCACCGTCTATCGCGATATGGAGGCGCTCTGTGAAGTGGGTGTGCCGATGTCAATTGACAACAGCAGCATAGCATGGGCCTCCTGACACCATTATGTCAGGAAGGTTTGGCGCTGGGTGACAATTGACATGGCTGGCCTTATCACGACTCCGACTGGGCAATACGGCGGCGTAGTTTTATTGCCAGGATAATACTCAAGACAATCGTTTCCAGGGTAGAAGAGACGACGAGGGCAAGGGGAATGGCGTAGAGACCAATGCGTGGCACAAAGATCGCCATCAGCGCCGTGCGCGTGAGCAATTGACCGGCGTTGGTAAAGAGGGGCGTGCGCGTATCGCGCATGGCAATCAGGCCGCGGCTGACAATTTCGGTGGCGATGTGGGAAGGCAGCCCCAACGCGTAGATGAGCAGAGCCGAGAAGGTGGCATTACCGGCCACCGCCGTAAATTCGCCCCGTTCAAAGAGCAGGCGAATGACATCACGCCCGGCAAAGTAAATGGTAGCAAAGGCGGCGAGGGAAAGGGTGCAGACCACCAGCAGCACCTGAAGCAAGAGGCGCGCGAGAGGACGCCACGCTTTGGCCTCGGCGCGATCGGCCAGACGCGGAAAGGCAGCCAAGCCGACGGCATAGCCGAGCAAGGTCACAGGCAGATTGGCGAGCAAAGAGGCGTTGTAGATGGCTGGGAGTGTAACCAACTGTGCCGTCAGCGAGGCAAAAGCGGTATCGACAATCGTGCCGGCATAGTTCACCATTGCCGACAGACCATTGGGAATGAGCAATGACACCACCTCGCGCAAATGGCGATCCCGTGGCGCCCAGGTGAACCAGGGATGGCCGCGCAGCACGGCAAAGCCGGGGGAGAGTAACGTGACTTGTAAAACAGCGCCTAGCACGGTGCCGACGGTTGGGCCGTAGACACTAAGATCGGGATAGATGCGTGCAGCCAAAATGCCGGCAATGAGCGAGATGTTATAGGTGAGGATCGAGATTGCCGGCAGCAAAAATTGATTGCGACTGTTTAAAACGGCGGTGGCGACACTGCCAACACACAAAATTAGTGGTTGCAAAAGTTTGATCCGCGTCAAGGTGACGGTCAACTGAGCGGTTTCGGCATCAAAGCCAGGGGCGAGGATATAACGCACAAAAAAGGGCGTGAAGATTTCCAGCAGCAGAATAATCACAATCATGGTTGCCAACAGGGTGGTAAGCACTAGACTCACCAGACGCTGGGCGGCAGCGCGGCCTTCTTGCCGCCGTGTGCCTAAGAGCACCGGAATCATCGCATTGGACAGAGTGCCGCCGGCAATCAAGGTAAAGAGCGTATCCGGCAGGCGGAAAGCCGCATAATAAGCGTTGGCCTCCATGCTGACCCCAAACTGGCTGTTAAAGAGCATCTGGCGCACGGCGCCCATCACCGCGGAGAGCAAGTAGGTTGCCATGAGGATGGCGCTGGCTTCCGTGATCGAAAACTCATAGTGGATGATTCGGCGCAGTTGCAATGTGCGCAGCGTGCGCCACAGTCCACCTTGCTCGCCTCTGGGGTGAACACCCAATACTTCTTCCTCAACGGTCATGCGCTTTGCCTTTATCTGATGAATTACACCTTGATCGTGGCGGTGGTTGATAAGCTGTACCGACTTGCCACAGATACACCCGCTATCGGCAAGCGGGTAGAGCCGGTGTCGTTACCCAATCTCTGGCCAACTCTGCTGATAGTGTACCTTATAATTGATTTGAAACGAAAACAAAAAGAGTGGGTGGGTTGTTCCTTGGCCCATCAGCCCCTTTCTCCGCCTAGAATAGACGCGCACCTTTCTTGCAAGCACCTTTATCCCAATCAATGCCAACAGAAGCAAAACAATGTTCGGCGGCGCGTAGCATAAACGTTGGTTTTGCGTTAGCCGGTAGTAGAGCATTGCGTAGGGAAGCCAACGCTCGGTTGTGGTTAGCCCGAACAGCAATTAGGAAAAAAAACAGTTACACTGCTCATTGCGTAGTAAGACCAAACCCTGCGCAATGCTTGGAACCCCATACAGTAACTTATTTACTCAGTAACTTATTTACTCAGTATGTCATTTTCTGCAACGGTAACCTGGACAAAATACAGTCTATAGTCCGACTTTACGTAAATTCGTTGCGACCAAATGAGTACTCACACCGAAGAAAAAGCTTAATGGTTGGTAATTGCAATGAAAATGTAACGTAAGTCATACAGACTCTATAGTAATGTATTTAGGCGACCTGCTTCATCCGTTAAATATCGGCGTTTGGTAGCGTATTCAGCCGGATGACGCAGGTACTGCGGTCATGGGTGACGACGGTAATGGCGATTTCTGTGTTTCGACCAACGTGCCCAACAACAAACCCAACACACAGTAATAGACAACAAAACGCCAGGTTAACGTGAAAGAAAAGGAAAAACTATGACTCACCGGAATAAGCGCTGTTTGACGCAGCCTCGTCTACTGGCTGTTCTGCTTCTCATGCTCGTTTCCTGGCTGCGACCAATCCCTGTTCATGCCGACCCAGCCAACGGCAGTCAACTTTTTCTACCGATTGTCGCCAAAACAGAAACGGTAGCGGCCAGCGAATCCACTTGTCAACTCAATGACCAGGAGAAACGGATCGAAGAGCTGCTGCGCAATCATCCGGAACAAGGGCGTGTAAAACTGAGTTGCCATCCGATTTTGGCCAGTGTCGCCCGCGCCCGTGCGGAAGATATGGGACGCCGCAGCTATTTTGGTCATGTCAACCCCGACGGTCACGGGGCCAATTACCTCGTGCGGCAGGCCGGCTATGTCCTCCCAGGCAGTTACAGCCAGGAACCCAGTGGCAACAATATCGAGTCGATCGGCGCCGGGCCGGCCGGTAGCGATGGCATGTGGGACGCCTGGATGAAATCTTCTAAACATAACACCCATCTGCTCGGCAAAACCAGCTTCTTTGCTGAACAGATCGAATATGGCATCGGCTTTGCTCAGGTGCCGGGCAGCCCCTATCAATATTACTGGGTCTTCATCAGCGCACGTCCCGGCCCGTAAACGGTTCATTTAGTCTGCCAGAGAAAGAATAAATTCGACAAACGAGGGGGTCGCGCATGATTGTGCGACCCCCTCGTTTTTTCATTGCAAAAATGATATGGAACGACTAAGCTCACCCGCCGGTCCGTGACCGGCGATACCGAAATCAGATGGAGAAGCGGCTTCTTGTAGGGGCGTCCCCTACCATAAGACTTGAGTATAGGAGCGAACTTAGTCGTTCCAATGATTGATGACAAACAGTCAGCTCGTAATTTGACAAGCAACTAAAATTATGTATAATTGCAAGCGGTTGCATTATGCAAGCGGTTGCATTACAATCTCATTGATTCGTAATTTACCCTGCAGCGCTGTAACTCCCTTGTTCCCTAAATTCATTATGCTGTTTGTTACATACGAGATCCTTGAGTCATGGCAACCATTCGTGATGTTGCAGCACAGGCCGGCGTTAATCCCAGTACGGTGAGCCGTGTCTTTTCGGGCAAAGCAAAGATCAGCGAGCAGACGCAACAGCGAGTCCTGAGCGCAGCGGAAGCGTTAGGCTTTCAACCCAATGCCATTGCCCGCTCGTTGAGTGTACGGCGCACAAACACCATTGCCGTTGTTATTCCCCATATCTACGACGGCTATTTTGATGATAGCTTCTTCCCCCAAATTATGCGTGGCCTGTTACAGGCTGCCTATCCGCTCGATTATCGCGTGTTGGTTGGCGGCAGTGACAGCCATGCCGATGTCATTACCCAGACGTTTCAGATTCTGCGCTCACACCAGGCCGATGGCATTGTGGTCGCCAGCAGTCGGCTGGATGTGGATACGGTCGGCGCATTGGTCGCCCAAAGCGCACCTTTTGTGCTGATCGGCAAACCGCCAGCCCACTATGCCGACGTTACTTGGGTCGATGCCGACAATGAAGCTTGCACGGCGCATGTTGTCACCCATTTGATTCAACAGGGTCATCGACGGATTGCTTTTGTCGGCGGTGATCCCGATGTCGCTGTCACTAGTGAGCGATTACGTGGGTATCAACAGGCGATGGGCGCTGCCGGTCTCAAACTTTGTGAAAAGTGGATCGATTACGGCTACTTTGCCGAAGCCGGCGGTTACAAAGCAGTCGAACGGATGTTGCCTTTAGGGCCAAATGCCCCGACCGCCTATTACGCCGCCAATGATTTGATGGCCGTTGGCATTTTACGGGCCTTGCGGGAACACAATATTGCGGTTCCTCAACAGGTTTCGGTTATCGGCACCAACGATTCGGCGGAAGCCATGCATGTTGTGCCGGCGCTGACCACCCTTCGCGTTCCCTATGCAGAGATGGCGGCAACGGCGGCCACATTGTTGATTGACACCATTCTGGCGGAAGAAACACTGCCGCCAGTGCAACAGGTGGTCCCTTGCACCTTGATTGAACGTCAATCGAGCGGGCCGGCGTCTGCTTAAGGTAATGACAGGTCGCACCAATAGTTGACCAGACTTTTCTGATTGTGTATAATCGCAGTAGCTGCAATTTGTACAATATTTCACAAGTTATTTTATAAGCTCTCTTCCCATTTTTTGCGTTTCGTACCTTTTCATAGGAGAAAAGAATATGCGTAACAAACTCTGGTTGTTGACGACTCTGTTGCTCGTCAGCGCAATGTTGCTGACGGCCTGTCCTGTACCGGCACAGGCCCCCAGTGGTGCAGCCCCTAGCGGCGGTGAAGCCGCCCCAACAGAAGCTGCTGCCGAAGAACCAGCCGCCGAAGGCGAAGTGACGATCCAGATCTGGCACGGGTGGGCGGGTGACTATTTCACCGCCATCGAACAAGTCTTTAAGGATTACGAAGCCGCCAATCCTGGTGTCAAGATCGAACTGACCAAGCCCGACAATCTGAATGAATCGGTGCAGGTCGCGATTCCGGCTGGGGAAGGCCCGGATATCTTTGCTTGGGCCAATGATCAGATCGGCACCCAAGCGTTGGCCGGTAATATTGTGCCGCTGAATGATTTGGGTGTGGATCAGGCGTTCCTCGAAGGCAATTATGAGCCGGCGGCGGTCTCCGGCGTGGTCTGGCAAGGTCAGATCTGGGGCCTGCCCGAAGCCCAGGAAGGCATTGCGCTGGTCTATAATAAGGACATTGTGACCGAGGAATATCTGCCCACCGACCCGATGGACTTTGCCGATCTGCTGGCCAAGGCGACCAAGTTCAAGGAAGACAAGGGCTTCCCCCTCTTCTGCAATCAGGGTTTCCCCGGCGGTGACGCCTATCATGTGGCGCCGGTCTACTTTGGCTTTGGCGTTCCCTCCTATGTCGATGACCAGGGCAAAGTCTACATGAACACGCCGGAAGCGATTGCCGCCGGCAACTGGCTCAAAGAAATCAGCGCGGTGTTGGACAAAGAAGCCTCCCATGATATTTGCAAAGCCTCCATCACCGAAGGCAAAGTAGGGGCCTGGTGGACCGGTCCGTGGGCCATTGCCGATCTGGAAGCGGCGGGCATTAACTACGGCATCGTACCGATGGGTCGCCCCTTTGTCGGCATCAAGACCCTCATGTTGACGGCCAATGCGGCGGATCGCGGCCATGCTGACGCCGCGGTGGCGCTGATGAAGTACTTCACCAGCGCCGAAGTGCAGAAGAAACTGGCGTTGGCGAACAAGACCATCCCGGCGGCCACCGCCGCTCTGCAGGATGCCGAAGTGCAGGCGTTAGCCACCGTCGCCGGCTTTGGCGCTTCGCTGAACCTGGGTATTCCGATGGCGAATACGCCGTTTGCCTCCGCCCAGTGGGGCGCCGTGGGTGATGCCACCGCTGCCATCTGGAACGGCTCGCAGACGCCGGAAGAAGCGATGGCTGCCGCCCAAACCGCCATTGAAGAACAAGTTGCGCAAATGCAGTAAACGCTGAGAGATTAAGAGATTAAGAGATTGAGAGATTAGGCATGGAAAGCCGCAATCGCTTAGTCTCTCAATCTCTCAATCTCCTTGTGCAACGCTTGCTGCCCTCCTTTTGCTAGAAAGTAGCCCGTTCCCGGTTCCAAGGAGACTCCCATGATCGGCTGGTCCGGTCGCCGTAAGGCATTCACCATTCTACTCTTCATCGGCCCAACCTTGCTGGGCATCCTGCTGATTAACGTCTTCCCCATTTTGTTAAGCACCTACGTTTCCTTTACCAACCGCAACAAATTTCACCCCAACCCCGATTGTTCGGTGGCGTTGACCAGTGTGCTTGACCCGGTCTGCTGGCCGATGTTTCAAGGCCGCGCCGCTCGTGGGTTGGCCGAACCCTATAGCCTGCAAACACCGCTCTTCCAAAATTACATTGATCTGGTCGGTAAATTGTTTACGGTGGAAGCAGTGCAGGCGTTGCTTCTCATTCTGATCTGCTTTCTGCCGCTCATGATCGCTGCCGCGCTCAATCGCTATTGGGATCGCAAGATCACACGCCCAATTGCGGCGAGTACCATCTGGCTTTTGGGCCTGGGTGGCGGGCTTTTGTTGGCCTTTGCGCTAAACGCTAATGCCGCCTACCAGCAGTTGATGACCACCGGCGACTTTTTTGTTGTTGTCTGGCGCACCATTCTGTTTGTCGTCGTGCGTGTGCCGTTGAGTTTTGTGCTGGGCTTAGTGCTGGCGTTGATTCTAAATAGCAGCTATCTACCAGGGCGCACCTTCTTTCGCGTGGTGCTTTTCCTGCCGTGGGCCACTTCGTCGCTGGCGATTTTGATGGCGCTGGTCTGGCAGTTTTTCTTCCGCGAACGCGGCGTCATTAATCAAGTGCTACAGATGATTGGCTTTGACGGATATGCCTGGTTGAGTGATCCCGTCACCGCCTTTGCCGCCATTGTGATCACCGATGTCTGGTTCTCCTACCCTTTCTTTATGGTGGTGATCCTGGGTGCGCTCCAATCGGTGCCGAATGAGGTCTATGAAGCGGCGGATGTGGAAGGCGCCAGTTGGTGGACGCAGTTGACGCGCATTACGCTGCCCTTGATCCGGCCGGCCATCCTGCCGGCCACGGTGTTGACCTCGATCACAGCGTTCCAGATGTTCGGCACCGCCTGGGCGATCACCCAAGGCGGCCCGACCCGCGGCGCCGGTGTGCCCGGTGCGACGGAGTTTGTGATCGTTTACGCTTACAAACAGATCTACCAGTCGCAAAATTATGGCAGCGCTTCGGCTTTTGCCGTCATTCTCTTCCTTTTCCTCTTTGCGGCCACGTTGTATAGCCTGCGCTACACACGTATTACCAAAGGAGCCTACGAATGAACCGGAAACCTTCCACCAGGGTCATGGTCCTCATGTATGTCATCCTGATCTTTGCGGCGCTCTTTGCCTTCTACCCCGTCTGGTTTGCCATCCTGGCTTCCGGGCGCCTGGGCGACCGTTTGTATACGCTCAACCTGGGCGGCATGTTTTTCCCCACCGAGTGGACCTGGGAAAACTATCGCATTATGCTCTTTGAAAAGCCGCTGCTTAACTGGATTCGCAACAGCCTCTATGTGGCCGTTGTGACCAGCATCGCCTCATTGCTCATCAGCACCTCGGCGGCCTTTGCCGTTTCCCGCTTCCGCTTTTATGGCCGTGAAGTGATGTTGATCTTCCTCCTGGCAATTCAGACCTTCCCCGGCGTGCTCGCATTGGTCGCCGTGGCGCAAATTCTGACCGCACTCGGCCTCTACCGCACCCACGAGGGGTTGATTCTGGCCTATACCATCGGCACGCTGGTCTTCGCCACCTGGAACATGAAGGGCTACTTCGACACCATCCCCATTGATCTCGAAGAGGCGGCCATGATCGACGGCTGCGGCCCGGTGCAATCCTTTATCCGCATTGCCATTCCGTTAGCGCTGCCCGCCCTGGCCGTGACCGCGCTGCTCGGCTTCATGGCCGGTTGGGGTGATTTCATCTTCGCCTCCGTCCTGGTGCCGGCGCCGGATACGATGAAACTGGCCGTGCCCGGCCTCTTCAGTCTGGCCAATGACCAAAGCGTGCCGTGGGGCTACTTCGCCGCCGGCGGCATGATCATTGTGCTGCCGACGCTGATCGTCTTTCTGGCGTTGCAACGCTTCTTGATCGGTGGCTTGACGGCGGGTGGCGTGAAGTAGCGATTGGGTGATTGAGTATTGGGTGATGGGAGAGCGTAGGATGGAGCGGAGAGCGATTCCTTTATTGACGATGGTCGTTTGGCTGTTGGTAGCTTGTATCCAACCGGTGACGCCACCGGCAGCGACGCCACCCCCCGCGCCCGTCCCCACCCTGGCGCCCACTGGGCCGGATGGCGAACCGTGGTGGCAGAGCGCCATCTTCTACGAGATTTTTGTCCGTAGCTTCTATGACAGCGATGGCGACGGCATTGGCGATCTCAACGGGATCGTGGAGAAACTCGACTATCTTAATGATGGCAACCCGACAACCACCACCGATCTCGGCGTGACGGCGCTTTGGTTGATGCCGATTCACCCATCGCCTTCCTATCATGGCTATGATGTGACGGATTATTATGCCGTCAACCCGGAGTACGGGACAACCGATGATTTTAAGCGACTCCTGGCCGAAGCCCACCGGCGCGGGGTGCGGGTCATCATCGATTTTGTCATGAATCATACTTCGGTGGCACACCCCTGGTTTGTCGAAGCGCAAGATCCGCAATCCTCCCGACGTGACTGGTATATCTGGTCAGCGGAGAATCCCGGCGGGGCAGGGCCGTGGGGACAGCAGGTCTGGCATGAAGCGCCGGCCGGCGACTATTACTATGGCGTCTTTTGGGCGGGCATGCCCGATCTCAACTACGTCACTCCAGCCGTACAGGCCGAAATGACCGCAGTCGCCCGCTTCTGGCTGGCAGAGATGGGCGTCGATGGGCTGCGTGTTGACGGCGCCCGCTATCTGGTGGAAGAGACCGACGGGGCGAAAAAAGTGTTGGCCGATAGCGCCGGCACCCACGCCCAGTTCCGCGCCTTGCGCACCGCCTACAAAGCGATCAACCCCGCTGCCATGACTGTAGGTGAAGTTTGGACGAGCAACGATGCCGTCGCCACCTATCTGCAGGGCGATGAATTTGACCTCGCCTTTAACTTTGACCTGGCCAGCGCCCTGGTCAAGAGCGCCAACACGGGCGACGCCGACGCCGCCCGCTTGAGTCTGGCCCTTTCGCTCAAGTTGCTACCGGTTGCGGCCACAGCCACCTTTTTGACCAACCATGACATGGATCGCGTGATGGCGCAACTGGGCGACGATGTCAACAAAGCTAAGCGCGCTGCTACCATGCTCCTGACCCTGCCGGGGACGCCTTTCCTCTACTATGGCGAAGAGATCGGCCTGTTGGGCAAAAAGCCCGACGAAGACATTCGGCGGCCTATGCCGTGGCGCGGTGGTGAAAACGGCGGCTTTACCACTGGGACACCCTGGCGCGCACTAAACGAAGACGCCGCCACCAAAAACGTTGCAGGGCAACTGGCTGATCCCAACTCCCTGCTGGCGCATTATCGCGTGCTGATTGCCTTGCGCCAAAGCCAACCGGCGTTGCGCAGCGGGGAAACCTTCAAGATGAAGAGCGCCAATCGCGCCGTGCTGCCTTATCTGCGCGCCGGCGGTGACCAAATTCTCCTGATCGTCAACAACCTGCGTGACGAGGCAGCCGACGACTATGCCCTAACGTTGGAAAGCGGCCCCCTGACGCCCGATCAACGCTATCGTGTCAAGCCGCTCTGGGGTGATGGCCCCTTTGCCGAGGTGACGGCGGATGCCAAGGGCGGTTTCAAAGATTATCAACCCACCGCCGGGCTGGCGCCGGGCCAAACGTTAATTCTCGCGCTCCAACCAGCAGAATAACATCATGACAACCACAACAACAGCAGAAAACAACACAGACGTCGCCGCCGAAACCGTGATGGATGATTTTGTCTTTGGCGGCATTGAAGCGGATGAGGTGCAAATCCTGGCTGCCGAACGCCAGCGTTACCGTGGTCTGCGCCATCACTATGATCTGTCACCGCGCGACCCGCTACCGGATGAAGCTGTCACCATCACGGTCTACAGCGGCCCGGCGTTGAATCTTGATTGCGTCACGGCCTATGTGACAACCGACGGGCAGATGCCGACCGGCCAGCGTGGTCAGGCGACGACCGGGTTTGCGGTGCAGTTGGCGGTAACTTCTGTGCGCTGGGAGCCGCTCCTCTGGGATTATGTCACCGTTTGGCAGGGAACGCTCCCGCCGCAGCCGGAAGGCGTTTTTGTCCAATATGTAATTGAGGGTTGGCGCAGCTACGACGAAGGTTACGTTTGTTGGAGCAGTGAAGCCCACATCGATGGTACGGTGAGCCAGGTCACGCGCTATGGTTATTTTGTTGACCGTTTTGCCACGCCGGCCTGGGCGCAGGAGGCCGTGGTTTATCACATTTTTGTCGATCGCTTCACCGGGATTGAGAATCGCTGGCTGACCGCAACCGAGCTGAATGGCTTCACCGGCGGCACTTTGCGCGGCGTCATCGACAAGTTGGATTACATTGCCGACTTAGGGGTGACGGCGCTCTGGGTAAGCCCCATCTTTGTCACCCCGTCCTATCACGGTTATGACACAACCGATTATTACCAGGTTGATGCGCGCTTTGGAAGCAATGCCGATCTACGGGAATTGATTGACGCCGCCCATGCCCGTCACTTGCGGGTGCTGCTGGACTTTGTCGCCAACCACACCAGCCTCGATTTTGCCCCCTTTGTGCAGGCTCAGGCCGACCCGGCCAGCCCCTATGGCGCCTGGTTTGGGTTTGATCGGGGCTATGCGCATGGCTACCGCACCTTTTTCAATGTGGCCGCGATGCCCCAACTGGACACTGACCTACCAGAGGTGCGCGCCTTTTTGATTGACGCCGCTCGCCACTGGTTGACAGAATATAACATTGATGGCTACCGTTTAGACTATGCCGCCGGTCCTTCACACGCCTTTTGGAGTGAATTTCGCGCGGCGTGCAAAGCAGTGAAGCCCGATTGTTGGCTCTTTGGCGAAGTAACCCACGCCGGTGAGGCGTTGCGCCATTATCAGGGACGATTGGATGGCTGTCTCGATTTCGCCTTTTGTCGCACCCTGCGCCAGCTTTGCGCGCAACCGCAACCGGCCCTGACACTGGCGCACTTTGCCAACATTGTGCAACAGAGCCGGCGTTTTTTTCAAGCTGACGAACTGCAACCGTCACTCTTTTTGCAGCCCAGTTTTCTCGACAACCATGATGTGAATCGCTTCCTGTGGGTCGCCGGTAATGACAAACAACGCTTGCGGCTGGCCGCCGGGTTACTCTTTGCGTTTGGTGATGCCCCGATTCTCTACTACGGCACCGAAGTCGGCTTGAGCCAGCCGCGCAGCAAAGGCCCCTGGCGGGAAGAGGCGCGCCATCCCATGCTCTGGGGGGAAGCGCAAGATCAGGCGTTATTGGCTTACTTCAAACAACTCATCGCCCTGCGCCGTCGCCACCCGGCGTTACAGACAGGCGCGTTTAAAACCCACCTTCTGGATGAGGCGAAACAAGTGTGGTTAGTCGAACGGCGGGCGGGTAATGACCTTGTGCTTGTGGCGATCAACATGAGCCACGACGCACAAGCAGTAACACTGCCCTGGCCGCAAGTGGACGATCTCACGGGTGTATCTCTATCTCCGTCTATTACTCTGTCACCGCAAAGCGTTACCTTCTTCACGAGAGGTAGGCCACCCTGCCCTGGAGACAACAGGGACTCTGCAGATTACACAGATTAATTGCCATGTGAATCTGTTAGGAGTTACGCAGTTGGGCGCCCAACGGGTTCCCGCGCCATCTCTGGCGGCAGGCCGGCAGGATGCCGGCGTTCCCAGGCAACTGCGTAACTCTTATCTGTATAATCTACGGAATCCCTGTTGTCTTCAACGGGTAAAAAATGATCTCTCGCCCTAACTGAGCGGCCCCCCCTGAGTGCCTACGGGACGGGTTCTTTTGACAACTCGGCGCTCTGTTTTTCAGTTAACTGTTGTCGCGGCGGTGCGAAGCGCTTGCCGCCGGCGCCACCAGTCCACCAGCAGGAAGAGCAACATACCCAGCAGCAGCAAATGCTCAAAAAGGGCAAAGGGGCGACCATAGCGCTGTGGATCCCAATAGCTGATGGGGCTGTAGACGCGCGTCTGCCAATCAAAGGGGAAAAAGACCAGCGGGCCATCGTCATAGTGCAAGGGGATGTCGATGGCGCTGTGAAGCGCACAAGCCAGCGCAAACCAGAAGAGGGCGGCGCCGCGTTGGGCTGTCTGGCGAGCCGCTGCTTGTGCGCCGCTTCGTTGCCACAACCAATAGCCCGCCAGCCCATAGAGCAGGATCAGGAAGGGGGCATGAAACAGATTATGTGCTAGTTTCACCCAGGGTTCATGGAAGAAGGCGTAGCGAAAGAGATAGCCGGTGTACGACTGCAGTTCGGCAGCTTCATTGCCCGGCCCCATGCGATTGCCGCTCCAAAGATCCATGGCAATGGCGCCAAAGGTGATTAAAATCAACGGTATATCGGGCATAATCGATCCCACCATCAACCAGAAGGTGTTGACCGGTGGTAACTTGTTAATGGCGGTGCGGCCTTGTTCGGCCGGGGTGGCTAACGCTGCTTCTCGACGCTTAGCGGCGCGGTTGAGAACGGCGGTCAATACGAAATGGGTATAGGTCTGCATGAGTTCCTGCTGTTTGTTTGTGCTTGGCGGCCAATGTTGCGTAGAATGTATCATACATCATCCGACGAGGAAAGTCCTCACCTCGGTCATTGTCATGATTACAAAATTGACTATGGGTTGCGTGTTCCGTGGCCTTCGACAAGCTCAGGCCACGGAACACGCAACACGAATCACCGAACTTCGCAAGGAGCTTTTATGAACTATCGCGGTACCCACAACGCACTGCCCGATGACCGCAATGCCAACGTGCTGATCTACATCAACGGCGAGTTGACGCCACGGAATGAAGCTAAGATTTCAGTTTTTGATAGTGGTTATCTCGTGGGTGACGGCATTTGGGAAGGGGTGCGGTTGCATGACGGCGTCTTTGTCTTTCTCGATGAACATCTCAATCGCCTCTTTCAGGCCGCCAAGATGACCCATATCAATCTCGGCCTAAGCCGGGAAGCGTTGACGGCGGCGCTCTATCAAACTGTGCGCGCCAATGGCATGCACGACGGTGTCCATGTCCGGCTCATGGTGACACGCGGCACCAAGAAGACCCCCTCGCAAGACCCGCGGCTGGTCATCGGCCCGCCCAACATTGTCATTATTGCCGAACACAAGTTGGCCGACCCGGCGACGGCGGATGCCGGCGTGCGGCTCTTCACCTCGACGGTGCGCCGTGGCTCACCCGATTATCTTGACCCGCGGCTCAATTGTCACAGTAAACTACACGAAGTCATTGCGCTGGTGCAAGCATTGGAAGCCGGCTATGACGAAGCGCTCATGCTGGACATTCATGGCTTTGTCGCCACCTGTAACGCCACCAACTTTTTTATCGTGCGCAAGGGGGAAGTCTGGACTTCGACCGGTCAATATTGTATGAACGGCATTACGCGCGGCAAGGTCTTGCAGATCTGTCGCCAACAGGACATTCCTGCTTATGAGAAGAACTTTTCGCTGGTGGATGTTTATGACGCCGACGAAGCCTTTGTCACCGGCACCTTTGGCGGGTTGACGCCCGTCATCAATGTCGATGGGCGCGTCATTGGCGAAGGCAAGTTGGGGCCGGTGACCCGACGCCTGCGCACGCTCTACTATGAAACGATCCATGCCTGGGTCGCAGCGTATGAAGGTAAAGGGTAGAAGACAGAAGTAACGGACCGGCTACGAGCGGACAGCACCAATAACCGACGACAAAGGCCCATATGGCAAAGTGAGCAATGGAGACGGCGACGGGCTGGGCAAAAAGTGTGGTTGCGCATTTATCAGATTGTGAGATACAATAACAGTATCTCCTACCCCCTCGTTCTGATTCATAAATCGACAGTAACTATCAGGTCGAGGCCACCCTTCCTGGAAGAGGCCCATGCACCGTCATGCACCACAGCCGATGAAAACAACAGGGATGCCGCAGATTCCAAAGATTCTTCTAGGGTTTTCATCTGCGCAATCTGCGGCATCCCTGTTGTTTTCAGGGCAGGGTGGCCGACGCCTGTGCCTGAATCGTTAAAACCAACCATCGATTTGGGTTGATGCTACGCGCGACGCTTGTTGCTTCTAGCTCGTTCGCCGGGCTATTGCAAATATCGCCTGTTGTTTGCTGAAAGGAATCATTGATGTCTACTGCTCCCTGGCTCCCTGCCGAGCCTGATTTGACCTCGATCTTAGCCCAATATCCGAATCCAATCCAAGCCCTGGCGGCAACGGAAACCCCGGCAACAGTCATCCGCCAAGCCTATGATCCGGCTGAGTGCGCCGCGCTGGTCAAGCGTTTTGTCCAGTGGGGCTTGATGCGCGACCCCAACGATGTCAACAGCGCTGACAAGCGCACCCGCATTGACATCGGCACCAGTCTGGGCAATCGTGGCCATGACAAAGAGGGCTTTCTCAACCACGCCGTCGGCACCCATGAACTCTTCCCGCATCTCTTTAGCGGCTTTACCGATCCGGTGAAAACGATGTATGACGCGCTCGCCGCCCTGTCACCGGGCAAAGAAGTCAAGACGGCGCGCGAAACCGATGGTCGGCGCTATGGCCCGGCAATCTTCCGCATTCACTACACCACCCACAGCTACATCCCGCATATTGACAGTGTGCGGCTGCGCGAAAAGCGTACCAACTATTCAGTCTACCGTTTTCAGCATCAATTTGCCGGCATCCTCTGTCTGCAAAATGCCCTCCACGGCGAACGCAGCGCGCAGACGATTGTGCATAATTGCCTCTGGACGGAAGAGATTCAACCACACCTTGCTAATGGCACCTTTCATACATTTGCAAAAGAAAATCAGATTGGTCAATATCGCGTGGATCTGGCGCCGGGCGATCTCTATTTCTTCAATACCCATTGTATTCATGAAATCCCGCCGTTGGACGGCAACAATCCGCGTATCGTGCTTGCGGTCTTTATCGGCTATTCACCGGATGACCCGGAAGTTTATGTCTGGTCGTGACGCCTATGACAGCCAGCCATTCTTCTGCACCCAAACCGTTACTAGAAAGCATGACCTGGCCGGAGGCGCGCGTGGCAGCCGGCAATGGGGGACGGGTCGTGCTATTGCCCGTCGGCGCCATTGAACAACATGGCCCCCACCTACCGGTTGATGTCGATAACCGTATTGTTGTCTGGCTCTGCAATGAGGCCGCACGTCGCCGTCCCGACCTGATTCTCAGCGTGCCGCCGATTCATTATGGCTTTAACGAGCATAACATGGGCTTCCCCGGCACCATTACGGTGGCGATTGACCATTTTATCAACTATGTCTTTGATGTCTGCCACAGCTTTGTGCGCCAGGGCCATACGCGCATTGTGCTGGTCAACGGTCACGGCTCGAATGCCATGCCCTGTGCCCTGGTGGCGCGGCGGATAGTCAACGAAACCGACGATGCCCTGGCCGCTGCCATCAGCCACTGGAACCTGGCGCGTGACTTGGCGGCGCAAATTCGCGAAACGCCCGTCGGCGGTATGGCGCACGCTTGTGAGTATGAAACATCCTGGTATCTCTTCCTCGATCCGGAAAATGTGAAGATGGACCTGGCCGTGCCGGATGTGATGGCGCGGCGCACCAGCTTTACTTGGGTTGATCTGATGGGTGGAGAGGGGCCGGTTGCCTTTACCGATGACTGGTCGCGCATCTCTAATGGTTCCGGTGTGGAGGGCGACCCGCTGACGGCGACCGTGGAAAAAGGACGGCAATACGCAGAAGAAGAAGTGACCAATCTCATCCGCTTTTGTGAGGAGTTTAAGGCGCTGCCAACCTTGCCCCGACGCAATTATACGGCGCGTGGGCAAGATGTAAATCCATGGCTCATCTACGGAAAGTATGAACACCTGTCAGGTTTTGGAAACCTGACAGGTGTGACGGGTCGAAACCTCACACTTTCTGTAGATGAGCGAAATCCATACGATCAGGGGTAATTTCTTATCAATCAAAGATTACGCATTGTGTAGCAAACCCAAAGGAACGCCTGATGAGTCAAGGATGGGAACGTTTAGACCCCGGTGCGAGCTATCGCGGCTGGTGGGAGGTTGGGCAAAGCAAATTGCCCAACCTCCCAGTTCTGGCTGCCCGTGGCCTTCATGAGGGGCCGTTGGTCGTTGTTACCGGCGCCGTCCACGGCGATGAATACGAAGGGCCGGCAGCGATTCATCGGCTCTTCAATGAACTGGATACGACCACGCTGTCCGGTATAGTGATCGGCCTGCCGATTGTTAACATGGCGGCTTGGCAGGCGCGCTCACGGGTTTCACCGCTGGATGGCGTCGATCTTAATCGCATCTTCCCCGGTTCGACCACGGGTCAACCGACCGGCCCCAGTGATGCCTTGGCGCAGGCGGTTTTTACAACCTTTGTCCGCCCTTGCGATGTCCTGGTTGATCTCCACAGCGGTGGCGCCAAACTGGTTCATCTGCCCATGATCGGTTGGTATACCGGTGATACGACCGCGGAACAGCTAGCGCGGACCTTTGACCCGGCCTTGCACCCCTGGTTGATCCCGGATCGCGCCGGCGTCCTCTCGTGTGAAGCCCGCCGCGCCGGCAAAGTTGCGCTAGGGGCGGAGTGGGGTGGCGGCGCCCGATTGGATAACCTGGGCGTGACAGCCTATATGGCCGGTCTCCATCGTCTATTGGCGACACTGGCAGGAGCGCGGCCTGAACTTGCTATCGATCAACGGGCGCCCATCGCCGGTTCCTATCAACCGGTGGAAGCCGCCGGTCTTTTTGTCGCCGACGTGGCGCTCGGCGCCACCGTCGCAACAGGTGACGCCCTTGGCCGCTTGTACGACCCGCTTGGGCAAATGATCGCCACAGTGCGCGCCGAATGGTCAGGGATGGTGGCGGCGTTGGCGCACAATGCCCTGCTGGATGCCGGGGAGCGGGTGGCGTATGTGGGGTAAACGGGACACAACAACGGATTTAGGGAGCAACGGATTTAGCGTCTGCTCGACAAGGTAAAAAATCCGTTGCTCCCTAAATCCGTTGTTGTGTTTGGTGACAAAGGAAGATAGTTCATGAACATGATTCGCGCCGCCGTTGTGCAAGATGCACCAGCGGCGTTTAACACAATAGCGACGGTCGACAAAGTCGCCCATCTGGTCGCACAAGCGGCGGAACAGGGAGCGCAACTGGCCGTCTTTCCCGAAGCCTTTATCGCCGGCTACCCCAAGGGCGCCGACTTTGGGGCGCGGGTAGGGATGCGTTTGCCGGAAGGGCGTAAAGAATTTCAGCGCTATTGGGAAAGCGCCATCGATGTGCCAGGGCCAGTGACGCATACGCTGGGTGAATTGGCGCGCAGCCATCATCTGCATCTCGTCATTGGCGTCATCGAGCGGGAAGGCGGCACCCTCTATTGCACCGTCCTCTTCTTTGGCGACGATGGGCGGTTGCTGGGCAAACACCGCAAAGTCATGCCAACTGCAATGGAACGCCTGATCTGGGGCTTTGGCGACGGCTCCACCCTCACGGTTGTGCCGACGCCTTTGGGTAAGATCGGCGCCGTGATCTGTTGGGAAAACTATATGCCGCTCCTGCGCATGAGCATGTACGCCCAGGGTGTACAACTCTACTGCGCACCTACCGTCGATGACCGGGAGACCTGGTTGCCGACCATGCGCCACATTGCTCTGGAAGGGCGTTGTTTTGTCCTCACCAGTTGTCAATTCGCCAAACGCTCTGATTTTCCGACAGACTATACGCCGATCCAGGGCAATGACCCGGACACAATTTTGATCCGCGGCGGCAGTTGTATCATTAGCCCGTTGGGGCAGGTGTTGACGGGGCCGCTCTTTGATCAACCGACCATTCTCACCGCCGATCTCGACCTGAGCGAAATTGCGCGCGCCAAATATGATCTGGATGTTGTCGGCCACTATGCGCGACCGGACTTGTTTCAACTACGCGTCAATACGGAAATACAGCAAGCGGTGCGTCCTACGCTGTGATTACCTTACCGGGTGTATTCCAACGTTGGGGCAACTCCCGAACAAACGCGTCCCAACTGGAAATACACCCTATCTTACCGTCTGACTTGACAGGGCGATGGATCCGGTTCATACTTATAACCGAGACAACAAACCGCCCAAATCACCGCCAGGGGAGCATATTTACCAATCATGGCTGATGAGACAGGGGATACGGCCCAAGCGCGCCACCCGCACAAGCAGCAACCACCGTCGGCGACTAGCATACCGTTGCCGTTACGCAACTGGCAAGTGCTGGATGCGACCGGCGCGCCCATTGAGATTGATGGGGAAGCGACCCTCATTGACGTAACCGCGCGCCTGACGCCGGCGGATGTCGCCCCAGCCGCCGAGGAACCGGTCGCCCCGCCCACGCCCACCCTCGAATCGACCGACCAGATCGATGAGCGGATTGTGGTCACATTGCCCGACCGCCATCAGATTGTCGAAGCCGGCGCAACTGCTACCTACAAGTTGACCTTACTCAATAATGGCCCGCAGCGGTCACTCTTTCGGATGCGTTTTGCCGAGAGCCAGCCGGGGCGTTGGTTGCCCGGCCCTATCCCGGACGTACTACTACAACCCGGTGAGCGCACAACCGTGACCGTGCCGTTGACGCCACCCAGAGCCGCCATCAGTCGCGCCGGCGATCATCAGCTTACCTTTGTCGTAACCGCCGAAGCTTATCCTGAACAACAGAGCCAGGTGGCGGCGCGGCTGACCATTGCGCCCTTTGTGGAGCTGAAAGTGGGCAAGCTGGCGACGCCCCACCGCACGCTAACCTGGTGGCGTCGTTCGGTGACGGTGACAGCGCCCATTGTTAACAGCGGCAATCAGCCGATGGCGGTCCTGGTGCGCGCCCAGGATAGCGCCGGCGTCTGTCAGATTGTCTTTCATGGCGCGGGGCTGCGGCAGATAAGTCAACAACAAGCGTTAGTGACCATTCCACCAGGCCGCGTGACCCCCGTCACCATGCAACTCTATGCCCAATCACAGGCGTGGTTTGGGCGCAGCAAGCGAATCTGCCCCATTCAGGTGAGCGTGGCAGCCAAGGCAACCCCGAAAGTAACCCAGCGTACAGCGCTCAAAGTGGCGCTCGCCCCGGTGATTGGCCCGTGGCAGGTGGCAAGCCTCTTGGGGTTGTTCGCCTTTGTCGTGACTGGCATGGGCCTTGGCGGTTTGGCGCTGTTGATTGCCTTGCTGGTTAGCTTTGCCCAACCGGCCGCCCCGGCGCCAACGGTAAGCGCCCCGCCACCGCCATCGATTGTAACTATTCTGGTGCAGCCGGCGCCCGGCGCGGCGCAAGCCGCGGCCCATGTTGTGGCGGCGGCGCCCGTTGTTGCCAACGCGGCGCCGGTCGTGGTGAATCCGGCGCGTGAGCCGCAACCGGATGTGCGCAACTCGGCCGTACCACTGGTGCAGCCCGATCAAGTGTCATCACCCGGTGGGGCGCCGGCGGTCAATGCCACCGGCGGCGCAGCAAGTCCGAACACTGGGCAGACAACCATGACCTATGCTCAGATGTTTCAAGCGGTGGCGCAGCGCTACGATCTCAACTGGCGCATGTTGGCGGCGCAGGCGTATGTGGAAAGCAGCTTTGATCCGCTGGCGCTAGGTAGCCACGGCGACTTGGGCTTGATGCAGATTCGTCCCTCGACCTGGCGCGAATGGGCGCCGACGGTGACGGCCGCTGACCCCTTTGACAGCTATAGCAATGTCACGGTGGCGGCTGTCTACCTGGATTACCTGCGCACAACCTTGTCCAAACAGGGCCACCCGGAACGAGAGTGGATGCTGGTCGCTTATAACTGGGGGCCGGACAAGGTTTTGCAACATCTGGCGAATGGCGGGCGGTGGGAGGATCTGACGCCGGAGCGCCGCCAATATGCCGAAGAGGTGCTGCGTCTGGCCGAGACGATCCCGGCTGATGCAGCGTTTTAGTGGGCTGGTTCGTGGGCTGGTTCGTTGGTTTCGACAAACTCAACCAACGAACCAGCCCACGAACTAACCAATAACCAGTCTTGCACTTTCCACACCGTGGACCCACGATCCCAATACCCAACAACGAGAGGAAAAGACAAGCGTTATCTTTCATTTCAACGATAGGTAGGTTTGGTCTATGCAACTTGAACGACCTGATTTAGCCGGGGTCAGCCCGGAAGTATTAGCGTATATTGAAGCGTTGGAGGCTGCGCTCGAAGAGGCTGATGAGGAGGGAGGCCGGAGCGCGCGGCAGGAAGCGCCCCTGGAACCGAGTGAGCCGCCGACCACCAAGCAGATGGTGACGATCAGCGCCAGTGGTTTGGGCAAACGCACGTCGCGGCATCATTATCTCCGTCAACGCCGGGGCGGCATGGGCATCTTTGACCTGGACAGCGGTGATGCCGACCCGCCGGCCTTTCTGCTTTCGGTTGAAGAAAGCGCCGGGTTGATCCTGATCACCAACCAGGGTCGCGCCTTTCGCACCGATGTCCGTAGCCTGCCGCAAACGGATGTGCGCGGGCGGGGCGCCTCCTTGCTAACCGATTTTCCCTTGCGCAGTGATGAAAAACTCGCCATTGTCGCGCCTGATCAAGGTGGCTCTTATCTTGTCCTGGTGAGTGTACGCGGCCAGGTGCGACGGATTGGCAGCCAATACCTGGGCAAAAGCTTGCAGCCGGGGACGATGATCTACAACATCAACGAAGGCGGCGCACCGGCGGCCGCTTGCTGGACCGGCGGCAACGACGAGCTCTTTATTGCCACCCGGCAGGGCAAAGCCATTCGTTTTGCCGAACGGCTGGTGCCGGTGCGGGGCTGTCTGGGCTTGCGCGTCGATCCGGGGGATGCGGTGGTTGGCGTCGCCGGCGCTAGTGAGGAAAGTGGCGTCTTCCTTTTGACTGACGACGGCAAAGGGACGATTCGGCTTATGCGCGGTTTTTCCGCCAACAAATCCCCCGGCGCCAGCGGCAAAGTCGCCATGAAGACCGAAACCCTGGTCGGCGCCTATGGCGTCAAAGCCGGCGATGATGTTTTTGCCATCTCCGCCCTGGGCAAAATTATCCGCTTTCAAGCCGATGAGGCGCCGGCCAAGGAAGGTGTGGTGCAAGGGGTCAATTGCATGAGCCTGCGCAATGACCACTGTTCCGCCTTCACCGTCTGCACGGTTGCGTAAGGTGGTTGGTGGCTAGTAGATGGTGGATGGTATGCAGCTTCTTGCTACCCACCATCGACCAATTGTAAGCTTTGTGAAAGTTGTCACAGATGAATCTTGCGGTATGATATACCCTCGTGGCGATGTCTGGGTCTTGCCACGAGGGTCTTTTTTATTGGCGGGTGGTTTTGTGTAAAGCTGTACCAAAAAATAGGTTTAAAACGTAGTACTGAGTAGACAATGTTGTTACGGCAAAGTACGGTAACCTAAGGGTGAGGCCAAGAGAAGCGACCACGTGGGCGAAATGCTTGATGACAGACGAAGGTGTCTCTGTTACACTTAGTTGTAACTAAAAGGTAACAACTTGTGTTATGCTGGTTGATGGAAAAAGAATACAGGTAACGAGCGGTTGCGTATACTCTGCTCAACGGTGAAGGAGACGCAACTGACAATGACTAGAACCTGTTGTAGAGCTTACCCGTCTTATTTGTAGGAGCAGATCAAGAAGACGGAGTGAAAATCATTAAATTGTGGAAACCAAGCTCTACCGCGCTGACGAAAGGATTGAATCATGACGACACCAACTCACCGGGCTGCCGCCTATGAAAAATATAAACACTATCTGACCAAGGCCCAGTTGGCCGACTTGCTGAGTCGCATCACCGGCGCCGACGACAACTTGGTCAGTTACGATATGGTTGCCAAACATCTGCGTGCGCGCCAGCAGATCGAGGCGGGCATTCAAATGGTGCCGCTGGATCAAATTGTCGGCAGTGTGGGGCGCTACCGGGACTTTACGCGCTCGTTTTTTCCCCGTGCCGGCGCTAATGCCGAACGGTGGACGCGTCTGGACGCCGCCATGAATTCGCTGGAAGGCTTTCCGCCGGTGGAACTCTTTAAGATCGGCGAGGTCTATTTTGTGCGTGACGGCAATCATCGCGTCAGTGTGGCGCGCGCGAATGAGGCGACCCATATCGAAGCCTATGTGACGGAGGTCAAGACCGATATTCCGCTGACGGTCAGCGACTTTGAACGCGATCAATGGCTAATTAAAGCGGAGGCCGCCGAATTTGAGGCCAGGACTGAACTCAATCGCTTGCGGCCAGGCCATGGCGTGCGCTTTACCGAACCGGGACGCTATGCCCTCTTGATCGAACATATCGAGGTTCACAAATATCTGCGTGACACGGAACGGACCAGACAGAATGATGAACCGCCACTGACCTGGGCAGAAGCGGTGATCAGTTGGTACGAAACCGTCTACCTGCCGGTGGTCGAGGCCATTCGCCGCTACCACCTGCTGGAGCATTTCCCGGAGCGCACCGAGGCGGATCTCTATCTGTGGATCGCCCATCATCGGGAGCGACTGGCCTCCTTCTACGAACTGGCGCCGCTCGACCCTGATACAGCGGTGAGCACCTTCCTTGAGCTGCACAGCGAACGCCCATTGGAGCGGATGCTGCAAAGCTTGCGCGTTGGCTGGCACTGGCTGCTGGACGATCGCCGCCCGCTGGGGATGAGCGAAGAAGCGTTCCGTCATCTGCGCGAACGGCACGCCGCCGGTGAAATTTCCCTGGCGGAAGCGGATATGCGCTTGCTGCCGGAGTAGGGATATGAAACGTTGGTAGAGAAACCAGGGTTCTGCCAGAACCCTGGTTTCTGAACAAAGAGTTTGCACTTTCCCTTTGCCTCTTTCTGGCGATTTGCCCAATGGAGATAACTGCTTTGCCAAAATAACGGTTTTGCAGTATGCTTCTCCTATCGACCAACATTCACAACCAGACTGAAACAGGCTCCAGCTTATGGCGGATCCCTTACTCCTTGGCATTGACATCGGCACGACCAACATCAAAACTATTCTTTTTGACCCCACCGGCGCCACCGTGGCCCAGGCCAGTGTGCGCACGCCCACCCACTACCCGCGCCCCCATTGGGCCTACTTCGACCCGGAGGAAAGTTGGAATGCCGTGGTGCAAGGGCTGCGCACGCTGACCAACCAGGTGGATGCGACGCGCATAGCCGGCATGGCCGTCGCCAGCTATGGCGAAACCGGGGTGCCGTTGGATGAGCATGGGCAACCGCTCTACGAGGCCATTGCCTGGTTCGACGGGCGCACGGCGCCCCAAGCGGCCTGGTTGGAAACACAGATCGGCCAGGAGGAACTCTTTGCCATTACCGGCAGCGCCATTCAGCCGATCTTTACGCTCTGCAAATTGCTCTGGCTGCGCGACCACGAGCCGACGGTGCTGGCGCGCACGCGTCATTGGCTCAATATGGCCGATTATATCGCCTACCGGCTCTGTGGTGTGCCGGCGGCGGATCTTTCGCTGGCCTCGCGCATGTTGTGCATGGATCTGGGCCGGCGGCAGTGGGCGAACGATTTGATTAGCAGCGTGGGTATCAACCCGGCTATTCTCGCGCCCTTGCAACTGAGTGGGACGCCGCTAGGGCCGGTGCTGCCGGCAGTGGCGAGCGCCACCGGCTTGCCGACTAATGCCATGGTGGCGGTGGGCGGGCATGATCACATTGTCGGCGCGCTGGCGCTAGGGGTCACCGCTGTGGGTGACATGCTCGATTCAATTGGCACGGCGGAGGCGATCATGTTGCCGATGGATGAGCCGGTGCGCGATGCCAACTTTGGTCGCCAGGGCTATTCACAGGGGGTTCACGCCGCTGGACATTACTATGCCTTGGGCGGTCTCTACACATCGGGCGTCTGTATTGATTGGTTCCGGGAAAATTTCGCCGGCGGCGCTGATTACGGCGCTTTGATCGCGGCAGCGAATGAAGTATCGGCAGGCAGTTTGGGCGCCTTCTTTATTCCGCACATGCGGCTGGCGAACTCGCCCAATGTTGATCCGCTGGCGCGCGGCGCCTTTATCGGTCTGCATACGGATATGAAACAGGCAACGCTCTTCCGCGCCATCTTGGAAGGGCTTTCCTATGAAATCCGCTTTTCGCTGGAACCAGTGCTACGCTATATGAATCTGCCGCAGGTGGGCAAGGTCTATGTAGCCGGCGGCGGGGCGCACAATGATCTTTACACGCGCATCAAAGCCAGCATTCTCAACCACCCGCTCACAGTGGTCAGCGCCAAGGAGAGTACGGCGTTGGGCGCGGCGGTGCTGGGCGGCATCGGCGCCGGGGTCTATGCTGATATTCCGACGGCGTTGGCGCAACTGCGCTATGAGCAGGAGACGATTATGCCAGTGGCGGCAGAGGCGGCCTTTTATGAACGGGCGTTTCGGGAGGTTTATGAACAGTTCTACACGACGCTGCGTCCGCTACATCATGCTACTGCTGAAGTGTTGGAACAAGCAAGAGCGTAATTAACATTCATCTTCCCAGCCACCCGCAGTGCAAGCAGAGCAACGCTGACCAGTTACAAATTCACCGCTTGCCCTGCGCGTATCGAAGGGGCAAATGCGAGGAAGTCAGGGGGTCAAACTCCAGGCTGACAACCAAAGTTAGCTAAAGCAAAACTGGTGTTGAGGCAGGCCAGTGTCGTATTCACAACAAAAAAGGCGGTACACCGGTGGGGTGCACCGCCTTTTTTACGCAACAGGAAACGCTTTCGCCTTCGGGGTCTGTTGAATCAAAAGCTGCGTCCATTCCTGCCCCATTTCCAGCACGCGTTCGGGTGTCAAGATTTCACTCATGGCAGCTCCTTCGTTTATCCCCCGGCCATTGCACCGACGATCAAGAAGGGTTCAGCGCCCGTCACCACGGCATCCGGCAGCGGGGCGTCCGGCGCTTCGTGGGACAAATCCTGGCCACAGGCGAAGAAACGCACCAGGGACCGGCGCTTTTGGGTGCCACGGTCGCGGATGGTGCCTTGTAGCGTCGGATATTTTGCTTCCAGAGCATCCAACACACTCCGCTGTGTGACGATGCCATCCACCTGAAGTTCAACTTCGTTATTGACGCCGGTCAGTCGGCGCAAATGGGTTGGCAATTTTACGCGAATCATCACTTTTCACCTCCTACACTTCGATCCCGGTAGGAAACCGATCCCCCACCAGATTGAGTTGGATCTTATGTTCCAGCAGCGCTTTGAGACCGGCCAGCACGAGGGTGAACCCACCGGTTGAATCGGTCACCTGTTGCACCAGTTCATCCCCAGCGCCGGTAAAGCCGGTTTCTGTGATGGTGACGAAGGTTGTACCATCTTTTTGTGGCGCAAAGATCCATTCCACCGTTGTGAGACCGCTATACCCCGGCCACTCAATCACAATGCGTTGATTCGGTTCAATAACCTTAGCCATTACCGACGCGCCGACGCCGTACATTTCCCAATCCCATTGCACCTGCTTGCCTTCTTCCAGTCGGCCGCTGCTTTTGGTAAACCAGAATTTTGTGGTGATGACTGGGTTGACAAAAGCTTCAAAAACTTCAGCCACCGGTCGGCGGATGAGCATCGCCACCTTTGTCTGCGGGGGCTGGGTAAGTTGAAGGTTTTCCATGATCATTCCCTTTTCGTTGTTACGCATCAGCGATCTTGATTGCCAGGTCAATTTCCCAGAGCAACTTCCGTGGCTCCACACGATAATCGGTCAAGTAGGCTTCATACCGACAGGCAAAGGTGTCACCAGCCGGCTCTGCCCAACGATCCAGGGTAATGTTGTTGGTTTTGGCCCAGTCAAGCAGCGCCTTGTTTCCTTTCAGCCCATTGCCGCTGTAGACTAAGCTGGCGTAGCGTCCTGCCGGTAAGAGACCGGGTTTGATACGTTCATCACCCGGTACAGGGGCTGTGACCTTAAAGCCCACTTCAATATCCATCAGCCCCTGCATGTCAATCTGATAATAGCGCAGAAAGAAGGGGCCTTGCTCGGCAATTTGGTGTTGATTCACCCACTGACGCAACGTTTTCATGTGGGTTGTGACAACGGCAAACATACCGGCAAACGGGGTAACGGTGCGAATGCCGATATAGGGCTTTGCGGGACGGTACGCAATGGTCGGCGCGCCAATTTTATTTTCTGCTTTCACGGCGTTTACCTTTCAGGGCTGCATGCGCCAGATTTTCTTTGAGGCGCTGTTGCACAATTTTGGTGATCAGGTCGTAGGGAATGGGTTGATCCAGGGGAAATTGCAGATTGCCCTTGGGGCCTTCATAGACGGCAAGCTCCTGCTTAAAATCCGCCTCGGCTGAAACCGGCGGGTAAAAGCCGATATGTTCTTTCCAGGCGGCAAAATAGACCAGGTTGCCCTCTTGGTGGAAGGCCGGCATCTGGTAGCTGATCACCTCTTTGGCTGCGGGCGCCGCAGCGCGGATGGTCGCCCGGATCTGTTGGAGGATGGCTTGTATAGGCGCAGAGAAGCGGGCGATGTACTCATCAATTGTACTAGGGGCTGGTTGTTTCATGTTCATCTCGTTCTTAAAAACTTTCTAGCGGGCCAGCAGAATGGCATAGCGCTCGTCGTTGACCGTTTTGCCCCACAAGATTGACAATGGACTCAGGTTGACCGTTTCGATCACGGAAAGCCCCTTTGGCAACATGTTAATGATTTCGGCCATTTTCAGTCCACCACCGGTTGCCCAAAAGCCTTCGACCAAGAGCATCCGTCCTGCCGGTGTCAACAGGTTCTTCCACTGTTGGAGCGCCGCCGGCGGCTCCGGCAAGGTCCACAACAGATGGCGGCACATCACAGCATCAAAGCTTTCTTCCTGGATCACCGGTTTGGCTGCATCCATGACATGGAAGGTGATAGCGAGATCGTACGCCGCGGCTTTGGCTTGCGCCCGTTCGATCATGGCTGGTGAGCAGTCAATCCCCATAACGATATGACCCAGTTCGGCAGCCAATAGACTCAGCGAGCCGGTGCCGCAACCCAAATCCAACACATGACCGGGGAGTGACGGCAACCACTGGGCCAGCAATTGTCGCCACGCTGCTTTGACGACCGGATCGCCCAGCCCGTGGTCTGGTTCCGCATCAAAGGTAGCAGCTTCGCGATCCCAGATAGTGCGTGCGTTGGTCAGGTAATTTGTCTCTGGCATGATCAATGATCCAATCCACCACGACTTGTCTTAGGCTCTACTCAGCGCCCACTGTTCGGCCCACCCTGGTTGCTGTATAAGCGCGTTGCAACGTGTCGATGTCCAATTTCTTCATTTGAAACATAGCCTGGTTTACCCGTTGCACACGAGCCGGATCGGGGTCATGTAACATGTCGTAGAGTACGGTTGGCGTCACCTGCCAAGAGACGCCAAATTTGTCCTTGAGCCAGCCACAGGGGCCTTCCTCGCCACCGTCGGCAATGAACTTGGCCCAGAAATAATCCACTTCGGCTTGCGTCGCACACAGGATTTGCAGCGAGATGGCTTCGGTGAAGGTGAATGTGTGGCCGGGGCCGCCATCGATCACCATAAACTTTTCCCCATCCAGGCCAAACTGGGCATGTTGCACCGTGGCGGCGGCTCCTTCCCCTCCCCCGTCACTATTGCGAAGAATACCGTCAACGACAGAATTAGGGAAAATGTGGGTATAGAGATTGAGCGCGGCTTCGGCGTGTCCATGATCCTGGCCGCCAAACATCAAAAAGGGGACGACCTTCTGCCCCACAGTCGCCAGCTTGCCCAGCGCCAATTGCCAGGTCAGCCCAAAGCGATCCTGCACCCAGCCATACTTTTCGCTCCAATCATACTTTGCCAGCGGCATCAGCGCCATGCCGCCTTCGCTTAAGCTGACCCACAGCCGATCAATTTCAGCTTCGGTCTCGCAGGTGACGTAAAAGGAGATGGCTGGGGTAAAGGCAAATTGAGGGCCGCCGTTGAGACCAGTAAAGCGATAGCCGGCAATGGTAAAGTCAACGGTCATCAGGCTGCCGGGCGCTTTGCCGGTAATCTCCTGTCCTGCTTCACTATAAAGCAGCTTTTTGCCGATATGGGAATTAGCAAAAAGCGCGGTATAGAGGGTTGCCGCTTCTTCGGCGTTGCTGTCGAACCACAGGCAGGGAACGATCTTCTGTGTCATGATTATGATCTTCTTTCTCTCTAACATACATGCGGCGTGTGATCAAAAATTTATTCACCAAGATGAACTATCTCCGTGTTTCTTCTATCCGTGTTTAGTCTTTTGGGGTCGCCCAATGACTAAACACGGATAGAAGGAACACAGAACCAGCCAAACTTTCGCTGTTTATGTGTCGTCAAGGATCAACATTTCGCTGTCTTGCGCTTTTTGCCGATACTGCCACGACTCTCCACCTTACGGATATAGTCCGGGGCGAAGGGCACTTGGCAGGAATTGTTACCCAGATCCGCCGTGACGGGGCCAATCTGCTCGGCGGTTTGGATGGCAGCGGCACTCAGGGGTTGCACGTAACTGCCCAGCGCAATGACAAATGAATTCATTTGATAGCGCACCAGATCGGGCGCTTGATGGATCGTCTCTTCGACACGTTGTAAAAGCTGTTGCAATGCCGCTAGATCCAGGTGTGCGTCGTTCTTGATCGACACTAGGCTACCCAACGTCGCCCACCCGGCCACCGCCGTCAGTGGTCTTTCTGCATCGAGCCACGCCAGCCCCAACTCCCAGCCGTGCGCGCTACCTGCGGCAACCCAGGGTACGGTCGCACTGCTGAGTCCTTGACAATAGGCTTTGTCCACCCAGTGCTGCAAATTCGCCTTGGTCATGCGGGCGTCATCGGCGATCAAGCCGGCCAGGTACATGGCATCATAAACATCGGTGTCATAGAGATCGAGCGCCAGTTGGTAATCCTTCTTGATGCGCTTGACAATCTTCTGGAGATCGCTAATCTTCACGCCATAACATGGTTCTTTGACACCATGGTTGAAGATCACCCGTTTGTAACTGTCGCTGCCCAGTGGCTTGATTTCTGCGAGAATTTCTTCGGCGGTGACTGGCATGTTGGCCCTCCTCTTGAAGCACGACTCTTTTGCTGAAGAGACCAGGGTTTTAGCAGAACCCTAGTCTCTAAAAATTAAGCGGTCAGACGATTAAGGCGCCGGCGGCTGAACAACCTTGAAAATGGCGCCAAAGGGATCCATCAGCGCGGCGATACGACCAAAGGGGGAATCATCGATTGGTCCCATCACCTTGCCGCCATGCGCCGCCACCGTTGCTGCCGTCTCATCGGCATTGGCGACAGCGAAGTAGTTGACCCATTGCGCCGCCATCTTACCCCAGACCGGGTCGATCTGCATAATGCCGGCCAACATATCAGCCCCATGCTTGAGGACATAATATTCCAGACCACCCGGCATCGGATCGGCAGTTGCGCCCAGCAGCGCGGCGTAAAAATCCCGCGCCCCTTTGGCATCGGGCGTGTATAACTCATGCCAGGCGGTTGAACCAGGTTCATTGGTCACTTGCCAGCCCACATGTTGACCGGCCTGCCACAGGCTGAACTGCGCACCGGTGGGGTCTTCCAGCGTTGCCATGCAGCCAAAAGGGCCGACTGCCATCGCCGGGTAGAGCACCTTGCCGCCCAACGCTTCGGCCCGCGCCACATCGGCGTCGATATTGTCCGTGGCAAAATATAAGCCCCAGGCCGCAGGCATCGGCGGCATGTCGGGTTGATTGCCCACAAAGCCAACCGTTGACCGCTCCCCCAGACGCGCCGTGGTATAGCCGCCAAATTCAGGGCCGCCAACGTCATATTGCCAGCCAAAGACGGCTTGATAGAAGTTGCGCGCCGCCTCTGCATCTGGTGAAGTCAGGTCCGTCCAAGTTGGCGTACCGGCTGTTTTTGCTTGTAAGTAGGTAGTCATGCTTGCCCCTTTTCTTTATTGTCGTGCTACGTGATTCGTGGCCTTCGACAAGCTCAGGCCACGAATCACGTAGCACGAATTACGAATCAGCTATGGTAACACCTGAACTTCAACTGACAAAACCGACGGCAGATCGCGCACAATCGGCGCCCAGGTGTCCCCCGCATCAGCCGAGGCATAGACCTGGCCGCCGGTGGTGCCGAAGTAGAGGCCGCAGGAGGGGAGCGTGTCCACGGCCAACGCGGTGCGCAACACATTCACATAGCAGTCACTTTGGGGTAAGCCGTTGGTGAGCGCTTCCCACTCGTTGCCGCCGGTGCGACTGCGGTAGACGCGGAGTTTGCCTTCCGGCGGGTAATGTTCGGAATCGCTCTTGATCGGGATGACATAGACCGTATTCGGCTCATGGGCGTGGACGGCAATGGGGAAGCCGAAATCACTGGGCAAATTGCCGCTGATCTCGTGCCATAGCTCACCGGCGTTGTCCGTGCGCATGACATCCCAATGTTTTTGCATAAAGAGCACATCGGGGCGCGACGGGTGCATGGCGAGATTGTGAACGCAATGACCAACTTCCGCCGTGGAATCGGGCAATTCATAGGGGGAGATCAGCCCCTTGTTGATCGGCTGCCAGCTTTCGCCGCCATCATCGGTACGGAAGGCGCCGGCGGCGGAGATGGCGATAAAGAGGCGCTTAGCGTTGCCGGGGTCTTGGATAATGGTATGCAGACACATGCCGCCGGCCCCTGGTTGCCAGAGATGCCCTTTGGCGTTGCGCAGGCCGGGCAATTCCTGCCAACTCTTGCCGCCATCGCGCGAGCGGAACATGGCGGCATCCTCGACGCCGGCATAAACGGTGTCGGCTTCATGCACTGAAGGTTCAAGCAGCCAGACCCGCTTGAACTCCCACGGATGTTGGGTGCCGTCAAACCACTGGTGGGTGCCGGGAGTGCCGTCGTAGGCGAATTCATTGCTCATTGGCTCCCAGCTTTGCCCGCCATCATCCGAGCGCTGGATCAGTTGCCCGAACCAGCCGGTCGATTGCGAGGCGTAGAGGCGGTTGGGGTTGAGGGTCGATCCCTTCATGTGGTAGATCTCCCAACCGGCAAAGTGCGGCCCGCTCACCTGCCAATCCTTGCGCTTTTCGTCGGACGTGAGAATAAACGCCCCTTTTTTGGTGCCAACCAAAACACGTACACCACTCATTGCTGCCTCCTCTTTGTTTTACACTCTTTTCCGTCCTGCCCGTTGCGGAACGGGGGGCGACCGCAAGGGTACGCCCCTACAAATCGATTGCTGATAGTCGCGTGCCTTCCGGTACAGCGGTAGCGCTTTCAAAATCAAGGCGATAGCCGTCAGGATCAACCAGGGAAGTGACCCACATGCCATTGCCGACAAAGGGTTCGGTTGCCTGAATGCCACGCGCCGTCACTTCGCGGTAAATTGCCAAAGCATCGGCGCAGATGAAGTAGATGGTTACCCCTTCGCCCACTTTGCCGCTTGGCCGCCACGCACCCTGTCCTTCGCTCTGATACTCCTGCAACATCAACGCAGCGCCACCCAGTTGCAGCCAACACCAGCGGAGCTTGCCCTGGTCGATCCATTGTTGGGTCATGGTAAAGCCGAGACCATCGATATAATAACGAATGGCGTTTGCCATATTCGACACGGCAAAAAACGGTACAGCCTGTTGGACGTTGGGCGTCTGATTGGCTTCACTCGGCATGGTATCGCTTGCTCCTTTCATTACTTTGTGCTACACTTGCCGCCGTACCTGGCCGGGACGAAGGCAATCTTTCGCTGCTGACAGGTGCGTTTTTACCAAACATTGCTACGGGTTTGCCCTTGCTTACCAGTAGCCAGCCATTGATGGTTGCTTATGTCGCAAAGTCACCTCTACATCCTGCCACCACCGGTCGCCTAAAGTGGCGGGCACGTTTCTTCGATAGCCGATTTCTACGCTAGACACAGAGTCTTGTGCCGCCTTCCTGCGCGCTTGTGCGCCAACCATATCAACGAATCAACCACGGCTGCTGAATCGGCAGTCGATTTTCTTTAGGAAGGCTTTTCTAATGCAACAATCACCCTACCGCCATACAGCGCGCACCGGGCTGTTTATGGTCATGCTGGCCTCGGTTCTCTGGGGCACCGGCAATCCCGTCGCCGCTTCGGTCTATCATCTGGCCGAGACGAATGCTTTTTCGATTGCCTTTCTGCGTATGGCGCTCTCGGCGCCGGCGCTATTGCTGCTTTGCCAATTCACCCTGGGCCAAAAAGCTTGGGCCATTCACCGGCACGACCTGCCCTATATGTTGGGGGCCGGCGCCTTGGTGGCGCTCTATCAGGTTGCGTTCTATGCCAGTCTCCCCAAGATTGGCGTCTCGATTGCCACGGTGCTGGCGCTCTGTAGTGCGCCGGTGCTGGTGGCGGTCATGTCGGCTTTCATCACCCGTGAACGACCAACGACGATCACCCTGATTGCCCTGGCCTGCGCCATTGCCGGCACCATTCTGCTGGTCAATGTTGAGCCATCGAGTCAACAGAGCAATGTGCTGGGTGGCGTGGCGTTGGCGCTGCTGGCCGGGTTGCTCTATGCCATCAACACGCTGGTCGGGCGCAAGCTTGGCAGCGGTGGACGGGTACACCCCTTACAAACATCCGCCGTCGGCTTCACCTTTGGCGCCCTGGTGCTGCTGGTGATTGCCCTGGCATCAGGGTTGGTGTTGACCTATCCGCTCCAGGGCTGGCTGCGCTTGAGCTATCTCGGCCTCCTGCCCACCGCTGTCGGTTATGGCCTCTTCTACACCGGCATGCGCACCACCAGCGCTGCTGCCGCCAGCATTGCCACCTTGCTGGAACCGTTGACCTCTACCATCATCGCTGTGACGCTCCTGGCGGAACCGCTGAGTCCGCAAGCGCTCATCGGCGGCGGATTGTTGATCGTGGCGATGGTGGTGCTGTTGATGGACCGCCGATAAGCGCAACGGGTTGATCGCAGCCATTACCAGCTTCCATCATCCTGGCAGACCAAATGGATGATGGAAGCTGGGCTGCTGATTTCGCCTTCATTGACATGATTTACTCCACTTTCGTAGCGATCCACCAGGTTGTACCGCCCGCATCTTTGATCCCACCCCGCTTGTCGGCATCCTCCTTTTTCACCGGTGCTTGCACCGTTGTCGCACCGGCAGCCAATGCCCGTTGATAGGTGGCATCCACATCAGCGACATAAATATGCACATACGACGGCATCGGCGGCCAGCCCTCAGCGCCATCGGCCAGCATGATTACCGTATCATCAAGGCGCACCTCAGCGTGCATGATTTTTCCGTCTGTATCGGCAAAGCGCCGAATTTCCACCGCATCAAAAACGGTTGTCAGAAAAGCAATGGTTTGACTCGCCCCAGCGACAATCAAGTAGGGCGAGACGGTGCTGTAATGGTCAGGTTTAAATGCGTTCATCGCGCCTCCTAGTCACGCTGCCGGCGGCTGAACAATGCTAAAGACTGCGCCGGCCGGATCACCGATCACTGCCATACGACCGTATTGCATATCGAAAGCCGGGACATGCAACTTCCCGCCGGCGGCCACGGCGCGTTCAATAGCGGCGTCCGTGTTATCGACGTGAAAATAGCCCATCCAGTGGGGTGGAATGCCTTCCCAGTTGGCATCCATTTGCAGAATGCCGGCCAACATCTTGTCACCCCATTGTAAGAAGTAATAGTCGGTGCCGGCAAACTCGGTTTTCTGCGCCGAAAGCTGGAAGAGCTTGCCATAAAAAGCAGCCGCCGCGGCGGCATCACGCGTGTTGACCTCAAACCAGGTGGTGGCGCCATGTTCATCCTCCACACCGGAACCGATGTGGTTCAGCGCTTGCCACAGCCCAAAGGCTGCTCCGGTCGGGTCAACACAGATCGCCATCGACCCCGAATCACCAATCGTCATTGGCTCAACCATCACTTGCCCACCCAGATCTTTGACCTGCGCGCAAGTGGCGGCAATGTCGTCACTGGCAAAGTAGATCGTCCAGGCGGAAGGTTGCGGCGAATCGGGCGGCCAGATCAGCCCAATGCCGGCGGCGTTGCGCCCCTGGGACTGGGCAAAGTGATAGTGACCAAAGTCGGGACCAGTGTCAACAAAGTCCCAGCCAAAGACCTGTTGATAAAAATTCTTGGCAACGGCCAAATCCGTTGTCGCCAGATCCACCCAGGTCGGTTCACCGGCGCTGCGTTTGGTGGTGCGTGTCGTCATCTTTCTGCTCCTTTTGAACAAATTTAGCTTTCCTGAAACGGCTTCATTATTGGGATTTGCCGGGTTATCCAGCTTGCCTGCCGTTTTGGCGCTATCCCCAATCTTCCCGTCGGTTCGTCCACGGGAAAGGTTGATCCGGCACTGCGCCGCCGAGGGCGCGACAAAGCGGTTCCCAGCCCTCGGTGGCCCGCCACGCGAGGAGCCGATTGGGCGGAATGGTCTCGCACACGGCCTGATTATGCCGTTCATAAGCAGCCATCAAGCGCGCCGGGTCATCCCACTGTGTCGTTCCAGTAAAGCGCGCAAAGAGATCCGGCAAGCCCCGGCCACCGCCCCAGTCCGGTGCAAGCGCCATCCGGGCAACGGGGAGGATGGTGGCGTTGACACTTTGATACCACGTTTCAGCGCTATCGCGCATTGATAACAACACCAGCGCATCAGGGTAGTACGCGCTCAACTCGCGCCAAAACAGCGACGCCGGCCAGTCCACCGCCGCGCCAAATCCCACAAACAGTTCCTCCCAGTCGGCTGTATCATGCGCCAATGCCTGCTGCCAGCCATGACCCAGGTCAAAAGGATGACCAGGGATTACACGCATGTGATAGGTACGGCCACCAAGTAGCTGTTCAAGGGCCATTGTGAGCGAGGCTGTGCCGGTCCGTGGTAGACCGGCGCCAACAACACGAAGCGTCATCTGCCTCCTCCTTCCAACGCTATTGGGGGGATGTGCGACCGCTTGTCGTTTATGCCTTGAAACAGACGGCAAGGGTTGATGACGAAAATGGCTGAAAATAGTTACTACTTGATGGACGGACAATGGGCGTATGAGTCAATCGTCAGCCACCTTCCGCAATATCGCTTGAAAGCGGTCGGGGTGCGCCCACTGATACCCCCATACATCCAGCTCAGGCAACGCTACCCCTTGGCCATTGAGAAACGTTGTAATGTCGGTGCGGTGCGCGATGCCGTGGTAGACCAGGGACATAAAGAGCAGCCGTGCTTGATAGTCGAAGGTCATGCCGTTGCCCTCTTCGTGTACGTTCTGGGTAGGCAGCACGCGCTGGATCGTATCCAGAAACGCCTCGCTCACTTGGGCAGCGTAGGTTGCCATCTGTGTCAGACTGGGGCCTTCTTCCCATTGAAATGCCGGCTGTGGACAAGTTCCGTAAATCCGCTTCAGAAAGCCGGTTTCTGCACGCAAGATATGACCAAAAGTTTCAAGAACCGAGCCATGGGCGCCGGCGATGACGGCTGTGAGTAGATTTTCATTGATGTTCATGCAGACAGTCAGTAGCTGCCGGTTGGCCCACTGGTTATAGCGAACAAATTCGACCAGCGTCGGTTCGGGTTGTGTTTCCATGTTCACCTACAAGCTCTCTCCCTACATGCTATCTCATTGGGCGTTTGACTTTCCAAACGGCTGCATACTTCTTGCGCTATTTTTCATTCTTACGAACAGATTGGCATGGTGGACATGCGTGATTGTATCCATTTGGGGCTATACAATCCCTAGCGCAACGTACACAATGCCTGGCGGATCTCGCCTAGATGATAGGCCGTATGAACAATGGTGGCAATGGCGCCGCCGATCTCGCGATCACTCGGCCACTCGGTCGTATCGCCGATCAGCGTCTTGATGCGATTGTAACTTTCACGCAAGGATGCCTTGATCGCTTCCCATTCATCGGGTGTGACATCTTTGGTCTCGCGCCAAATTTTGCCCCAATCTTGCCGTTCAAAGTGTTGGGTACGTACCGCTTTTTCCAATACATCCAGATAAAAAGCGACATGTTTGACTTGCGCCGCCAAGGTCGCGCATTTGCCGCCAACCGGGATCGACGCCTCGGCCGCGGAAATGGTCGCCAGGGTTTCAAAAAGGGAGGTGCCTTTGTCGAGGTAAATGCCCTGCACATTGTCAAAGGTTTCATCGAGCAGGGTGTAGAGCGCATTCGTAAAATGCTGTGCTTGGATTGATGTTGACATGCGTTCTCCTTCATACAGTTCTGTATTACGGATTCCCCAAAGCTTGTCAATTATAGAACTTTTGTTCTCTTTTGTCAACTATCAAATCATTGTTTGGGGTGTATTTCAAGGTGGGGCGCGTTTTACCCGAACGGCAAGCGTTAGCGATCTGACAGCGGGGCGCTAACGCTTGCCGTTCGGATGTTGGGGGCACGTTTTACTCGAATACGTTCTAGTTGGGGTGGCCGAATTCGTGGCTCCCCCCAACCCACCCGACACTCCCCTCCTCCCCCGGTTGCACCACGACAAACTGGCCCATCATGCCGTTGTCCTCATGCCAGAGCAGGTGACAATGATACATATAGGGCGTCGTGACATCGGTATAGTCGGCAAAGCGCATGATCAGGCGATAGTGCGTTCGCGGCCGTAGATAGACCGTATCCTTCCACCCCGCCAATTCAGGCGGTGGTTGCTGACCGTCAATGTCAAGGATCTGGCATTGCACATCATGGATATGGAAGTTATGCGGGTAGAGATTCTGGTTAAAGACATCCCAGATCTCTGTGTTACCCACTGTGACCACCTCATCGATGCGGTGCATATCCATCCGCCGGTCATTGATCTGCCGCCCATCCAACCGGAAGGTTCTTGTCTGCACAGCATCGCTTTCATGAAGCCTTTCGATTACCGCCAGGCTCGCCGGTAGATCGGGCAGCGGTTGCAATTGAGCAGCAGCCTGTAACCGAAGAATATCAAATTCATCCTGGCTACCATAAGCCCCCGCCAAGGCCAGTACTGCACCGAGGTCAGGTGGATAAGCGTGTAGGGTCGCCGCTGTGTTTGGCTCCAGTGCAACCACGATTTCCGCCCGCTCGCCCGGTGAAAGTTGAATGCGACGAGTGCGGTGTGGTGCGCTCAGCAAGCCGCCATCGGTAGCGATGAGGTGGAATTCCCGGTCATCAGCAAAGCCAAAATTATAGATGCGCGCCGTGGAGCCATTGAGCAGCCGCAACCGCACCTGTGTCGTTGTCACCGTGAAGTAAGGCGCATAGGCGCCGTTGACCAAGATCGTATCACCGAGCAGCCCCACTTCCGCCCGTTCTCCTTGGCGTAGCTCACCGGCCCGATTGAATACTTTGTCCTGCACAATGACGGGAATGTCATTGACGCCATAGTCGCTTGGCAGGCTCAGTCTATCGCTGATCTCATCATCAATGATAAACATTCCCGCCAATCCGCGATAAACCTGTTGCTCCGTCTCCCCATGCGGATGGGGGTGATACCACAGGGTGGCGGCCGGCTGCTTGATCGACCAATAGGGTTGCCACTCCTGGCCGGGGCCTACCGGTTGGTGCGGGCCACCGTCCATGTTGGCCGGCAGGTGCATCCCATGCCAGTGGACGCTGGTCGATTCGTTCAGTTCGTTACGGAAGCGGACTAGCAC
>QWII01000107.1 GCA_021405325.1 Caldilinea sp. CFX5 | reverse complement strand
CACCCCTCCCTACCCCTCCCCTGCTAAGGGAGGGAACGGTCGAGCGCACCACGGTTCCCTCCCTTAGCAGGGGAGGGGTAGGGAGGGGTTAGTCGTTACGATTTATGCTGAATCGTTACCCATCATGTTAAGAACCGGGTGATGTCAATGTGCGCAACGCGGCCCGCAAACCCGGTTTGACAAAGGTACGCGCCAATCGGATGAGGAAGGCGCGTTGCGCCGCTAATTTGGGTGCATGTTGTAACGCCTGGACCCAGAAGGCGCGCGCCTGTTCCCGTTGCTGGCTGTTATAGGCCAACAGCCCCAGCGCCAGATAGGCATGGGCGAAGGCTGTCCGGCGTTTGGGCTGAACGCGTGGCGCCAGCGTCGGGTCATTGAAAATGGCCGCGAGCGCACTGAGCAGCCGCTCCGCACTCTTGGGTAAATTGAGCGTGGCCGGATTGCCCCGTTGCCCAAGCGGTTGCTCGACACACCCCAACTCATAGAAGAGATCGACCTGCGCCGTCAACGCCGGGTTGGCTTCAAAGGCTTGGCGCAGGAACGCTTGCCCTTTGGCATCGTCGCCGCGCAAGAAATAACCTTGGGCGGCAAAGTAACTGGTCGCCGCCCAAGCGCGCTGGCGTGGGGCCGGCCACTGGCTGGGATCACCTTCCGGCGCGCCAAAGTGTTTACGCACCACCATTGTCTGGTAACGCAACATATATTCCGGGTCGCCCGACATGTTGCTGCCATGCACCCGGTAGTTGAGCAACGGCTGGGCAATGCCGGCAAACCCATAGCGCTGCGCTACCCGCAGCCACATATCCCAATCCTCCGAAGCCCGCAAGGTGACATCAAAGACGCCCACTTGTGCAAAGCACGCCCGGCGCACCAGAACCGCGCTTGGCGCAAAGAACTCGCCATCCAACAGCCGGTCATAGAGCTGGTCGCTCGGCACGGTTGCAACACAAGGCTGCGGCAACCGCTCGCCTTTGCTGTTGACAAATTGCAGACCGGTGTAGACGGCGCCCAAGCGAGGATCAGCCGCCAAGACGCGGTGAACGGTTGCCAGGTAATGCGGCTCCCAGAAATCATCGGCATCAAGCAGGGCAATATATTCCCCCTGCGCCGCCGCAATGCCGGTATTGCGCGCCCCCGACAGCCCGCGGTTCTCCTGCCAGATGTAATGAACCCGTTCGCCAAAGCTTTCGACCAGTGTATGGGTGTTATCAGTCGAGCCGTCATCGACCACAATGATCTCAACCTGAGGATAGCTCTGCTTGAGGGCGCTCTGCAGCGCATCCGCCAAAAAGCGCACATGGTTATAGGTCGGGATCACCACAGAGATCAAATCCTTGCTGCCCGCTACTGTTGTTGTGAGCCGGTTGGTTGGTTCCTGGCTATTCATCGCTCTTTGCTTTCCTCAATTAACTGCTACGACAAGGTTACATTCGCCAATTGGTCGCCGCCGGACCGCCGGTCCGGGTCTAATGTAACATTGTCCTACTACTCACGGTTACGGAGGGAGGGTTGCCTTCCAGATAGTACCGCGGCTGCGGATGGGTCAACCGTTGGAAGATGGCGTCGAGCCGTTGTGCTGTATTGCGCCAACTGTGTTGTTCTTCCGCTTCCAGGCGCGCCGTCCGCCCCATTTGCCGGCGTAAGTCATGGTCGCGACTCAGCGCGACAATCGCCGCCGCCAGACGCTCTTCATCACAGGGCGGGACAATCAACCCCGTCACACCCTGCCGCAAGACCACTGGTTGTCCATTCGCCCCGGAGGCAATTGTCGCCAGCCCGGCGGCTTTATAATCCAACAGCTTCAAACCCGAATATTCCACCCGACCACAGTAGGGGCAGACGCCAATATCAGCCTGCGCCAGATAGGCGGCCATGGTTGGCATATCGACAAAACCGGGCATCGCTACCACGTCCTGCAGATGCAATTCCTGAACCTGGCGCGCAAGATTGGCTTGTTCCGGCCCGGCGCCGAGCAGATAGAGCTTCACCGTCGCCCCTTGTTGCCGCGCCCTGGCCGTGGCATTTAACAAGACGCGCAATCCATGCCACGGCTCAAAAGCGCCGACATAGACAAGGGTGACAGCGGCGGTTGGCGGGTTCGCGCTGAAGGCGCGCAACTGTTCACGGTCCAGCAGGGTAACTAGCTCACTGCCATTTTCAACCGCACTTACCTTGCCCGGCGCCACGCCCCAGCGCTCGATAAAACCGGTGCGCCAGCCGTCGCCGGTGGCGACTACGTGAGCCGTGCTGTGGATCATCCGGCGCATAATACGCAACGCCAGCCATTTCTGTGCGCCTTGCGGCGCCGCCCCCAAAATTTCCAGCTCCTGCCACTGATCGCCATTGACTTCGAGCACCAGGGGGACGCCCCGGCGCCGCGCCGCCAGCGCCCCGCCATAGGCCATCCATCCCATGCGCTCATAAAAGAGATCGCAATCACCCATCACCTGCGCAATGGCTTGAGCAAATGCTAACGCTTCAAAATAAGCGGCATAAGGCAGATGCAACGCCGATTGGGTGCGTTGGACCAACCGCTGCGACCACTGGCGCAACCCAAGCGCGGTCTGCGGTGCGATCACCGGTGTAAAGTATTCCAGATCGGTCGTGTACCAGAGCCGGCCTGCCACTTTCATCAACAAGCTGACCTCATGGCCCAGGGCGGTCAATTCCTGGCAAACATGCTTGACATGGTTGCTGGGGCCGGAGAGAGGGCGCGCTAGCAGATTGGCCGCGCCGGTTTGCATCAAATAGCCAATCTTCATGCCAGCACTCGCTTGCTCACCGCACTTTCAATCACCTCATGCAGCGCTTGCGTCGTCCGCCGCAGGTCAAACTTTTCCGCCGCGATCTGGCGCATTTGCGTGCGTCGCCGACACTTTTCCGCCGCCGGCAGTTCAGCGTAGGTGATCAGCTTTTCGTGTAGTTCGTCATCGAGACCAAAGATGCATTCGGCTGGAAGGACATCTTCGATCCCATCCCAGAAGTGGGAGAGACAGTAGCAACCGCTTGCCATCGCTTCCAGCAGCGAGACGGACTGTCCTTCCCAGTAGCTATTGGAGAGAAAGACATCAATCGTTTGCAACCATGCTTCGGTGCCTTGTACATGCCCATAGAGCGTGACATTGTCGGCCAGCGCCAGCTTTTCGATCAACCGTTCAATGGCGATGTGATAACCATCAAAATGACCACCCGGCCACTTGCCGCCGGCAATGTGCAGATGGGGGTTATAACCGGCTTGCTTCAGTTTGGCAATGGTGATCACCGCTTCGTAGATGCGCTTGACCGGGTGAAAACTACAGAGCATCCCGATATTAAAGCGAAAATCACAGCGGTCCGGCGGTTGAAAACGGCTCAAATTAACGCCGTTGTAGATCACGGTCGTCTTGTTTGCTTGGTCCGGGAATTGTTCCAAAAATTTCTGCCGGATGTAGTGGCTGACAAAAACAATGCGATCGACATTTTCCCAGTGAATCTGCGGCGCCCATACATGCACCTCGTAGGAGTGCAAGCGTGTGACAATCGGCGCGTGGCGATCTATATAAGAAGCCGGTTTGAGCAATTCGCTGGCCCATTCAAAAAAACAGACATCGTTATGTTTGAGCATCGAGCGGATCTGCCCGTCATAGGCCCAACGATTGAGACGACCATAGAGCAGGGGGATGCCAAAGGTCTTTGGTTGAAACAGATCCGTTTGATAGTGCTGTTGGAAATCGGCGAAAATTTCGCGAAAGAAGCCCCAATGGCCATTTTCACCGACAAAGATGCCTAGCTTGGTCATAAGCTGCTGCGTTTCCATTCTGAATACGCCTCACTGCACGGGCAGGTTGGCGGCGGCTTGATCCTGTTCCATAGAGAGCGCCGGCTGAGTATAGGCCGCCGCCGGTCGACTCTGATTAAAAAAGATGTCAAACCAAACGATGAGATTGAGTAAACGCCAGAGGCCGGGCGTGGCGGCCAGGTCGGCATCGGGTTGCTCACTGATCTGTTTGAGAATACAGGGTTGCACATAATCGGCCACTTGTTCCGCCACGCCCTGGGCCTGGAGGCGTTGACGAATATAGGCCGCACCCTGGGTTAACCAGCGGATTTCCGGCGTCGGAAAGCCGAGTTTCGTGCGGCGCCAGCAGATCTCCGGCGGCAGCAGATGGCTCATGGCGCGGCGCAAGATCCATTTGCTCCAACCATTGTGAATGCGATAGTTGAGCGGCAGGGCAAAGACCATATCGATCAGCCGATTGTCCAGATAGGGCAGCCGACTTTCCAACGAAAAGGCCATGGCGATGCGATCTTCGTAGCGCAACAGCTTGGGCAAGTTGGTCGAGGTCAGGTCGCGATGCAAGACGCCGACCAGACCACTGGCATCGACCTCCTGTGGCCGCCAGCGCCGCTCCCAATTGCGCGCCATAAAGTCGGGTTGTAACTGCCACTCTTGCAACCCGGAGCCGCCGCCGCCGGGGATCGCCAACGGGGGCCGGATGCGATTGACAAATTGCTGAATGCGCCACGGCAGCCGCTGGGCGGCATCTTCCATCAGCATATCCAGGGCCGGCGTTCCGCCGACGCGGGAAATGTCTAGCACAGCGCGCATGGTCGGGAAGACCCCCCGTTGCTGATAGAGCTGGTTGAGATAGGGCGGATAATAGGCGTAGTAACCGGCGAAAATTTCGTCGCCCCCTTGGCCATTCAACAGTACGGTGACATTGTTGCGGCGGGCCAGCCGCATCACATTCCACTGCGCATATTGGCTGGTCGAGTTGACCGGCTCATCGAGAAACCAAACAAAGGAAGCAAACTCCTGCCAGAGCGCGGCGCCGTCGGGGTAGATCACATGCTCTTCGGCGCCGGTCTTTTCAATGATCAAGCGACTGTACTTGTGTTCATCAATGTCCAATTCATAATTGCGCGCTGTAAAGGTCTTCTGATGGGCGCCGACCAATGCCGGGGGAATGATCTTTTCTTCCAGCAACAGGTGGTTTGCCAACAGCGTCACCGTGGACGAATCCAGGCCGCCGCTCAAGGCTGTCCCCACCGGCACATCACTGCGCAGACGAATGCGCACCGAATCTTCGAGCAGATCGGCGAACGCCCGGTAGATGCGCCGCTGTTCAACCGCCGAGGGCTTTTCGATGCTGGGGTTGATGCGAATCTCCCACCAGACCTCGTCGCGCAATTGTTTGTTGCTCATATCGAGCAACAGAAAATGACCGGGTTGCAAGGAGCGGATGCCTTGAAAGAAGGTGCGCTCCGTATGATCCGAGACGCCAATGGTCAAATAGTCAAAGATCGCCTGATCGTCCGGCTGGCGTTGCAACGCCGGATGTTGGATCAAGCTCTTTAGCTCGGAGGCAAAGATAAACGCTTGCCCATCCCAACTGTAGTAAAAGGGCTTGATGCCAAAGCGATCGCGCGTACAAAAGAGCCGCTTGCGATGACTGTCCCAAAGGGCAAAGGCGAACATGCCGTTAAAGTGTTGTAGACAATCAACCCCCCACTCGGCATAAGCGGCCAGCAAAACCTCGGTGTCGCTGTTGCTACGAAAGTGGTGGCCGCGCGCACTGAGTTCCTGCCGGATTTCGCAATAATTGAAAATCTCGCCGTTGTATGTCACCCACAGTTTGCCATCAGCATAGGGCATGGGCATGTGACCGGCCGGTGACAAATCCAGAATCGCTAAGCGCCGACTGGCTAAGACCAAGTCATATTGTTCGGTTGGCACATCACGCAGATCGAGCATGGTCGCCGCTGCTGCACTCGCTTTGGCCGTTTCCTGTCCAAAGGCCGCCTGCCACTGTTGATTTTGGCTATTGATAAACAAATACCCTTCATCATCCGGCCCGCGGTGGCGTTGCACCTGATTCATGGCCGCAATGGCCGCCAGTCGGCTCTTTTCGTCGTAAATCCCGGTAATACCACACATTACATCCTCAGAATTGGCGCTAATAAAAGAAAGATAACGACTCCGTCCGCTCATAGCCAGTGCGTGACTGGCGCTGAACCCGCCAGTCACGCACTGGCTACGAGCGGAGTATTTACTCAGAAAGAAGCTACCGTGCTGCCAGGGCGAGTGCGAACTTCTGCAATGTTGGAAAGGGTGATAGGCAGGAACGCACTAATGTAGCCCAAGCGCCGCGATTGCGTAAGTAGCCTGGGTCCTTGAGAAAAGCTTGGAAGATGCTCTGGCGCGCATGGCGATAGGCGCCGGTTTTGACCTGGCTGAGGGCTTGATTGAGCCAATAACAGCCTTCCAGCCAGCGAATTTCCGCCGGTGACGCCACCACTCGCATTGCGCGCGTGACATCACGAATCACCCGTTTGGCGCCATCGCAGCCCCCTTCCATGCTGTAATTCATCAATTGATCGACCAACAGTCGCAAAAGCGCCGGCTGCACACGCATTTCCTGCGCGGCGGCGCGCATCAGGTGCATCTGCCCTTGCGCCGTGCGCCCCCAAAGACAGTCGCGCAGGCCGGCGCGCAAATCGGCTTGGCCAATGGTCCAGGTGACGGCTTGTGCAACCCACTGCCACTCTGTCGGCAACTGCTCCATCACCCGCCGAATCGCCAGCCCATGATCGCCGCCGTCTTGAATGCTGCGGTCGATCAAATACTCCAAAAACGGCGCAGCGTTATCGGCCATGATCGTCGGATTGCGCGCCACGGCGTTGCGCAATGCCCTCTGCGCGTGCTGGGTCAAGCCGGCGATAAAGCCCTCATAGGACCAGACCAAATAGGTGTTGGCAAAGGCTTGATCGCGCAAGGCCAGAATTGCGGTTGGACAGGCCGGGTCGCTAAACAAAGTGTTCAAAGCCCGTTCGGCGGCGCTCAGGCGGGCCGGCACATTGCGGATCACCCGGTTGGGGTAGTAGCGCCGGTAGTTCAATGGCTGATCGATGCCGACAAAGCGACAACCGGCCAACCCCAGCCGGCAATTAATATCCAGATCCTCGCTCATGGCGATGTAGCTCTCATCAAAAAGATTCACTCGAAAGGCCCAGTCGCGCCGCATCACCATGTCGCTGGGGGCAAAGGGAAAGCCGCAAACCATGTCGGCAAAAGTGACCGTGGTGGCTGGTCGCCAGAGGGTCAGGATCTCACCGGCCTGGTTCATCTCATAGCGCGCATTGTAGCTGACGCCAACGGTCGGGTCGGCGTCGAGAAGTGCAACGTGCGCCGCCAACTTGTCCACATGAAAGAGATCGTCAGCGTCGAGCAACATAAAGATTTCGCCACCGGCGGCGCGCAAGCCGGTGTTGCGCGCCGCCGGCAACCCCCGGTTCTGTTCATGGACGATCAAGCGGATGCGCGGGTCGTTGTACTGGGCAACGATAGCATTGGTCTGATCCGGCGAAGCATCGTTGACGACAATCAGCTCCCAATCGGCATAGCGCTGGTTCAGCACGCTTTCAATGGCGGCGCCCAGATAATCAGCCTGGTTATAGGCGGGAATGATGACGCTGACTTTAGGCTGCGGTGTAGTAGACATAGGCTTTATCGCTCACGCATGGTTGATCAATAAGTAACCGCTCACTACTCCGCTCCTCGCCGGTCACGGACCGGCGTCCGAACGCCGGCTCCGGGAACCCGTTGGGTGTGGCTCGGCGCGGACGGAATAGTTGCGACCGATTGTTTACCTTCAAAGCGCAACGGATGGCTAGCTAGCAACGACCACGGGGCAACGGCAACCGGCGGCAGCGTTGAAACCAAAAGCAACAGCCCCGCCAGCCGATGATAGCTCAACGGAAAAATGTCAAAGGTCGGCAGCACAAAGATGAGAAAGGCGCTGAGGGCCACCAGCCACAGGCGTTCCACGTTGGTCTGGTTCGCCAGCGCCCAGATCACCAGCGGCAAGGCCAGCAGATAGTGATGCTCCCACACCACCGGCGCGATCAACAAGCCAAGCGCAATGGCGTCCATGCTGTGACCCAGGTCGGTCAAGCTGCGCTGCGCTGCCGGCGACGCGCTCGTTTGCCCGGATACGTTCGCCGCTCGGCGTTCCCGCTGGAAAAAACGCCAGAGATAAGCCAACCCGCATAGGCCAGTGATGACGAGGACAACCCGCTCGACAAGCGCCTCGTTGACAGTGTACGACCCAGCACCCGCCAGCCATTGTAGATGGCCGCTGGTGTTGTAGACCAGACTGTGCAGACTGTTGTCTCGAAAGAAACTCCCTTGGGGAAACGAAGCGGCAAAAGTCAGGAAGGCTTGCCAAAGCTGCCAATCGCGACCGCCATTGGTTTGTAACAAAACCAACCCAATCATACCGACGCCGGTTGCCGCCAGCGCGCGCCACTGGCGCGTCAGCGTCCACGGCAACAAGAGAATGAGCGGGTAGAGTTTAATGTGACCGCCCAACGCCACCGCCAGTCCACTCAAGATGGGGGCGCGGGGCAGCCATAACAGCGCCAGCAGAATCAGATTGAGCACCCAGAGATTTACCTGATTGTGCTTCAACGTTGCCAACAGTGGGTTATTGAACAAAAACAAGCAGGCAACTAATACCCCCGCACGCTGTGCTTCCAGCCCCAACCGACGGGCCAATCCGTAGCAGAGCGCAAAGGCCAGAATCAACTGAAAAAATTGGGTGGCCTCGTACAGATAAAAGACCAGATCCCACAGTTGATCCACCTTTGCGGCGCCGTCAGCCAGCATTAATGTTGCGCCATAAGCGCCTGTCTGATAGAGCCAGGCCAGCGCTTGCGCCGTTGTGGGGAAGTAGATATAACAGTCGCCATAGGGGTTCACCCCCTGAACAATTGCCTGGGCCGCCCGTTCGTAACAGGCATAGTCCCACGAGCGTGCTGCATGTTGGCGCATCATCGCCAGATAATGAAAGAAGACCAGGAGCGCCAACAGGAGCGGCAATTGTCTTTGCCAGCCGTCACGCGCCCGGTAAAGGGCATAGACGCCGACCGCGGTTAAGCTCAGGGCCGCGCAAAAGACAAAGAGTTGCAGCAACGGAATGGGGTGATAGACCGCATCCATCAGACGGATAAAGGGAAAATGGAGCCGCCACATGCCAAGCGGCGCCAGCAGGGTTGCCAGGGCCAGGCTGCTATAGATGAGGATGGCGCGACGGTTGCCCAGCGCTGTTTCAATGGGTGGCATGTTGGGTGGCTCCGTCAAGCGCATTGGGTTCGAGCAACCAGACCACCTGTGTGCCATCGGCAAACAATTCCGCGCCGATGCCTTCCGTGTACAACCATTGATACAGCGGGATGTCAGGGGTAAAATGGATGGCGACCGGGCGCTGCAACGTTAACAATTGCGCAAGCGCCGCCCGCATTTCTGTTACCGAGGTGGTTGTATAGATCGTTTGTACAAGGGCCAGACGCTCTTCATAAAGCTGTGGCGAGTAACCGCGCCAGGTCAACAGGTTGAAACGTGTATCGACGCTATAGCCGGTCGTTGCTGTACCATCGGTATCGCTCGGTGCATAGAGCGAACGCCCGGCAAACGCGCTAAGGTGGATCGTACTCTTGTTGACCACCAGAATGGTATCCTCCGGCGTCAGCAGACGGACGGCATTTGTCCAATCGGCATTAGCGTCCGTCGGCCCAAGCCCGACCCAAAAGCGATCCTCGCGTAAAGGTGGGGCATGAACCAGATTCGCTGGAATTTGCGCGCCCACCCGTAATATTAAGGCCTGGTGGACGAGAAACAAGCCAATCACCCCGGCAAAGGTCAGCCCCCATTGCAGGTTGGGTAGCCGGTAGAGCAGCCAGTCGATCCCACCGGCGGCGAGCGGCGCCAGCACAATCGTGGCAGCCAACATATATTTGTATTCCAGTTTGTCCAGGTCGGCTACCACATAAAGCGCCATCGTGCCCAACCCCGCCGCCGCCAGGAGCAACACAGGGGCATTCCGCTTGATCAGCGCCCCCCCAAGTGGTAAGAGCGCCGGCGCAAAGAGCAAGAGCGCGCTGCCCAGATGATAAAGCTTGGGCCGCATGGCCTCCACGGTCGACAGGTGGAGGGCGCTTGTACTGCGATCTTGTGTTACCAACGCCAGAAAGGCAAAGGAAAGAAAGACGCTGGCGCCCACCCCGGCGGCGACCCATGACAAGGTACGCCATGGGTAGATCGCCGTCTTCGGATCAAGGCGTGTCACCAAGAGCAGCCAGAGGGCGCCGGCCAGCAGGCAACCAACCGGCAGCAGAATCGGATAAATCAAGCCCAGTCCGGTCAGCGTAATGGCAAGGGGCGCGGCCAGTTGCCGCACCGACTGTTGCACGGCCACCACGCTCAATAAGGCGACGCCCAACAAGAGGGCAAAAGCAAAGGGCATCGTCTCAAACCCTAGATATTTGCTCAAGAGCGGTGTATAACGAATATCCCCCAGGTATTCGCTGCGCCAATGCCAATCCCGTTCCAGCGTCCAGGCCACGGCGCCCAGCGCATTTGTGCCTAAACAAGTCAACCCCACGCTCATCAGCGCCGCCGGTCGCCCCAGACGGAAGCCGCTGACCGCAACTGCATAGGCCAGCAGGAACGTAAAGAGCAACCAGATCACATTGCTGACTGCATAGATAATGGTTGGCGGCAGATTGCTGCTCCACCCCAACACACTCCAGTAAGCATGACCCACCCAGCCATAGGCCAGGGTCAAGCCGGCCAGTTCCGGCTCTTCGGGCAAAAGTGTATTGCGGGTCAGGGCGTAAGTAATATCCGTATGCCAGAGCGCGTGCCAGGCAAAGGGGCGCAGATTTTGCACCAGTTGCCAGGGAATCAAGAGGTAGAGCGCCAGGATGCTGAAGCATAAGCCGCCGCCAATCAGCGCGCCTTTGCGGCTGCCTTTGCTGTCGCTTTGCTCCTTATCGACCGCACGCCCGATCAAAACCAGCACCGGCAAATTACCGACCAACAGCAGCGTGGGAATAAAGGTAAAAGGGATGCCGACGGCTTTAAGCGCCATCATCTGAGCCGCCAAGATCACGGGTGAGAGCGCACCGCTGAGCGCCAGCCGTGCCGGCCATCGCAACGCATCCAACGGAAAACCATAGGCCACCCATGCCCCCGGCAAAAGCGTAAAAATGAGGAACATCGGGATTGCCAATAGTTGCGTTACGATACTCTGCATTGCCGTACTCTGCATTGCCGTACTCTGCATTGCCGTACTCTGCATTGCCGTACCCTGCATTGCGATACTCTGCATAATGCTCTGCCTGAATCTCTCAAACTCCTTACTTTGTTGCTTTCCTACTCTACCGACTTTTGTCGCATTTGGGTGTTACAATTCCCTGTCAAACGTTGGGGAGCAAGTAGCGCCTGCCACCTACCGCTGTTCAGGCGGGGATTTTTTGAAAGGCGATGGCGGCGTTGAGATCGACCAGGCCCTGGGCGCCGGCGCTGTCTTGCACCCAGAAGCTCATGGCCCGTTCCAGGCGGTCATAGTAGTGGCTAAAGTCGTTGGCAATCACATCGACGCCTAGTTCAAATTCGCCTTCTAGGAGGGGTAATTCCAGGTCATAGGCGACCCGGCAGCGTTCGCCGGCGCGGAAATTGGGCGTTTCCATCTGGCGCCAACGTGTGGTGGTGTCGTAGACAATGCGGCCATCAACGGTGCGGATGGTAAAGGAGAAGATCGGCTGCTGGACATCTTTATGGAAACAGACATCGACCGCCACCCGCACCCGTTCCCCGGAGCGGACGACGGTGATCGGTTCATTGGCTTGGTTATAGAGCGTCACCTGGCCGATTTCGGCGTCAAAGGTCATCACCCGTTCGGCCAGACCGCCTTCTTGCGGCGCCGCTGCTTGGCTCGTGCGCGCCGCTTGCCGCACGGCATCGGAATAGGCAATAACGGCGGCGCCGGCGCTGCCCTGGAAGATATTCTTGCCGCGATACATCACCAGCCCACGGTCACAGACGCGCCGCACCGCTTCCATGTTGTGGGAGACAAAGATCAACGCCGTGCCGCGCGCCCGCCGCAAATTTTCCATGTGGGCGTAACACTTTTGCTGGAAGGCATAGTCGCCCACAGCCAGCACCTCATCGACCAACAGGACATCCGGGTCAACATGGGCGGCAATCGAAAAGCCCAACCGCGCATACATGCCGGAGGAATAGCGCTTCACCGGCGTATCCAGAAAGGCGCTAATGCCGGCAAAGTCCACGATCTGATCATAGCGCCGCTGGATCTCGGCCTTTTGCATCCCCAAGATCGTACCGTTGAGAAAAATATTCTCCCGCCCGGTCAGATCAGGATGAAAGCCGGCGCCCAGTTCAATCAACGCAGAAAAACGGCCATTGATCGCAATATTGCCTTCCGTCGGATGGGTCACGCCGGCCAGGAGCTTGAGAATGGTGGTTTTGCCGGCGCCATTCGGCCCGATCACCCCCAGCGCTTCTCCCGGTTCCAGGGCAAAGCTCACATTATCAACGGCCGTATGATAACGATCATCTGCCTGCCCATAGCCACTCTGCAGCGCTTCGCGCAGGCTGGGCAGCCACTGGCCGATCCGGTAACGCTTGGTAATCTGACGAAAAGTAATCGAAGGCGCCATAAGCTCTGTCACACCACATCAGCGAATTGAAATTCAACCCGTTTAAAGAAGCGGTAACCCAGCACAAGGATTACCGCCGCCAGGCCCAACGAGACCAGCAGATAAGTGCCGGGCGCTTGTTGACGGAGCAGAATATCACGATACGATTCGATGATTCCGGTCATAGGGTTGAGAAAGTAATAGGGGCGCACCCACGCCGGCACCGCCTGCACCGGATAGATGATCGGCGTGGCATAGAGCCAGACCTGAATGACCAGTGCAATCAGATGTTTGACATCGCGGTAAAAGACATTGAGCGCCGCCCCCATAAAGCCCAGCCCTAGCGCCAGCGCCAGTTGCACCGCCAGCACCGCCGGCAAGTAGAGCAAGAGCAGTGGCGCCACCGCTACGCCAAAGTAGAGGATCAGCGCCACCAGAAGCACGCTGGCAATGCCAAAATCGAGCAAACGGGCCAACAGCGCCGCGATGGGCAGAATTTCGCGCGGGAAATAGATCTTGCTCACCAGATTCATGTTGATGACCAACGACTCCACCATATCACTCAAGGCTGTGGTGAAAAAGGTCCACGGCGCCAGGGCCGCATAGGAAAAGACAAGGTAGGGAATGCCGCCTGTGTCTACCGGTACAAAATAGGTGAAGACAATGCTAAAGATCAGCGTTGCCACCGTCGGCTGTACAATTGCCCACAAACCGCCCAACAGCGACTGTTTATACCGGGCGCGGATCGTGCGAATAACCCAGGCATAGAGCAGCGGACGGTGCGATAGAAACGTTGCATGTGATGTCATGAGATGCTTACCTGCCAGATGATTTCAGGTGGTTGGTTCGTTTTTTCGTTGGTTGAGCCTGTCGAAACCAACGAAAAAACGAGCCAACCACTAATGCCGCCGGCGATGTTGGCGGCGCTTTAAGCCGTACATAATAATTAACAGAAAGATGCCGGCCGGAATCAACCCGGCCAGGACGGGGGCGGCTGGACTGTTCAATGTGCGAATCGCGGTTGTCCGACTGGGTTCCTCGGCAGCCAATACGAGCGGTGAGAGCGTTGGTGTTGGCGTGGGCAACAGTTGTCGGGTCACTTTGGCCGGCAGCGCGGTTGGGGTTAACGTCGGCAGCGGCACGGCGGCTGCCATTGGCGTATCTAACTCAGTGTAGGAATACCAGGCGCCATTGTTGCCGTTGCCGGGGTCGGTGCGCCAGACCACCATCAACAAATTGCCCTGCACAACGACCGCGGTGGCCGCTGAGGGGTCAAAGCCCTTGTCACCATCTACATCCTGCACTAATGGACCAGAGACAATAGAATGCACGCCGCCCCAGGAACGGACCTCTTCGTGCCATTCGCTGTACCACATGCCGTGCCGCTGATTGGCGACGATGCCCTGAGTGCGTTGACCGAAGAAAACCCGCAATTGCCCGCCGCTATCGGCAATCAAGGCCGCCGGCCCGTTGCCGCCGACATGTTCAGGATACGGGCGCACCGCTTCGCTCCAGGTGCGTCCACCGTTGTCCGAACGTTTCAGCAGACGCACAACCCCCATCTCCGGGATACCGTTGTCATACATCAGGAAGATCTCGCCTTTGAATTCCAACAGGGAGATGCTCTGGACGCCTAGAATGCCCTCCTCCACCCCTTCGGCAAAGCGTTGCGGTTCATGCCAACGACCGGTAGTAAAATCAAAGGTGGTGAAATAGCCGGCCGACCCCCAGGCCCGTCGATTCAGCACATTCCAAACGGCGTACAAACGCCCCGATTCGCCATAGAGCATCCGCAGCGAGTAGGGCCACAGGGTCTCGCTGTAGGTGCCATAGATCATCTCCGGTAAGCTCCAGGTGACGCCGCCATCATTTGAAGTCAAACTATAGATGCCGGTGCCGTCGAGATTCCCATCATAGAGGACATACAAATTATCATCAATATCGCCGGCGATCCAGACCGCAATGGGGGGGCGCGCACCCGTGGCAATCGCAACCGGCGGCGACCAGGCCGTCGAGTCTGCCGCGCGCAAGGCCGGCGCACTGGAATAGTAGATGTTGGCGCTCACATCATGGCCGCCAAAGAAGACGAGATGGAAGATTCCGTTGCCATCGAGGAAGACGGCGGGGGCATGGGCTTCGTCGTGGAGTGGTGAGATCAAAATATCGACCGGCTTGCTCCACCCGGCGTCCCGCTGCCAGGCGTTGTACATGATCACCCGGGAAAAGGTGCCGGCGATCTTTTGCGAACTAAAGGCGTGGACGATGCCGGCGCTATCGGCCAGCAAAAAGGGGGTGTTGACACCAGGGTCAGAATAGGGGATCTGCGCCGGCGGCGTCCATTGCAGCGGCCCTTCGGCTTTGGCGACCAGTGGGGTTAGGGCGCCGCTAAGGACCAGGCACAGCAAACCGAGCCGACCAAGCCAGAAGGACCAATGTTTTTTCGCCACGAAACTGCTTCTGCGCATTAAGCGCCCCTCTCGACACCGGGCTGGAAGGCCACAATGGCGTCAACCACTTGTTCCAGATCGGCCATCGTCATATCTGTATAGAACGGCAGGCGCACCAGCCGGTCGCTGATCGCTTCAGTCACCGGGCAGTCACCGGGGCGCCCGCCTAACGCCTGCCCCATCTGGGAAGCATGGAGCGGGAGGTAATGGAAAACGCTTTGAATGTCTTGCGCTTTGAGATAAGTGATAAAGGCGGTGCGCACCGCAAGCGACGGCATGAGCAAATAGAAGAGATGGTAGGCTTGGTCACAGTGGTCCGGCACAAAGGGCAATTGCATCCCATGCGCCTCCGCCCAAGGGCGCAGCCATTGCGCATAACTCGCCCAAAGCCTTTGCCGTTTGCATTGGATCTGCTGGCGCGCTTCCAATTGGGCATACAAATAGGCGGCCAGCAGGTCGGACGGTAGATAGCTGGAGCCGACATCGACCCAGGTGTATTTGTCAACCTGTCCGCGGAAGAAGCGACTGCGGTTGGTGCCTTTTTCGCGAATGATCTCGGCGACTTCGCTGTAGCAGGCTTCGTTGATCAACAGCGCGCCCCCTTCGCCACAAGTGAAATTCTTCGTTTCATGAAAACTCTGGGTTGCCATGACGCCAAAGGCGCCTAAACAGCGGCCCTTGTAGCGGGCATAGAGACCGTGGGCATTGTCCTCCACCACGGGAATGCCGTAGTGGTTGGCAATGGCCAGGATCTGATCCATCTCACAGCCGACGCCGCCGTAGTGTACCGGTACAATCGCCTTGGTTCTTGGCGTAATCAGCGCTTCCAATTTGCTTTCGTCCAAATTGAGCGTATCAGGTCGAATGTCGCTAAAGACCGGGCGGGCGCCCCGTAGCACAAAGGCATTGATGGTGCTGACAAAGGTAAAGGAGGGTACAATTACCTCGTCGCCGGGTTGGATCTTCAACAGGAGCGCCGCTATCTCCAGCGCATGCGTGCAAGAGGTGGTGAGCAACGCCTTATGTACGCCCAACGTCTCTTCCAGCAGTTGATGACATTTTTTGGTGAAAGGCCCATCCCCCGAGATACGCCCACTCTGTAGGGATTGGGCCATATAGGCCATCTCGTTGCCGACTTCCGTGGGACGATTGAAGGGAATGGTGCGCTTTTCGGCGGTTTGGCTCCCGAATTGGTAGAGCGCTTCAACGGGCGCCACCGCCTTCAGCGCGGATGTTACATACCCACTGTGGTTGCCATTGGCGCTATGACCGTTACCCTTGAGGGCGTGATGACTGTGATCGTGATGACTGTGATCGTGATAACTGTGATCGTGATGACTGTGACCATTGGTGTACAGTGGCTTGCTTTCGTTGGTGCTATAGCCATGCTCGCCTTGGGCGATCCCTTCTGTCATGTCTGCCTCTTATCCTTGCTATTGTGAAGCGACCGGCAACTACAGAATATTGCGCACTCGTTACGCGCGCTCTTATCATAAGGGCATCTGCCCGATTGAGATGTGTCATTTTGCTTGCAAAAATCACGCCGCCTTTGGTTGTTTGACGTAGATACAGCAGTTGGACTTTTGTATGAACATTACATGTTTATTTCGGTAATCATCTCGTAGGGGCGCACCCTTGCGGTCGCCCCATGTTCACTGGGTGGACCAGGGCGACCGCAAAGGTGCGCCCCTACGATTATTGTTGGTTTATTTTCCTAACCTTCATACAAAAGCCGAACTTCTTAGGGCGCCTCGGCCCGTGCTATCACTTCGACCTCGGCCAAACTGGCTACCGTTTCGCCATTGAAGGCGCCGCTGACCGCCGTGATTTGGACGCGCACGGCGCGGCTGGTTATATCAGGAAAGAGGACATCGGCTCCCGTGTCCGTGAGTGCGCCAACGTCGGCCGTGACGATTTCCTGATTGGCTTGGGCGTCACTGTACAAACGCACCGTAGCGCCCTTCACCTGGATGGTTCCCATCTCATCTGCTCTGGGATTGTAGAGCCGCACGGTGCGCACCGTCACCGGCACCGGGAAGACCAGTTGCACCCATTGCCCGCTGGGGTTTTGCGCCGGGTCGCTACGCCAGTAAGCGGTGATACGTCCCTTTTGCACCTTCCGGTCGATCAACCCTTCCAAATAGTCCCCCATCGTCGGATGGACGGAAGATGCTGATAAGGTTGCCCCCGGCGCCAGGTTCGTCCAAGCGGCATCGGCAGGATTTTCCGGCACGGCCAGCGCACTATGACCGGCGTGACAGCCGACACAGTTGCCCATCTCCCCCGGTCGCCCGAAGTTCATGCCCAGCACATGGGCCACCCCCGGTGTATTCTCCGATGCACGGCCGGTCAATGGCACCTGATATGCGGGCGGGGCGCTGCGAATCTGCTCAAAGAGCGGCACATTCGCCGGCAACTGGGCGACGACCGAGCCGTCAGGCCGGATGGGTAGCTCTTGCAACAGAATCGGCCAATCCACCCAATCGAGCGACCCCGGCTGTTCCCGCTGGTAATCGGTGTAAAAGCGAATGGTGGCGGCCTGTCCAACCGGGATGCCGTTGATCACCTCGCTGTCCACCGGCCCGTTGAAATAGACATTGAGCGCGTTGAAAGTAAAGGTGCCGTCAAGATCGATCGGCCCGGCGGCGGTTGGGGGTAGCGCGCTGGCGGTTGTCGTCACCGTATCAGGGATGATGGGCGGTAACGGACGCGCCATCACCAGTCGCGTGCGCAGTTCGGTGAGGTTGGGCTGGTCAAAGAGGAGCGTGCGCCCACTACCGTCGGCATTGATCACATACAGCCCGTAGTCCTGGTTAATATCCGGCGCCCAGGAGATGAGCAGGCGCCCGTCGGGCAGCACTTCAGGTTCAGCCGCATAGTCGCTTTGGGTCACGCCAAAGGAGGGGGGATCGGGGTTGATCGCCGGGTATTGGCCATCCGCCGTCACGCCGATCACTGGTGTATAACCGTTGGCGCCCCGTTCATAGCGCCGGATGCCGCCAAAGCCGCCGGCTTCGGTCATATTGCGCATCGGGAAGTAGTTGGCGTACAAGATGCCATCCGGTGTAAAGGCGCCGCCGTAGGCATGGTTAGCATCTTCGCCGGCCAGGAAGACGCCGGAGCCGCCGGCAAAAAGCTGCAACCCGGTGCCGTCCGGGTTGATCACACCCAACAGCCAGGAATTGCGATTGACATTGGCCGTGCCGCCGGGAATCGGATCCTCATTGGTGGCATCCGTCTCGGCCAGCAAGCCAAGATGCTGGCGATAGCCGGCCTGACTGGACGCATTGATCGTTTCCATGTTGTTTAGCGGCACACGCGCGTTGCGCCACCACCGGGAATAGACAACCCGTCCGCTGATCGGGTCAACCAAGGGTCGATCAGCACTGTTGCGTTCTGCGGTGATCCGATGGAGATCGCTGCCGTCGGGGTTGATCACAAAGAGATTGGTGGTCCGGGCGCCGCCATATTGGCCAAAGGACGGGTAGCGTGTCGAGGCAAAGACAATGCGCCCATCGGGCAGCCAGGCCGGATCCGTGTCATCATAGTCGGCGAAGAGTTTGGCCAAGGCGCCGAATTGACTGAAATCCTTTTCCGTCTGATCGGTAAAGGTGAGTTGCCGCAATCCGCTGCCATCGACATTGATCACAAAGAGCCGCCACGCACCCGGATTGCGCATGGCGCCGTGCGGGTGCTCACCGGCGGGCAGGCCGGCAAAGAGAATCTGCGTGCCGTCATAGCTGACATCCGGCGCATTGACATCGATCAGATGGTAAGAGGCTGCGGTCGGGTTGCTGCCATCGATCAGCGTGCGCACCGTGCCGTCCGGCTGAAGAATCAACAAATAGCCGGGCGCCGCCATTGCAAAACGGCTGTAGGGGCCAACGCCGGGCATCCCTTTTGGCTTATCCCAGTAGACCGTCCCCTTTTCTGGGATCTGGCGCGCCACAAAGACCACCGGCGCGGGCAGCAGGGTTGTATCACCCTTGGCCGCGGCAAAATTCAACGGCGCAGCAGCGACCGGCTGACTAACGCGACTGCTCTCTTCTTCGCCAACAGGGGTTGCCGTGGCGGCGGAACGGCTGTCGGTCCCTGTCATCTCTGCTTCCGGCGCCGGTGTTGGCGTTACCACTGCCGCCATTGGCAAGGCGGTCGGCGGTTGGGGGGTGGGAACCAGGATCTTGCCGGTTGCTTCTGCTGCGGCTGGGGTTGCAGTTGGCTCAACAACCGTGGATGCGCTCTCCAGCACAGCGGGCGCGCTGGTGCTCGTCGCCGCGGCGGTTGGCGGCGCTGGCGCCGGCGCCGCGGCGGTACTGGTCGCGGTGGCATTGCCTGTTGTCGCTGCGATAGGTCGGCGCGGTTGCACGGTGAGCCAGCGATCGACTAGCACACCAGCCAATGCCACCAATAGGATGACGCCTATGATAATGGGGGCGACCCACGGGCGACGATTGTGGCGGCGGCGGCGCCGGCGTTGTTGTTGCATGACCTTTCCCTCCGCCTTAGTGCGGCTGTTGTGCACTGCGGGCGACAATCAAGATGCCAATACAGATCACGGCAATGCCCAGCCAACGCATGGTGGGCACCGTTTCGCCCAACAACAAGCGCGAACTGAGGGTAATCAGCACAAAGTTGAGCGCCAGCAACGGGTAGGCATAGCTCAATTCCAGGCGCGCCAACACCGCAATCCAGGCGACCGCCCCAATGCCGTAGAGCGCCAGCCCCAACAACACCCACGGTGATTGAAAGATCATGCCCACCAGCGACAAGAGTCCGCTGCTCTGTTGGGCCGCGTCGGGCTGGCTGACGCCGATCTTGATCGTTGTTTGACCGGCGACTCCGGTTGTAATGGAAAGGGCTATAAGCCACCAATACTGCATCATCTTTTTCACTCTACTACTCCACTGTTGCTACTACTCTCTGCGCCGCCCTGGCAAGTTGCCGACCTTCACGAAACCTATCCCGGTAAACCAGTAGTTCGGCGCCAGTGTGACCGCCTTCTGCCATACGGTCAGCGGAAGTTATTTCTGGAATCTCTTTAGCTGCGCGCAAATTGCAGCATCTGCCAGCCGACATTGATCGCACTCTTGGCGCCTTCCCAACTGTTCAGCCCCTTGAGGAAGGTCCACATCGGCCCCGGCCGCAGCGACCATTCACGGGTCGCGCGTTTTTGCCAATATTGCAACTGCTCAGCAGTGAGATTTTCATAGTCCAGCACCGTGGATTTGTCCATATCCACCTCTTCCCATTTGGTGCCGGGGCGGAACCAGTTGTTTTCCACCACCTCATAGAAGAAGGGGGTGCCGGGATAGGGGGCGGCGACATGGAAGAGGGCAATGTCGAGCGGCAATTCTTTGGCGTAGGCAATCGTTTCTAAAATCGATTCCTCCGTCTCGCCGGGCAGACCAATGATGAAGTAGCCCCAGTTTTTGATGCCGGCGGCCTTCGCCCACTTGAGCGCCTTAAAGGCTTGTTCCTTCTTGTAGCCTTTGCGCGCCAACTTCAACACTTGTTCGTTGGCGCTTTCAATGCCCCAGGAGATCAGCCAGCAGCCGGCCTTGCCCATGAGGGTTAACATTTCCTCATCAACATAATCCACACGGCTGTTACACGTCCACTTGATCTTGATGTTGCGGCGGATCAACTCTTCGCAAAAGCTCATCACATGCTCGCGGTTGACGGTGAAGAGGTCGGCGTACATGTGGATGTTATAGATGCCCAACTTGTTGAGATATTCGATCTCATCACACATATTTTCCGCCGAACGCACGCGCACACTGTTCTGATAGCTCACATGCTTGATGCAATATTTGCACCCGGCGGGACAGCCACGGCTGGTGACAATAAAGGTAAAGGCGCCCTTCATCATCGGCATCCGCTGTTTGTCCAGCGGCAACATCTCGTGGTGTGGAATGGGCAGGTCATCCAAACTGGGGATAAAGGGGCGATCCGGGTTGATGATGATCGCGCCGCCTTCGTTGCGCCACGCCAGCCCTAGAATGGTGGCGTAGGGTGCCTGCTCCGGGGCCACCGGGAATTGATCGCTCACCAGATCAACGCCAATGCGGCGGGTCTGTAACTGGCTGGTCGCGGCCACAATTTTGGCGACTTTGGGGTTGCTGGGCTGCTTACCTTCCAGGCGGTCGAGTAATTCCCGAATCGTCGCCTCCGGTTCACCGCGCAGGACAAAGTCGAGCGCCGGGAAAGGCCGCATCGTCTCCAGCGTCATGGGCGTGACATGGGTGCCAAAGGCCATTGTCTTGGCGCCCAACGCTTTGGCGAGAAAGACGCCATACATATCATTTTTCAGTGTCGGCGCCGTCACTTGGGTCAGGTAATATTTGGGGCGCTTCTCTTCCAAGAGCTTTTCAAATTCAGGCCAGCCCATGCGCAGGGCGTTGGCATCAATGATTTCAACCGTATATTCCGGCTTAAGGATCGCCGCCAGTTGGGCCAAACTCACCTGCGGCCAGATCATATTTTCGCGACTGCGCCGCCCGACGCGATGCTGGCTGCGAATCCAGATACCGCCGTCGGGCGTGGGCGGGTTGACCAACAACACATCGACCGTGCCGGCAGGGCGGGTGGAGGAGGTTAAGGTTTGTACACTGGCGCCGGCATCGGGAAATTGCGAAGGGCGCAACGGTGGAATACGGCGGGTGCCGAGATTGTTTTGAATATCCGGCGATAATTCAACATTGATTGACTTCTTGGCGACGACAGGAACGACACCGTTACCGTCGCTGCCGATATCCCTATCGCCCTCCTCGACCGCTTTGGTTGCCTGCAGAGCGGCGCGCTTGGCGGCTTGTTGTTGTAATTGCTTCACGCGCTCCCGTTGGGTGAGTTGCGTTGGCGTGTTGTTCGTTTCCGTCATTGTTTCCTGCTCCACGAGGTGATTCGCTCCACGGGGTTACTACGCTTTTATCAAACAACCGTAAGGAGTGCATACAGACCCGTGCGCACGCCCTCGTGCGCACTCCTCACGGTCAATTCTCCCGGTTTGGCAAGGGTGACGCCGCTCTGTCATATGGGCTGCTTTGTGCAGCGCCACCCCTGCCACCCCTCTATGATGAAGGTGCATCTACGTATATGAACCGGCGGAGCCTACCCGCGGCAACCGGCTTCTCCGGTCCGGGTGCGCAAGCAGGGGCCGTGAACATATCCAATCAATCATCAGTAGACCGCAACATAGCCATGATCGTCATCGACCGACTCTGGACTACGCGGCTACGCGACTCCACGACTCCACGACTCCACGACTCCACGACTCCACGACTGCGGACTACTGATTATGCCTGCGGTTGAACAACGGGTCGGCTAAGACCCTCATTCACCTTTTCCCGCATAGGCAGCCACTCTTTGCCGCGCAAGTCGTCGGCCACCAAATCTTCGCGCAGGCGCAAGGTGTCCAACACCTGCATCTGCACCCAGGCAATTGCCAGTTGGATGCCGACCAGGGCCAGACAGGCGCTGGTCAAGTAATAGAGCCAGAGCCGCGAGACCGCCCACCCCTGCAAGCCAAGCACGAGCGAGACGCCGGCCACCAAAATGCCGCTGAGGAAGAGAATGATGCCGGCCCAGCCAAAGTGGCGCGCCTTGCCCTGGCGGAAGATCGGACGCCCCAGAATGCCCTGTTGTACCGGCGCCTTGTGGAAGAGGGCGACAAAGTAATTAAAACTCATGCCCAAGGTCACCAGGCTGACGCCCGCCACGGCCAACACCAGCGCCAGGAAGAGTGCAAAGGCGCCCAATGGGCTGACCTGGGTGACGCCATGCGTCCGCGCCCAAACCAGACCGGCGCCAATCAAGGTGGCAATCGCCAACGCGCTCAAGCCCATCAACCCCAGCGGGCGCACCGGATTATAGTTGAGCGCCGTCCAGACAATCGACTGGGCGAAGCGCACGCCGTCCTTCACCACACTCAGCTTGGAACGCCCGACCCGTTCGCTATAGGGAATGGGCGTCTCGACCATGTTGATCTGTTCATGCAGCGCACGGGTGCTCATCACCGGCGTGAGGTTTAGCCCATCCGGTAGCGGATAAAGACGGGGCAATAAGCTCTTCTTGAAGATACGCATACCGCTGGCCGAATCGGTAATGCGGCGGGCGCTGATCAAGCTAACTAAGCGAGCAAAGATGAGGTTGCCCAGCCGGCGTACCGCCGGCATCTGACTTTCCGCCCCCGCCATGCGCGAGCCAATCACCAGTTCGGCGTTGTGTTGGCAGGCCGTTTGATATAACTGCGGATAATATTCGGGCGGGTAGGTGCCGTCGGCATCCATAAAGCCGATCCATTCGCCCCGTGCGGCGGCAAAACCGGTCTTGAGCGCCGCACCATAACCGCCATTCTTGGTATGGCGAATCAGGCGCGCCCCCGGTTGCGCCGCCACCAACTCCGGTGTGCGATCCTTCGAACCATCATCCACCACAATCAACTCCAAATCGTCAATTCCCACCGCCGCCAATTGAGGGCGCACGGCCAACACGCGCGCCATAATCGCCTCAATACCATCTTCTTCATTGTACGCCGGGATTACAACGGATAAGGTTGTCATGGTGCTTTACTCCGGTTTGGAAACTATTGCGTGATTCGTGATTCGTGCGGCGTGGCCTGAGCTTGTCGAAGGCCACGCCGCACGAATCACGAATCACAAAAATATCTCTTTGCCCCGTGGCGGTGGGTCGCCTTCGCTAATTTCTTTGAGAACGCGGGCTGGAATGCCGCCGACGACGGTGTGCGCCGGTACATCTTTGGTGACGACGGCCCCGGCCGCGACAACGGCGCCCTTGCCGATGCGCACGCCATCGGTGATGATGGCGCCGGCGCCGACCCAGACATCATCTTCGATTACAATGCCCTCGGCGGTAATGCCCTGCTCGATCATGGGGCGGTTGGGGTCGTGAAAGATGTGATTAACCGCCAGCATCTGCACCGCGGGGGCGGTATAGACTCGGTCGCCGATGGTGATGCCGCCCTGGCCGCGCAGAACATTCAGTTCACCGATCAAGCTATCGCGCCCGATGCGGATAAAGGCGTGGGGGAGATTGCGAAAGTTATAAACATGCAAGACGGCGCCATGCATGATGAAGCTGTTTTCCCCAATGGTGATGCCTTGCGGGCAGGCATGGAGGTAGACGCCCTGGTCAAGATAGGCGTTGCGCCCTAAACGAATCTGGTCGGCAAAGCGCAGGCGCACCCCGTTCTCGATGGCGGCGATGCCATCCATCGGCAAGATGAGACGATACAGCACAGCGCGCACACCAATGCCGATAATGGTCGGTATCCAGCCAACCAGCAGAAAGAGGAACTGCTCTAAACAATAGCGGGGCAAGCTGCTGGCCTGGCGTGAAATATAGAGGTGCAGACCGGCTAGTAGACCGGACGTTCCTTTGGTGGTTGGCATCGTTGTTGATGCTGTTGTTTTTCCTGGATCTGATATCATGCCGGTTAGGGACAAGTTGTCTTTCCTATCTTCCACACTTCTGGGTTGTTGGCGCTACTGCTTTTGCCGTACTTATCCTAACGAAAAAGTGGAAATGAAGGTGTTACATCTTGCTGACAGATTATGAACAATCTGTTTTACGACGGGCGCAGGCATTTGCGATTTTGTCGCGGCGCGGTCATCAGATTCCTCCCTACTCAGCGCTGGGCGCCCGTGCATGAGCGACTATATCCCGCTACAGTTGCGCCGTTGGCTGGAAACACTAGGTGAACGCTGCGAATATTGCCAAACATCCGAATTTGTTACTGGTGTTGCCCTAGATAGTGTAGGTTGGCACCCGCCAAAAGAATAAGCAGCAACGCACCATTAACACACCATTGCCGAGGTGCAACAGCTTGCCCTGTTAGCATAAATCCTAACTGGCACAAGGACAATGCATCTATTGGGCGCGTTGTCCTTGTCCTGTCATCTCACAAAATCGTTACGACAAAATTACAGTTTGCGTACTTTGGCAAAATTGGCTACAATGCTTTCCCAGAATTCCCCCAATTCATCACCGCTGGGGACTCCCTCTCCAAAGATCAAACAAGTCAACCAAAGGTATTCCAGGTTGGGGCATGATTTCATGCCTCAACCGTAAGCACTCAATTTCAATTTAAAAGGAGGATGCTTTGAGTAAATTCCGTAGTTCTCAACGTTCTGGGCTGCTGCGCTGGCTGTCACTGATACTGGTGACCGCTTTCGTGCTGACAGCCTGTGTGGCGCCGGCGGCTGGTCCGGCGCCTGCTGCTCCCGCTGCCGAAGCCGAGGCGACGAAAGCGCCGGCGGAAGAAGCGGCTGCCCCGGCTGATGCCATGACCACCATCTATGGTGAGGTGTTGCCTGAGGACGCTCTGCCCTACGAACAACAAGTTTCGTATGGCTCCTGCCCCAACAATACCAGCGCCTCGACCTTTGACTTCCAGGTTGCTGTCTACAATCGCTATTGTCTCTCTGATTTGTTTAGCGATCCGCTGACGGAACTTGACAAGGATTTCAATGTGGTGCCGGCAGCCGCTGAAAGCTGGGAAGTTTCCGAAGATGGCTTAACCTGGAGCTTCAAGCTGCGCCCTGATCAGGTCTGGTCTGATGGCACGCCGTTGACCGCCCACGACTATGTCGCCACCTTCCAATACCTGGCCGACCCGGAACATGCCTGGGACTTTGCCTGGTTCTATAACGGCGTTATCAAGAACTGGGAAGAAGTGATCGCCGGCGAATTGCCCAAAGAAGAACTGGGTGTCGCCGCCGCCGATGATCTGACCTTCCAGATCACCACCCAGAAGCCCTTCCCGCCCATGCCCGGCATGATGAAATTCGGCTGGACGCTTCAGAAGAAAGCCATGGAAGAACATGGCCCGCTCTACAATAGTGATCCGGCGACCCATGTTTCTTCTGGTCCCTTTACTCTGGAAACCTTTGAGCCGGGCAAAACCATCTCTGTGGTGGCGAATCCCACTTATAAAGGCTATCGCCCGCCGCGCAGACAACGTTTGGTGGCGATTTACATGGATGCCGGTACGGAGTTTGCTGCTTTCCAAAAGGGTGAAATCGACGCCGTTGGTTACGAATCGCTTAGCCCAGCCGATTTGGAACTGGTGCTGCAAGATCCGGTGCTGAAGGAAAACTATCTCCGTCACTTTGGCGACTTCCGCACCGACTATCTGCTCTTTGACACCTTCAACCCGCCTTTTGATAACATTGATGTGCGCAAGGCGTTTGCCCATTCCGTTGATCGTGAGTCCATTGTGACGAATATTTACGGTGAGGTTAAGGCGATGCCCGCCTATGCGATGTTGATGCCGGGCTTCCCCTCCTCTTCGACCAAAGGGGAACTGAACGAGTATCAGAAGTATGATTGTGATCTGGCAAAAGAGCACCTGACAACCGCCGGCTATCCAAATGGCGAAGGCTTCCCCAAATTAGAGATGTGGCTTCGCAACGAAGGCGCTGCCCTCCAGGCGGTCTTCCAAGCGGTGGCTGCCTCGATTTCCCAATGTCTCAACATTGAAATTGAGGTCTCTAACAAGGATCGCAAGGTCTATACCGATGCCATGAATGCCAAGCCGACCCAACTGCAACTCGGCGCAGTCTCCTATGGTATGGACTATCTCGACCCCACCAACATGTTGGGTATCTGGGTCTTTGGCGGTCGCCACTCCTGGAAGAATGATGAATTTGACCGCTTGATCAACGAGGCGACCCCATTGGTGAGTGACCCAGCCTTGCGCGACCAAATGTTCCGCGACGCTGAAAAGATCCTGGTGGATGATGTTGGCGGCGTCTTCCTGGTCCATCGCTGGCAAGGCACCCTTTTCCAACCGTGGGTGCAGGGCGACTGTCTCCGTGAGCCTGATTCTATCGGCATCAAGGGTGAGCACTGGGGGAATGATTCGTGTGTTAGCAATCAGTACATTTCGACCGCCAAACAGCAGTAGGTTAGCGTGAACTAACGAGTGAAGTAGGCGCCCTTTTCACTTGAAAAGGGCGCCTACTTCCTTGGACTTATGCATTTGACTTATTGAGAAACTTATGACACGTTACATTTTAGGTCGGCTCGCCGCCTTGGTCTTTGTCCTCTTTGCAGTCTCCGTGATCAATTTTACGATCATGCACGCCGTGCCGGGCGGGCCTTTTGATGAGGAAAAACAGCCGTTAACCGGCGCGGCCAAAGAAAATATTTTGCGCAAATATGGGCTGGACAAACCGGTTTGGCAGCAATATTTAAATTACATGAAAAACGCTGTGCAACTTGATTTTGGCATTTCCTTCCAACAGCCGACGATGACGGTGATTGAATTGATCAAATCACGGTGGCCGTTGACCATGCAGGTAGGCATCATGACCTTGCTGGTGGTCTTTGGCCTGGGCATCCCCTTGGGCATTACCGCCGCCTATTACCAAAATTCCTGGATTGATAATACCTTGACCTTCTTCGCGATGTTGGGGATTACCATGCCCAACTTTGTCCTTGCCTATGTGCTGCTGATGACGTTATCGGTAAGTCTGGATTGGTTGCCCATGCGCGGTTGGGGGGATTCGACCTGTTTGATCAACAACCCGGCCTGGAAAACCGGCTTTTTCTGTTCGGATTGGATCATGCCGGTCTTGGCCTATTCGTTAGCGCCGATGGCGGTCATTGCCCGCTTTACCCGCGCCAGCGTCGTCGAGGCCATTCGTTCCGATTATGTGCGTACGGCCCGCGCCAAGGGGTTGGGCGACCGGCTGGTGATGACGCGCCATGTCTTTCGCAACGCCTTGATTCCGGTGGTGACGATTGGCGGCCCGATGATCCCGGATCTCATGACAGGCAGCATCTTTATTGAATCGACCTTTTCGATTAATGGCCTGGGACGTTACTTTGTGACGAGCGCCTTTAACCGCGACTATCCCATGCTCATGGCGATTGCCTTTCTGATTGCCGGGCTGTGGGGCCTGATGAATTTACTAACCGATGTGGTCTACACCTGGATTGATCCGCGTGTGCGGCTAGGCGCCGAAGGGGGCAAGTAGTGGCAGAAGCAAGTCGTGATCTGCGGGTGGCGCTCAAACCCGCTGATCAAGTTGGGAAAAACCAAAAACATCGCACCCTTTGGCGTGACGCCATGCACCGCTTTTCGCACAATCGCCTGGCCGTCTTTGGTCTCTTCGTGATTTTGTTCTTCTTATTCCTGGCCGCCTTTGCCGATGTGATTGCGCCCTATGCCTACGATTATGCCGATTTCACCCGTGTGCGCCTCTTTCCCTTTGAACATCCGGACCATCCATTAGGCACCGATGAGGTTGGCCGCGACTTTTTGAGCCGTCTAATTTATGGCGCCCGTACTTCGATGACGGTTGGGATCATTATTCAAATGGTGGCGCTGCTGGTCGGCGTTCCCATGGGGGGATTGGCCGGTTATTTAGGCGGGAAGATCGATTTTATCGTTGTGCGCTTGATCGAAATTTTGACGGCCTTTCCCGGTTTACTCTTCACCATTTTGATCATCGCGGCCTTTGGCGGTGGTTTTTGGCAAGTCATCTTTGCGCTCAGTATTACCAGTTGGGTGGGCATGGCGCGCCTGGTGCGTGGTCAGGTGCTTTCGATTCGCGAGAAAGAGTACATCGAATCCGCGCGCGCCATTGGCGCCAGTCAAAATGATGTGGTCTTTCGCCATATTTTGCCCAACATCCTGTCACCGCTGCTGGTGGCGATTACCTTTGGCATTCCCGGCGCCATGTTTGGGGAAGCAGGCTTAAGCTTTCTTGGTCTTGGGATTAATGATCCGATTGCCAGTTGGGGCAAGATGGTCGGCATGAGCGGCGCCTACGCCAAAGTCTACTGGCATTTGGCGCTTTTCCCGACGCTGGCCATTGCTTTCTCCATGCTGGGTTTCTCCTTTGTTGGCGATGGTTTACGTGATGCGTTGGATCCAAAAGTAACAAAGTAACGACAGGTCCGCCCTTATTCATTTTTGTCAGAGGATGATGAATCTGTATGTCAAGCCGCATAACTTACTTCCCGCAACGCCGCCTGCTTCTGTTGTTTGTGCTTGTGTTTTTATTGATCGCCGCTTGTGGCCGGAATCGCGAAGGTTCCGGCGATAGTTCACAATCACCCAGTGCTGATCGATTAGCCGCCCCCACCATGCCTGCCGGTCAATTTACCGCTGTCGGTGAACAGAGCATTCTGACCGATACGGCCAGTTTGACGGAAACCGCCCAAACCACGCAAAGCGTCCAAACAACGCAAACAACCCAAACCGCCGACGCCGCCCCTGATCTCGCCCGTGGCGAAGCGGCCTACACCAAAAACAAATGCGGCGATTGTCACGGCGCCAAGGGCGAAGGTGTCGCGGATAAAGGCAATGCCATTGCCGGCGCCACCTTATCGCTTGAAGAGTTCGACGCTGTTCTGCGCACGGGCGGCGGCTTGGGCAACGACCACATCTTTGGCCGCTCTGCCATCAGCCCCAGCGGCATGGAAGCGCTCTATGACTATGTGAAATCCCTCGGACAGTAGCATTTATTTGTGATTTTAGATGTTGGATTTTCGATTGTACGCCCCGCACAGTGTATAATCGAAAATCTAACATCTAAAACCTAAAATCAGCAATCCTTTGATGCCAAACACCGCAGATTTCCCACAACAAATCGGCCCCTACCGGATCGAGGCTGTCGTCGGCCAGGGTTATAGCGCCACGGTTTATCGGGCGTTTGATACCCTTTATGAGCGCGTGGTCGCCTTGAAAGTGTTGCCGCCCCATCTGGCCGAAGACACCAATTATGTGCGCCGCTTTATCTCCGCAGGCCGTGAGGCGGCGCGCTTGCGTCATCCCCACATTGTCCAGGTCTTTGATGCCGGGCAAGCAGCGGGCGTCACCTACATCGCCCAAGAATATGTGGAAGGCGGCACCCTGGCCGAACGGTTGAGCGCCCGTCCCCAGCCCTTTACCCTCTTTGAAACCGAACAAGTGGTGGCGCAATTGGCCCAGGCGCTTGACTATGCCCACCAGCAAGGGGAGGTGCATGGCAACCTCAACCCCAACAACCTGCTCTTTACCCTGGATGGGCGGGTCAAGGTGGCCGATTTTTGTTTGACCCAACTGTTGCCGGCGGCGGATCCCTTTTACTTTCCGGCGCGCGTCTCCACCTTTATGGCGCCCGAACAAGCACGCGGTGAACAGCGCATTGACCAGCGCGCCGACATCTACAGCCTGGGCATCCTCACCTATTTGATGCTCACGGCCCGCCCGCCGTTTCATGCCGACAACCCGCTGGCCTTAGCACGTAAGATCATTGATGACGAAGCGCCAGTGGAAACGATTGCGCCCGGACGGGTGGTGCCGCGGGTCGTTCATGCGCTGCAACGCGTGTTGGCCAAACAACCGGTGATGCGCTATCAACAGGCCGGTAACTTTGCCGAAGCTTTTTTGCATGGCGAACCACCACCGCCGCCCATCATTGAGGAACCGGCATCATCAGCTACTCTGTTGCCACCCCCCGCCCCGGCAACCGCTATCCTGGCGACAGCGGAAGCGCCCCCAGTAACACCTGTGCCGCCGGCGCCGACTTACACCTATGCTCATCGTCGGCGGTCGTTGGAGCCGCGTGTCACGCCCCGTTTTGTTTCGTTTCCGCTGCTGGCTACGATCACATTGATGGTGTCAGCCGTTACCTTGACACGACTGGCATGGACAAACTGGGCGCAACCCATGCTAGACAGCGTGCGCACCCCAGCCATTGGCGCGCCGATACAAACCGCCCAAGGCTTAACGCCCCCCTTCCCCCCAACCCTGCTAACATTGGCGAGCAACCAACGGTTGACCGAAATCGCTCTGGGTACAGCCGCCAATACAATGGTGGTTGCTATGAGCAGCGCTGAACAAAATGGCGCTTTAGCTGCGCTGGTCGGCACCCAAGATGCGCCGCCCACCGTGCGCGTTTTGCCATCGTCCACCTCCACCGACACGCCAACGCCCCCCACCCCAACGCCCCCCACCCCAACGCCAACGTCGCCACCGCCTACCGATACGCCGGCGCCCGCCGTTTCCGATACACCAACAACCGTGCCTTCACCTACGGAGACGCCAACCACGGCGCCAACCGAGACGCCGACCCAAACCCCAACGGAAACGCCGACCGAGTTGCCGACCGAGTTGCCGACTGTTGCGCCAACGCCGGTTGTCGCTGCCGGTGAACTGGGGGGACGCATTGCCTTTACCCGGTGGGACGCTGGCCGCGATCGCTATGACCTGGTCTTCTACTCGCTGGCAACCGGTGAAAGCTGGCCGATTGTGCGCAACCGCCGGCAGCCGGACTTTAGTCCGCAGAACAATCTGGCCGCCAATGGCGACAGCGGCGCGATAGACAATGTGGTTTTAATGGGACCAAACGGCGAAGATCCGACGCCGATCAGCGCCTACGCCGAAGATGCCCACCCCCACTGGTCGCCATCGGGCAAAATGCTAGTCTTTGACTCAACCCGTGTGGGTGATGGCCGGCGGCGGCTCTACTTGCACAGCGATATGGACTACGCCCAGCCCATCGGCCCGATGATGTTTGAAGCGTGGGAACTCTTTGGCGCCTACCCCATCTTCCTGCTCGATAGCCGCATTGCCTACAACGGTTGCGATGTCTGGGAAAATGCCAGCAATTGCGGCATCTTCCTGGTCGGCACCGATGGCAGCAAGCCGACCGCCGTCACCAACTGGCCCGGCGACATCCCAACCGACAACCTGGGCTATGAGATCCTCGCCATGTCCAACCGTAACGGTAACTGGGACATCTACCGCATCAACCCCAATAGCGGCGCCGCCACCCAACTCACCGATGACGCCAGCCAAGATGGCCTGGCCACCGCTTCCCCCGATGGCGACTACATCGCCTTTGTCACCAATCGCGACGGCCAATGGTCCGTCTACGCCATGCACACCGACGGCAGCAACCAACGCAAACTCTTCGACCTCGACGCCAGCTATGGCAGCGGCAGCCGCGATTGGCTGGAAGAGCGCATTTCGTGGGGCCGGTGAGGAAGACAGGAGACACGAGACAGGAGACACGAGATGAGAGGGGTTAAGTCTTTATAGGAGAAGGGAAGCCTTGCCAAAGGTGATTTTAGCTTGCACTGCTATGTAATCATTAACTAATGGAAAGGCTATACCAATGACGCCACATGAGCAACCCAAACGAAAAGTTGTCACACACAATGATTTGGATGTATATCAGAAAGCGTTTGCCGCAGCAATGAGAATCTTCGAGATCTCCAAATCATTTCCGAAAGAAGAAACTTACTCGTTGACTGACCAGATTCGTCGTTCATCACGTTCTGTATGTTCTAATCTCGCTGAATCATGGCGTCGCCGTCGTTATGAAAAGGCTTTTATTAGCAAGCTAACTGACAGCGAAGGGGAGGCAGCAGAGACACAGGTATGGTTAGAATTTGCCGTCAGATGCGAATATGTCCATGCCGATCAAGCACGTGAACTCTACCAAACCTACGATGAAATCATTCGCATGATCGTCAGCATGACCAAACACCCTAACCTATGGACTATCAATGAATAAGTAAAATCTCGTGTCTCCTGTCTCGTGTCTCGTGTCTCCTGTCTCGTGTCTCCTCTCAGGGCTGCACCCACCGCAACTCCCCCGCACTCCGCCGGGCGGCGTCAAGATAGCGTTGAACGGCGAGACCGTCGTAGAAGCTGGCCGGTTCTTGCGGCAGGGTTTCACCGGCGGGGAGCGCTTCGGCCAGCCGTTTAGCGAGGTAGTAGCTGGCGATGATAAAGGGCGACTTGCCTTGAAGGTCGGCAATTTCAGCCGGAGGGAAGCCGGTTTCGAGGGGGTGCCATTTGCCTTGGTGTAAGTCATCGCCTTGGGCGCCCCAAAGTTGATCTTGATTATCCAAACGAAGCGCGCCTTTAGTGCCGATCAAGGTAACGCTCATGCCGTAGCCGCCGGGGGTCAAGCCACTAACGGTGAGCGTTCCTTGCGCATGGTTGGCGAAATGCAGCAAAAGATGGGCGTGATCATCGGCTGTCACTGGTTGGGGGACGCCGGTAGCAGGATCTTGGCGTAGCGCATGGCCGATCTGCAATTGGGCCGTCAGGTTGTCAATCCGGCCCACCAGCCAACGCGCCAGGTCAAGCAAGTGACTACCGACTGCGCCCAACATGCCGCCGCCCCGTTCAGCATCAGCGAGCCAATTCCACGGCAGGGCAGGGTTTAAACGTTCGCTCCCCAGCCGGTCTAGATGAATCGCAACCAACTCACCTACATAGCCCTCGCGTAGGAGCCGCCGCAGGTGAATACGCTGAGGATGAAAGCGCAATTCGTGGTCAATGATGGCCAGTTGATTCGGCGCCGCTTGGGCCGCCGCCAACATCGCCTCGGCTTCGGCTACATTGAGCGCCATCGGTTTTTCGCAGATCACATGTTTGCCGGCCTGTAATGCGGCAATTGCCATTTCGGCGTGAAGGTGGGGCGGCGTGACAATGCTCACCACATCAACATTGGGGGCGGTGATCAGCTCCCGCCAATCTGTATAAACCTCAGGAATCGTCAATTGCTGCGCCACTCGTTGCGCATTGGCCGGGTTGCCGGAGCTAATCGCCTGGGGCACCAACCCGCCCCGTCGAAACATGGGAATCTGCACCCGTTCCGTCCAGCCTGTGCCGATAAAGCCGACGCGCACCTCGCCCGTGTTTGGCATACCATTTCCTTCCTTTGCTGTCGCTGACACCTTTGTTCCAAGGCCGTACTATACTGCTTAGCACCTGAAGTTCAAAATTGATAAGGAGAGTATATCACAAACCGGAAGTTGGGGTGCAGTGGACGGGAAGAAGTAAGTCAATGCGAACAAGTCTCCCAATCAGGCTAGGGCTTACGCACGCGCAGGCCAGACCTCCGGGAAGGGGGCAAATGTCGGCT